>BOKM01000001.1 GCA_016860985.1 Patescibacteria group bacterium | reverse complement strand
TCACGAATCGAGAGGGGATATGCTTGATTTTTCAAAAGGAGGTCAAGCAACCTTTTCTGATTTTCGTGTAATCTTTTCATAGAACATTTATAGCACTTCGTGTAGAACATTGTCAAGAACATTTGACACTGTTCTTTTGTTTTGTTACGCTGTGCATAGAATAAATCATAGAACTGTCAAATATGACTAACACCGCACACACGCAAAAAGCATGGCTTCCGTCACCAATCGGAAATATCGAAATCACTGGCGATTCAACACATATTTATTCGATTGATTTTCAGCAATCACTTACCGAAAATATACAGAACAAACATGAAACACTTTCTCGTGTGATGCTTACAGCAATAGCTCAACTTCAAGAATATTTCGAAGGCAAGCGAAAAACCTTTACGTTTCCTATGTCTATCGAAGGAACTATGTTTCAGAAATCAGTATGGCAGGCGCTAACTGAAGTTCCGTATTCAAATACCCGTTCCTATCTTGATATTGCAAAGCGAGTAGGTAACGAGAAGTCTGTACGTGCAGTTGCACAAGCAAATCATTCAAACAGGTTCGTTATAGTCATACCGTGCCACCGGATTATTGGTTCAGACGGTTCACTTACTGGATATGGTGGTGGCTTATGGAGAAAAGAGTGGCTTTTAAAGCACGAACGTCAACACGCTACTTGAGGTCAATAAGTGCTTGTTCAATGCACTGCAACATTGCTTCTGGTGTTCTAAGTTGCAATAGTGATTGACGAAGTTGAGCTGCGCCCTCAAAGTTTTTTAAGTAGATTCTAAAGAATTTCTTAATCATTTCGAAATTCTTTTGATTACCCCATGTTTGTTGAAAGAGCAAAATATGTGATTTTACAAGCAGAATTCGATCGCGGGCTTCTTTGTGAATTTCTTCAGGAGAAAAAAGCCACAGATTTTCAAAGATACCTCTTCCAACCATTAGTCCATCAACGTTGTATCGAGCTCTGTATGTTGCAAGTTGCTCCCTTGTTGTAATATCTCCGTTTCCAATTAGCACTATGTTGCTGTTTGTAGCATCCCTTAACGAAACGAATTCTGGCATTAATTCCCAGTGTGCGGGAACTTTTGATAATTCCTTTGTAGTTCGCAGATGAAGTGTAAGTGCATCAATCGGTTGTTCGAGTAAATGTTTTACCCAATCAGGTTGAATGGACGAGAAGCCAATTCGTGTTTTAACGCTTAACGATAACTGAGGGTTTACAGATTCTGCAATCGCCTCTCGAACCGCAAGGATAATCTCTCTTGCGAGGTCAGGCTCTTTGATTAAACCAGAACCAGCGCCATTTTTGACGACTTTTGGAACAGGGCAACCCATGTTAATATCAATTCCGTCAAAACCCATTTCAGCAACAAGCGACACCGCTTGACGATATGTGTCAACTTTACGACCCCAAACTTGGGCAATAATCGGATGTTGCTCAGGTGAAAAGGAGAGTCTATGAATAACTCGTTCTCTTCCTTGTGATGCTAATCCATCACAATTTGTAAACTCGGTCATGAGTACATCTGGTCTTCCTTCTTGAACCACGAGTTGACGAAAAACAGTATCAGTAACGTCTTCCATTGGTGCAAGTACTGTAAAAGCGCGACCTGTGTTCAGCGATTTCTCTTTTAAATTCTTCCAAATATTCATCGTGTATTATACGTGTTGTTCATGTAAATTTCACTCGAATCGCGTTATACTCGCACAATGAGACTTCTATTAATTGAAGATGAAAATGCTATAGCAATTCCTTTGAAAAGGACGCTAGAACGCAGAGGTTATGCGGTGGACTATGAAGAGAATGGTGAAATGGGTCTTCGCCAGGCACTAGTGAATGAGTATGACTGTATTTTACTTGACATTAATCTTCCTGGTATGGACGGACTCAGTGTCGCACACCGACTTAGAGAAAAAGGTAAATCAACTCCTATTCTCATGCTAACTGCAAGGAATCTTCAAAAAAATATATGGGAAGGCTTTGAAAGTGGAGCAGACGATTACCTCACAAAGCCATTTGATTTGAAAGAATTGGTGTATCGAATTTCTTCTCTTACAAAACGAACAAAGCGAAATAGTGAAGAGATATTTCTACTTGGTGAATATAAGATTGATACGAATGCAATTAAGGTTACTAAAGAAGAAAAAGTGCTTCCACTCAACCGCAAAGAATTCGGGATACTTGAGTACCTTCTTCGCCAAAGAGGTAAAGTGGTAACTGCAGAAGAGCTACTTGAGCATGTATGGGATGCAAATATCGATTCTTTTAGCCAAACTGTACGTACGAATATTAAGACATTAAGAAAAAAAATTGATCCAATGAAGAATTATATAAAAACTGTAAAAGGATATGGATACATTATTGAATAGAATAAAATCAAATGTTACTGGACTTTATTTTTCATTTGTGAAATTTTCGTCTACTATTCGGTTCAAGCTTGCATTTTTTTATTCGGGTATTCTTTTTCTCTTTTCAAGTGGACTTGTACTAACTCTCAACATATATATTGCAAGTAATATGCAACGAGACCCAGTTCCAAATTTCGTGAGATTTGTCCCAAACAGTGGCGCTCCTGTCCAATTGTTTGAAGATTTTGAAAAACTTAAATTTGAAGAGAAAGAAAGAATCAGAAGTGTGAGGCTTAATGATCTTCGTAGCATACAGAAGACGAGCCTCATTGCACTGATTCCTCTTGCGCTACTTAGTTTTAGTGCCGGATACTACGTATCTGGCAGGTATTTAGATCCAATCACAAAGTTGAAGAAAGAACTTGAAAAATTAGATTCTAAATCCATTGGTTCAAAACTAGATTCAGAGTCGAGTGACGAGGTTGGCGCGTTAGTAGAAAGTTTTAATGATCTTTCAGTAAGGCTTCAGCGAGCGTTTGCTTCACAAGAAGAATTTGTACAGAACGCAGCACATGAGCTACGAACACCCTTAACAATCATTCAAACTAATTTAGACGGCGTTATAGACGACAATACAGCGACCCCAAAGGAAATCAGATATGCAATAGAACAAGCATTACTTGGAGTTGCGCAACTCAAAAGTCTTGTAAATTACCTTTTAGAGCTTACAACTATATCAAATACTACGTTTGAGCCTGTATCTCTTCATCAAGTAATAACAGAACAAATTGTGCAAATGCGTACATATGCCAAAATGAACGGCAAAGATATAACATATGTAAGAAAAGCGAAGAACACCAAAATTATGGGTGATAAAGTAATACTAGGTCGCCTTGTTCAAAACCTACTGGATAATGCCGTTAAGTACTCAGTCAAAGAAGCAAATAAAACAATTCCAATAAGTGTTTTTATTGATAAAAAAGGAGAAGAACTTCAACTTACGGTTACAAATCAAGGAAAGCCGATACCGGTTGCCCAAAGAGAACGTATATTTGAAAGATTTGTTCAACTTGAACCTTCAAGAAACAAGAAGAAAAGCGGTTACGGTCTTGGATTATCGATAGTCAAAAAAATTGTTGATGATTTAGGAGGAAGAATCTCTGTAACCAGTCAAGATGGCTTAAATATTTTTACTGTTTTATTTAAGCGAGCGAGGAAATAAACTCGTTTTTTCCAGACTTTTTGGCAATTCTGATTTTTTCGTCAACAATATCTAGATACGAATCCCAGGATTTTTTAACATCTTTACTGTTTAGGATTTTGGTTATTGCCTCCGTAGTAATAAATTGAAGACCAATCGAAATTGTTGTTTTAAGTTCTTTGTTTCTTCGAGTTGCAACAAGCATTCTGTTAGCGATTTTTTCTAATTGGAGTGGGTCATTTGCTCTCATTGGCATGAGTGCGAGAAACTCATCGCCCCCAAGCCTCACAAGCAAGTCTTGTTTACGAAGTGCTTGGCGTAGTGTTTTGCTCACCTCTGCGATTTGGGCGTCTCCTCCTTTGTAGCCATAATCTGAATTCATCTTTTTGAGATTATCGATATCTGCGAAGATGATTCCAATGTTGTGACCTGCCTTTTCCGCGTAATGGAGTAGTTCAAATAACTCGTTCCAGTATCCGTGTCGAGTAAGCGCACCTGTTAGATTGTCGGTGAATGCGTATTTTCTATATAACGCCACATTTTCCATTAATGCGTATACTCGTTCAAGTTCTATAAGAACAAAAATGAATTTTGCATTCCCTTTGCGAACAACCATTGAATAACGTTTGGGAGTATCATCAATGATAAAGATCAGTTCATCTTGAATAATCTTACCTGTTTTCATTGCAAGAAGGCGTTTTCTAAAACCAACTGGTTTTAAAAGTATCAAGTCTGAGATATTTCTGCCTACTAGTGCTTTTTCTTTTGAAGAAGTTACGTTGAGAAATAAATCCGTAACCAAAGTCGTGATATTCAATAGCCTTTTGCGCTGCATTCCCCATTTTACTCTGGTTTCTGCTCAGAGGCAATTGCTACAACTGCCTTTCATCCAGGGCGGTATTCACCAATTTGTCTGCAGCTTTATTGTTTGTTCTGAGTACATGGTGTAAGTTCGCGACACTAAATTCACGAAGGAGGACTTTAATTGCTTCGGCAAAACGCTTTAAATGCTCTTCTCTAATTTTGTATTCACCGATAAGCTGTTTAATCATTAGTTCACTATCTGCATAAATCTCTATCTCTTGGCACTGAGGAAAGAAGTTTCGTACATGAGTTAATCCAGACAGCATTGCTTGATATTCAGCTTCGTTATTTGTCGCAATACCGATATACTTTTTTTCTGCTGCGAGAGTTTCACCCTCAAGTGTTGCAATCACAAAACCTATTGCTGCATGCCCTGGGTTATTACGTGATCCGCCATCTGTATTTATTCGTAGTTTAGTAAATTGTTGATTCATTACTTTGTATAATATCACGCTCCAATATGGTAGGATAATTTGTATATGAAGCTACGTTTATTTCTTACAGGACTTGTGGTTGCCGCTCTCCTTTTGTCTTATCCTGTTGCTTCTGAGAACCTTAATTCGACCAATTACACACTTATCGATCCAGAACTATCCTCAGTAGCGGGGAGTGCGAGTTCGACAAATTACAAGTCACTCGTCCAGGGTGGCAATGGGCTAGAGTTCGGGCAAATTTCTTCAACACTTTACAAAATCGGTTCGGGACAAGGATATACTTTTATGGCCAATGTGCCCAAGCTTACCTGCTTCGAAACAACTACAGACTCAGGAACAACAACCTGCGTTGGACTACCCGCTGGCAACGGTATGGTTGGAGAATGCGGTTTGGGAGGTTGCTACGATAGAGCAATGTTCCAAATCGATACACAAGGAAACCCAGCCGATACACTTTATTCGATTCAAGTTTCAAAAGATAACTGGTCGACCATCTATGTTGTTGATGGTACGACACATCAACTAAAAGCGTATTCGAGTAAAGTTATTGGCGACTACCGTACAAAATCTCAGTGGGAGAGTACACCATGGAACAGTGCTAACCTTATGAACCTGAGTCCCAATACCGAATACAAAATAAGAGCGACCGCATTACACGGCGATTTTACAGAAACTCTACCAGGCCCCTCAAAAACAGCGACTACCACTTTACCAACACTCTCATTTGATATAGATATCGGTGCAGACTTAAACGCTAACAGTAATGCTCCTTATACGGTGGATTTTGGAGCATTAAATCCGGAAACCCCTAAGTTTTTAACAACGCAGCGGATTAAACTAGAGGTATCAACCAATGCGCAAGCAGGAGTAGCTTTATATGTCAGAGATCAATTCAGCGGTCTACGGAGTACCTCAACAAATTACACGCTCCAAAGCTCAAGTGAAGACTTAAGTAATCCGGCAAGCCAAGATGGTTTCGGTTTGCAAAAAACGAACGCTTCACAATCCGGTAGCTCACAAGGTTATATGATTTCTGGTAGTACCTATGATGTTGCAGGAAGTAGTGTGGGTGCCGTATCCTCCTTATCACACACACTCGCAGCATGTTCTTTAGTTTCGTCTTCAGGAATTTGTACCGTAGATACTCCTACATGGATAGATAATGGAAGAATTCTTTATACACTTGGGGCACGAGCAGCACTTACTGCACCTTCAGTTTCCGATTATACTGACCAGTTATCATTTTCAGCAGTAGGAGGCTGGTAGTTTATGAAACTTTCCCCATCGTTTATTAGATTTACAGACAAATCGCAGGCACAACAAATTACAATTAATAATGCGAAAGGCGTAACCCTTACTACACAGAATTTCTCTATAGTTGCTATTACAAAAAAAGGTGAGTCATTAACAGAAAAGGAGTGCCCGAGTGATCTTTTTATTAACGCTCTCCATATCAATCGAGTTGATGCTGAATCGTACAAAATAACGATTGATTATTCACCAGAGTCCTTTGCTTGTCTTAAAGAAAAGAGTTCATTTTTAGCGATTAAATTAATTATTCCGCAGGGAAACGAGATAAACGTAAGTACCAAGCAACAGTTTTTTATCCCTCTTTTCGATTACACAAACCTGGGTGAACTTCGAAATAGTTCTGACTCTGCAGTACTCGGAACATTGAGCAACTCATTGCAGCTATCTCCCTTGCAATGTACTCCTTCGTTTTCGTTTAATTCTAATACCACCGTTCAATGCGCAACAACACTAACAAACACGGCGCAAGTTCCTGTAAAGGCGAATTTGCTTTTGCAGCTAACTGAAAAAATCCCTCCCTATTTGACGCTGTACCAAGATGCTAAAAAATCGAACCTTTTGCTTCTTCCAGGCGAGTCACTTTCAGTAAATTATCAAATCCCTGAAACTGTAGAATCGAGCTTTATGACAAACGCAACGTTAACCTCAACCTTTTCGCTTTTGGGTGATGATCTTTCAATCTATTCTCACAAGCAAGATACGTCGTATATTGTTATTGGTTGGGGATTCGCCTTTGCTTGTATTGGTATGGTTATTATTATTTCTGCTATACTGTCACGATTAAGAAACAATAAGTTTAATTCTCGCCCGCATGGCAAACACAAACGCCAAAAAGAAGCCACTTAGCATTCAAATTCCTCGATTAGACTCTTTTGATGTCTTTTCACTTTTGCTCTGGTTCGGAGTACTTATCCCTGCTGTGCAACTTCCATCTTCTGCAACATATACCTTTGCACGAAGCCTCTTTCTGGTCGTATGGGTAGCCTTATTCGCTGTTTATGTTGCCTATCGCATTTTCGCAGAAAAGAGAATGGTGTTTTACTCGGCAACAACAGCAAACACACTGATTGCCGCGCTAGGAGGAGTTTTTGTACTCTCGTATATACTTTCGGCTTCCCCAATAGATTCACTCTTTGGCTATGATTTATCCTTTAGCTCAAGCTTTCTTGTACTATTTTCAGTTGTTGTAATGTATTTCGTCTTGAAGCTCGCAGGTCTATCGCTTGAATTGGCTGTTTCGCGTATACTTTCTGTTCTGCCTGTTGCACTTGTTGTTATTGATTTTCTATCACTTGCGAGTTATCTACTTCCAACTTCAGTATATGACAAATTACTCGGATCATATTCACAATACTTCACATTCTTAACTGCCTCACCAGCCGGATTGTTAGGTGGCGCACAGCAAGCAACAATCATCCATATCATTGCTCTAGTTATTGCAGCATGGCAATTTTCAATGGTCTATAAAAAGGGTGCAGAATTAACTGTAGAAATTTACAGAAGAGGTATTGTCGGCTTATTCCTTGCCATCACTACTTCCTACGTCTTCTTCTTAACCTTTACCCCAATCTTACTCACCATTGTAGTATTTGTTGTAGTTGCCGCAATTATTGCTTCCCTCGTTATGACTCAAAAATCGTCGCAAATCAAAATGTTTGGAACTGTACTTGCGATTGTGATGGCTTTCGCAACACTACTTGGTGGTATTTGGTGGAAAGCAGGTATTATAGGAGATGCAAAATCTATTGCGATTTCTGCCGAATCATCGAACAGCATTATCCAGCAAAGCTTCTTGAATTCCAGCACTCCAATGTGGCGTCAATTAGTTGGTTTTGGTGTAGGTACATTCCCTTATCTTTATATGCAATACCGACCAATCGCAAGCGCACAGCAGTATGGCAACGATACCTTCTTCTTCAAGCCAAACACATTCGTTTCAGAGTTATTCCTAGAGCATGGCGCACTTGGTGTACTTGTGTTCGCAGCCTTGGTTGTTACTCTTATCATGGCATTTAAGAATGCTTCTTCAAAAAGCTCACTACTACCAGAAGTATCTGTAATTCTTATCTCTATTGGCGCGCTACTTGTCGGCCCATCTTCACTAGCAGTATTGGTAATTCTATTTGTTGCAATTGCAGCATTCTTCGACAAAGTGGAAGCTTTGCCAGAGCTTCTTCCTTCAGTTAGGGCAGTAGATATTAAAGAATCTACCTATACAAACAAATCAAGCTCAATGGCAGGTAATATCCTCTTCGGAGCTGCTGTACTTTACGCTGTTGTGATGTTTACAACTTTAGTAACTCCATCAATGACAATGGTCGGCTATGCAAAAGCAATTCAGCGTTATGCAGTTGCACGTCAGCAAGTCACCAAAAAAGATACAGCTGCCCTACAAACATATAGTGACGCATACTCACTATCATCTGCATACAGAAGATACTGTAAAGATTGCGCACAATTATCCTACCTCTCATTAAGTACGCTTCTTGGAACAAGTGACCTTTACAACGGACTTACCGAAGAGCAAAGGAATACTTCGCAGGAACTCCGACAAGTTCGCAACATGATGCTCCAATCTGTAACAGATCTACTTAGTAAAAACTCTGTTCGTTACGACTACTGGCTCACAGTATCGCAAGCTTACCGAGGCATTGCAGACGACGAGAAATCGACTAGCCTTTATACTCTTGCTGTGCAAAGTGTTCGAAATGCGCTTGCAGTTAATCAGTATTCAATTGACGCAAACTATCTCTATGTTGATGTACTCTTGCGACTCGGCAACGACGCTCAAATTAACAACGAGATTAAGTCAAAGCTTGCAATACTCAAACAGTTAGTTGGAACACCATTCCAAATACAGTTTATCGACGGCATTATGCTTGCGCGAGAACAAAATTACGATGGTGCGATTAAAGCGTTTGAGGCAATCAAAAAAGAAGCTGCAGATTCTCAAAGTATGACCACAGACGAAAAGAAACAAATTACCTCTTTGGCTGATAAGAGAATTGAGGAAGTTAACAAATTGAAGCAATCCTCAACTCAAACGAAACCACCAGCAGCAACAAAGACTGTAACGCCAACAGTGACGGTAACCCCGACACCAACACAGGCGCAGTAGTCTCGCATCAAAGTAAATCTTGACTTGAGTACCATGATATTTTTGTGACGTTCTGTAGTTGATATAGAACGTGTACAAAAATAACTACTGCACTTGGATAGTATTGATGTGCTCCGGCTAAGACTGTAAGAATCTTAAGAGGGGGGAATATTTCAAAGGGTAATCGCGATTTGGTGGTCGTTCGTACTTCGAAAATGGCCCGTGTACCTCCCTTATTTGCGATTATATCGAATTCATACTTACCTTTTCTCACGTTTGGCTGAATACAACAATACCCGTTTTTTAAAAGAAGTGATTCAACCACTCTTTGACCAAGTTTCCCAGTCTCTGAAACAGTACATTTCACTGTACTAAGTTTAAATGCAAGAAAATGACTAATGTATAAAGGTACGCCTATGCAAATTGCTTAAGCCTAATTTCTTGAGCGCTTCGTAGTGATATTTAGTGCCATATCCTTTATGCCGATCGAAGCCATATCCAGGCTGCTGTAACTCTAGTGATTGCATAAGTGAATCTCTATATACTTTTGCAATTATTGACGCTGCAGCAATAGAGTAGTGACGCAAATCGCCGTAATTATATTGATATGTTTTTGAAAATATTGGAATTGTTGCACTTTCGCCATCCATCAAAATTACCTGAGGAACAACAGAAAGTTTCCAATAGGCACGGAGCATGGCTCTATGAGTTGCCTTTCTGATACCGATTTGGTCAATTTCCTTTGCGCTTGCGGTGCCAATAGCGTAATCTGTTAGTTTCCCTTTTAATATCTGTGAGAGTGAGTTTCGTTGTTTTTCAGATAACGTTTTTGAGTCCCTTACACTTTGGTAATAATAATCATTTTCTGAGGTAACAACACTAATTGCAGCAACAACGGGGCCTGCCAAACAACCTCTGCCAACTTCATCAATACCTGCAACAATCGAGTATCTCTTTAAAAGTTCATATTCTAATGAGAAGTCTGGATACTGCATTTATGCAGCGGGGTTAACTGATGCATCTTTTGGAACTGCAACAGTCTTTTTCTCTTTAACCTTTAAGGCACTCTTTCCAACACGATTTCGCAAGTAGTACAACTTTGCTCGTCGTGGGCTACCTTTTGCAAGGATCTCTATTTTTTCAAGTACAGGTGAGAACAATGGAATGATTTTTTCGACACCAACATTATCTGCACCAATCTTTCTTACAACAAACTTTTTATTATTGCCATAACCTTTCATAGCTACAACAACACCGCGGAAGGGCTGAGACTTAAGGTTTTCCATTTCGTTGAACACTTTCCCTGCGTCTTGAGCCTTCTTCATCGCCTGCTTTTCTGCAGTTGTAAGAGTTTTTTGGACTTTCTTAATAACAATAATTTTTGTATGAGCAACAACGGTATCACCGATTCTTACTGAGGTACGTACATCCATATCTGGAAATTCCTTAGCAAATTGTGTTGCGACTTTTTTCATCACTTCAGTATTCATGCGGTAATAGTATCATATTGTACGGCCGTGGTCAACGCTTTCAGCACAATTCGTGAGATATTCTGTATGTCTTTTAAGGTAAAATCTCCACCCATCGGGAGTAATACCAAATTTTTATCATTTTTCCATGTGGAGTCCTCAAACATCGTCCAGGCAAAATAGCCGAGTTTTTTGCATTCATTAAGAAATTTTTCTCGATATTTGTTATCAATAAGAATTGGAAATCCCCTTAATTCTGGTGCAAATTCCTTTGACCTATCTAGCATCAAAACTTGTGGGCAATTCTGAAGTTCTTTCCAATAACTTTCATATTGAGCCAATCTTATTCCTTTCACCTTTTCGGGGTTAAGATGGTCATGTATATTGAGAAAGAACTTTGGCAGTGGTGCAGCATTCACCGCGTCGCCAATCAGATTATCATGAGAATCGAGCACCGAATCTGCGAGAAATGCGAAATAAGTTATCGAGGTAACAACTGAAATGCGCAAGAGCAAGAGATACACAAGCCACTTTAATATTGCCACCGTTGTATAACCTACAGGTACTTTATTTGCGCTCGCAAGAATATGGTCTTTGTAGATTACCAAAGAGCCAAAGTAGGGTGATACTTTGCGTGTACTCGTAAGTATTAATGTATTCGGACGTGTGAGAAGTTCTGTAACAACAGGCGAAACGAGAACATGCACGAAGTCATAAATATATAATGTGTCAGGATTGAGCTGTTTTTGTAGTTCTTTAGATCGTTCAGAGGGCATGCCTGCAACAAAGAAATCTATGACAACACTTGGTTTGCATTCTGCAATAAGAGTCGTAAAGCTCTGCATATCGGGTAACAGTTGTTTATCTAAACGGTACAGTACAACGTTGTAACCGTGTGCTCTAATATTATCGAGTACATCGTTACAGTAAAAATCGGGAAGCAGTAGCGTTGAACCCTTCTGTACCCCGTAACGTGGTAACAAATCCCACAACGCATCTTCAAAAGAAATATAATATTCTCTTGAACAAGTGGAGGGCCATACCTGCTTTTTTCTTCCAAAATAGGTCGTTAAGGACAATTGTTGTTGGAAATAAGGTCTCATGGCGCATTTTACCATGGTAGAATTAGAGTGATGATAGAAATTAAGAAACTTGACCAAAAGGTTATCAATCAGATTGCAGCTGGTGAAGTAGTTGAAAGACCAGCATCTGCATTAAAGGAAATACTCGAAAACGCAATCGATTCTGGGGCAACTCATATTGAAGTGTTTATTGAAGAAGGGGGACTTTCAAAAATTGAAGTTCGGGATAACGGAAAAGGGATAAGCAAAGAAAATTTGCCCGCTGCTTTCGAGCGCTATGCAACTAGTAAATTGACCTCTACAGAAGAATTGGAGTCAATCGCGACCTATGGATTTAGAGGAGAAGCTCTTGCAGCTATTGCAGCCGTAAGCAAAGTAACTATTACCTCAAAACGAGATGATGAAATCTGGCAGTTAACCTCTACCTTTGGAACACTTTCGCACATGACTCCAGCAGCAAGAGGAGCTGGAACTACGGTGACAGTTGAGGACTTGTTTTCGAACGTTCCTGCACGGCAAAAATTTATGAAATCACCCGACACAGAGTACAAGTACCTCCTAAAGATTTTTACTTCTTTTTCATTATTGAACGGTGGCATTCATTTTGTACTACATAACAACGGCAAAGAAATTTACAATTTTCCTCAGAGTGCAGAACTTTTACTGCCGAAAGACAGAGTTCAGAAGATATACACACTTCAAAGCACTGATTTAGTTCACGTTAGTCACGAAGAATACGGACATAAAATCACTGGTTATATTCTCCATCCTAAAGCTATGTCTGGAACTTCTAAGTTCTCTCAACTTTATGTTAACGCTCGTTCAATTGAGGATAAAGGCGTTTTTAAGTCGGTTTCTCAAGGGTTATCTGGATTTGTACCAGATTTTTACAAGCCATCTTATATCCTTTCGATTCAACTGCCACAAGATCAAATTGATGTAAATGTACATCCACGTAAGACCGAGATAAAAATGATTAATCCGTTCAGAGTGTATGCAGCAGTCACTCATGCTGTATCTGGTGCACTACAAGCCCAAGTAGCCGCAACTGACCGTCAGGTGGCTCAACCAACCTCACATTCGGCTGCTCCAACATATACTCAAAACTCACTTCCAATGTGGGAAAAGAAAGAAGCCTCCGCCTATTCTCGTTTGCGTGGATCACAACCACAGTTCTTTTACGACAACTCCACGGTTCAGAACGAATCTAGTGACTCAACTTACTCACCAGAAGAAGTGACCTCTTCTGAAAAGATACCAGAGTATGTATTGTCGCAGGCAACACTTTCACTTTCTGATGCTGATATCCAACCAATACTAGGTCGTTATATTGTTGTGGGATTCTTGGATGAAGTATGGGTAGTTGACCAACACGCTGCGGCAGAACGTATTCGCTACGAACGATTCAAAGCTGTTTACCTCGGAGAGGGGACCCTTGAGCAGCAAAACTTATTAGTACCATTAGCAATACCGTTAACTCAGGAAGAATTGGTCGTATGTAAAAAGCACATAGATATATTTCAACGGCTTGGCTTCAATATATCGATTGTAGATTCGCAACTTGTTGTATCTGGTGTTCCAACCTATTTACAAAAGGCAAACATTGAAGGGCTACTGGGGGACACTGTACGCGAGCTAGTAGAGCATGATGACTTATTCCTTTCTCCTGTTATTGGAGACTTTACCTCTGAAAAGAGCATATCTCACATAATCGCAACAATGGCGTGCCACAACTCAGTACGAATGAATGAAAGAATATCTACACTCGAAGCACGATCAATAATGAAAGACTTACTCTCTTGTCATATTCCATATGCCTGCCCCCACGGCAGAAGAGTTGTGTGGCGATTAAGCAAGGAAGAAGTCGACAGACAGTTTATGAGAACGTAGTTGCTTGCTATCGGGCACTCCTTTTTGTATAATTACGTAACATTGCCGGGGTGGTGGAATGGCAGACACGCTACCTTGAGGTGGTAGTGCCAGTAATGGTGTGGAGGTTCGACTCCTCTTCCCGGCAATATTTTCTCCGCAATCGGGGCGTAGTTCAGTTGGCTAGAACGCACGGTTTGGGACCGTGAGGTCGCGAGTTCGAGTCCCGCCGCCCCGATTTTTGAAAGTAAAACTCCAGAAAGTACTGATAACTCAGCGTTATCATGATGTGCATTAAAGTAGAACGATTTATATCCTGTTTTTTACGAACTAGTTAAAAGCCTTATCAATAGCTAAATATTTTCAGTTCGTAAAAGTTCAAGTCCTGTCGCTCCTACAAAATGTTCATCAAGATGTATCATTTGCTCATTAAATTATTAGTTCATTTATATGAGCAAAAAAGTATTTGATGATAATGTACATGAAGATGATGTTTATCTTTGGATTAAGGAAAAGATTAAACAAGGAAAGTTAAAGAATTTGAAGAAGTATTCAAATAAGGAGCTTGAACAGATAGCAAAAATGGCAAGGACGTTTATTAATATGCAGATGAAGACAGCAAATTGCCTGGTTGACAAACAACTTATTGATAGAAAAGAGGAAATAATAGGAAAATAAAAAAATATGGCATATTGTTTTATTTTGGGATAATATAGTTAGTATGGACAAACATAAAATTGAGGCAATTGATTTATTTTGTGGAATAGGAGGTTTAACCTATGGTCTTAGACAGGCAGGAATAAATGTACTAGCAGGGCTTGATAATGATGAATCTTGTCAGTATGCATATGAAACAAACAATTCGTGTACTTTTGTATCAGCAGATGTTGCTAATTATGATTTTTCCAAAATGAAATCATTATACAGTAAAGATAGTATAAAAGTTCTTGTTGGATGCGCTCCCTGTCAACCTTTTTCATCTCATACATATAAAGTCAAAAAGAAAACACGTGATTTGAGATGGGATTTAATAAAACATTTTGTCAGAGCAATAAAAGAACTAGATCCTCAGATAATTTCGATGGAAAATGTCAGAGGAATAACTAAGACTGATGTTTTCAAAGAATTTCTAAGTGATGTTAAAGGTTTAGGCTATGAAATTGATTTTAAAGTAGTCTACGCCCCCAATTATGGTATTCCTCAGAATAGAAGTAGATTAGTTTTAATTGGATCCAAAATCGGTTTAATCAATATTCCTCAGACAACACATAAAAGAGGAGAGTATGTTTCTGTTTCAGAAGTTATTCGCAAACTACCTGCTATAGAAGCAGGAGAAGTATTTGAAAAAGACCCTGTTCATAGATCTAAAAACTTATCAGATTTAAATAAAGAACGGATAAAGCAGTCGATCCCTAACGGAACTTGGCGAGACTGGGACCCCAAATTACTTCCTAATTGCTATCGGAAAGATAGTGGTCAAACATATACTTCTGTTTACGGACGAATGTCTTGGGATAGCATATCGCCTACAATAACGACTCAGTTTTTTAATTATGGTTCGGGACGGTTTGGACATCCAGAACAAAACAGAGGGTTATCTTTGCGTGAGGGCGCATTATTACAAACTTTCCCAGAAGATTATGATTTTGGAGAAAACATATCTTTCTCAAAGATTGGTAGACACATCGGAAATGCTGTTCCCCCAAAACTAGGAGCAGTTATAGGAGAAGCAATAATTAGTCATGTTGAGAAACAAAATGGAAAAAAATAATTTTACTTTCAATATTTCATTAAGTGTTTTGAACCATCTTGGTAGAAATCTATATCGTAGTTTTGTAACTGTTCTTGGAGAGGCTATTTCAAACTCATGGGATGCTGATGCAGAGAATGTATGGATTTATATTGATAAAGACAATAATAGCTTTGTTATTAAAGATGATGGCATAGGAATGACAAGTGATGACTTTCAGAACAAATTTTTAAAAATTGGATATTCAAAAAGAAAAAATGGAGATAACGAGTCTTCTAAAAATCGTCCTTATATAGGACGTAAAGGAATAGGAAAGCTTGCATTATTATCGTGTGCAAAGAAAATTAGTATTCTGTCCAAGACCAAGGACGCAGAATATATAGGAGGTGTAATTGATAATTCTGGTCTTGATAAGGCTATCACAAATGACTTAACTCCAGAGGAATATAAACTCGAAACATTTAGCAAAGAAAGTTTCTCTAAATATATCGAGAATCATGAACATGGAACTATTATTCATTTTGAAGATTTTAATGACGGAGTAAGAAACACACTTGACTACTTAAAAAAGATGATTGCACTTTATTTTCGGTTTTCCCTTTTAGACAGTTCTTTTAATATATTTCTAAACGATGAAAAGATTACTCAAGAACATCTAAATGAATTAGCAACTAAAACTGAATTTCTGTGGGAAATAAATACTCAAGATGATCCATATAAGGAAAAACTGACAAAGATAAAAAACAGTACTACTTTATCATTGCAGGATGGTAGTTATAAGGGGTTTATCGCTTCTGTTGAAAAACCGAGAGACTTGAAGGTAATTAATACAGATGAACGCGTTAGCGTAGATCTTTTCGTAAATGGGAGACTAAGAGAAAAAGACATTTTAAAACATATGCCCTCTGCAAGAATTGCTGAGAGCTATCTTTATGGACAAATTCATTATGATGAGTTAGATGCAGACAATATTGATAGATTTACAAGTAGTAGAGAAGGTATCGTAGCTGATGATCCCAAATATAAGGAGTTTTTAGAACATTTAAAGAGCAATGTTCTAGTAAAGGTTATCGAATATTGGGATAAATGGAGGCAAGAGAATCGTGAAGATGGAGATCCTGAGAATGAGGACATTCCGAAAAAAGAGAGGAAGTCTAGAGAACTCTTTAATGCAGTATCAAGGGATTATACTCCTGAACAAGATTCAGCCAACAAGAATCAAATTGATAATTGGATTAATGAGTTAGGTGATGATGCACAGTATAATTTTACATCCTATGCGGAATGTTTTATTTCCGAGAATTTATTGCGAAAGCATATTGAGAAAAACAGCCTTTCTCCTGAGTCGTGTTGCAAAACTGACCCAAAAGGGAAAACATGCGAAGATAGATATGATCCTGCAAATGGAAACATCTCATTGTGTGAATTCTGTAAAGGTACGAGAGGAAAAAATAGCTTACAAAAACAAAAATTTGAAGCTGGCACATCTATACAGGTAAGAAGTGAAGAGGATAATATTTTAATGTACTTAGATTATATAGATCTTGCTAAAATAATTAATGATAAAATACTCAAAGATGAAGACAAATCATACAAACCACTAAGAAATTCCGTTATGCACACCTCTCGATTAACAGACCAAGCAAAAACAAAACTAACTTCAATATTCGATAATATAATTGCAACTGTTAAAAAATATATTGGAATTAAATCTGATGATTAACGAAACTTTCTTATCATAATAGTTTTAATTGCAGTCTATAATTGAATAAACACTCTTTCCTTTTCCTCTTTTATACATCATAATAATTACAAGTTTAAATTAACATTTGAGTAATAAGCAAGGAATTTCCAACGATTTTGTAGCTCGGAAACAAACTGCAATACTTTGGAAAAAAGTTCGTAACGCGTCCCGCCGCCCCGATTTTCCTTTTTTCTTGACATTATTACACAGTCTCAACTACTATACCTCATGACTTTTCCGTCACAAATTAAAGCCGTTCTTTTTGACATGGATGGCGTTTTGCTCGATTCAGAAAGAATTTGGAGAACATATTCTGACGATTTTTGGGCGGATTGTGGTATTACCAAACTTCCAGACAAGCTCATGGGAACAATCTACGGGATATCGATGTCAGAAGAGCACAAAATCCTAACTGATGCAGGTTTACTGCACATGACATTAGAAGAATATGTAGCGCAATATGACACATACGCAGAGAGAGTCTATTCAAAAGCTGCATTAGCACAAAATCTTTCACAGGTGCTTACGAAACTTCAACAAAAAGGCTTACGACTTGCGATTGTTACCTCTTCAATTTCCCCGTGGATTGAGTTGTTGCTAAAGCGACTACCGCAGCAAAAGTATTTCGAACACACTCTCTCTGTTGCTGATATGCCAAATTTACATCCAAAACCAGCTCCAGATGGATATAATTATCTCGTAAAACTAATGGGGTTAGCACCTGAACAGGTAATCGCAGTAGAAGATTCGAATAGGGGAATTAGAGCAGCAAAATCGGCCGGTATTTATACTGTTGCTTCTGCTGAATTCATAGACGAAAGTTACAACCAAGAAGGCTTTGATCAAAAAATTGAGAAACTTGAAGAACTTATAACCTTATTAGGCTGAGGGTAGTAATTTTCCAACAGTTACGCCGGCAATAATTGCTACTAGGCCAACAAAAAGCATCTCTTTGGTATGATGCATTGGCGAGAGACCGAGCATTCTTCCGCTAATATACCCAAGTAAACCAACAAAGAACGTTGTCATTCCAATAGACCAGAGGATCGCGTATGGTCCCCACATAAAGTAATAGGGAAGTAGTGGTACCATTCCCGCGATAACATAGGCAAAAAACATGTACACTCCACCAAAAGCAGATCCTTTTAATGGAAGAGAGCGCTTAGTTTTGACTTCTTCTACAGTGTGGTCTGAAATAATGCTCCCAATCCCCATCGAAAAGGCTTCGACAATCACAAGAATTATGCCCGAGGTAAGGAGTGTCTCTTTGGTTACCCCACTTACAGCAATACCTGAAAGAAATCCGACGGTTGAGCCAAAACTATCCTGCACTCCAAATATGATATTTCTGATTATTGTCTGCTTTACACTTGCTTTCATTTTATTATTCGTTAAGTAAAATCATTGGAGACGTTGTTGTATCTGCAAATTTTTCTCGAGTAACAGTGTAATCTCCTACAACTGCAGTAACCAGTAGTCGTTTTTTACTTGTATTACCGCCAACATTCGAAATAACAACCAGACAATTCCCATCGCTATAATTAACCGTTACGGTGCCTGTAAATGCAACATCTTTCGTTATCTTGTACATACCTTCTTCAACACAGCTCGTTACTCGTAAACCGGCAAGCGATTGATTGAAGTACGATTTTGTACTCATGGCGACATCGATGGCATTCGCAAGTAGCCCCATTCCAGAGACAATGAGCAAAGCACCGACAACAATAACGGTAGTTAATGAAACGTTGCCATCTACTCTTTTTCTACCGAAATGCATAATAACTCTCTATCTCTTTAGTTAATTGTGGGAATTTTTCCGCCGTGAATTGCACTGTAATGTTAGCGCCTGTTACCGTGCCCAATGCATTTTGTATGGGTACAACATTAAATTTTGTCACGTGTACAAACTGGTCGGTTAAATCGTGAGTGTTTACGCCATCCGTTACTTTCAATACTTGATTCTGAAGATAGTATTCCTTGTAACTAGCGAGTTTTGATACTCGAACTTTGCCATTGTCGCTGTTGTAGGTCGAATTTGCAGAGTCAAGAGAATTTGCTTCTTGAAACGAGTCTTTAAGATGAGAAGTCACAAAAATTGCATTTTTCTCTAAAGCATTTTTATACTCAGCCGTGCGATTATTTTGTGCTAAAGAAATTGCCCAAGTAATAACTACAAAAAAGATAACATTAAAGAGTGCGAGATAGAGAATTGTTTCGATAAGTGTAAAGGCAGCGGTTTTCATTTTTGATAGGTAAATTCTATATCATTTAGAGTCGAGGTGTGTATTCCATCTTCTGAGGTGAAGAAAACTTTGTACTGTAAATACCGCTTACTATTAAGCAGAGAAGGCAGCACCGCAGCATCTTGAGAGGTAAAGTAGCTTACAGCGGTTCCATCTGGCCCCATCCAACTACTGCCTGTCATCGTTGCAACGTCGCTGGAACGTACTTGAAACTTTATTGTCGCATTAGTCTGAAGTGATACTCCCGGATCAATCGTGTAATACTGCGTGGTTGCCGAGCCAGTATCGAGTACACTAGAAGTAAATTCAGCTGCAGGTAAATAACCATATCCAGATGAGGAACCCCCACCCGGCCCACCCTTAATTGTTCTCAACTCACTCGACGCATTAGTCGTCACTACGTGTGAATATACATTTCCATTAGATTCTGTAACAGCAGCAATCGCATTGACTCCACCGGTAACTGCAAGTCCGCCACAATATTGCGGGTTCGTTTCGTTATCGAGCGTGGCAACTTGGTATTGTTCGGTTCCATTTATTCCAACAACAATTGCCCTATTAGAGTTTTCCGGCACAACAATATCCTTAATTGACATACCATTCGTTTCAACAGAGCCAATTGACGTATGATTCCCTACCTTATTAACAATATCAACGATAAAAAACTCTCGCTGGGTTGAAACAGCGTTTGTTCCAACATACGCGCGGGTATTGGCCTCGTTCACAAAAACCGAAGTAGCAGCGGCATTGTTTAAATCAAACCAACCAACACTCTGGATGGACGAAGGGTTTGTAATATCAAGAATCTCCATTTCGGTATCAGAATTTGAGAGCGTAACATATGCGTAATTCCCTCGAACAAAAAGGTCAGTTACTGTGCCTCGTAGAGTTCTGTAACTGATGACCGGTCTGGCACCTGTTTTTGCACTTAAATTAAAAGTGTATAATCGAGTCGTAGTTGCCATAATACCCACGTTACCATTAACAAATACCCCTTTCCCTTCAGAGTTTACCGAGGGATTAAAGTATCCAATTTCAGTATATGGAGTTGTTGCTACATTCAATATAACAATTTCTTTGCTATTCGTTTGTGTCGCGAGGTAGGCATAATTTCCTTCTCCGTAAACTGCATTCGTTTTATACCCATCAAAAATCCCCAACGTCGAAACAACCGGAGGTTCTGAAGGAATAAACGACATTCTTGCAAAAGATACTCCAGAAGAGTTTGAACCAGTTCCCATGTACACATTTCCGGGTCTCGCACTAATCGTTTTGGCAATGCCTTGGCCGGGCAAATCGTACATATTTTGAGTGAGCGAGGGCTTGCACCAATCAGCGTACACAACTGTTTCCATTGTTACTTCACCTCCACTTACATTTGTGACAACCGTATTATCACGAGTTCCTGAATTAAAATCTGCTTGTGTAGACTGACGCAATTTAATCACATTCCAATCACTGATATAAAAAGTAGCTGTGGCTTGGTTTGGAATGCCAAGAAAATCTGTCCATGAAGAAATTACCTGAATCGCGCGTGTATGCAAATCTTCTGTACCTCCGCTCTGAACGAGGTTTCCTTCACTATCACGCATTGCAGGAACAATTGTAAAACGAAACAAAATTCCATCAGTAGAAGAGGTTCCTTGTTGAATCACGTAACTTCCATTTTGCAATACAAGCGAAAGATCTCCATTATTTGTATTAGAAACGATACTTGACCATACATTGTCTTTGTTTAGCAGTAAGGCATTCGACATCTCTTGCATTTTTTGTGCAGCAATTACTTTCATTCCAGCATTACGAGTTGCTCTAACAGAATCAATTGAAAAGGAGGCAACAGAGGTTACCAAAAGGGCAAACAATCCCATGCCCAGTAAAAGCTCTGCGAGGCTGAATGCGGGAAGTCGAATATGCTTCATTGCCCGTAGTAGGAAATCAATCCCTCAGAGTTTATATCGATACGGTAACTTTTATTTGAATCTGAAATTAAAAAATGACCAAACGCATTTGGACGAAAAGAATTACTAGAAAATGTGACCTCGTTTCCGCTTGAAAGTGAAAGACCCTGCAAATGAATTGGCGAAGCAAAATAGTATGTTTCGTTTGACTCAGCGGTTGCGAGACTCGTTCCGGTATAAACAACAAAACGATCGTTATAGAGAGCAACACCATACGCTTTACCTTCCAACCCAGCATAAGCATCCTGCTGCTGTCTAAACAATGCATAGGCAAGAGTCTTTGATTCAGCATCTGCCTTTGATTGATTTACTAGTCGAAGAGAGAAAGGAAACGTCAGCACGACAAGCATCGAGAAAATTGCAATTACGATTAGAACTTCGAGCAAACTGGCTGCTTTCATTAGTTAATAGCAGAGGTTAGTGAGTAAATTGGCCCAACAATAATAATTGCAAGCATTCCAATCATCGCACCAATAAGAATTAGTAATAGTGGTTCAATCAGTGAGGCCATATTGTTTGTTAGTTCTTGCAAATCTTCTGAGTAGAAGCCATATAAATACCGTAGGTTTTCTTCAAGTGTTCCGCTTGATTCTCCTAATTCAATAAGCTTAATAAAGGTTTCTGGAAAATACTTTTTATGAAGAGCCAACGCAGCTGCCAACGAGACACCATTTTCCACTTGTGTTGCGACTTGTGACAAAATATTGTTGTATACTGAGTTTGACGTTGTTTCTGCAGTAATTCGAATTGCCCTTACTAAAGGAATACCGTTTGACATCAATACACCAATAGTTCTTGCGACAGAGGTTAAAATTTGGAGCTTTACCACTTGGTTTAATATTGGGAAAGAGAGCGAAATCTTACTCAAGGTAACCTTCCCTTTGGGCGTTTTAAAGTAGAAGTAGAGTAGTAACGCAATCACAAGCCCGCCAGCGAGCAAATAATACCAATTAAGACGAATAAAACGTGTAGCCTGCATAATTACAACCGTATACTTTGGTATGTTTTTAAAGGTAAGAAAGAGAGTTTCAAGCTTTGGCAATACAAAGAAAATTACTCCAGACATTTCGACTGCTGTTAAAAAGAGCACAATCATTGGGTACAAAAGAGCACCGTTAATTTTTTTCTGCAAATCGTGCTTCTTTTTTAGATAGTCAGACAAAAACAGTAAGTTCTGATCTAAACCACCACCTTGTTCACCGACCTCAATAATGGAAACAATAATAGAAGAAAAGACCTTTGGATAACGCTTCATGGATTCGGCAAGAGAAACACCCTTTTGAATGGTTTTATAAATTGAAGCAAAAATCTTACGCAACAATGCGTTCTCAGATTGCTCGGACATGATATTGACGGTGTTAGCCAAGCTGATTCCAGACCGAAGCATTACAGACATATGGCGAATCGCCATCGCTATATTAAGCTCAGGTACCCTATCAAAAAGACCTAACTTGAAGTCTTCAGGACGAGAAATTGGGTTTTCTTCGTGCACAACTTTGGCTATTTTTTTCTTTGGGGCAGCCATACGCTACATAGTACCTGAACTCACACAAAAATGGAAGTGAATGACTATTCGCGCATAGTAGTAACTCGCATAAGTTCGTCGAAGTCGATTAATCCAGTTTTAATCTTTTCAATACCACTTTCTACAATCAACGTAAGTCCGAGCTTTCTTGCCAAAGAGAAAATCTCATCTACTGTTGCCTTTTCAGCAATATTTCGTCGTAATTTTTCTGTGAGCTCGAGCACTTCGTACAAACCGACTCGGCCTTTATACCCAGTTCCGCTACAAACGTCGCAGCCATTCTTCTTATAAAGTGTCATTCCGGGCTTAAAGGCTCCTGCGATATCAGGTCGGATTTTTTTTACATGGGAAAGCTCCTCAGCGGAGAGTTTATACCGTTGCTTACATTTTTCGCAAAGACGTCGAGTTAATCGTTGAGCGATTATTACATTGACAGTTGATGCAACAAGGTATTGCTCAATTCCCATATCAACGAGACGTGGAATAGTTGTTACTGAATCGTTCGTGTGCAAAGTAGACAATACAAGGTGACCAGTCATTGCTGCATTGATTGCAATACGCGCAGTTTCTGTATCACGAATTTCACCAACCATAACAATATCTGGATCTTGTCGCAAAATAGCACGCAGACCACTCGCGAAGGTCATGTTTGCTTTTACATTAACCTGAATGTGATTAACACCGTCAATATCATATTCAACCGGATCTTCGATCGTCGTTATATTTCGCTCTCTAAGGTTTAAGATCTTTAGAATGGTATAAAGAGTCGTAGTTTTTCCCGACCCGGTTGGGCCAACAGCCAAAATCATTCCGTATGGTTTGGTATAACTCTTGTTTACCTTCTCTAAATCACTCCCAACAATACCTAGCTCTTCCAGTGTAAGTCCTTTACCTTGCTGAGCAAGCAAACGGATAACCACCTTTTCACCTTTTGTCGTAGGAACGATTGAAATACGAGCGTCCACCGGCGTACCTTGAATATTAAAACGAATTTTACCGTCTTGTGGGGCAAAATGCTCGTCCGTTCTAATTTGTGCTTCGACTTTGATCTTGAAAAGTAGAGCTTCTTCGATAAGCTTATCAAAGAAATACGCCTCGCGGAGCATGCCGTCTACACGATAACGAACGACAAGTCGTTTTTCAGTCGGTTCAATATGAATATCAGAAGATTTTGCTTCGAATGCTTTTACAATCAGGATTTCTAACAACTTGCCAATATCAGAAGTATCAAGTGTTGATAATGAAGGGGTACTTCCAACATCAGAAGTCGTTACATTTTCGGTTTGCACCGGTTTTTTGGGAGTTTCGGGCGGAGCTTTAGCATCAAGGGACAGTTTCATTCTTTTTCATTATAGCAAGAGAAGCCGAAATTTGCAGTAGGGTGGAAAGTGTGCGGGACACATGCTATTTTATGAAATGAATTTCTTCAAAAACAAACTTGATTCTTTGAGAGCTGGCTATCATATTGGGATACACTTAGTTTTTTACGTTGCACTGGCGATACTTTTGTTATCAGTTTTTGATTCGATAATGTCGTACCTTGTTCCTATTGTCATGACGGAATATGGTCTGTCGGAATTTAACATGGGTTTACTATATGCCTCCTCCTCTTTATTCGGACTTATATTTGACTTTGTACTCACAAGGTTTCTGAGTACAACTCATTATAAAAAACTTTTTGTTGCAACCATCCTCGTAGCTGCTGCCTTTCCTATTTGTATGTTCTTTGCACCTGGTGTGCTTCCTTTCATTGTTGGTATGGTATTATGGGGGCTTTATTACAATCTTTGGGCGTTTGCAAGTGCAGACTTTACCGCACGAGAGTCCAAAGTTATCTTTCATGTTGCGAGTGTATCAATTTTGATGTTTTTTCATGATGTCGGCTATATTGTAGGAACACTCTCAGCGGAAAGATTATTCGGGCATCTGACATACTCTCAACTTGGATACTTACTGCTTGGTATTGTAGGATTTGCCCTTATTATGCTCGTGCCAGCAATACGCGCCAAAAGGAGAGAGAGTACAACGCAAAAACCTTCTAATCTAGAAAAACTTAGTGCAATGGCTAAGTTGATTTTTGTTGCAAAAAAGATTTCACCACTTTTATTACTTGGAGTTACAGCATCAACTATCGATGCCGTAATTTGGACGGTCACGCCAATTATTGAAACTATTCTTCCACAATTGTCAGAACTTGGTGGAGTTATTCTTGCAGTAAACTTTCTTCCTTCGTTTATTGCTTATGGTATGACCACAAAATTAACTCGCATGTTCGGAAAGAAAAGAGTTGGCACCTTTGCCTTTATTCTAGGAAGCCTTGTGCTCGCAGTCTTAGGATTTGTTACTTCCGTACCAATCTACATAATAGTTTCGTTTATAAGTGCATTCTTTATATCAATTGCATATGCGGCGCTCGGTGGTGCGTATGCAGATTATCTGAACGAATCGAAATCGTATGATAACGAAATCATCGGAACGAGGGACATGGCTACAAATTTTGGTTATATTATTGGACCGATCATTGGAGGAACTCTTCTTTCACTCCTAAACTCCCCAATACTCTTTACCTACATTGGCATTTCAGCAGCAATTCTCGGGATGATCGTGCATAGAATTACTCCAAAGCATATTCCTTTTAGAGAGTAGGGTAAGTAATTAAAACCAAATCTCACACATCAAGAAGGATTACTGTAATTTTAATCGCATTAACAACGTCATAAAAAAGGGGAGCCCAAGCTCCCCTTTACGCAAACCTGTCAGTTAAGACTATTTCTTAACTACGATTGACTTGCCGTTCTCTGCATCTGGTGCAGCAACTTGAACACGTCCACCTGAGGTCTGGCAGATTGTATAACCTGTATCTGCGTCAGTTCCACCATTTGGATCTTTTGGAATATCTGCGATGTAGGTATCAACCAAAAGAGTGTAAAGGTTAATGGTTCCTGCTGGAGGAGTTCCAGTGGTTACAGCACTAATTGGTGCTGGAGTTGCAGTACATAGAGGAATAGTACCAAAGTCAGCTAAGGCATTGCCCTGTTCTGATGCATATTGCCATACTGCGTTCAAGATCTGTTGAACATCAGCACTTCGCTGCGTGTTTCGGGTGTCAGCAAAGTTCTTTGCTGGGTTGATCGCGACGATTGTGATTGCAGCGAGGATGGCAATCAAACCGACGACGACTAAAATTTCGATAAGGGTAAAACCCTTAAGTGTCGCCTTTTTTTGCATGGGACAGGTTTTTATTAAATTATTACCTGTCACAGTATAGAGCAAGTTTTGGGGTGATTGCAAGAGGGGGATTAAAAGACCTTTTATTTGCTATAATTAAATATGAATCTCGCGCTCTATAGCGGTGGCACTCCCGAGCAAAATCACATGATGAATCAAGCTGTTTTTACGATGATTCGTGAGCGCAACCCCAAGATTATTCCTTTCCTGACTGTTCCAAAAGCAAAAATTGCATACGCACAAGATTGGATTGAGAACTACTGTAATGCTTATACCGCTATTCCTTTTAGTCCAATAATTATAGATGAACCCATAAGTGCTCAAGACATTAAAATATGCAAAGAATCTTCGGTTCTCTTTATAACCGGAGGGAACACGTACCGCTTTCTTCATGCTTTAAAAGTGAACGGTGGAATCAAACTTCTTCAAGATTTTGTAACTCGTGGAGGTTTACTTATTGGCTTCAGTGCAGGTGCAATGCTTACAACACCATCAATAGAGCTCGCAGGTTACCCTTCTACCGATCCAGACATCAATGATGTTGATTTACGCGACTTGCAAGCACTAGGACTTGTGAAATATGAAATCTTTCCTCATTACGACAACTCAACAGCTGTAGATGAAGAATTACGTCAATATACTTATCAAAACAACAAAGTTTTATATGCACTTTCCGATGGAGCAGGAATATTACTTCAAGACGGGCGAGAACGATTGTTTGGAAGTATTGTCATGTTTGACAACGGCGAAAAGGCAAAAATCACCTGCTCGTGCTAGTATTGTCTTCCTACCGTAAGACGACAAATTATATTGGAATGTTCGTTGCATTAGGATACAATGTATCATGAACGTAGAACAAATTCTAAATGACACGCTCAATTTGAGTGATTTCCAAATCCGTGTATATACCTCACTGTTGGAACGTACTGGCACTGCAGGGCAATTGTACCGTAGACTAAATATAAACAGAGCTACCCTGTATCGAGTTCTCGAAGAATTAACGGAATTACACCTAGTACTAAAGAAGCAAGTCAAGACAAGAATGTATTTCGAAGCAGTCCACCCGGACGCGCTTAAAGAGCTTTACCGCTCGAGACTTGTTTCATACCAAGAAAAAGGATATCAACTTGAAAGAGTAGTCCATGAGCTTTTACAAACAGCGCAGAATAAGCCAACAGACTCATCTATTACGCTCGAGAAGGGTATACATGCCCATTATAGAAAAATGAGCTTAATGAGATCCTGTCAAGATAAAATCCTCCGTTTAAAGGTCAGTAGCGACGCCAGCATCTATGCCTACGAACAATATCCAGAAGGAGGTTCCTACGCGAATTTTCAGAAGCAACTCACCAAAGACCTGGTCGATAGAGAAGTTCACACAAAGCTTCTGACAACTGCAGCACTCGGCCCAAAGCAACGAAACTACAACACCTCCGACCCCGAACAACTGAAAGAAGCGCGGATATTCCCTCAAGAAATCCTGCCTGATGTCAGCTTCTCTGTATTTGATGACTATGCTATTTTTACTGAGAGAAAAGGGAACCCAGATGACATGCTCGTCATAACAATCAAAAATCACATTGTTGCGAACTTTCTTAAATCACTTTTTGATTTTATTTTCGAGCGAAGCGTGATTTCATACAAAACAAGTCCACTCCCAACTTTCACTACAAACGCAGGTGTAGAACTTCCTTTACTTGGAATCGGAACGTCTGAGATTGGTGGACATTGGCATGGCCCACACTCCTTTATGGATGATATTAGTGACATCGACCAACTCCGTCATTCACTTTCAACAGGAAGTAACTATATCGATACGTGCCTTATGTACGGAAGTGGTCATACGGTTGAACTTGTATCTAAGGCCATAACGAACATTCCAAGAACCGATTTGTTCATCAACGCAAAACTCACCCGGCCAAACAATAATCAACCGCTCCATTCACTCTCTGAAATCGAAGAACAATGCAATCGTTACCTTTCAATTTTGAAAACTGATTACATCGATCAATTTCAAATTCACAGCAAAAAAACACTTGGAAAGTTAAGAGCACACGACGTATTTCAAGAAATGGAGCGATTGGTAAAAACTGGAAAAATAAAGCATATCGGAGTAAGCAATTATACCAAGTTAGATCTTATAGAAGCACAAAAGTTCACTAAATATCCACTACACTCTAATGAAATTCCATATGGAGTTTTTATTCGAGATTACGAGCAGGATGGAACACTCGAATTTATGCGAGAAAAAAATATGACTACAATTTCATATTTCACCATACGAAAAGGGGGGATGATGGTTGATTCCTTCTTCAATTCTGATAAAGAGAGCGTCCTACAAATTCTCGCAAAAAAATATCAGAAGACACCGACCCAAGTTGCAATTAACTGGGTCACACATTTTCCCCGCACCTTGGCACTTATTAAATCCACAAACGGAACCCATGTACGTGAAAATACGCAATCAGTTGGATGGGAAATGGACAAGGGAGATTATGAACTAATATCGTCAATAAATCGCTAATTCCATTACCTGGTCATAAAGGCGGCTACTTCGTTATAAGGTATTTTGAGTACAACAGGTTCTCGTGTGCTTGTGTTGATCTAGTGAAGTTTAGTGCCATAGTAGGGTGTGTTATAGCATTTTAGTTGACTCAATCACATTCTGCACTTACAATGGAGAGAATAAGTTGACTGCCCACGCTATGCAAGAACAATATTTGTATCTTGGAAACGAAGAAGTATTTAATGGACAGTACATGCTCGCAGTGTTCAAAGTCGTTCCGTACGGCGATATCACACTCGAAGATGTCGCGACAGAGATTGCTGCTGAATCCTCCTCTGGTTCAAACCTAAAAGTCGGAACACTAACGTCCTACTCAAAAACATGTGATGCACGTGTCTATAAAGTTGATCACGATAACAATCTCGTTTATATTGCTTACCCATGGCTTATCTTCGATAGAGGTGGAAATGTTCAAAACATTCTTACGTTTATCGCAGGGAATGTGTTTGGAATGGCCGAACTTAAGGAGTGTAAGCTGCTCGATGTATGGTTCCCCTCTCAAATGCTTGATCAATACGATGGTCCGTCAGTCACCCTCGACGATATGCGCGATTACCTAAAGAATTACGATCGCCCCGTTCTTGGAACAATTATAAAACCAAAGATTGGCTTAACCTCCACAGAATACGCCGAGGTATGTTACGATTTCTGGGCTGGTGGCGGAGATTTTGTTAAGAATGATGAACCACAAGCCGACCAAACTTTTTCTCCATTTGAAAAGATGGTTGTATCAGTCCGAGAAGCAATGGACAGAGCAGAAGATGCAACCGGACACACCAAAGTTCACTCTTTTAACGTATCTGCCGCAGACTTTGACACAATGATTCGCAGAGCGGAGTATATCTCTAATGTTATGAAACCCGGAAGCTACGCTTTTCTTGTAGACGGTATTACGTCAGGCTGGACAGCAGTTCAAACAATTAGAAGACACTTCCCACATGTATTCTTGCACTATCATCGAGCAGGTCACGGAGCATTTACACGAGCCGAAAATCCAATTGGCTACTCAGTCTTGGTGCTCTCTAAATTCGCACGACTTGCTGGTGCATCGGGTATTCATACGGGGACAGCGGGAATTGGCAAAATGGCTGGAGACGCAACCGACGATATTACAGCCGCACACGGTATTCTCAAATTGAAGTCACATGGGCACTACTTCGATCAAGTTTGGAGCGAAATTCCAGAAACAGATTCGGATGTAGTTGCAGAAATTAAAAAAGAGGAAGAACTCTGGAACTCAGGAGCACATGGAATTGCGATGTCGAGAGCCAAAGGTATCGATACGACACTCGAAAGAAAAATGTCTTGGCGTGTCATCAGCAAAACTGCACCAATCATTTCTGGAGGATTAAACCCAGTACTCTTACCAAAATTCCTTGATACGATTGGTACCATTGACTTTATTACCACAATGGGCGGAGGTGTGCACTCACATCCACAAGGAACAAAAGCAGGAGCAACCGCAGTTGTTCAGGCATACGAGGCCTGGAAGAGCCAAGTATCACTAGAAGATTATGCAAAGGATCACCCTGAACTCGAAGAAGCAATCAAGTTCTACAATAAGCACGGTATACAAGCCCATCGAATCGACAATTCAGCCGTATACCACAACGAGAATGCGATATAGCTAAACGCAAGGGGTATAATAGCGTATGCAACAACCACTTGCGTTTCGTATGCGCCCGAAATCCTTAGAAGAGTTTGTTGGACAACAAGATATCGTCGGTGATTCAGGACCTCTCAGAAAATTTATTGAGTCAGGCAATATTCCGAGCATGATTTTTTGGGGTCCTCCAGGAACTGGCAAAACGACACTCGCAGAGATTATTGCAATAACAGTGGACGCCGATTTTCATCGACTTTCAGCTGTAACGGAAGGGAAAGATGCGCTCAAAAAGATACTTGCAAGTGCGGTTAAAAATCAAGAAATCAGTCAAAAGAAATCAATCCTTTTCATAGACGAAATTCATCGATGGAATAAAGCCCAGCAAGACGCACTTTTGCCGTATGTCGAATCAGGTGTTATCACTCTCATTGGTGCAACAACAGAAAATCCAAGTTTTACCGTTATCTCTCCCTTACTTTCAAGAAGTAGAGTCTTCATTTTTTCTGAGCATTCGCAACAAAATATTCAACAAAGGCTTACTCAAGCTGCGAGTTTACTTGAAGTTTCTCTCTCTGACGAGGTAAAAACTTACCTATCAGAACTTGCAAACGGAGATATGCGGTTTGCACTGACTTCATTTGAGCTAGCCTGCAATATTGCCGAAACAAAAGAGATTACAAAAAAAGATGTCGAAGCCGCAATGCAAAAGTTTCTCAGGTACGACAAAAATGGAGAAGAGCACTACAATATCATTTCTGCTGTTCACAAAAGCTTGAGATCTTCCAATGCTTCGGCTGCTGTGTACTGGATAGTTAGAATGCTCGAAGCAGGTGAAGACCCGTTGTATATTGCCAGAAGACTTGTACGCTTTGCCTCAGAGGATATTGGGAATGCACAACCTAATGCACTCTTACTTGCAAATGTGGTTTTTGACACCTGCAAAAACCTAGGAATGCCAGAGTGTGGTGTCGCTCTCGTGCAGCTTGCAGAATATCTTGCTAAATCACCAAAGAGTAACAACTCATACGTCGCCTATCAAAAAGCAGCTGAAGACGTAAAAAAATATGGGAATCTTGCTGTTCCGCTTCATTTCAGAAATGCACCAACAAAATTCATGAAAGAGATTGGTTATGGAAAAGGGTATGAATACGACCACGATTTAACGAACAAGAAATCCGAGCAAGAGTGTTTCCCTTCTGAAATAAAAGGCAGAAATTATTTCCCACCCCCAACCACCCCTTAAAGCCTCACTTCTTCTGAAAACCACACCTCAATATCCTTCATATATTCTGTATCGACGTCCCAGTGTGTTTTCCCTTTCAGAGTTACTATTTGTAAAGGAACGCTGTATTTCTTAAAATATGCCTGTAATTCCTCTGTAACCCAATAGGGCACGTTCACATCGGCTGTGCCGTGCCAAACTTTTGTTTCGGTATTCTTGAATAGCTTAATTTGCTCTGCAGTATAGGTTTCTATCTGCTGTGCAGGCGCAAGAAGAGCAAGTCTCTCTACCTTTGTAGGGTGTAACAACACATGACGCATTGCAGGCTTTCCTCCCATGCTAAATCCAATTACGAATAAGCTGTCCGCAGTATCATATCGCTCTTTTACCCATTTTATCAAAGCTTCTGAGTCTTCGACTGCAACCTTGTTACCTTGATTATCACCATGCTGATTTGAGGCAAGAAAGGCGTAACCTTTTGAGGTAAAGTACGCACCGTATGCTCGCATATTCTTCATTACTTGATCCGAAAAATTTGAAGTGATGCGTTGCCCTGAGCCATGGTAATACATAACAATTGGCGGTAAATTATCTGGGTTATATATTAAGGGAAATGCCACGTATCCTTGTTGTCCATTTACCGTCGGAAGTTTTTCAAAATAATGAACATAGCCCTTAGCTGGTGTTTCGTTTAGCATCACAGGAGTTGGTGGCAACGGCGTTGTAGTTTCAGTTGGAAGAGAAGTGACTTCGACTTGAATAGGAGTTGGTGTCGGAACGGGCTGAGCATTAATAGAACTCGCGCGTAACGAAATCAAATAGATTGCTCCAATCACAAGAATCAGCGAAATGAACATAACACTCGTCTTCTTTTTCATATTTTATTATACCTTACACGAGAGAAATGCTAGAATGACTCGATGATTGACCCACAGGTAATTCTTCAACCATTTACAAACCGACCGATTGTCGTTGTGCTCGAACGAAAAGATGCATCCGCAACCACTGTTGATGCTGTTCACAATGTATTCTTTTCTAAATGCTACATAAAACAGAACAACTACGTACTTGAAGTTCATAATGGAATGGAAAATGCTGCAAAAACGGTCTCGTACCTCACCGCCCCACTTGAATCTTCAATTGCATTTGTTGGCAACACCCTTATTTTTACATCTGAGATTCAGCAGACACAACGAATTATGAAAGTAGTACTCACACAAGCTGTAGCTAAACAAGAAGACTTTTCTGCTTTTGCGAAAATAGTAGAAACTAAGGACAAATCAAATAAGATTACACAGATAACCCTTACGCTTCCATCGAGCGGAACAAGTAACGAAATTATTGAAAAAAGTGTAGCATTGCTTAACCAGATCTTTAGCAGCTGGCATCATTTTTCACTACGAGACTTACGCATTGATGGGTCTAGTCCCGTTATGCACGATTTCATCGAAATCCAACAAATTCAACTTCCCGGTAACTTCTTTCTTGAGATTGTGAGCAAAGATGAAGTAGGTATAATTGAACACACAGAGCTTTCTCAGGAAATAGTGATTGACTTTAAGAAACAATCAATAACCCTAACATTCGAAGATGGTACTGTAATTCTAGAAAGAATCGTATGAAATTCCGCTTAACCAACAGTGACTTATTGCTTGTATTGGTGTGGTACATCATATACATCGCATATTTAGGCGGTTTCGGGGAGAGCGGTTGGTTATTCTATCTGCACCATACACCACCGGTTTTGTTTATATTACCTCCTATTTTCTATTGTATTTTCCAAATGTATAAAAGGAGAATACCTGTTGTTCCTTTGGCATTTACAGCTTTGCTGCTTCTCAATCTATTCGTTTTTATGGGACGTACCATCATTTTTTCCAATAAAGTACTGCCCTCAGATAACTTGATACGGGTTTGTTCTTGGAATTCTGCGTATTTCTTTAAGTGGGGAAGAGATGTTGGACTTAGTACATTAAAAGGACAAAATTGTGATGTCATTTTATTGCAAGAAGTATGGAAATCAGAATTAATGACAAACGAAATCGCCTCGATTCGTAACGAGTACTTTCCCACAATGGATTTTTACTCGCAAGGTGAATTCCTCGTTCTCGCCCCGAAAGGTAGCGTCGTCGAAGTGAATCGTAGCAACAGCAAGGGGCATTTTTCTGTCACACTTCAAAACAAAAATCTTACTTTAACATCTATACATCTTTGGAACCCTATTACCGATATGCCAACGCTTGATACGAACGGAAAGGTTGTAGTAATTCCTGCAAAAGAGGCTCGAGAAAGCCAAAAGAAAGAGCTTCTTACGTTTCTAGCGCGAAAAACTGATGTCCCGCATCTTATCGTTGGCGATTTTAACACCCTACAAAATGGAAAGATTCAAAGAGATATAACTAAAATTTCGCCGCAAGGTGCGTTCTCATACCTATCTACACCAATTTTTTCGAATAAAAACACATATCCCGCGAATTTTCCTTTTCTTCACATTGATTATGCCTTTACTTCAAAATCTTTGCAGCAGAGTGACATTGCAAAAAAGTGCCTACCGCAAGCATCGGATCACTGTTTGCTGATTATCGATCTCATGTTATAATTCCTTTGTAAGATCTCACGGGCAGCTAGCTCAGCTGGTTAGAGCACTTCATTGACATTGAAGAGGTCACAAGTTCGAATCTTGTGCTGCCCACCATACATATGTCACTTACCGCAATTCCCAACAGAGAAACCCCGATTAGAGCAAGAATGGTTGCCGTTGACGCTGCAGATTCTTCTAAAGAGGTTGAAGCCCACTCAATACTCGCCAAAAATTTAGAGCGCAATTTTTTACTACTTGATCTTGCTGCCGACCAATGCCCCAACGTACACCGTTTTAGGGGAGCAGTCGAGATTGATACACTCGTAGACGACATAGGTTTATCGCCGTATGCACGCAGAATTCAGAAAGTACTCGACAATGAGGTAGTACAGAGAAATAGTCCAAAATGGAAGCAGCTTGAAACGCGCATCGATCACGTAGTGATGTACGAAGAGTTCCCAGGGAAATCACTTTTTGAGAACTTCGAACTACTCAAATCTCTTACTCCAGAGCAGCGATATTCAATGTTTGCCCAAATGTGCAGGGCAGTTCACACATTACATAATATTCAAATTCCTAAAGATTACGTCGGCTTTGATGAGCCAACAGTAAGCCTGATACATCACGATATTTCACCAAATAATTTTCTTATTCGTAAACCTGCAAGCGACATAGATCATTCGTTTATAGTCTTAAGTGACTTCGAATCAGCAACACCTCTTAATGAATCCCCAATGGTTAAAAGTGAAACAGGAGGCACATTTCTAAATCGATGGTACGCGCCACTTTCCTTCGCGAATCCTGAACATAGAGCAGCAATTTGGGAAGACTTGCACGAACTCTCATACTCAATAGGAGACATTTTTCTCTTAATAGAAGGAGACTATACATTCGCAACAATTCCACGAGAGCAACCAAGCTTTCAAGTAAAAAGAATTAAGGAGGAAAGCGATAGAAATTATTACGCCAGAATAAGTGATATGAATAGCGAATTGGCATATATACTTCGAATAGCTAATAACAGAAGAGAAAATGATCTTAGTATTAAAGATTGGTGGAACAACTATATTGAGCCTGTACTTCGAGAGTATTACCAAGTCCAGGAATCTGCCCGAATTTCCATACCTTGACATCCTTCTAAACCATAGTAAAATATAGAGGATAATTATATTTTCTATAAGCCATTACAACATGACAAATCTCACAAAAATTGCAACGAAAGTCCTCTCAGTGCTCTTGTTTGTTTCAGTATATATAGTAACTCCTGTCCTCTCACTCTCGTTACTACAACCAGCATCAGCGAACAGCAACAATATTCCCGATTTATCAGATGGATACAACTGGCACGATTTTACCCTCCGAATTTGTCATTATGTACCAGCACATGGCGGATCATACATTACAGAATTCATCAGCTTGGACGGAGTATTTAATGGGCATAAAAAACACGACAACGATATTATTCCACCACTTACTTACAAAAAACATGGTCAACACATATATTACGCCGGCAAGAATTGGCCGAGTGGTGAATCAGTTTGGAGAAACGGCTGCAACCCATTACCAACCCCAACACCTACAATTACTAGCACACCCACTCCAACGGCCACGCCAACCGTTACTGCAACGCCAACACCCACCGATACTGTAGAACCAACGGAAACTCCTACACCAACCCCAACAGAGGAAGACGAGAAAAAAGTTTATATTTGTCATGAAACAGGAAGTGAAAGTAACCCTTGGCAAGTTTTGCACGTTGCAAAAGAAGGATGGAATGGGCATGGAGACCACTCAAACGATTTTCTTTACGAAGGTCCATTCGGAGATGATAATAAGCCAACAAACGATGGAGAAGAATGGTGTGAAGAACAAGTAACTACACCAACGCCAACTCCTACCCCAACCGATACCGTAGAACCAACGGTTACTCCTACCCCAACAGATACTGTAGAACCAACGGTAACACCAACTCCAACCGACACGGTCGAACCCACAGTAACTCCGACACCAACAGATACTGTTGAACCAACCGATACTCCAACTCCTACTGCAACTGATACAGTTTCACCAACCCCTACAGAAACACCAACAACTACACCTACAGAAGAGCCAACAGTCCCTCCAACAACAACTCCAACAGATGGAACAGGCACAGGTGAAGAAGTTGACGATCCAACCGAAGACGATAACGACACAAACATCCCACCAGTCACCACACCAACCGTCCTTGCAGCTGTTACGACACCAACCCCAACTGCTACGCCTACACCTGCAGTATTAGGTGAAAGGACTTGTACCAACGTTGTAAAGCTAATTGGCGTCATGTATGTAGACTCAAACAAAAACGGCAATTATGACTTTGGCGAAAAGGTATTCTCGAATATTACTGGAAAGGTAACTTACAATGTTGCAGAAAAAGAATACTTTGTTGACCACTTTATTAGTGACAATAACGGCAAGTGGGAGATGGATCTCTGCCCTGGTGAATACAATATCACAGTAAACCAAGGTTCTTTACCAAAAGGAATTACCGATAGTGCAGCAGTACACAAAGTAAATGTGCTCAGCGATCCAGTTGAAACTACAACCTACATAGCACTACTTGCAGCAGCTTCTTGGAGCTGGTCATGGTGGTGGCTACTTTTGATTGTATTCATCGCGGCAGTCATCTACTATCTGTATAGAAGAAGACGAGAATACCTTGAGAATAATCAATAATATTCTCTGCACAAACAACGAATTAATTGGTTAGCTGGGATTCTGTGATTGTTAGGACATCGAATAGAGTAGCTTTCTAATAGCACCTACAGCACTTTCAAGTCCACTCTTTCCGTTCTCTACCGGAGAACTCGGATTCTTAACAATATAGTGAGCGACCTCTGGAGCAGTTCGAACTCGCTCACGCGATTCTGCGAGCCTTTGAACTTGATTGTCTCTGCCACCTCGAAGAATACGTCGCTCCATATCATCTAGCGAATCAGGTATAACAGAAAGGGTAAGCACATCAAATAGATCAGAGAGGTGATTTTCCATAAACAATGCTCCTTGATTCTCAGAACAGTACAATGGTATTCTACCCGATTTACCTGCGATTTTAATTGATTCCAAAGGCGTACCATACATGTTGCCATAGTGGTAGTTATATTCAAAAAGGTCGTACTGCTTTATAAGACTTCGCAAATAAGAGCGCTGAGGTTCGTTTTCGTAAGGAGCTCTCATCCAGATGTATGCACGAGGATCTTCATCCTTTCTTGGAGAACGATTTGTAGCAGTCCTGATGTAATAAAATTGACCAGTATGGAGCAACAAATCTTTGATTGTATCTTTGCCTGCACCAGATGGTCCAATTATAGAAACCCACAAAGGGTATCCAGCACGTCGTGTAAAAATCTTTCCTTTGTATATCAACGGAATGTCAGACTCTCTGTCTGGTGAAAATAGTGGGGCAAGTAAATCCATCTGAAAGTATAGCAGATAGAAGAGCTGAGGCAACTAGCCCGTTTGTCGAGATGCATCAGCATCAAGGTTTCTGTCCTTGCGCTTTTGCACATCACGGGCGGTTTTAGAAAGGTGAATCTTTCTCAATCGTAGATTTTGAGGAGTAACTTCAAGCATCTCGTCTTTTGCCAAGAATGCGAGCGCAAACTCGATTGAAAGCTGTACTGGAGGTTTTAGCTTGATTCCAGCATCTGCGGTAGCTGAACGAATGTTTGTAGCATGTTTTGCTCTTACAGCATTGACCTCGATATCTTCTTGGAATTTGTTGACTCCTACAATCATGCCCTCGTAAATTTTGTCTGCAGGTTGTACAAACAATTCGCCTCGTTCCTGACACATGTTGAGAGCATAACTGGTTGCGTCGCCTGTTTCGGTCGCAATCAATACACCTTTTCTGAAAAGGTCAGCCTGTTTTGTATATGGCACATAAGCAGAAAGATAGTTTGCCATGATAACGTTTCCCTTTGTAGAGGTAAGCATTACCGTTCTAATTCCAAGTAGGTTTCTGGTCAGAATCTTATACATGAACTTTGTTTGACCATTTTCTGAGTCCATACTGATAAGTTCTCCTTTTCGCTTGCTCACTATTTGGGTGATTTCACCGGCGTATTCGTCTGGAACATCAATGAAGAGCTCTTCGACTGGTTCACAAGTAACTTTGTCAATCTCTTGCAAAACGACTTCAGGTCGTCGAACTTGGAATTCATAACCTTCTCTTCGGAGTGTTTCAATAAGAATTGCAAGTTGAAGTTCCCCTCGACCTGCTACTGAGCAGCGCCCCTCATCGATTTTCTTAATAGTCAAACCAACGTTTATCTCTTTTTCATAATCTAATCGTTGCTGCAAAAGCTTCATTGTCACGAATTTGCCTTCTTTTCCAGCATATGGAGACGTATTTGCTTCAAACGTAATTTGTACTGAAGGGTTTGAAATTTTGATAGATGGAAGAACCTCTTCTTTTTCTGGTGAACAAACTGTTCCTCCGATTGCACTAACATCAATGCCTGAAATCGAAATAATGTCACCCGTTGTTGCAAGGTCAACATCTTTAAATTCAAGTCCAATACGTGTTTGTAACTTTTCTATTTTACCTTTGAATTTTTCAACTTCGCCTTTTTGGTTTGGTAAGAGAAGAACAATTGGATCTCCTCTTTTTGCTTCTCCGCGTCGAATACGACCAATAAGTGAGCGACCAACATGAGTGTCGTAATCCATTGAGGCGACTTGCATCATAAACGGCTCGGTTTTATCGCCCTTTGGTGCGGGAATGTGCTCAACGATTGTTTCTAAAATTGGCGTAATATCGCCAGGCAATTTTGCCCATGTTGAAGGATCTCCTTCTGGAATTTGCTTCCAGACTTTTCCTTCACGTCCAATTGCATACAAAGTAGGAAATTCTAGATCTTCATCACGCTTTGCAAGCATCAAAAACAGGTCATTTGCCTTATCGAGTGCGCGTTTTGGATCTGCATGTGACTTGTCGATTTTGTTAATGATAAGAATTGGTTTTAATTGCAATTCAAGTGCACGTTTCAAAACGAAACGAGTCTGAGGCATTGGTCCTTCTTGTGCATCGATTAATAGTATAACTCCGTCTGCCATTGTAAGGGTTCGCTCAACTTCGCCACCAAAGTCTGCGTGCCCTGGGGTATCAATAATATTGATTTTGTAATCTTGGTAGGGAATTGAGATGTTTTTTGCTTGAATAGTGATACCTTTCTCACGCTCAAGCTCGTTAAAATCGAGAATAAGATTCTCGTTCATTTCTTTTTGGTTATCGCGAAACAAGTGTGATTGCTTCATAAGTGCATCGACGAGAGACGTTTTACCGTGATCGACGTGCGCGATAATTGCTACATTGCGAATATGGGCTTGGTCAGTCATAACTTGCGGATTATATCATTTTCGCAATCCGATTACAAACCTACAATTTTAAGTTTCAGGAAGGTACCGTAATCTTCCTTCTACCGATGGACACAATCTTTGATGAACCCTCAGGTACTCCTTCAAAAGCTCTTGCGCAGAAGCTGTAATAACCTTAACAGGTGCAAATTGCGTAAGTTCTTCAAATGTTAATCCTAAAAATTTTTCGCACGACGATACATGATATCCTTGAAAAGCTACAGAATATTGGGCGTCTGGGTCGATACTTTTTCCTTTAAATGTCACTCGGTCGAGCTTATTACTATGCGTATCATACTGAGCGTCAATACCCTTACTTACTTGATAGCATTCCCCTTCGCCACTTCGATTCTCATTTCTCATGAATCTAGCAAAGATTTTCAGAACATTAGCACCTGTCAACGTAAAGCGCTGCAGCGAATCATCATATGGAAACGAATCCAGAAAATTGTAAAGTGTAACAGTTGGTCCTAGCTCTTGAACTCGAATCGAGCCACTTCCTACAAAACACATATCAACTCCGGCAATTTCGGCGAAAGCATCTGCATATATATTTCCGAGACTTGATTCAAAAGTACGGTTTGGGTGCGTTGCAATCGACGTAAAAGTACTGAGTACTGCATTGTATTTCTTATCAACGTTCTCTTTAAAAGTATTTATAAAGGTAGCAAGTTTCTCGTCAGGAACCACAGTCGCGCTTGAAAGTTCAACCAACTCCCACTTGTGGCTCACCACACTGTTTGTTTCGTCATCAACCCAAAGCTCAAATCGACCAATGTTATTGGTTCCGTGGCCTGCTTGCGCTATCAAAATATTATTTATACTCACCGCCTGAGTCAGCTTCGTGTGCGAATGTCCTCCAATAACCAAATCTACACCCGCTTTAGGCGAAAGTAATTCGGCCAATTCTTTATCTGATTCAAATCCAATATGAGAGAGAACCACCGTGAGGTCAATATCTGTATGCTTATAGGCGCGCGCAATGTCTTCGATTTCTTTTGCTGCATCTTCAAGCGTTACAAAACTTCCCACAAGATTATCTTGCTTTAAGGAATCAATAACGCTCTCGGTTATGATCCCTGTAAACAAAATCTCCATTCCGTCTATGTTAACTATATGGTAGGGCTTCATTAATCTTTTACCAAATCCTTTGATATAAAGATTTGCATTTACAATTGGAAAATTAGCAAGCTTTTCTAAAAACAGCAGGTGTGGTAGTCCATAATCAAACTCATGATTTCCGAGTGTTACAACATCTGGAGAGAGGTAATTCATAATCTCCATTGTTGAGATTCCTTTGTACTCAGTATCTATCATCGAACCTTGCAACATATCCCCTGAGATGACAAAAAGAACATTTTGCTCCTCTTTTCTTACATGATTTACGTAGCCGGATAGCAAGGAAAGTCCTCCAACCTGAGCTTCGCTGAGTCCTTCTTGCGTCTCTGCGAGAAAATCACCATGAATATCGTTAGAATGAAGAATAACAATTTTCTTTATGGCCATTTTCTATTCTAGTCCTGTCGTCAAGAACTGACAAACAGCAAATACGAACTAGAGACTCAGTATGTATGGCGAACGGTGATTTCCGTAGTTTATACATTCAGGAAGTTTATAATCGCTACCGCGAATTACCTTACGGCAGTTTTCAGTTCCACAAGGGCAGTCAAAACTTGGAAGTTCTTCTGTAAATAACATGCCGTAATCCAAGGATAATTCCTCACCTGCAGTAATCGCTCGTCGAGCAATAAGCATGAGTGTTCCTGGTTCAAACCACAGTGAAGGATCACAGGAGTGATTTATTGGATGCCATTCCTCAGGATTATAGGCAGGCGTATAGAACAAAGTATCCGAGAGTGGGAATGACGTTGCAAACACTCGCTCTTGCTTTTCCTCTGTTTTTGAAGCAAGTACTGCACGTGAAATAAGTTGGTGCGGAAGTTGTTCCAAAGATATAACTGCTGCTCCCACCTCGTAATTTTTAGTTGCGTACAGACCAAACCCCGAAGTAGGCCTATATCTCACTTCAAATCCTCTCCTTCGTTTTTCACGCTGAGAAAGGGCAGACCTCAACAACAAATCCATAAATCGATTGTGACCATCTGGCTCAAGCTGAAGAATATGATCTGCAGTTCCAGGATCTTCTTTTGGATAAAAAACTGCACCGTTTGGATTGATTTCCAAAAGGTGAGGGACACCATTTTGGTCGCATCTTATATCACATCGTCCATATCCAGTTCCATGAAGTTGAGTAAAGACAATCTTCCCCATGTATTCGAGTTTCGTTTTTAATTCTGGTTCGAAAACCGGCTTCGTGGAGATTTTATTATAATCCACCCATTTTAGTGATTCATGCTTAAACGTTTCACCGCCCGCGAATACAACCTCAATAGGAGTGAACACCACTGGATCATCATAATTGTCTGGATTCTCTGCAATTAGAACAGAATATTCCTTACCGTCGATGAACTCTTCAACAAGGCAGGTACCGAACAGTTCGAGCATTCGATTAACTTGCACAAGTAGCTCTTGTTCATTCTCAACTTTTGATTGAGGAGTAAGGCCTACACTCGCGTAACTATTTGAGTGTTTAACCAAGAGTGGAAACTTTAACCCTTTTACTGCTTCAAATACCTCCTCTTTGGTTCGTATCTGCACACCTTTAGGAAAGGCCAACCCATTTGCTTCGCAAACCATCTTCATTGACTCACGCGTAGGTTCGTAAAAGAGTTGATCTGCACCTGTAAAGGCACAGTCAAATCGCTCCAAGGCCTGTACCACTTCTATTCCGGGGCTATCTTCGTCGAAGGCGCCACAACAAAGATTAAGAAAGACATCAAAACCCTTTGTTGCAAGTTGCTTTATGGTGAGTACTGCATTGCCCTTTGTTACCAAATGCTTCTCCCAAGTATGACCCTCCAAATATTTTTCGGGGACATAAGGGAATTGCTGACTTGAAGGGTCAGCATCGTCAATAATACAAATTTTCATGCTCGCGCAGAGCCACAATGCAGACTGATATTATGTATGCGCATAGTATACCTAACATTTCAGCGTTCGCAAGTGCAAAAATATCACACTGACAATTGACAATATGCGTAAAAATCAATACAGTATTTCTATGAAACAACTCCGCGCAAAAGGGCAAGCATTAGCACTCGTTTTAATCATCGTTGTCGTATCTGTTATCGTTGCATTTTCCATCACAAATAGGGTAGTGCAAGATATTAGACAGCAAGGTGAAGAGCGTGCATCAACAAGAGCCGAAACATTTTCAGAAGCAGCAGTAGAAAATATCACACTCCAACTTCAAAACGGTCAATTATCACCAAACCCCTCAAGCCCAACAGCACTTTTTTCTATCAGCTCAAAAGATCAAACAGGAATGACCACACTTGGTCTATGTGACCCAGAAGCAACGGATATTGAGAATCAGTGTGATGCAAACAGTATTGCACAAGTCGGCTATTATAAAATGATTGTGCAGTTTAAGTTGTTTGATAGCGAGAACCTAGAAGTATTTATGGCACCACCGACCGGAACAGGATCAACGACACCAGCATCCGCAGCAAATTCAAAAGCAATTATTCATTTGAAAGCCAATCCTTCTTATAACGTTACTGATTCAAAGCTACTCGTCAAAGGATTTATTCGAAGTGCTTCTGGCTTACAGGTACTTGGTGAGTGTTTGATTGACGTAAATGCAGCACCAGCGACTTCAAACTGCTTACCCGCGACTATGAAGATTACTAAGAAGACCGATTGTAGGGAAGTAATCGTCGATGCAAACCTTAACGATACTGTTCCAGGAAAAGCAACAAAATTAGGTGACTATTGCTTCGGAGTAGAAACCGTTGGCTCCGGCATCTCCTCTTACCGTGTCAAACCCTTACTTAAGGCGACAGATCCCGCAATCGTTCCGTATGTTGATGTTAGCGTTACCGCTGACCCGACAGTAAATGCTCAGCATGAGCTCCCCATATTCCAAATGGCTATGATTAATGCAGGAGTATATTCAGGTACTGCCTCAAGCGATCAACAAGTATTCCAACAATCAACTAGACTTGTGTTGCTCAACAAATCTGTACCAGAAGTTGCCGATTATGTTCTTTACAATGGATCAAACAGCCCAGTAGAGAAGAAAAAATAGCTCAATCCTTTTCAGTTTGGGTTAGAAAATAAAATCTCTAAGATTTTCGAACAATTTCAAAACGGTTTCTAATGAAAAGGGGACATCCCCTACATTGAGTATCTCGTGTAATTTAGGGCCAATTTTTGTGGAAATTTCATGATACGAAAACTGACTTAAAGAGAAATAAAGCATGAACCGTGAAAATTGGATTGCTGCTCGCGTTGTTGTTGAGAGTTTCCCACTTTGATCTTGTTTATCTATTAGCTTGGCAAGTGTATACTTATCAACAATATAGGCAAATAGGAGTCCCGGAGATGCCATTCCGAATCCTTCTATAGCTTCTTCCCATGCGTTGAACGACTTGAAACCGTGCTGGAATTTCTCGGGATTCGAGTCACTATTCGCCTCAACCACTCTCCAAAAATCGATTACTGTTCTAATCAAAGGAGAAACATTTTCATCGTATTTAAATCCATTTTCCAGAACGACACTTCCTTCTGCTCCAATTTGCCTAATCATAGCAAAAAGAGATGAAGCAGTTGGAGCAACAGCGTTTTCTACAACTCGAACGCTGTTGTTTTTCACTTCTCTGTCCATGTGGATTAAGATCATTTACCTAAAAATCTAGTACTTTGCACTGGTCTTTTGGCCAAAGCCCCGTATTAAAAAACTTGATTCGTTTTGGAGTAATTTTGTAAACCGACGACAACCCTGAGTCCAAAAACTGTTTTGGGTTATCCAGATACTCTGTGACATCAGGCGCAATTAGTTTGTTCCACATTTTGAACATCCATTGCAATTGTTCTAACAATTGAACCCTTTCTGCTGTTCCATAGAGCTGTATCCCAAGTTGTGGAGGTTTTAACGGCTGGTGAGAGTCTGCAATTGCGACAGCAACTGAAGAATTAGCTTCGATAGCCACACAATGTTCTCGTGTGCGTTTACTTAAGAAATACAAATTCAAATTATTGTCATGAACATAATACACATTCGCGATCCACGGCTTTTCGTTATATGTTGCAACTGACATTAAGCGCTGCGTGCCGAGATATTCGAAGATTTGTTGTTTAAGTGAATCCATGATCTATTTTAGCATGTACTTTATAAACTACGAGTTTGTTGTCTAAAAACACTCCACGTGAGCGGAATGAGAATGACTAACGTAAAGATACCGAGATATGAGTAAAACACTCCAACCGACTGTGCCGCAACAATTGGTGCACTTATCCATTGAACCACTGCACCAACAAACGAGGCAATCATTTTCTGAGCCGATACTGCCGTGCTACGGACTTTGGAGTCAATGTGACGATTGTACTCCGGAGAAAAGAAAAGGTTCGTATTTCCGGAAGTAAAGGCAATACCAACAAACAACATGTACGCAACAGGTAACGTGACGACACTCGCAGGAAGCAAGCTCGCAATCATTATTAGTGGAATCACAAACAAAAAATACCTGCTCTTCGAAATTCTTTTTAATGACATTACGTACGCGCCAATCAATGCAATGCCGATTTTTATCCCCATTGCAACCCAGCTCCTTTCTAAATCGCTCATGCCAAGCTCAAGCATGTAGGGCTGCACAAAGAACTGTTGGTTTACATTAGCAATGCCCAAAAGCAAAGAAAAGAGAATAGTCAGTCTAGCTATTTGTGAAGTCTTAAAAATTTCTACGAATCCAGCAGTATTCTTTTTGATAAAATTTTGCAAATGAAAACGTTCCCGCTTTATTTTTGGTTCAACAAATAGAAACGAAGTAATTACTCCTATTAAAGAAAACACCCCAGATACAATATATGGGAACGTTGGATGCATTAGATATAGATAACCACCGAGTGCGATTGATATTGCTCCAGAAACTTGGAAAATTACTAACGATTTGCTTGATATTGAGCCAAATTGTTCAACCTCGTTATCTTCAATAAGCGAATCATAGACCATTGGCTTATTAGTTCCCATCGTAAACGCTCTTCCAATTCCCCAAATGATGGCATACGCAAACATAATTTCTGGCCTAGGGAAAAAGGCGATAAGAAACATTGGAATTGCCATGAAAAGATTACCAAGAGATAGTGAAAGACTTCGGCCGAATAAATCTGCAAAAGCTCCTGTTGGCAACTGCATTAAAACCTCGACCAAAAGCGCCAATCCGGCATAAAATGCAATTTGCTCAAAACTAAGGAACTGCGATTGGTACACAATCCAAATCGGAAGCTGAAAAAAAGTACCTAAAATTGCATCACTTATGTAACAAGCAATCACATTTTGCTTTGTAACTTTTGAGAGCATGGTGCATTATACTCCTTGTTTTATCGAATGAGTACACAATGAGGCCCTATATCCGCTGGGTTATAGTTATTGGAACGACACATATCGAACTGAGTTTCAGGTGTTAAGGCTGGATCTCCATTGTATGGGTTTATTCCGTAGATTCCATCAAGAAATTGATATTGGAAGTTCATTCCCTCAAGATAAGTACTATCAATAAGGAAGGGTGCATTACCTGACATATCGCTTAATGTCGATACCCACCGAATCATCGCTGCATTCATTTCGGTTGCTCCGATTGTGCTGTCAAATCCGTACAAAAGCATCTGTACTTCATTAATTCCTTGTGCCTCCATTGCCTGTACAAAATTTGATGCCGAAAATATATATTCCTGACCATTTACCGGGTACTTCAGAATAAAGAGATAACGATCGTAAATTCGATTATCTCTGCCAGATAGAATATATGCATTCATAGCAGCTCTCAACTCCTTATTTCTTGAGACTTCGGCACCTTTTTGTACAAGATGTGTTAATTCGTGAAAAACCAAACTAGCATCAGGCTTCTGAAATAAGAGATCCGAATCATGGCAAACGATCTCTCTCTTATATGCAAAAGTTTCGCATTTTACACCCTCTCTGCGAGGTTCAAATCGTACAGTTACTGGTTCACCAGAATCCTGGACAAGCCCCAAGGCAATAAGTCGCTGTAGCATCTCGTTGGCTACTGTTGTTGCACGTTCAGGTGTAAACATGACTTCAGTAGGATTTCGATATATGTACGAGTTTTTATCTAAAAACGAAGGATCTTGATCAACTTGCTCAGCTAAGGTCGGTTGAGCCTCAACAATAACGGGGAAAGGTGTTTCAATTACCGGCTGTTCAAGAATCGGAGGCGCAAGTACAGTAGCAGTTGGTTCAGAGGGCTGAAATGGGGTAAGGGTGGGTGAGGGGACGATGAACGTTGGGGGCTGTGTTTCGGCAACTACCGCAGGAAGTTGTGGTTGCATTTGATCAATGGTCTGACAAGCAACAAGAGTAACAGCAGTGACCGCAAGAATAAGCCTCTTTACTGCACGATTTTTAACTGATTGAACAGTAGTTTCTCGTGATTCTTGTGTAACTGGGACACGTTGATGTAAATTATCATTCTTATTGCTTCGTGTGGGCTCACGTCCATCAAACATCATGCATTGTAGCGGAAAAGAGTAGAATTACAAAAAGAAAAAAAATTGCTACCATACACAATGGTCGACTCAAATCTGTTGGTGACACGTAATAAAGAACTTATCGATATAGTTTTAGAAAAAGAAGCTCGAACGTCACCACATTCTATTGATTTGCTTGGAATTGTCGGTTCTTATCAGACTGGTGATTTTCATGAAAAATCTGATTTAGATCTATGCATTATTTCAGATGACTCACATGCAAAGAAACTTGCAACCTGTTTTATCCTAAAGGATATCGGTTACGATTTTTACATCACTCCTTGGAATAGATTGGTACAAATGAGTGAATATTCTGACCCATTTATTGCAAAACTTTTCGAACTTACTCCTATGTACATTAAAAACGAAAAGGTATGGCAGCAATATTTGGGTTTACGGACACATGCGGAAAGAAAATTACGAAATACTGATGAAAATAAGGAAAAAGCAATTAGCGCAGCCAGAGACGGATTCTTGCTTATGCAAAAAATTCAAACAGTAAATACACGAGGAGAGATGTTCAGGTTGCTTCACCGGCTAACTGAGAAAATAGAGTATTGTTTGTATTTTTTTAACAATACATATATCAAAAGAGGTGTACGGCGAATTCCAGAAGAGATAGCTGCGATGAGTGCCAAACCAGAAGGGTTCACTGAGCTGTACGCGAGCTTGTTTAGAGAAGGTTCCATACCCAAGCTTACGACCACGTTGCAGGTGATGCTCGATCAGTTCGCTGAGTTTCTGAACATAAGTTCGGCAGTATTAACTCTCAACAAGCAGTCAACAACAACAAACATTAACCCAAGGAAATCTATTTCGGCCGAACAGCTAAAAGGAACTTATGAAGAAATCTACTCGAATTGGAGGAACAAAATGTTTTTTGCAGTTTCAACTAACGACTATTATTTGTCATTTAAAACAATGGCAAGTTGCCAAACTTTTTATGACGAAATGGCTTCCGGATACGATGTACCCCCAATAGAATTGCTATCAAACTATGACGCACACAATCTCAAAAACAACGCATCTCAATTTGATATCGCACTTGACAGATGGGAAGCAAATTACGTTAGGCTTAACGTCGATATAAAGCGTTTTCAGACGGTTGATTCGTTTCGTAGCTACTATCTAGAAAACTAGGTCAAGACACAAAATTTGTGAGAATATTTATATCGGCTAGAAATAATTCTTAACACCCGTTCCTTTCTTAAAAACCACACCAATTTTCGAGAGTGCATCACTCAAAAACTCGTTCGTATTTATGTAGACTTTTTCATATTTAGAATGAGCAATTATTTCATGGCACTTCTGAAAATCATTCCGCCTTCGTTCTATAAACTCGGCACTGTTGCCTCTATTTTTGAAACTTACTGCTAATTGCTCAAAGGAGTCTTTATCTTGAATTGCGAAGATTATTCTGACCCCACTCGAAGCTTCAAGAAAATCAAGTATTTCAAGCAGCGAAGTCGCGAACGGAACGACAACTATTCTCCCTTTTTCTAGTTCTTCTTCCAGAGCTTTAAAAAAATTGCCTGGCCAATGAGGATTATTTGTTCGAATTTCGGTTCTCCCTTTTAGCTGCTCGAGAGGAAGATGCTTAAACTCGCCATAATCATAGCGATAATGTTGAAACTCAAAATCGCTCACATTTTCATAGTGATCTGCCAGATATGTCTTTCCTGAACCTGGGTAGGCAAGTACCAATATTTTTTCTTCCATAGCAACAAATTCTAATTAGTGTTTTATTCGTATAAAAAGAAATTCGCTTTCTGTTTCACTTGTGTTTTCAATTCTGTGTTTAATGTCCGCAGGAATATGAACCAAGTCATCTTTTGCGTACTCCAGACTAATTCCATCTTCAAATTCAATTGTTCCTCTCCCTTGTAATACGAGGAAAAGCTCATCGACACCATCATGGCTATGCCAATCATAAGCGCCTTTGGGTGGAATATAACCGTTTGTCATCGCTTCCATATATGTTGAAATGTCGTCTTTTTGGGAAAGAAGTACTTGTCTTTTTCCACTTCCGCCGTGAGCTTCTTCCATTTCCACCTCGTTAATATTCTTTTTGAATGGTTTGCGCATGTGTGTAGTTTACTTGTTCTCAGAGAAATTTAACAGAAGGGACAAACAAAGAATCTGCGACACTATTAGTTGTATCTGCGGTAATTATTGAAAAAGACAAGACAAGCGGGCGACGAGATTTGCATGAATCTGCATATATACAAAGGACATGCACACGTTCCGGTCGAACTCCAATTCATTATTCAGACGAAGTTGTCTATTGGGTCCGGACACGTACCTGCTTGTCTGTTTTGCGCTGCGCACAAAACCAGTCAAGCGGGGCACTGGATGAAGTCCGAACCGCACTTAGTACAGGTGCCTCACTTTTCATCGATAATTTTATTATTCTTAACTAATTTTTATTATAATATAAACATGAAATTTACGCATGGGAAAAGTGGAATGATTATGAGATCATCTTCATTTAACTGGATTAGTTGGTTGGTCTCTTTTGCTTTTTTACCAATTAATTTTTTAATAATACTATTTGGTATTTGCCTACACTTAAAAAAGAAATCGTTCTAAAAAGGCACAAACTAGTGGGTAGTATGTATTATTACTACCCACTATACTTTTAACGCTACTTAAATAGCGATGTCACAGTTTCTAATTCGCTCACACCTATGACAACATTGCTTCCATTAACCTTTTCATTTGCATTAATTGGGTATGGGTTGCAGTCTGGTTTTTCAATAGCAAAATCTTCAACGGAATAACTCTTTTCACAAACTGTACAAATAAGCTTGTTTCCTTCTTGCACATAACCTTTCCCATACTTTGCACACTGTTTATTGCCATTAGCTGCAACTCTAAATTTACCTTCAGCATCTTTTAAGACCATAAAATAGACTGTGGTTCCATCAGCTAAAGTTACATTAAAGAACTTTACTTTATTAACCTCGAATCCATTAGTAGGAATAGATACCTTTCCGTCAACCAATTGAAGTGTTTCACCCTTATTTCCTGTAAACACATACTTCTCTGTTTCTTCGACTGTATTTGTTGGCGTTGTACTTGAGGTCGGCTGAGGTTGATTCGTTAAAGTGTCTGATTTTTGTTTATTATTCAATGAATAGAAAACTAAACCTCCAACAACAATTGCTACAATGATCAAACCTCCTAATACTTCTTTTTTCATACATTAATTATTTAAGAAATTAAATCTTAACAAACTTCAATCTCAGTGAATTTGTAACAACAGAAACACTACTAAATGCCATTGCTAAGCCTGCGAATACTGGATTTAATAGAATTCCCCAAATTGGAAAGAGTAATCCAGCCGCTAATGGAATACCAACAACATTGTAGATAAATGCCCAAAAGAGATTTTGCTTAATAGTTGCCATTGTTTTCTTTGACAACTTGATCGCTTGTGGGATCTTTGAGATATCCCCCGCAAGCAATGTTATGTCTGCTGATTCAATTGCAACATCAGTACCTGTACCCATAGCTATTCCAACATCAGATTGTGCGAGTGCAGGTGCATCATTTACACCATCTCCTGCCATTGCGACAACCAAACCCTCTGCTTGTAGTTCACGAACCTTATCCGCTTTTTCACTTGGTAATACCTCTGCAAAGACTTTATCGATTCCTACTAAGTCTGCAATGTATTTTGCAGTGTTTCGATTATCACCAGTAAGCATTACAACTTTAACACCGAGCTTATGTAGTCTTGCAACTGCATCTGCACTTGATTCTTTAATAGTATCTGAAATTGCAATTGTTGCTAACACCTTTTTATCATCTGTAAAGAGTACTGGGGTTTTACCTTGCTTTGACAATTTATCAATTAAATCCTTATCGTAATCAAGATTTAAGTCATCCATAAGCTTTAAATTGCCAGCATAGTACATCTTCCCATCAATAGTACCTTTTAATCCTTTACCTTCAATGATTTCGAAGTCATTAACTTTTGCTAGTTGTACATCCATAGATTTTGCCTTTTCCTTGATTGCTTCAGCTAATGGATGCTCCGAGTTCTTTTCTAATGAAGCGATTAATTTTAGTATTTCAACTCCGTCAAGAGATTCATCGGCATAAGAAGGAAGAATATCTGTAACTTCAGGCTTGCCCTTTGTAATTGTACCTGTTTTATCGACAACAATGGTATTAACTTTATGCAACTTTTCTAGACTTTCAGCATTTTTAATAAGAATACCGTTTTGAGCACCTTTACCAACCCCTACAATAATCGCTGTAGGAGTAGCAAGACCTAAAGCACATGGACACGCAATTACTAAGATACCTACGAAACATAATAATCCATAGGTAAGAGCTTCGTTAAAGGGCATAAATTGACTCCCAACTGCCAACCATATGATTAGGGTCAGAACAGCTATTATAAGTACTACAGGTACAAAAACACCAGAAATTTGATCTGCCAATTTTTGGATTGGTGCTCGAGAACCTTGTGCTTCCTCAACCATCTTAATAATGCTTGCCAAAAGAGTATCTGAACCAACTTTTGTAGCTTTAAATTTGAATGTACCTTGTTTGTTTATTGTTCCTCCGATAACTTTGTCTTCAACTGTTTTATCGACTGGAATTGGCTCACCAGTTACCATAGATTCATCAATTGAAGATTTGCCTTCGATAATAACGCCGTCTACAGGGATTTTTCCACCTGGTTTAACGATGACGACATCATCAAGTTGCACCATATCAATTGCAATTTCAACCTCTTCTCCATTTCTTTCTACTAATGCAGTCTTTGCTTGAAGATTCATTAACTTTTCTATGGCTTCTCCTGTTTTTAGCTTTGATCGTGCTTCTAGATATTTACCAAAGACAATAAATCCAATAACAACGATTGCAACATCAAAGTAATTTGTTTCAGGAAGTCCAGCCGAATGTGCGATATTAGGGAATAAAACAACAAATGAGCTATAGAGATACGCTGTTAAAGTACCAATTCCAATTAAAGTGTCCATATTGGCAACTTTATATTGAATGAAGTTTACAATGCCCTTTAAAAAAGGTTGTCCAATCCAAAACAGTACTACAGAAGAAATAATCATCATCATTGTGGAGTATAGTTGCATTGGAAGAAAAAATGCAGGAACTACATTTGGGAATGATTTTGCACTAATTTCCCACATCATTAAAGCAAAGATCATTATTGCTATTGGCAATACAAATTCGACTTTAGCTTTTTGATCATCAAGTTCCTTAAGTTTTTCTTGCTTGCTTTTGTCCAGTCCTAAGTGTTCTGCATGTTCATTTGCAGACATATTTCCGTGACTCATTGGCATTGCAACTTCATTTTGCAATTCATAGCCAAATGGCTTTATTCTTTCGCTCATTTGGTCTATAGATGTTGCAGTTTTATCAAACTCAATAGTTGCTTTTTCTGTGCCATAATTTACTTTAATTGAGTCAACTCCATTCACTTTGGAAATTGCTTTCTCAATTGTTAATGCACAACTTGCACAGTGCATTCCCTTAATAGGTATTGTTATTTTTTCCATGTTATTTATATGATAGTAGGTTAATTATTTGACTTCGTACCAATCAGTTCTCATTTGACTTAATTTGATCTTACCTTTATGTAAAAAGTCTTCTACAGCATTTGCATTGTTCAAGATTTCATTTCTTGTTGATTTCTTTTGAATCTCCATTGTCATTTCAATTCCAGATTCGTGATGAGTAATAAGAGCATTTAAAAATCTCCAATCCAACTTTTCATCATATGTACCTAAATTTGGAACTTCCATTGAAGCGACTTCTGTTGTGTCGTTATACCAATCCTTCTTCCATTGATATAGTTCAGCAATTGCTTTGGGTTCGTCAGTTAAAATCATATTTGCTAAATCTTTAATATCTTGTCTTCTAGATTCATTTTTAACCTGTTCTGCTAGTTTCATCGCACCCTTGTGATGTGCAATCATTGCATTTATGTACCGTAAATCAACATATTTATCAGCTTTACCTAAATCTACCATTTGTTTACTTTCATATTGGTTCATTGAGTATTGTGGTGATACCACATAGCCAAGACCTGTTCCAAGTACAAAGAAAATAATGACGAGTGAAATTGTTATATATTTTGACATAGTTATTTAAATAAAAATTAAGCAATAATATTAAGATTAGAGTATTTATAGTCTGTTAACTCTTTAAATACTTCTTGAAGATCTTTTTCTACCTCTTCAGCCTTATTAGCGGTCACGAAAGTAGCAATATTCTTTTCAGGATCAACAACAACTTCTTCTAGCCCAATGTCTTCTAGAGACATGGTTATTAAGTTCTTACATCCTGAACAGTGCATGCCTGAAATATTTATTTGGTATTTCATATATATTATTAATTAAAATTAATTACAAAACTATACATTCCCATACTACACGTACCTCTTAAGCTGGTACCTGCATTTTGGGAAGTAATTTCAATATCAGTATTACCACTTGCTGGTAATGTCTTTGATATTCCTAAACTTGGTATTCTAAAAGCTCTTTCACAACCATATGCACCATCTGATTTCATGCGAATAATTGTTGGAACTCCTGCTTTGGCGTTAATTGTACGAGGTGAGTAACCGCCACTAACGGTCACTTCAACAACTTGTTTATCTCCCGAAGTACTTACAACGCTTGAGCTTGCTCCTTTTACATCTGCAGAATTATTATTTCCAGATCCAATAAGAAAGACAAAACCTATCACAACTATTACAGCAATCCCAATCAATACGCCTGTTCCATTAATTGTGGTAGTTTCTTGTATATTTTTATTCTTTTTAGACATTATTTGTTATTTAAAATTTAATCTACTGCATTCTTAGTTATACTACTACACATGTAGTAGTATGTCAATTATTAATTACAATTTTCTTTTGTACTACCACTGCATAGCCCAGTATTCTTATTCTGATAATACTTTTCTCTTTGCTTATAGAGATCTGTAGGTTCTTTGATGATCCTATTGATGGTTGAGTGACCGCCACCAGTTGTTACTTCATAATTGTATCCTGGAAATCTCTGTAATGAATCAATAAACATTGAAGATGGTGTATATTTAGTAGAGGATACAAACCATAGATACACAAAAAGAGGAATAAATAAAAAGGTTATAAGCATTCCAAGAAGTATTGTTTTAAGATAATCGTTGTTAAAACCTACAGATTCGCCATTATTAATATATGGAAATAATGCTACTGAAATTCCAACACCTGCAAAAATACCAGTAATACTTCTGATAAAATTTGTACTCTCATAAAATGGCAACTGTGTTACTTTGTTTATAACACTTAACTCTGCAATTAATTGAGTTATGCCATCAATTCCCATAGGAACAATCATTATTATGATAACAATCATTACATATTTCCATTTTAATGGTTTTAACTTTTTTACTGATGTTAATAAGCCACCGACACCCAGACCTAAAAACAAAGTAATCATTCTCGCATCCAGTGCATATTGATAATCAAACATATGATATGAACGCCAAGGTCTTTGATGGCAAAACCACTGATAAAACCAATAAATTGGGTCAGATAAAAAGTTTAGCTTTAAATAAGCAAATACAGGAGCAAGTACAGCTAACAATGTAGCGAGTATAAATAACAACGAAATAACTAAGGGTAATTTGGTTAATAAATTTTTCATATTTTGTTACGATATCTAAGATAATTAAAGATCTCATGCCCAGAAAGTAAACTGGTAGTATTTCCTGTACGCAAGAAAAAATCCTCATTTTCTCCATTCCTTAAATAAATTGGATTTTTACTTGGCTTAATTCTCACAACCGCAACTTCTTTATTCTCAATAACGAAGTGAAATATTTTTATTAAGTGCCTATGTTCAATCCCTATACATTCGCCGAAGAGTTGAGTCATATGATTTTCGAAACCATCAATATTTTTCTTTGGAAGGCTTAAATAGTCATTATTTAAGCCTAAGAGTTCCCCTGTGTCACTAACACCAACAATTAACAATCCACCATTGCCATTGAGAAATCCAACTATTGTCTTAAATACTGATTTCTCTAATACTTTATTTACTTTTAGAAGTGATAAATCCCATCTCAAACTAGATTTGAATTCAATTTCATCTGTCTCTCCGTTTTTGATGATTTCAACTATAGATTCTTTAGTAACTTTTGGAAGCCTACTGCTATTAATCATTTTTTGGTTTTGGAGAAACTTTTGAACATCTAGTACATCTGTTATTGATTTAATCCTGATTGTTTTCCCACCATTTTCAGTTTTAAATGAAATATCTCCATAATTAAAGAACTTTCCTAAAAATGGTAAATTACTTTCAGTTTGTACAATATTGCTTAATTTAATTTCTAATACCTGTCTGTTTAAAAGTCCCTTCTTTATCGTGAGCTTTCCATTGCTTATCTCATAAACAGTATTGAGCCACAAAGAGAGACCGTATGCAATAGAAACAATAAGTACTACCAAACTAACAATTAAGCTTAAAACACCAAAAGAAATAAATTGAGAATGGGTGAAGGTATTATAAAAAAGCGTTAGGTGATCAATAATATTTGTTATTCCAAGAAATACTAGTACTAATGATTGAGTAACAAATATTTGAACAATAAGTTTTGTTGGACTAATTCTTAGAATCATTTATGTAATTGTATTAGTTGTTTTTTGTACCTCCGCATGAATTTCCACCACCTCCACCACAACCGCACCCTTTAGCACCTGACTCAACAACAACCTGATTATTAGTTGTTCCCGAATCACTTACTGTTTTACCGGTATCATCCACAACTTCAATAACCCCTGTTACCATTCCCATCCAACAGCTAAATCTATATTTCCCGACTTTTGTTGGAGTAAACTCTTTAACTGCAACTTTTCCTGTTTCAAGATCTATCTGACCATCAAAAAGACCTTTAGAGATAATGGCGTTAGTACAGCCAGAAGTTCCAGTGTCATTGATTTCCCATCGAACAGGGACATTAACTCTTACTTTAATATTATTAGGCGAATAACCTGAAGCACTTGCCTCCATCTTAACGATTTGCTTTCCATTTACAATTTCTGGAAGAGTGCTATTTGAAGAGCCTATGTTATTACTCTGGTTAATACTACTTTGTCCGAAACTAATGTCATTTAAATTTGGAAGTCCGAGGGCAACTAATTGCATATTGACAGTTGAAAGTCCGAAAAAAATAACGAGAATACCAACTAACTTCATAAAATTTTCAGCAATATGAGCTTTTTCATACATCTTTGTACTAGACATTCCAATGAATAAAAGCATTGGAGAAGTTCCTAAAGCAAACAACGACATTATTAGTGCTCCACGAATAGGATCTCCTGATACCATAGCTAACCCTTGAGCCGTAATGGTGAACCCACAAGGAAGAAAGAATGTAAGTGCACCCATAATCATAGGCATGTATTTACCTGCAAAATTGGATTCATCAGCAATGTACCTTGAAAACACTTTAGGCATTCTAAACTGAAATCGTTGAAAAGCCTTAATCCCGAGCATTTGCAAACCTAACAATACCATCATTATAGAGACAAGAATTGCGACAATAGCTGTAAATAAAGGTGATATTGTAAAAATACTTCCAATCGCACCTAAAACACCTCCAAGTATTGCAAATGAAACAATTCTCCCGATATTAAACAATAGATGTGGCTGTAGTTTTTCTGAAAAAGAATTGCTCGTAGAGTGAAGCTCATACCACTGCTTTGACATTGACAGAACAATTCCACCAACAAGAGCTGCACAGCTCGAAAAGCCAGCCACAATACCAAAAAAGAAAAAGGCAGGTAATGCAGATGTTGCGTTTACAGAGACGGCAGAAGCTAATCCAAATCGTTCAAATAGTTTATAGATTAAGAAAATACCCGCAACCCCCACGATAATAAAGAGAATAGAGTTGAGTTTGCGTGTGCTAAAAGTTAACTTACCATTTTCAACTTGAAACAACTTTTCAACATCATCTTGAACTGCATCTTTACTGTCATTTTCATCAAAACTATAGCCTTCAGCTTTAAACAATTTATTCAATTGATCTAGAGTAGGCTTCTCTCCTTTATATTCTATTATTACTTTGTTGTCTGAAGTAGAGGCATCTACACCTTCTATATTAGTTTGTTTTATAAGTTTTTTTTCAATGAGGACTTCACAACTTGCACAATGCATTCCCTTTACAGAGTAACTGCATTCTTGTAATTGAGGTTCTGATTTTTTCGATTTACTTTTCATTCATAGTTCATAACAAATTAAGCTACTACAAGTGTAGTAGCTTAATGATTAATTGTCAAGAACTTTTAGAATTAATTTGATGTACAAGAAGTTGGAGTATCCATCGAATGCATAGAGCATAGATTTTCAGAAGAATTGCTTTGCAGATTATTAACAAATATTTGAATACAATCTTCAATATGTTCACAGTTATAAAATTTTGCTGTATAGGCCAAAACAGGTAAACTGACTAAGGCAAATAGAAAGAATGATGATAAAGCAGTAACTAATTTGAAGTTAAACTTTTTTGCTCCAACTAATACAGGTATTCTTTCGGGCATATTACTAAAATGTGCTAAATTCGGTTGCATTGACATGGAAAAATCGTTACTCAGAATTGAGTATAAGGCTTCTATAATTGGTCTTTTCTTTCCTAATATATTTTTGGAGTGTTCATCACTTTTTAATTCAACAGATGTGAAATAAATATCTTTCAATTTGTTCTTAAAAGGAAATTTCGGAAGTATGTTATTGATGAGTTGTACGATAAACCCTCTTAATGGGTCATGATCTTTGCAATGCGAAAACTCATGATGCAAAACCGCCTTTAACTGTTCAGAAGTTAATGAGTCCTTTAGCTTTGAGGAAATATAGACCTTAGGTGTAATCATTCCAGCAGTGAATACAGAAGTATCTGTAACATCTAAATTAACAATATTAACTTTAGATTTAATCTTTAAGGAGTTTAAAAATTTGCTGGTTATTATTAGCTGTTTTGTTGAGCTAGAGATTCCTCTTACTGCAATAAATATCAAACCCATAGAGATTCCTCCTGAAACGAAAGCTTTAATAAATGCATCACTAAATATAATAGGGCTAATTTCTGAATGACTTTTAATTATTGCATCAGCAAGAAACAATACTTGCATAAAAAAACCTGGCAAAGCTCTTATAGATAAAAGCAATAGGAGAGTTATATAGGCAAAACCTGAAATACAATAAATAATAAAAAGGCGATTTGTTTGTTTTTTAAAAATATTATTCATTTTTATTTATAAAGTCTTTGAGAAGTTTAACATTTTTGCTATCACTTTTCATAGAATCGACAAATTGTGAAATTGCCAACTCTCCATATGTGTCTACTAATGAGTTAAAAATTTCACCTAAGTGTTTACCCGCAAATTCTTCTCTATCTTCCGTATAAGTATATACATACGAATTACCATCAGGTATTCGTTTAAGAATACCTTTTTTCTCCATTCTTGTCATCACTGTCATAACAGTTGTATATGCCGACTTTTCTTTAAGTTGTTCGAGTACAGCTCGAACATTCATTGGCTCTTTTGAAGCCCAAATAATTGATAATATTTCTTGTTCGAGGTCACCAAGGACTAAAGATTTCATACTTATTAAATTACTATAAAATAACTACTACAAGTGTAGCATGCTTTGGCAAATTTTCAAAGAGGCTAGTAAAATTACTTTGATAAAGTTTCTCTATCTACAACCCTGTCAAAACGCTTTCCATTAAATATAATTGTTGGTATTTTCACTGTCTTAACTTTATCAGTTACAATCGTAGCTTGTTTACTCAAACTATCCTGTACCTTATCCGACTTAGCCAATTTTTCAATTTCAATAATCTGATAATCACTATAGCCAAATTCTCGTAAGTAGCCATGAATAATTAATGTGACTTCCTCTCTTGTGTAAAGCGTGTTTATTGCGTTTTGCAGGTCTGTTTTATATTTATCATCTTGCGCAGTAAACAATTTATCTAATAGTCTCCAATCGTTTGGAATATTTGAATTAGTTATCTCAGGCGGAGGACTTAATTTAATTGATTCTAAAACAGAGGAAATGTAATAAGAATGAGGAAAGTGGTATCCCGAATTAGAATCCTTTTGAGGTATAGGGTAGACAACATACGTTAAATTATGCTCGTTTTCAAAACCTGATTCTTTTATGTTGCCCCAAAGTTTTTTACAAAATCGACATCCTGGATCAATAAATTCTACGGCATCAGATTTCGAGGTATCATACGGATTGTAGTATGTAGCACTTTCTGAAACGTATTCCTTTGCTTGCCAGTTTTTAAATCGCTCAGGTACTCTTGAAAGAGTTTCAATTATGCTGGGTGCTTGTTCAGTATTTAATCCACATGATTCTCCTCCAAGTGAACAAGACTCACCATTTGTCGGATTACATGTATCATAGACCCACAAGTTTAATCCAGCATTAGCTGTATAAAGCAAGCTCCAAACAGATAGAACGACGAAAAGTATAGCCCAGAAAGTCATTGTTTTATCAAGAAATTTTGCAATTCGGGGAAATCTGAAAAACAATTTCCCTACAATTAGATTTTTAATTTCGCTTCCAAAGTCTTCATCACACGGTTTTAGAGTAATTTTTTTGAATGCGCATATCCATGCTTTTTTAAAAAGATTACGGTACGTTTTTGAAAACATTCCTATTGGAAAAAAAAGCAGAAAGAGTACGAATATTATTATACAAAGCATAGTTTTGGATTTTAAAATTTACTAATAATGAAATCTAAGTTCTCAACCAAAAAATCGATCTGTTCTTTTGTGTTATTTAACCCTAAACTAATTCTAAGTAGTGGTGGTAACTGTTTGAGTTCCTTTAAATAATAGTGACAACAAAAATATCCAGTTCTGCACATTATTTGTTTTGTAGAAAGCAGCGCACCTAATTTATGTGCATCAATTTTATTGGAGTATATGGAAACAACTGAGCTTGGATTTAAACTCAGTAGATTAATTGATTTTATTTTCAAAAGTTCTTGCAGTAAATATGTTTTCAATTCTTGCTCATATTCTGTGGCATTAAGACTTCCATACCGAAAATCACTTTTCCATTTTATTGCACTACCGAGTCCTATTATTCCTGCAAAATTCTGTAATCCTGCTTCTATTCGAGCATATAATTCATCATCATTTGAAACAAGATCAAAATCATTATATCTTACATTTTCAACAGTACCGCCACCAATCAGGTAGTTATCTAAATTTTTTAATAATGACTTTTTTACAATAATAAATCCTATACTTGGTCCATACATCTTATGTCCAGAGCCCAAAATTGCATCGAAATCAATATCTTTTAGGAAATGAATGTCATGACCAAATGTTTGAGCACCATCTAGTAAGATAATCCCACCTACATTGTGAACATCTTTAGCTAATTCATTTATATTAGTAAGTCTTCTCCCATCGATATTGCTAGTTTCGTTTACAAGTACAACTGCTTTACTCAAATCTTCTTTCTTATATTCCAATCCGCCATCCTCATGCCTACTACATACAATCCTTTTCTTATTGTTTCTTTTACTCCATGTTAAGGCATTTAAGAAGACTGAGTTATGTTCAATTTCAGATGTTACAATCCTATCGTATAAATTAGGATTTAATTGATGAAGAATCGTATTGATTCCATGAGTAGTATTTAAGCAAAAGGCTACAGTATATTCTTTAGAAGTTTTGTTAACGGCTTTAAGAAGTAGCTCTCTCGTCTCATCAGTAAGGCTATCAACAGTTTTGCCCCATTCATACTTTACTCTATGTCCACAAGCATTATATTCTTGATAGTAATCTTGTTCTGATTGTATGACTACTTGCGGTCTGAGTGTTTGACATGCTGAATCGAAATAAAAATATTTATTCTGATCAAGATACGCGAAATTACTGTCTATTGTTTTAGCTTGGTTTGTATTTATACCAAATATATTCATATTTATTCTATCGTGCTTGATTTGTTAATTTCTTCATCCAAAAGATTTCTAAAAGCTTCAATATTACGTGGTGTAGGTATTTTTCTACCATTCAAGAAAAAAGTTGGGGTCCCTTGAATGTTCAAATCTTTTCCGCTTTTTAAATCATGATCAACTCTGTCTTTTGTTTGTACTGAACTTGTATCAGCATTGAATTGCTCAATATTTAACCCTAAGTCTTGTGCATAACCTCTAAAGATTTCATCACTCTTAGGGTTACCAGACCAATCAGTTTGATTTTGAAACATTAATTTATTCATTTCCCAGTATTTACCCTGCTTGCCTGCTGATTCTACTGCATAGGCCGATTGTTTTGAATATCGGTGACCAGGTAAAGGAAAATACCTAACAACAAAAGCTATCTTGTCCTTATATTCCGCTTTAATAGTTTCAACCATAGGCGAGGCTGCAGCACATGCTTCACATTCGTAATCAGCATATTCAACCAGAACAACCTTAGAATCTCTATTACCATATACCCAATCATCGTTATCAATACTCAGGATTGAAGCATTATCCTCTTGGGAAGGTGTAGATTTCCCAAGAAGATAAACAAATCCGAAGAGCATAATGAATGAAATAAGAGTAACTCCAATTGCAAAACCTTTCATATTATTTTCCATTTTATTATTTAGACAATGCCTCCGATACAACACTTTGCATATCATTAAAACTGTATGCACCTGCGAAATTAGTTTCATTTACAAAGAATCCTGGTGTACCACTTACTCCCATGCTTCTAGCCAAATTTTGGTTTTCAGCAATTTTCGCATTATACTTTTTACCTTCTAAACATCCCTGCATAAAGGAACTGTCTATCACAGAGCTCAGGAATTTAGCTAGTTCTGGTGATTTACTTCTATCATTTTTAACTGTGTCATTAATAAGCGAATATCCTGAATTGCTCATCAACAAGTCATGTGCTTCCCAAAACTTTCCTTTTTCCTTTGCGCAGTAAAGAGACTCAGTTGCCAATTCTCCATTTCCATGGCCATTTGTATAGATCCATACAAATGATGCCTTGCCTTCATCTACTAACTTTTTCATTTCTGGTACAGGAGCAACATACGTACCGCCATCCGCCTTTAAGACAAACTGTTTTCCAACTTGTTTATTTAGTTCTGGATTTTTACCTCCTGCAATATGACAATATGGACAACTAGGATCTGAAAACTCGACAAATAAGAGCTTACTATTTTCGTTACCAAAGCTTATTCCGCCGCCATTAAATAATGATTTAACCTTATCTATACTAACAGTTGGATTATCTGGAGCTTGTGCTTGCTGTTGCACCTCTGTAGTAGCATCAGGAGCTTTCGCTGTATTAGTGTTGGATGATATGTTCAATCCTCTAAAGCTAAAGAAAATTGATAACGAGATAATAATTGCGCCAAAAAATATTGAAATAGGTATTAATAATTCAGTACTAATTGAAATATGAGTTACTCGCTCTTTTTTTACAATCTCTTCACCAACTTTCTCAAAATCTATTGGTAATTTCTCATTCTTCTTCATCTTAAGGAATATACTAACAATTTAAACTACTACAGTGTAGTAGATTAAATTGTATGTGTCAATCCTAAAAATAGAATATTTTAAGAACAGCCTAAAAAGCCTATCTAATTACTAATACACGACATTCCTGTGTCAGACTCTAACATCTGATCCTTCGTTAACAGAGAACTGACACACTGATTGAAATCATCGCATTTATCAATGGGGTTAAAACTATTTAGTGATACTCCAAGATATGAGATGATCCCAATACTTACTAGGAGTACTAAGTAATTGCTTTTAAAAGAAAAAATAGTATTACCTGTTAATATCGGAATTCGTTCTAATTTTGAGATAAACGTTGCAATGCTAAATGCTGTTGGATTTGAAATATTTAGAAGCTTATTTAAGGCCTTTAAAAGAGAATCCTCGGATTTCATACTGTCGCTAGCAAATTTATCTGCTGAAAGTTCTGAGATAGTATTATAGTTCTGAAAAAGCTGTTCTTTTAATGGAAACCACAGTGTTGACCGCTCTACAAAATTGTTAATAATATTTTTTAAAGGATCAAAGCTTCTCACATGATGCATCTCATGCAGAATAACTGCTTCGAGCTCTTCTTCTTTTAATGAATTAATTGCACCCTTTGAGATGAATATCTTAAATTTCAGTATACCTGATGTAAATGCAAGTAATTTTTTAGTGTCAATTACATATACATTTAACTCATTGGAGTAGATCGCGGAATGATTCTTTAGAAATCGATTAGTTTCTTTTATTACTTTAACTAATTTGGTAGATGCTTTAAATATTTTGATCCACAGACTAAAAACTATGACGGAAAATATAAAATAAAGAATTAACTCTAATGGCGTAATAACGTTATAAAGTGGTAACTGATTAGAGATGGCTTCCAATGTATGAACGCTGTACATTGCAATCCCTGATAATAACTTGAATGTTGCCAATAGTAGAGTCATAAAATAGATGCTCCACAACATATAAACAAGGACGTTGAAAGCTATTTTATGATTTTTATAATTATTTCTTTGCATTTTTCAAGTATTCCTTTAACAATTCTTTATGTTCGGGCTTGGTGTTTACTGAATCAAAAAAATTTGAGATGGCAATATCACCATAAGATGTTAACAGTCCATCAAAAATATTTTTCAAATCTGATGTGCCAGAATCTGACTTTACATAGCTATAGGCGAATGCAGTACTATGCTTTTCTCTTTTCAAAAGCTTCTTTTCATATAATCGTTTTAATACAGTCATTACTGTAGTATATGCAAGACTCTTATTCGGCTGAATTAGTCTCTGCACCTCAGCAGGTATCAAAGGCTTATTCTCTTCCTTTAAAATCTTTAAAACTAATTGTTCTAATTCACCAGTTAGTCTTATCATTTCTTTTATTATTAATAATATTAATTTTGATTAAAATTGAAAATATTTAAGCTCAAAAGGATTACTATGATTGTAACTCCAACGTCAGCAAAAATTGCTAAACTAAGCCCAATAATGCCAAGACTAGCTAACACTAATGCTATCAATTTTGTAATTAATGCTAGACCAATATTAAATTGAATCGTGCTCTTTGTATATTTCCCCAGTTTAATAAGAAAGGGAATTAATTCTATATTGTCATTCATCAAAGCTATGTCTGCAGATTCAATAGCGACATCAGAGCCAACTGCCCCCATAGCTATGCCAATATTTGATGTTGCTAGTACAGGAGCATCATTGACTCCATCACCTACCATAGCAACTGTCTTATACTTTGATTGTAATTCTTTCAACTTTTCGACTTTATTTTCAGGTAGTAAATCACCATAGTAGTCATTTATATGTAATGAATTTGCAACAGAGGAAACAGTCTTAGTATTGTCACCCGATAACATAATTGGAGTTACTTCAAGTTTATTCAAGTTATCAATTAGGTTGTTAGCTTCTGGTCTTATCTGATCAGTAATAACAATAATTCCTTTTACACCGTTATTATCAGCTAATAGTATAGGCGTATCTCCTCGCAACTGGATAGTGTTAAGCGTATCTTTTATTTCTTCAGTCACATCATTTTTGTTTTCTATAATCAGCTCAAGATTTCCTAACAAATGTGTTCCTACATTACATATCAGACAGTCTGCTGAGATTCCTTTCCCAGTAATTGACTTAAAATCTTTTACTTTATGTAAAGTCAGTCTGTTTTTTTCTGCATATTGAATTACAGCCTGTGACAAAGGATGTTCCGAATGATTTTCCATTCCAGCCGCACATGCTAAAACCTCTTCTTTAGATGCTCCTTGGAAAGTTATTACTTCTTTAATTTCAGGTTTACCCAACGTCAATGTTCTTGTTTTATCAAATGCAACTGCTTTAACCGAGCCCAACTCCTCTAAAAATCTTCCACCTTTGATTATTATTCCTTTTGTTGATGCATTACCTACTGCCGAAAAAATAGATATAGGAGTTGAGATAACTAATGCACATGGACAAGCAATAAGTAACAATGTAATACCACGCTCAAACCATTCAAGAAAACTTTGATTAAATAATACTGTTGGAATTAGTACAATTAAAATTGCTAGTAATAGAACAGCAGGGGTATAGTATTTAGAGAATTTCTCAATCACTTTTTGATAACTTGCTTTATTTAGAGTAGCCATAGAAGTTAATTCAACTATTCTTTGAACAACACTACCTTCTGCTAACTTCGTTACCTCAATCTCCAAGTATCCTTCTTTATTTATCGTACTGGCATAAACATTTGAGCCAATTACCTTTTCTGAGGGAAGAGGTTCACCAGTTATAGATGACTCATCAATGCTTGATACCCCATACAAAACCTTACCATCTAATCCAATTGTTTCTCCTGGCTTAACAATGAACATATCCCCAATAGAAACTTTATCAATAGATACTTTCTCGCCTGTTTTCAAAGTCACATATTTAGGAGTTTTATTAATAAGGCTTTCAATTTTTGATTGACTACTTTCAATACCAAGGTCTTCAAGTGTTTCACTTACGGCAAACAACGCAACTATTACCGCAGCTTCTTCGATTTCACCTATTAAAATAGCTCCTAAAATAGCAACAGTCATAAGTAAATTAATATTAGAGAACTTGAATCTAAACAAGGACTGCACACCGCCCAAAAGCACCTTTCTTCCAATAATTAGTATTACTAAAATATAAATAGGTATTTCGAGTATTGCTGGCAAGTGAAGTTGAAAGATTCCCAAGATTTCTAGAATCAAAGCAAATATTGCTACTAGTGCAAGGTATTGTAATTTTTTGTTTTTAAATATTTCTGACATCAATTGAGTAGGTTATAACTATTATGGTTCATTAGTTATTCTACTACATGGTAGTACTTAAGAGCAATCTAGACCTATAAGCAAATTTCGAGTGCTATTTTTATAGTTCATGTATAATTTTCATTTTCTTCCAACAGAGAAACCAGGGTAAAAAGTTTGTCAAGTAATCCAATGGAGAAGTCTCGATAATTAGTGATATTTTTAAGGAAATAGCTCGTTGACGATATATTGTGCACGATATAAAAAAAGCGGGCGACGAGATTCGAACTCGCGATCTTCTGTTTGGAAAACAGACATTCTACCGCTGAACTACGCCCGCTCTGTGTGATATTTTACTGTGTCACCCGACTTTTATCAAGGTACAAAGACATTCCTTGCATATATTGTGTTACAGCTCGCGCCCAATTGTGACCACTCGCAGCACAAGGAGGGCAGTAAGCTGGCTCAATGTCGTATGGAGTCAAGTTAGTTCCATAACCAAGAGCTAAACGAGAAGTAAGCACCTTAATGCCAACACCATAATCTTCAAATTTTTGCCATGTGCCACCTGGTCCGCCGCGCCATCCCCAACAATTATTTGTATCAACTGGCGTTATACGGCAAAATCTTGACTCAATACCTGAAATAGCAGGAACCAACCTCCAATCAAGTTTGTATGTATCAGCCTCTTTTACTATTAGTTCCGCATACGGTGTTAAGGGTGAACCTTGATCTCTTAAATATTTGCGTAACGCAGCAGCCCTGCCATCAAGAGTAGCTATATCGGAGCCGATACCAAATTCAGAGGTATAACTACTGCTTACAAATGCTGCCTCGCGGGCTTGAAACTTTGTTTTGTCAACGAGTTCTAACTCATAAATCTTTCCTTGATACGCTGTAGAATGAAAACTTTGCAAAACGTGAGTAGTCACAAACGAAGTAAGTGGTGCGTAATAATAAAAGACTAAGAAGCCCCACACCAGAATCATGACAATAATCCCAAGACGTGGTGAGAGGTTGAGTTTCATACCTTCATAGTCTATAATATCGGAGCTTAAGAGTAAAGAAGCACGTTTAATATCAGTGAAGAACCGATGAAAAAGGGTAAAACACAATACGTCAGAATGAAATGCAGCGTGTGCGGTCATATCAACTATACAACCGTACGTGGAACGAAGGCCGGTGCAGAGAAATTGGCTTTGAGCAAATTCTGCCAGACATGCAAAAAACATACTGACCACAACGAGACAAAAATCAAATAGTGTCGAGGGGGTATAGTTTAATGGCAAAATGGCGGTCTCCAAAACCACTGTTCTCCGTTCGAGTCGGAGTACCCCTGTGGGAATTTATGTGTAATAATGCGTACACAAATATTTATTAAAAACAAACATGGCAAAACTGTCTTTAAAAACAAAAGTTAAAATTCCACTCCTTGGTGATATTCTTATGTCGTTCAAGGCAGTTCAGTGGCCAAGTTTAAAAGACATTGCAATAAATATGCTTGCCGTTTTGGTGATTTCTGCTATAATTGGCGCGTATTTAGGGTTATTAGACACTGGGTTTGGTAACCTGCGAAACATGATTTTATTTAATTAGCGACGAAATGGAACACAAATGGTATGTGCTCAATGTACACTCCGGCAAAGAAGACTTTGTCGCTGAGAAAATTAAAACCATGATTGCTGCACAAAATGCTAAGGATGTTATCTCCGAAATCAGTATCCCAAAGCAATCAAAAATTGTTATTAAAGAAGGAAAAAAGGAGATTAAAAAGAAAAGACTTCTTCCTGGTTACCTCCTTGTAAAGATGAAATACGATCAACAAACTGCATCTTTACTAACAAACATCGAAGAAGTACGTGGGTTCGTCCGAATTGGAACCGAAGTATACCCACTTACGGATGAAGAAGTCGCACGAATGATGGATCAAAAACCTGAAGAAACTAAGAAGACTAAGTCTTACGCGATGTCTGTTCGCGTAAATGATGCCGTCAAGATTGTTGATGGACCATTCAAAGACTTTATCGGGAAAGTTTCAGAGGTTGATGAATCAAAAGGCAAAGTGAAAGTTCTCATTACCATGTTCGGTCGTGAGACTCCGTTTGACCTCGACTTAACTCAAATTCAAAAGCTTTAGTTTAGAGGGAGGAGATTAGTATGGCTAAAAAAATTAAAAGCCAATTCAAGGTGATTATCGCTGCAGGAAAAGCAGTGCCAGCACCACCACTTGGTCCGGCTTTGTCCGCCAAGCAAGTCAACATTAAAGAGTTCTGCGACAAATTCAACGAAGCAACTCGTCAAATGGGTGACGTACAAGTTCCAGCAATCGTAACTACTTACGATGATAGAACTTTTTCAATTGAACTTCGAACACCACCGGTTTCGGATCTTATCAGAAAAAAGGCCAAAATCACTAAGGGTTCAGCAAAACCAAACTTGCAGCAAGTTGGAACATTAACAAAAGCACAAGTAAAGGAAATTGCAGAAGAAAAATTGAAGGATCTCAACACAACAAAGGTTGAGAGTGCAATGAATACCGTTATGGGAACTGCACGTCAAATGGGTGTTAAGATTGTTGACTAAACGTATGAACAGAGGAAAGAAATATCAAAAAATAGCAGAAAAGCAACTCGATAAAGTTGTTTCTTTGAAAGATGCAGTTGAGAATGTTAAAAAGCTTTCTTACAGCAAATTCGATGGAACACTTGAACTTCATCTTGTTACTATCTTGCCAAAAGACAAAGATCCAAAATCGATTAAAGGAAGCGTAAGCCTCCCTTATATGGAAAGTAAGTCATCGCGTATTGCTGTAGCCGTTCCCGCACATCTTGAGAAAGCTGCGCAAGAATCTGGTGCAGACATCTACAAATTCGATGAACTTATGGAAAGTATTAAAGCAGGTAAAATCGAGTTCGACATCTTACTTGCTACACCAGATATGATGGCACAACTTGCAGTTCACGGTAAAGCACTTGGTCCAAAAGGCCTTATGCCAAACCCAAAGAACGGTACCGTTGTTACACCAGATAAAATGGCAGCCGTCGTTGGTGAATTTAAGAGAGGTAAACTTGTTTACAAGGCTGACTCCGCAGGTGGCATTCATGTCGCAGTAGGAAAAGTTTCGTACGCAAACGAAAAAATCGAAGCAAACGTTAAAGAAATGATTACCGCGGTGGTGTCACTACTTGGAAAGAGCAAAGAATATGTCATTAAGAAGGCCTACCTTGCTCCAACCATGGGACCATCAGTTTCATTTGATATTAAGTTGATGGATTAAGAATATGGCACTACGATGTGATGTATGTGACAAAAAAACAGCGCACGGTGATTCGCACATTCACCGACACTCAGCATGGCGATATAAGGCACCACGCACAAAGCGAACTTGGGTACCAAATATTCGACCAGTAAAGATTGCAGTAACTGGTGCAGTTAAAGAAGTCAAAATGTGTATGTCTTGTTACAAGAGATATACTAAAGATGGGGCAACATTCCTAAACAAAAAGAATGTAAAGGCACTCAAAGGGCTCAAACTTGCATAAAATTCGGTAACACTGTTTATCAATAGTCGTTAAGAAAAACTTATCGTTCATACTGTATAATCTCATTATGTTCGAATCTTTCTTTCAGTTATTCACGTTTGATATCGGTATTGACCTAGGTACTGCGAATACGCGCGTTGGGATCAAAGGTAAGGGAGTAGTTTTATTTGAACCTTCTGTAGTTGCAATTAATAAAGCAACGCGAGAAGTACTCGCCGTTGGTAAAGAGGCAAAAGAGATGCTTGGAAGAACACCGGCATCAGTAATAGCGCTACGCCCCTTAAAGGATGGAATCATTATCGACTTTGATACAACCCTAGCAATGCTTAAGTACTTTATTGCTAAAGTACACCAAGAACATTCAACATATTCAACCGTTCCGCGACCACGAGTCGTTATTGGTGTTCCTTCGTCAATCACAGAAGTTGAAAGACAAGCAGTAATCGATGCTGCAGAGTCAGCAGGTGCAAGAGAAGCGTATGTTATCGAAGAACCGATGGCAGCAGCAATCGGTGTGGGAATACCAGTAAATGAGCCAATTGGAAATTTAGTTGTAGACATCGGCGGAGGAACAACTGATATCGCAATCATCTCGCTTGGAGGTATTGTGGTCGATAAAACAATTCCGATTGCAGGGGACGAAATGGACGAACAAATAGTCGATTATCTTAAAGACCGATATGGAATTTTGATTGGGAAGCGCTCTGCAGAAAAGATCAAAATGACTGTAGGCTCGGCCATACCACTCAAAAAAGAAAAGTTTGTTGCAGTGCAAGGAAGAGATATTGTAAAAGGGTTACCACGGTCTATAGAAATTGGAAGCAATGATGTCGCAGAGGCAGTTGCACCTTCACTTGTAGCGATGACTGACGCAATCAAACAAGCTATCGAAGACGCACCACCTGAACTTGTATCCGATGTCTATTCACAAGGAATTCTACTAACAGGAGGGGGCGGTAAACTCGAAGGTCTTGATAAGTACTGGGAAGAAGCCCTCCATATAAAAGTTAAACGGCCGGCCGATCCTTCGTATAGCGTAGTGCTAGGAACGCTGGAAGCACTTAAGCATATCGATGTACTGAGAAAGCTAAAGGAAGCAGAGAAAAGCCTGTTATAATTCCTTATGCCTCCGACGACAAGTAAAGATCTAACTCCAATACTCGTTCTTCTGTTTTTTTCGTCACTATTGCTCCTTCTTGACCTAACCGGAGCGCTTTATTGGTTCAAACAAATTCGGTCGTACATTGCCTATCCACTTACTACCGTTTCATTTACAATTAAAAGTGGGACGTTACATTCCTTTCAAAATATATTTGATGGAAGTACCTTAAGCGAAGAAAATATTACTCTAAAACAAAGGATTCTTGAACTCGAAACTGCAAATACATCCTATGCCCAAGACATAGAATCATTCAAGAGCCTCGGCAAAGAACTAGACACACTAAAAAAAGACAAAGAGTATAAACGTTCAGAACGCGCCAGGGTACTAGACATTCATACCGAGAACATCCGTGGAAAAATAAAACTTAATCGAGGCTCTCGTGTGGGGATACGTACCGGAATGCCAGTTGTTATTGGAAATTCCTATGTCGGTTATATCTCCGAAGTTACTCCCTACGAGTCAATTTGTATTACCTATCTCATTCCCGGTCAGGAGTTTGTAGGTTATATACTCAAAAGCAAGATTTCTGGGATTCTTAAAACAGAAATTAGCTCAATAGAAATGACAGACCTTCTTGCAACTGAACAAGTGAAATTGCACGACGTTGTTTCAATAAGAAGAGAAGATTACCCGTACTACTTTTCTTTTGGTACCATAACAAAAGTCCCTGCGAACGATGGCAGTGCAGAAAGAAAAGCAACCGTAAAGGGACTGCTCCCGCTTGATTCCATAAATTATGTAACGGTAGTGTTGGAATGAAACAACGTACACTAATTCTAATTATTATGGCATCGTTACTGATTCGCTCGTTATTCCCTTTTCTTGATTTGTTCGTATTAACCTTAGCGGTATTATCATTATTGAATCAGGATAAACTCTTATCGATTGGGACAACAAGCACTCTCGTGGTATTAATCTACTCGCTTGTTTTCGAATCACCTGCAGGATTACTCCCTCTCATAAATGCCTTACTGTTCTTTGCATTCATAACGATTTCACAGAAAGTAACGGCAAAAGGAATTACACCACTCATCTTTTGGTCACTATTTTCAATTATCTATATCGTTGGAGAAGCAATTGCACGTTACTATCTTACTCTCCCACATGCGTTTCTGTTTGGTGTACTTCCAACTACACTTATTGGCACATGTGTCGCGTTAGTTGTTATCGTATTTATACTTTCCTTTAAAAGAAAAATATGAAGTCCCAACCAAAAGTAATCGAGGTAACAGGGCTTGCAAAGAAAGTTGTCGAGTCGTCATCATCACAATACCTTGGTATATCTGCAATATTTGCTGTAATACTGTTTTCCTTTCTTTACCTCATTTACTCTGGATTTCAACTCACAATAGCTCAAGGCAAGGAATACCAAGCACTCGCCGACCACAATTCAGTGGGTAAAATTGTTACGTTCGGTGAAAGAGGACTTATCCTAGACAGAAATGGCGTAGCGCTTGTTCAAAATAAAAAATCATACGATGTTTATGTTGATACAACTCAAGCAAATCAAGAAACACTTAACGCTTTACTTCCCGAGTATAAAGATAAGATTGCAGATATATTCAAAGAAGGATCACTTGGAATCACACTCCTTATTCATGACGCGGAAAAATCAATCGTCGTAATGCTCAAAGAAAAGAATCCTGAAGGTGTAGTGTTGCGCCATAGTTATCTTCGTGAGTATGTTTCTCCTAAACCTTTTGCCCACTTATTAGGATACACAGGTATTGCCAGCGAAAATGACCTAAAGAACAATACGACACTCGTACGAAATCAAATGGTCGGGAAAAGCGGTATTGAGTACCAATACGACCAAGACCTTCAAGGTGAATTGCGTTACGAAACATATGAGAAAGATGCATTCGGAAATCAAATTGGCCAAATACAAGATACCGCTCCGCAAGCGGGTGAAACAATAACCCTCTCCATTTACAAAAAATACCAAGAGAATTTGTATGCGGTACTCAAGAAAGCCGTAGATAATAACAAGGCAAAAGGTGGGTCAGGAGTCCTAATTGACATCTGGAGTGGAGAGATTCTTGCATTAGTAAGCTATCCCTCATATGACCCCAATTTGTTTGTCAAAGGAATCTCACAGAAAGATTACGCAAGCTTAATACAAAGCCCACAAACTCCATTGTTGAATCGTCCGATTGCCGCTCAAGAACCCCCAGGCTCAACCTTTAAAACCATTGTAGCCGCGGCTGCGCTGGATTCAGGCACTATTGATGAGAATACAAAGTTTCTTGCACCGGGGGTTATAAAACTCGCAGGAGGATTTCCATTTCAAGACTATCGGAAAAGATATAACGGCTACCTTACAGTTCGGGAAGCACTAATGGTATCAAGTAACATCTTTTTTTGCAGAACAATTATAAAGTTGGGAATCGATAAACTCATCCCTTATACAGACACCTTTGGTATAGGTAAAAAAACCGGTATTGATCTTCCTGGAGAAATGTCGGGGCGAATACCCTCTCCAGAAAATAAGATTTGGCTTGCAAAGAATGGCGCTACATGGCTGGATCCAATCTGGTATCCCGAGGGTGATTCATGCAACTCTGCAATAGGGCAAGGTATAGCACTCGCAACACCATTACAAATGGCAAATGTAGCTGCAGCAATTGCAAATGGAGGCACGTTGTACAAACCAAGACTTGTAACATCAATTAAAGATGCAAAAGGACAAGTGACAACAAAACAACCTGTAATCCTTTCAAAGGATATCGCCTCCGAGCAAACCTTAAAGATTGTACGAGAAGGAATGCGAATGAGCGTTTCAGGTTCAAGAGGAGTTGTAACTGCATTGAAGTACGTTCCAATGTCCGTTGCCGCCAAAACTGGTACTGCTGAATTCGGTGTAAAAGATAAAAATGGATATTCAACTGCGCATGCGTGGGTCATCGGCTTTTACCCTTACGAGCAGCCTAAATATGCCTTTGCAATGCTTGTAGAAGGTGGAGGAACCAGTTCTGTCGCCTCGTTTGCAATGCGAGACTTCCTGAACATGACCAAATGACCAATTTCTTACCGTTTTTGGCGTGTTATTATTGACTATCGAGCACGAGTATAGTAAACTTCACTCATGCCAGCAGTACCAAAAAAAAGACATTCTCATGCACGTAGTGCAAGAAGAAACCGAGTAAACAGTAGGGTAGAGCTCACCGGAGTTACTACTTGCGCAAAATGTGGACACTTGAAAAAGAATCACGCAAAATGCGTTCACTGTAATGCGAGGTAATACCATGGATTTGTATAATTCGGGTGACAAAAGAAGAAACGCGAGAATTTTGATTATTCAATCATATTACGCACACACCCAATTTGAAGAGGCAAACGTAGAATCTCTCTTAACGAAGAACTATCCCATCGATATTGAAAAATACAAGGCAATTCTTTCTGCAATAGAAACCCATAAGGAAAAGATTGACGAACTTATATTGAAATACGCAAAAGAAAGGCCCTTAGACGAAATTAATCCCGTAGATTACAGCATTTTGCGAGTCGTTATCGCAGAGGGAATATTAACTGAGCTAACACCACCGAAAGTTGCAATCAACGAAGGAATTGAACTAGCAAAACTTTTTGGAACAGAGACGAGCTCTAAGTTTGTAAATGGAGTATTAGGAGCAATTTATGACGAATTCAAGAGCAAAGAGCAGTAAAACAACAACTGCGCCAGTAGAAAAAATCATTGGATACACGTTTAAAAAGAAGCAAACGCTTATCACTGCACTCACACACAGATCATTTGCAAACGAACTAAAAAAACAAGGATTCGAATATAACAACGAGCGGTTAGAATTTCTCGGTGATGCTGTCGTTGAACTAGTTGTGTCGGACTATATGTATCGCACTTATCCAGAACTTCCTGAAGGAATTATGACTCTCGTTCGAGCTGCCGTCGTAAAAACGACCTCCCTTGCAGAAGAAGTAGTTAAGCTTGGGTTAGGCGACAACTTAATCCTTGGCCATGGTGAGGAAAAAACTGGAGGAAGAAACAAAGAATACTTATTGGCTAATCTTTTCGAATCAATTGTAGGTGCAATTTACGTTGATGGTGGTATGAAGCATGCTGCCAAGTTTATCAGTGCGCACCTTTTCTCAAAAATTGATGACGCTGTCACGCACAAAAATTATACCGACGCAAAAACACGCTTGCAGGAAATAACGCAGCAACACTACAAAATTACGCCGACTTATACTATAATTCAGGAAAGCGGTCCAGCTCATGAACGTACCTATGTTGCAGCAGTGCAACTAGGAGAAAAGCAGCTTTCAGAAGGCAGTGGCTCCTCAAAACAGAAAGCTGAGGAAGCAGCAGCAGAGAAAGCACTTGGGCTTTTAGATAAGTTAATAGAAGATTCGCATGCTCAAGGTTAGACTTGCTCGAACCGGAAAAAGAGGGCAACCGATGTACCGCATCGTCGTCATGGAAGCACGAACTTCTCGCCAGGGTAAAATCGTCGAATCACTCGGCTGGTATAACCCAGGATTAAAAGAGAAGGGCTTGCAACTCGATATGACGAAATACGAAGAATGGGTCAAAAAAGGTGCACAACCAACAGACTCAGTGCTCCGATTAGTCCTCCCAAAGGAAGAGAAAGAGAAGCGATGGCCAACAATCGCCAAAAAAGAAACACCAGCGAAAGCTGAATAGTTTGGTATATAATGTTCAGATAACTTAACATTTCTAACAATGAAAGACTTAGTAACATACATTGTTAAAGCAATTGTAGAAAAACCAGAAGAAGTCTCCATCGAAGAGTCAGTACTCGCAGATGGTAAGATTATCTTGACTATTCACACCGCACCAACAGATGTCGGTTTAGTCATTGGTAAAATGGGTAAAACAATTAATGCAATCCGATCTTTGGTTAAAATCAAAGCAATCAAAGAAGGAAAGTTTGTTGATGTCAAAGTTCCATCAGACCGAGACAATGGCAGCACACCTGCACCAACAGCACCAGTCGCTACAACTCCAGTTGCAGACGACACAACTGCATCTACTGCAGTTACGGGTGAATTTGATGTTCCAAACTTCTAGTTTGTGAAATTATGCCCGCCGCAAGGCGGGCGCACCCTGCACTCGTAGCTCAACGGATAGAGCACCAGTTTGCGGAACTGGTGGTTGCAGGTTCGATTCCTGCCGAGTGCATGTTTTAGTGGGAAATCCATTTGATTTTCAACTAAAGCATATATCCAAAGTATAGTCCGAATTCCATTTGGATCTCACAACGTAATGCACATGCAATACCCACACGGATAAAGACTTACTTAAGGCGAGCATCGAACCTCTGTTCAACAAGTAATTTGCAGTGTATTCTTCATAAATGCGCCTCCAACATTTGCCAGATGAAATATTGAACGAACACGCACAGTTTTTGATTCGGTGCGCCTTCTGGTCACAAGTACACGCACTCGATGATATTATTAAAAATGGAGATATCAGCGAATTGTCCCGTGAAGCATTAGAATGCCATTATCATTTTGCGGCAATGTTTACGGATTTAATGAGTATAAAATCTGGGGAACTAGTATTACGTGAAATTCGCCTAAGGCAAGGGAATAGGGTCGCCTCGCACCTGTTTGTACGAGGGTTAACGGGTGATTACCGCGACAGAAAATACCTAGATACAACGATGCTGCCGCCCGACATTACTGTTTATCGTGAAATTTTTCAGTTGGTAGCGATGCCGAACAAGCCGAACAGCCCCGAAGATAACGCAAACATTGTTATGCAACTTAAAGAAGAAGTTGGTAACTCACTTTTCAATATCATTAACGAAAAAGAACATCAATATCTCAAAGATAGGCTCCCGAAAGATTTTGTACGAGATACTGTAGAACGAGACATCCGTACAATGAGCTGACAAATTCAAAGAGTAGCAGACTACGTGAAAAGGGCATATAATCCCCTCATATGAAGACTAATTGGCAAAAGAATAAAAAATACTTTCTTATCACCACCTTCTTTCAGTGGTTTTATGTAGCAATTGGCGTATGGGTTCTCATCTGGAGAAATTACCTGAGTTGGGAAGAAATCGCGCTTATCACCTCATCTGGTGTGTTTGTTTCTCTTCTTCTTGAATTGCCCTCCGGTGCACTTGCCGATATGATCGGTCGAAGAAGAACTATTTTGCTTGGAAGATTGCTTGGTATTATTGGTTTTGCACTTTACAGTGTTGCCGATTCTTTTCCTCTATTTCTTTTAGGAAACATCTTTTACCATGCAAACTGGGCATTTGAATCGGGTGCACTTTCGGCACTATTATTTGATTCTCTCAAAGAAAATAACCAGGAAGAAAAGCATTATCAAAAGACCGAATCAGACGCCTTCTTTTATGCGACACTTGGAATGGCATTATCAAGCGTGATTGGTGGATATCTATTCAAAATTGACTTACATGCACCATACATCGCTTCAGCAGTAATTGCATTTATCGCATTCTTAACCGCTCTAGGGCTAGAAGAACCGACACTTGACACCGAAAAATTTACGCTAAAGAATTATCTCAAACAGAATTGGGATGGAATGAAGCATATATTTCAACATCCGCTTATTAGATCCATCTCAATATTTAGTATCCTTATTAATTTTGTTGCTTACGCGGGGCTTTGGTACCTGTACGAACCACGACTTGCCGAGGCCGGTTTCCCTGCTTCATGGATGGGGTGGATTGTTGCAGGCACATACCTAATCAGAGCAGCCGGAACCAAACTCATACCGTACATAATGAAACTTGGTGACAAGAATATTCCTGTTGCTCTTACAGTTATGCAGATTCTCGGTTCCTTTCTCTCGTTTTGGCAAACGAAAGCAGGAGCGATTTCATCTGTATATGCCAGAAAATTTGCAGATGGATTCAGAAAACCAATTCTCTCACGCTTGCAAAACGAGCAAATTGTATCAAAATATCGAGCAACCTCCTTATCTGCAATTTCGTTGTTTGAGAATCTACTCATCTCCGCAGGTGGACCACTTATTGGTTGGGCAATGACCAAATATAACGTCGCAACAACGTTAGGGGTAATGGGGATTGTAGGAATAGTCTTCATTCTTCCTTCGGCATTGATTGTCAGCAAACAAGTTGCAAAAGCAAGTAGATAACGATACCATCAATACATAACATTCCCTTAAGTACAGATGGCAACGATCACGATACAAGCAACACAGAACTTTCTAAAGCCATCAGTCATATCAAATGTCTTCAAAAAATACGTTTCTATTCCACAAGGTCTCCCTATTATCGATATAGGAGCGGGAACAGGTAACATTACACAGTGGCTTGTTACTGAAACAAAAAACGATATTCTAGCCTATGAATTAGACCTTGCACTTGCAAAATCACTAAGCGAAGCGTATAGGCAATATCCTCGAGTACAAATCCAAGCTACTAATTTTCTAGCTGCAGTAAATCTGCCATCTCGTTATTGTGTTGTTTCAAATATTCCCTTTATGAGTACAACAGCAATCGTAAAACAACTAACTGAAGACAAGCGCTTTGAATTCGGCTATTTTGTCATGCAAGAAGAAGCAGCAAATCGATTTGGTGGGCAACAACTCACCGCTCCATCAGGGATACTTTCAATTCAGATGCAAATTCGACACAAATTCTCATTGCTTCACCACTTCAGTAGAGCTGATTTTTCACCCGCTCCAAGTGTAGAAACTGTTTTGGTAAAAATCGAGAGGATTCAGAATAAAGTAAGTCTTGATCAAGAGCAATTCTTTATGAATTTTGTTTCGTACCTTTTTAACCAGTCACACCCAGTTGTACGTAGGGCTCCAATACTTGGCCGCTATATGGCACGCAGAATCGATTTGGGACGTATTCAACTTATGCAGAAAAAACCTTCAGACCTTACAATCGAAGATTTTCTTTATCTTTTTTCACTTTGCACCTACGAGGTACTAGAAAAGATAGCAGGGTACGATGAAAAATTGAAATCAGAAGGATCTTCAATTCAAAAAATATATCGCACAAGGAATGCGTCTAACTGGAAAAACATGGTATAGTTCTTCATGGGAATTGACCTTATGGCATTACTGTTTACGATTCCGGCAATGCTTATTTCTTCGGCCGTTCATGAGTACGCTCACGCCTATGCTGCCTACAAACTTGGCGACGACACCGCACGAGCGGAAGGTAGAATGACGATTAACCCAATTGCACACATCGACCCAATTGGCTTCTTAATGATGATTTTTGGAAAAATAGGGTGGAGTAAACCCGTACCGGTAAATAGTTATAACTTCGAGAATCCTGTAGTGGGAAGTGCCATTGTATCAATTGCTGGGCCACTTTCTAACCTTTTACTTGTAGTTGTTTCTGCACTACTACTCAAGCTTGTAATCATCTTGCCACTGCCAACACTAGCCTTACAACTTCTTGCATCTTTTCTGACCGTCATGTTGTTCATTAATATCAGCTTAATGCTATTTAACCTACTACCAATCCCCCCATTAGATGGAAGTAATATCGTCGAAATGTTCCTTCCTAAACATTGGAGAGCAAACTGGTCCAGTTTGGCTCAGTATGCTCCCATTCTTTTACTTGCTATGATTCTTCCATTTTCACCCCTGTTCGCCATATTTAGTTCTTTTTGGTATAATCTGCTGTCTACTGTAGTTGGCTTGGTTTTGACCCTGTTTGGGCTACCAGGCGCAGCAGCATTTTGAGCCGGAGTAACTCAGTGGTAGAGTGGCAGTTTTGTAAACTGTATGTCGTGGGTTCGAATCCCACCTTCGGCTAAGCGCTGTTTGGGAACATGCAAACGTTTCCAGACAGCGTTTTTTGTTTCAATAAGGGATTAGAAACGGAGTTTGGACATAATCAGTCATTATGTCTAAAACGACGGGGGTCGAGGAACGCGTGTTTTTGAAGCGTAGTGAACAAAAATACCGTGAGGTGACCGAATCCCACCTTCGGCTTTTTTCTTAATTCTAACTTTCTTATTTAAGTGTTTTTACATTGACGTATAATAGTCTACTAAAGTATTTGTTGATTCTATGGGCGCAATGATAGAAGTAAATTCAATTGTTCGAATTTCACCAGACTTTGATATGTCACTGCTAAAGAATGGTTTTCGCACAAAAATTGAATTACAAAGAGAACGTCTTCTTCCTTTAAGGATTGCTTTGTTATATTTTCACTCAGATTGGAACTTTTTGGGTTATTGCCGAGTTTTAAGCATTACGCAAACTGAAGAGAAGACATTCGCCGAAATTGAAATATTAACGGTATTCGACGAAGAAACAAAAAGAATCTACAAAGAAAGATTTGTTGAGGCAGGAAAATTTACAGGGGAAGCAAAGTAGTAATTGGTAACTACGGGCGGCATCAAATTCTTCATTTTAGCCGCCCGGCGAACATTAGTTACCACTACGGCTTCTTTTTAAGGAATGGACCGTAGTCTATCACGACAATAAGCAACGTCATTACCGTCGTGAGTGTCACAATATGCAAACTTTTTTCACTGACCGTTGAGGTATCTCTTGCGATCCTAAAAAGGAGCAGAAGAATACCGCCGGTAGCGGAAAAGCTAGCAGTATGCGACCAAAACCTCGGTGTCCACCAATTCTCTTTCGAGAACGAAAGTGCTGATAGAGCTCCACCGAGCACAAGCCCTATCACAAGATGAATTCGCCACTCACCCCATTGTGAGAGAAATAGGTATACAGCCCCGAACAACCCGAGAAGTAGCCCATACTGCACTGTGCCCCAGAGAGTTTGTGACTCTTGCGGTAATTCAGTTGCAGTGAGCTTCCAATTCTCGGTTAGAGAAATTACGACCGACGTTATCAGCATACCGCCAATAACCCAGACATAACTAATCCAACCATTGGTTGTTAGGGCTAGCACCATTCCTATCACGGAGGCGAGGTTTTGAATCCATTCTATGAAGAAAACATGAATAAATTTCTTCATGATATTCTCCTTTCTTTGCCTGTGATTTTGCTTGCGTGAGCAAGCGAAGGCATAGTTGAATCCTAAATTTTAGAACTCACATATACCTTCGCTGCCCAATTTTTAATGTTCACCTTGCACACTCAAGTCTTTAGCAAGATTCCTCATTGCAAAAGAGGTGCAAATAGTGGCGAATTATACCATTTTCACGTGTTTTTAGCTAGGCGTAGGTGTCGTCTTGGTTGACATATCACAATTCTGGTGGAAGAATGGATTCCAAGCTATGTGATATAAGTTATTGGATTAAGACTCATTCTTATGTTTTCTTCACTCAAAAAAGTTACGGTAATTGGTGTTGGTGGTGGCGCAGCGTACTACGTTGCAAAAGTGCTCTCACTCCTTAAAATTTCTGTAGATGGTTACGACCAAAAAGAAAATGAGCACACCAAAGAGCTTGTACACTTAGGTGCGAACATCCGAATTCAAAATCCTGATTCCTGGTCTTTCCCTGATTCAAATCTTATTTTGTACACCACAGCACTCCCACAAAGATTACAAGAGCAGATTTTCGCTGCAAATCCCAATACAAAAACCTACGATGTCGGGACTTTTTACGACATGATTGTCGAAGCATATGCGATGGACGAATTTAAGGAAGACACTTACGTGCTGAGCGCGATAAAGGAATCAAATATTGCACCTCTTTACGACATTGACTTCGGAAAGACGATACTTATTGGTGTAACAGGAAGCAAAGGAAAGACTACAACCTCTCAAATGCTGTACGACACGCTTACTATGCTTGGTAGGAAAGTTAGCCTCATCAGCACAATTGGAGGAAGAATTTTAGACGAAAAAATTGAAACAGGCTTGCACACCAGCACCCCTTCTGCCCAAGAACTCGCGGTACTTTTTCAAAAGATGTTGGAAAAGGAAAGTGAAATAATTGTTGTAGAATCTTCATCTCATGCAATAGCTACAGGTCGTATTTCTGGATTAAAGTTCGACTACGCAGTTCTCACAAATGTGCAACCAGAACATTTAGATTTCCATAAAACACTCGAGCATGTACTCATGACCAAAATGAAGCTTGTCACCACATTTCTAAAACCCGACTGTGGCGTTGCAATCGTTAATATCGACGACGAGAATATTAGAGAAAAAGTATACCCTGAACTCTATAAATATGCGACTAAAGTTTTCACAATTTCTCAGGAAGGGCTATCTTTCCCAGACTCTCAAGGCTATGTAGCCAAGAATCTCGTAACTAATGAAAATTCGATATCTTTCGATCTGCAGAGTGCAAAAGATGAAACGGCATCAGAGCATTTTAACGTACCCTTTGCAGGTGCTTTTAACGCTACTAATGTATTTGCCTCTATAATTATTGCCCGTGAACTAGAATTACCGGAAATTCCTAATGTTATTGAGAAGCTTCATCCTGTTGATGGCAGAAACGAAGTTCTTCAAACGGCACCCTTTAAAGCAGTGCTTGATTTTGCACATACACCAGAATCATTGGAAGCAATTCTTAAAACTTACCGAACACTTCCAAGTACTAATAGAGTAATCGTTGTATTCGGAACAGCGGGTCAGAGAGATACCGTTAAGAGACCGAGAATGGGAGCTGCAGCAGCACAATATGCCGACATTACCATTCTCACCGCAGAGGATCCACGCACAGAAAAACTTTCTGAAATTAACGATGCAATCGAGAAGGGGTGGCGTGCCTGTGTTACGGAACAACAATTACAAGATAAACGAACACTCTACCGCTTTGACGATGCTTCGATCAAAGAAGAGATTCGAGTCGAAGCAATCAGAAAAGCCTTCTCGCTTGCTCAACCTGGAGATGTGGTTATTTGTGCAGGAAAGGGACCAGAGAAGAGTCTTTGTTTTGAAACAGAAGAACGACCTTGGAACGAAAAAGAGGTGATGCTGCGGCTACTTAATGAACCGAGCGATAGCAACGCCTAGCAATTCCGAAGTAAAAAGAAAGATGTTATAATCTGCTGGAATACGTAGTGTGACTCACGTTTCCTTGGAATATTTTCATTCCGACACTATGCTGGAATAGCTCAGTTGGCTAGAGCACTCCCTTGGTAAGGGAGAGGTCACGGGTTCGACTCCCGTTTCCAGCTTGTATACTCCTTTCAGACCTGGAACTCCACTCTGTAATTAACAAACTCTACTTATTCTTTAGTTCGTAGTAAATCTTCTCATTTACTGGCACCTCTACCGCACACTCCGCTGCCAACCTTACAATCATTCCATTGAGGCTTTCAATCTCTGTTTTCCTGTTATTTTCAATATCAATTAAAAGTGACGATTTTGCAGCGGGGTTAGTATTTCTTGTTAACTTCATTGTATCTTCGAATATTGTTTCTGGCAGATTAACATTCATTTTCTTTGCGATAGCAATATTCTCGTGAACGCAATCCTCGTACATCTGAGTGTAGTCTGCATTTTCTAATATTTTTCCAATAGGACTGCATATTAGGGCAGTCATACCTGCAAAGGCATTTATGAAAATATATTTTTTCCACACATCGGCCTCAATGTCTGAGGAAAGAATTGCATCAATGCCCGCGTCACGAAACAGAACTTCAATTTTCTTTAATTTTTGATTATTGGAATTACTTTTATCGCCAAAAACCAGTCTTTTCAACCCACCAGTCTGGCTGATAGTATTTGGCTCAGTTTTTGCTGAGATTACATATGCAATTCCCGGATAAACCTCCGCTGTTTTTACATATTGCTGAATTGCAATCTCGTTTCTGATTCCATTCTGGAAAGAAATTATTACCGTTTCTGATGTAACATGTTCGGCTAACGCTTTTGCTACTTCATCGGTATCGTAGGTTTTTACAGCAAAAAAGATTAAGTCAGGATTACTTATCTCGTCGTATGAGCTTATGACTTTTGCTGGATTAATAGAAAAATCGCCGTCAACACTCTTTATTACCAATCCCTCTGACTTTATTTTCTCGTAACTTTCTCCGCGTGCTAAAAATGTCACATCATTACCAGCGAGGGCGAGCTTTCCGCCAAAGAAACCACCAACCCCGCCTGTTCCAACTACATAAATCTTCATAGACAATTTTAACATGCTGTAGTTATGCTGAAAGTCTTTTTTCTCATTGCCTTTTACTGCTACAATAAAAAATAGAAAATGATGCACCTCTTATCACTACTCCAGCAGTTAACCCTATTTAATAATATTACGAATGCTCAGACCAAAATCCACAACAATCTTCGATACACATTCTAACCTTATAAAGGTTCAGGACTCCGAACTATTCGAGGATATTCTTGGGAATGCTTATATGGTAAGGATTACTACGATTCAATCACTAGAAAAGCAATATAAAAACAGACTCGGAAAACAGTACTCGGGAGAAGAATTATTAAACCTAGGTACAACACTCTACAATGAACTTCGTGAACAGCATGGTATAGACTCACCATTCTCAACCAGAACAATTCGAATCGATAATAACGACACACTTATAGCTACCACCGTAGATATGATTGAAGGTACAGATTTACAGCATAGAAGCCAAGAAGAAATTAAGTCGCACTCGGTAGAGATAAAAATACTTTATGAGAACATTGCAAAATATTACCTCTCTAAACTTCACAACAGAGAACCTTTTTTGACTGATATATGCGGTCCTTCGCAATATGTTTTCGGGCACAAAAAAAATATCAATCCCTCAGAAAGTTCAGTAGATAAGTTTTATCTTATTGATACTGACTTCTACCTTGATGATAGGAGCGAATCCCTTGCGCTTACGGTCTATTGGTTTTGTCGCCATATCTCTTGGTTAGAGTACAGAGTTGAAGAGAAGTTAGATGCCGCTAGAGCTGTTATTTCCGATTTCTGCAACTTGTATGAACAAAGTATTCCTTCAATTTCTGACAAACATGGTAAGTGCCTTTCCGAAGTCAGACGATTTCTAGTGGATTTACCCTTTGGCGATCAAATTTTACCCGCTATACCAACTTTTGATGGTGCGTAACTATAAGTTTAAACTTTCTCTTATGCAAAAACCAACCACAATCGAAGAATACAACAACTCTTTAACATCACAAGAACAAGCTATCAGTGCGAAGCTCCAAGCAATTATTAATACAGAACTCACAAACGCGACCTCTAAACTCTGGCACGGTGCACCCGTATGGTTTCTTGATGGAAATCCAATCGTTGGGTATAGCAGCCAAAAGCTTGGATTGAGGCTAATGTTTTGGAGTGGAGCAGACTTTGGAGAGAATCAACTAGAGCCAGGCACAGGAAAATTTAAGGACGCCTCGATTTTTTACACTTCAGTAGAGCAGATAGATGCTCACTTGCTCAAACGATGGCTATCAAAGGCAGCAAACATTCAATGGGATTACAAAAATATCGTAAAGAGGAGAGGAAAGCTCGTAAAAATCGAAGTCGCTTAACTTTCAAGAAGCTCAGTTATCAATTCCGTGAGAACAGATAAATTCTTCTCAATCATCCCATCCCTCACATACGCATGAGGGACATCATTCAGCGTCAAGTACTCCCCTTTGTTTTGTGTCGGAATTTTTTCGTAAAACGCCTTAACCATTTCCTGATTCATTCGGGGAAATCCTCCTTCATGATCAAGGTGACGCATTTCCGAAGGATAGTAACTCTCACCGTTGGTGTTTCGGAGTGTAAAGCCGGCCACATGAATCAGAGCACTTCCATTATACTCAAGTAACATATTACTCACCGTTTTGTGTGTAGGAGAATATGCTGCGGCTCCTCCCCATGGGTAGTTTCCGACTAACTGAGTGTCGTTGCTCGTGGGCATATAATAATCTGCAGGGTCAAGGAACACAACTTTCCGAATCTTCGCGTTCCATTCTGGATTACATAATAAAAAGATCGAGGGAACAGCACCTGTACTCGTACACACTAAATGAACCTCTTTGTATTTTGTAAAGAATTGCTTTGCGATAGTATCGGAATCTTCAATGATAGTAGGCAGCGACTGAATAATATCTTCCTCCGAACCACGATAAGTAAAGGAAAGATAGTCATGTGCACTATTTTCTTCGTTAAGCCTTTTGGAAATTCCTTCAAAGTCGTTAGTCATTCCATCTCCGCTTAGAAAAAGCACAAGTGATTGTGAATCATTATTGATGTAAATGGGTTTTAGGTACTGTAGCGATTCTGCCATGTCGTAGATTATAACCTCTTTGGGATAAGTGGGAAAGCCCCTTTTTGTCGACCAAAATGCCCAAAAATGGTATAATTCGCTTTATGTTTAATAGAGTGAGTCTTAATGGGGATGGTGAGAAACAAAGAAGAGTAGAAGCATCACTACTTTTACTTGCACAAAAATGCCTTATGGACCTAGGCGTCAGCGACGTAATTAAACAATCCACAACCACCAAAGGATTCTTAGAAAATACCGCTGAAATTATAAGTAGAAACTTTCCAGTACGTTCACACGATCATTCATTAAGCGATCAACTTATCTTTGAAATGGAAGCTGGAGAGACTGATTGTCGTCTCTCTGCAACAGCAATGGGGCTTGTAATGATTGCTTCTGGAGTTTTTGACAGCGTCGCACTCGTTTGTAAACCTGGAAAAGGACTTCATATAGGTGTAGTCGGGAAGAGAGAAGACGAAATGTTTCGTGTCGATTTTCTCGATGACCAAAAAGGTTATAACGTAAGTGAATATTCTTTAGGACGACTAATAGGGAAGAGCGTTTTTGAGCTTAACGGTATAGGGATTCTCGCACTAGACAAAGCGATGAACCGCTAGCGTGTTATACTTCAGCTATGAATACCTCAAAGCCAACTATCATACTAATTCCTGGTTTTGGTGAATATCCTGAAACAAAAACTTTTGTCGAGTTAAAAATCCGACTTGAACAAGAAGGCTTTCCCGTAATGATTCTTGCGTGGCCACATTATCCAAATGATTTAGACCAGTATTCCTTTACCGAAACCCTGCTTGCTGCACGAAAGCTTCTTACCGAATTACAACATAATAAAACCTCCTTCATACTTCACGGCAATTCGATGGGTGGGATTATCGCAACAATATTGGCAGCCGAATTTGCACCAGTAAAACTCTCATTAACAGTTACTCCGTATCAGGCAGGAACAGAAGACGACCTTGCAGGTAAATACAAAGAGTGGAAAGAAACCGGCACCAGAGCCTTTACCTCCTCAAAATACGGAACGTTACAAATACCCTTTGCGTTTATCGAAGACGCACGTAAGTATAACGCGCTCAATGTGATCGGAAAAGTGACCTGTCCAATTCTCTTTATAGCCGGAGCAGAAGATAAAAATGTACCATGGGCAACCACACGTCAACTGTACGACAGAGCAACAATGCCAAAAGAGTGGAAATTGATTGAAGGGATGGAGCATAAATTTCAGTACCAACCAGAAATTTTACCCAAGGTAAACGAACTTCTTATTTCGTTTTACCTTGGGACCTGATATCACCACAAGTTCCAACCTCCCTTTAGAAATAATTCCATAAGGATGATTCCGACGTACACAAGAAGCAGTACCAAGGATTCTTTTCTACTAATCGATTTTTTGCTTCTACTAAATATAAGAAATAGAAACATCCCAACAGCAAAGAGAATAACCGCATAGTTCGAACCGAGTGCTGGAATTTTTTGACCATGTATCATACTAAGTAATCCAAGCTCCAAAGTATTAAACGAAGCGGAACCAACATAATTACCAAAGGCGATTGTTGTTTTCTTTTCAAATAGCGATCGAATAGCAATTGATAATTCTGGAATATTTGTTCCGATAGATATGAGGATGAAACTGAGCACAAATGGTTGTATTTTTAAGACACTCCCCAGATACAATACTTGATCTATAACGAGGTTTGCGCCGACAAAAATGATTGCCACCGAGCCAATGGTTTTCAACAACAGTGACAACATATTCCTTACTTTTCTGCCTGAGGTCAGCATCTCCAGATGTCTTATAGAATCTTTTCCTTGCACAACAAGAAGAAAAGCGTATACCACGACGAGAATGAGGCCGTCCAATGGAGTAATCACATTATCCAATGTAAGCAATGCCGGAAGGAGAACAACAATACTCGAGAGGACCAAATGACTAAAGCTAAATGTATGGTTCAGCGTAATCCCATTACATAGTAAGGCAAAAAGTGGAATGACCAAGAAAAATACCACGACGGAACTTCCAAGCAAGTTACCCACAAAAACATCAGGAACATTATCGATTAATGCACTTACTCCGACAAAAATCTCAGAAAAAGAAGTCAGAAATCCAAGGAGAAGAAACGACATGAAGAAGGAGGGAACACGGGCTCGGAGGGCGAGTCTTGATACATTATTTATCGCAAAACCAGAGCCAATCCATACACCAATAATACCGAGTAGCAGTAAGCTGACAGACACAATCACAGGCGAGATTTCAATTTTATTTCTTTATAGTACCAGAAAGGGCATAGTTTTTCTTATAAAATCCAATTGCGAAGCACGCCAAAAATGCCCAAAAGACAGGCGGCCAATAGGGTATACCATAGAATTGAGGAGCACTGTACGTCCAGGAACTGGTTATATTTACCAATCCAATCTCGATAACAGCGCTAAGCACTGCAACTCCAAAGAACCAAGTCCATTCACGCTCAATCGGAGCAATTTTGTATTTGGCTATCTGCGCAAGAAGAATAATGCCCGCCAAAAGTAATGGCTTTTGCGTCAATAAAAATACTGCTCCCAATAACAAAAGAAAAAGAAGTATCAATGCCACATTATGTTTTGTCATACTCCATCATAACTCACAATTTGATATACTGAAATACAGAAAATGATGGAAACAGAAATACAGCAAGAGTACGCAGGAAATAACCACCTAATCGTTGCACTATTTTGTTATGTCTTAGGAAGAAGAGCTGAACGCAATTAATTTTGGTTTACCGAATACAACTAATGCAGAAAAACATTACATTCGAAGCATACTTCTTAACCTTGCCAGAAGCTGCTCAGCAAAAGCTTATGCAAATTAGAGAGCTGGCAAATAAACTCGTGCCAAACCTAACTGAAACCTTTAGTTATGGTATCCCAACCTTTGACTATAAAGGTAAACATATGCTGCATATTGCTGGATACGCACATCACATTGGCCTTTATCCTGGAGCTGCAATAATGGAAGACTTCAAAGAAAAATTTCGTGGCTATAAAACTTCGAAAGGCACTATTCAGATGGAACTCGACAAACCTCTTCCGTTTGAACTTATTACAGAAATAATCGTTGCCTGCAAAGAAAAGATTGATGGAAAAAAGTAAGTTTATATCCAATTCATTTTCTTTACGTTATAATCGCATATGGCAAAAACGTATTATGTAGAAAATATCAAACCTAGTGATGTAGGATTCGACCAAGTATTCTCAATAAAAGAGATTCAAAAGCACAAGGCAAAAAATGGAGACCCCTATTTCAGAGTTGTGTTACAGGACAAAACAGGGAGCATTTCAGCAAAAATTTGGCGAGATTCGATTGCAGCAACACACGCAGAGGAACTGAACTCAAGCGATGTGATTTCGATTGATTTCGAAGCCTCTGAATATAACGGAGAACGACAACTCACCATCAAAAAGGCAGAAAAGACTACCGATTACGACATGAACGACCTCCTCAAAATGACCAACAAAGACGTTGACTCAATGTTCGACCAGTTACTAGAGAAACTGTCATCATTAAAGGACGCAGAAATTCGTGGCTTAGTTCTTTCTATCATTAACGACCCAGAAATTGGAAAGAAGTTTAAATATGCAATCGCAGCAGAAAAAGTACATCACGATTACATCGGAGGATTACTCGAACACACGCTTGAAATGATGGAAATTGCAGAAACAATGTTAAAGCTCTACCCAAGAGGGAACAGAAGCATTGTTATCGCTGGTATCTTCTTGCACGATATTGGCAAGATCGATGAGCTTGGATTAGATCAAACAAACTTCATCCGTACACTTTCGGGGTATTTAATTGGACATATTACAATCGGTATCCAACTTCTGCAGCGTTTTCTTCCACCTACGTTCTCAGAAGAAAAGAAGCTTGCACTCGAACACATTATCCTTTCACATCACAGAGAACCAGAATTTGGCGCAGTTGTGAGGCCTGCAACATTAGAAGCAATCATTGTGTCAATGTCTGACCTTGCATCAAGCGTGACACGGCAATTCCAAAAGGAGTTCGACGAAGGTAAGCCAGACGAATCAGGGTTTGGTGAGTACCACAAATTCATGAAGAATCGAATTTACCACAAACAGATAGAAGAAGAAGCATAGGTAGCGCTAAAGCATTGCGTTCAGGCCGAAATCTTGAGGGTTTTCGAGGGCTAACACTAGCTAAAAACACCGAAATACTGTATAATACGAATATGTTATTCAGGTTCCTCGCTCAGATTGTTTACACGATTCTTGTTATCATTGAAACACTACTTTCGCTTCGGTTTATTCTTAAACTCATCAACATTGGCAATCAGGTAGGAATTATTGCATGGTTGTATAACACCACCGACAAGATACTCCGTCCATTTCTAGGAATTGTTACAGACTCTGTTGTATTTTGGGGATTTACCATCGAATTAACAACACTGCTCGTATTATTTATTTTATCTGTAATTTCGTATGCCGTATACGAGATTATTAAAGCCTATTCATAAATATGAGCGCATCATATCTCACAGAAAAACTCCCAATAACACTTACTCCAGACGGAATTACCGTTGACGAGCAAATGCTTTTGGTAACAAAAACGAATTCTTTTCTTACACGAAACCTACGTAAATACTACCTCAGCACGTCATCTGTATATCAAAAAGTTGTTTACCGAACACATTGGATTGAAGAGCGTTTTCCAGGACCTTTAACTACGCACAATCTCAAATTAAAAGTAACCACGTTATACGCCGATATTGTCGGAATTGAATTCGCAAAAACAAAGACCATTTATTCAAAAGACCACCCGCGATTTCTCGAAGTGCTCGAAGGAAAAGGATTGCTTTTACTCCAGCAGGATACCCAATCACTGCTTGATGAAGCGACAACCTATGTTGTAGAACTTACTCCTGAGACAAAAACCGTTATTCCTCCGAACTGGCATTACACACTAATTAATACTGGAAAAGAAACGCTCGCAACCATAGAGTTATACCAAGGGGACCAACAGCTTCACAACTGCAACTGCGACTACAAGGGAACTGGTGTTTACGTGATTGAGAGAAACGGAGTACCGGAGATTGTGAAAAATTCACAATACAAAAACCTCGTGAAATATGCTACAGTTGACCCAGAAACCTATGCCACACACTTTCAAATGGTACCAACGCTCTCACTTATTTCTCAACTTCCTGTTGTTACTGTTTCTTGCAATAACAATATTGAGTGTTGGAAGGATATACTCGACGGAGCAAATAGCAGCTTTAATCGGTTCTAGACTCCCTCCAGTTTCCGCGCAGTCTGCACCCGCAAAAAAGACATTTCAAGAAGATATCTCGCTCCAGTTTTACGTTAACGATGATTACTCCATAACAGTGGAAGGAATCATTGAGCTTACCAATACCTCAGGTAAAGACCTTTCATTGACTGAATATGGAATGAATCTCCCATATTTCACACTCAAAGATACAAAAATAGGGTACATTCATCCAAAAGCCTTTTTGGTTGACATGTATAGCCAAAACAATTCAATTCTGTTTACGTTTAAATCACAGTACACAAAGCCAGTCGTAATTGGCAAAAATGGAAAGATTACATTTACATTCTCAGCTGAATTAGACAAACCCTATCGTGACCTTGGGGGATTGAGAACTTTAACCTTTCCGTTTACTTTTTCTGAAGAGGGAAGATCCTTACGAATAACAGTAACAGTTGATGAGAAAGTCGCACTCATTTATGCCCCGCACGTTGCAGAATCTCTCAAAAAAAAGCATATCTATACTGTAACCGAAGAAACAGGAAAACTATTTCTTTTTGCTATATCTGACAAGCCCTTCTCAATGTCCGTAACACATTCGGCAGAAGTACTAGCGCCACAGCTTGGGATTGAAAAAAATTGCGAAGAATATCTCCCCGTAAGTTGCATAGGCTGTAGTGACATGAAAGAGCTCACCTCCCCACAAGAGACGATTATTCAAAGCGCAAAAAATGCGAATGCAGTAACACTCAATTTTTCCAAAACCATTAATGTTTCTTGTGCGCGAACTCGATACGATGCATCTGCGCTTGCTTCAGCTAAAAATGGTGATTTTCGAGCAGGTTTTGTTATTTCACCACTTTCAAACCAGCTAATTCCAGCCATGTGGCGGGTAGCAATAGATGGAAAAACTTCATACGTAAAAGATATTACCACCCAAGGTGTTCCGTATGTTTATGCAGATGCGCTTGGTTACCTGACTGTGCCTCTAAAATCCTGCTCCACAGACGAACTATGTAAACAAGCAGCAGACCAATTAAGTACAATAGATACATCGCTTCTTTCAAGCGAGATTCTATTAAGCCCTGGAGTCGATACAGAGCAAACACCGACACTTTCAATTGTGCAAGAAAACAGACACTTTTATTTGCAAATTACGAACACCACAGATTCGTTTTTAAAGATTCCACCAATTTCATTAAACGACAATACCTACTTTACCTTGCAGGAGCAACCAAGCCGATTTGTATCCCCAAAATCCTCGGTCATTATTCCACTTACAACTCGGAATTCGATTCAAACCAGTAATCAAGAAACAGCACTAATTTTTACACTTAATCAGAAAACCATAGCTGTTCCTTTTCGCCCCATTACCATTACGATTTTGGCAATAATCGAAGTCCTTGCGTATATATTTATAGTAGTTCTGGGAGTGACTGCTTTAGCAAGTGGGAGTTTAATTTTGTATAATCGTTTGTATGAAAAGAAATAACAAATCGTTACTTGTAGCCATCTTGATTACTGCCATCGTGCTTTTATCGTTAATGAGCGGGGTGAAAGCGCAATCACCCACCGCGACTCCTTCTCCTACTATCTCTGGAACACCGACATTAATTGTTCCAACCAGCTCAATCACAATTACCCCAACTCCAACTGAAACAGTAGAAATTACTCCAACTCCGACCCCAACTCCCAAAATCGACTTCATCACGACCTCAGCAAAAGTAGGGACCCAATATCCATGGAATAAGCGAGTGCCCGTGACGCTAAGCATTACTCCAAAAATTGGAGGGAGTAAACTAGAAGTCAGGTGGCAAAGAAGGGCAGGACTAGTTTCAAGTCCAACAGTCATGACGTTATCGAACCCACAAGCTGGCCAAACGTATACAGTTTCCTTCACCTTAACTCCTTATGCAACTGGATACCAAAGGGCAGTAGCAGACATCATTTTGACCACGAACACTACCAATTACGTAACTTCCCAAGATGTACAGCTGCAACTGGATGCAAAAAAGACTGTTATTCCTGTAACAACGACTTATACTTTTTATGTTGTTGTCATGTACTTAACAATATTCCTGATATTCTTTGTCGCAATCCCATACGGCATATATCGATTCTACTTATACGCTAAGAAAAATATTATTCCACGATGGCTCGAGTCAAAAATACAAGCACCAACATAAGTCGCCGCATTGTTGCAATTCCGCTCATGCTTTTGAGCATAATACTTGTCGCGAGTGCAGTCATGTCGCTACTTAGCCTACGTTCAGAAGGTGTGGGTATTTTTCAATCAAGACTTGACGTAATAACAAACGAATTCGAGGAAACCGAAACAATCTACGGAAACACAGTAACTTCTATTCTTTCCAAACGCGTTCCTGTATCTGACTTTGTTATCGAGACACTACAAAATGATTACGATCAAATTCAAGTGGAACTTGCCCAATTAGAAACAGAAATTACAGAAGCAAATACAAGCGAACTACTTTCCCTACTCAACCAAAGAAAATCAGATTTAGGCACATTACGAATTGTAAACACTGCATTACGAGTAGAGGAGCGAATAGGTAATAGTTTACTCGCATATAACCAATGTAAAAAGAACATTTCTTACAGGGCAAAAGCCTCGCAGATACTCGTAAAATTAGAAGAATGCAAAAAAGAATTGCAAAATGCACTGACAACTCTGGAAGAATTGCCAAAAGAAACATATGCTACCTGTTCATTAAAGGAAACACCCACGTATTATCTACAACGAACACTCAAATCACACGAGTATTTTGTCAGTTCTTATGCATACACAAGCAAAAGCAAAGCCAAAGAGGCAGCAGCAATGGACTTGGAATATCAAAAAGTACTCAACGAAATTCAGTCACTTCCTGATTGGAATACTTGTATTTCCGATTACTTACTGACTACTTCTGCAGAATTACTAGAATAGGTCACATCATCACGTTATTACTAGTAAACACACTTGGATGCGTTATTTGGAGAAAATCCCCTTTACCATGTTTTTTAGTTCATCAAAAGGTCCGGGAAGTTTTTTTGTTTCGGTTGGTGGGACTTTTGCTGGAGTTGTTGAGGTAGATTGAGTATTCACAACAACGTTATTTGGCTGTGCAGGAGCAGGAGCCATATTTGCCTCTGGAACCCCACGCATTTGTTGAATATACCTGTTCTTTTCGACAAGTAAGTCTTGCATCGTTATTAACTCTTCTTTCATTGAATTCATTGACTCAGATAATTGCTTTACCTGTAAGTCTAAATCCATAACACTCTGTTTAAGCGACGTGTGCTCGTTTGCTTTTTCAACTAACTTTTTATGCTCAGGAAGGTTCAGTAAACTCTTAACCAGACCGTCTTCAGTTAACGTACTAAATCGATAGTAACTGAAATCCCTATCGGCAGGCGAACGACCTAATACAAGTACAAAAACATTACCAATCACTTTTCGACGTTCTTCTTCGGACATACGAGAGAGCGAAAGTTGCTGCTTAGTACCAGTTGCTGGCGTGGGAGTGGACATTTCTTCATCGGTTCCATCGATATCATCAAAATCTTCAAGGTCTTCATCAATATTCACAGTTGGCGTTTTAACCACTGGAGGTGGAGCAATAACTGGATTCTCAATCTTTGGAGTTGGTACAACAGTAGGCGGAGTAACCGATGTCATCGTGCTTTGTACTCGAGTTGGCAATGATGTTGATGCTTGAGCAGAGGAGGGGGGAGTGCCTTGTTGCCCTTGATTGGTTATTATTGGCATATTGAATTATACCATTTCTGCATGATAGAATACAGCAATTCGGATACAATCTCCGAAATATGCGGACGTAGTTCAGTTGGCTAGAACATTTCCTTGCCAAGGAAGAGGTCGCGGGTTCGAATCCCGTCGTCCGCTTTTTCTGTTATTACTTTCAAACAGAAGTGGAAAAACAGAAAAGCATATCGAGAGAGAATTATGAGCCAGTACTCAAACGAAGAATTGTTAGAAGCATTAAGGGCAATCACTTCAACAATAAGCAAACTCCAAAAAGTAGAACCGAAACTTAGAGTGGGAACCTCACAACACACCTTAGTTATTCGAAGGATTAAAGCACTCCAAATCTCTTCAGATCTAATTATCCAAGCTATTGATAAACTTCAATCTCCATCAACCTAGACTAACAATCATCGTTGCCAGATTTAAGTCTGTAATGATTGGATGCTTTTCAGCCGAGCTCTCAAGAAACGTCTGCATATCAAGATCCCGCGATTGTTTTTTCATAACCTCGTTTAGTGCCATCGTTCGCTCAAGAAGCTTCTTTACGCGATACGGGCTACCATCTGCCAAAGCAATTGCATCTTTTCTCACCCAATCTCTGGTATCGCCAACCATTGCAACTGCATAGCAAAAAGCATGCCAAGAACACGGTGGTGGGTAAGCTTCCTTTTTTCCTCTTAACCAATCGGTTGCAGCTTGTGAACCAATTGGTGGTTCTTGATAAAAAGTACGCGGAAGCATTGTCACAATAAAATCATGAATTTCTGCATTATCATAATGCTTTTCCTTTTCTTGACCCATAGTGTATTTTACGCCGATTATCTAGACTCTTCAATAATAAAGAAACAGAGTATAATCACCTATGCGCTCGACCGAACCAAATGAAAAGCACGTGTCACTTGTACATGACTTTTTTATTGCATGGGGCGGGGCAGAGGTAGTATTTGATGCTTTGGTGCAGGCCTTTCCTAACAACACGATTTATGCTGCTTTTGATCATCCAGAAACGAGACATGCCCCGCTAGACACAGTTCCAGTAAAAAGCACCTTCCTAAACAAATTACCCTTTTCTCGCACATATTTGCTCGAAATTTACAAATTCTTGTTGCCACTTGCCTTCTCGCAAATGAAATTTACCCCAGACACGCGAATTATCATAAGTGACACCGCATCTTTTGCAAAACATATCATTCCTCCTCCTGGCAAATATCATATTTCGTATATTCACACGCCGCCAAGATTTCTTTGGAATATGCCTCCAAGCAAAAAGGTTCGCTCAAATACTTTTCTCCGGTTTATGTGGAACTTACTGTTTGGCTCAGCGTTTAGAATAGGCGATTATCTTCATGCGCAAAGAGTGCACGGCTTGATTGCAAACTCACAAGAAGTAGCAACGCGCATTCGAAAATTCTATCGTAAAGAACCGCTTGCAATCATAAACCCTCCAATTTATGTAAAAAAATTTGCAGCATCAATTAAACAAAACACTGTAGAACAAAAACCTGAATTTCTAGCCTTTGGTCGAATTGAACCCTATAAGAATTTTGATAAATTGGTGAAAGTTTGGCCAAAAGGATATAAACTCACTATCGCAGGAACGGGTTCTCAGGCAGAAGAAGTAAAACGTCTCGCAGCGCACAACCCAGACATCACTTTTATCAATCGCTATATTCCTGATAACGAAAAACCAGCACTTTTTGCATCATATAGCGGCTTTTTGTATCCGAATATTGAAGATTTTGGCATTATGATGGTCGAAGCACTCTCTGTAGGTACACCCGTAATTACATACAATGCAGGCGGAGGAAAAGAGATAGTCACTCATAAAAAGACAGGATACTTACTCGATTCACTTACTACAGAAACGCTTACACCTGCACTTGATTGGGCACTCGCATTTAAACGAAATAATGCGCAACAGCAAGCGTTTCACAATAGCGTGTTAGAATACGATATCAGTAGTTTCATAGATAAAATACGTCACCTTGTTGATGAATTTGAGAAAACACATGAAAGAGATGCTTAAAACAGCATTAGCGATACTCACGATGCTTGCATCAGACATCTTTGTTCTTGTTGTTGCGTTTGCACTTGCTATTGGAGTACGAAACCTTATCGGCATATACATAACAATTCCTGATTTAACGACACAAGATTTTTGGACGTATGTTCTCGCAAACTGGTGGATAATTCCACTCTACATCAGTATTTTTGTTTTCCAAGGGCTATATCATAAGCATAGACCTTTCTGGCAAGAGACTCGAATACTTGTGAACGCGATTGCACTTTCAGCGCTTTTTGTCTATTCCATTATTTCGCTCGGAAAAATTGATATCTATATCTCGCGTATTCTCTTTGTGTTACATCCACTCATTCTCTTCGGAATGCTCCCGCTTGCAAGGCGGTTTATCAAAGCGATACTCTATCAACTCGGCTATTGGAGAAAAGAGGTTATTGAAATTCAAGTAGATACAACACATTCACTCACTGATTCATTCCTTAGGAACCGATTTATAGGCTACCATATTACACAATCTATAGGAGTCTCCATAAAAGACGAAGAAGTCTCCGAAATTGTAGCAAAAGTCAAAGAAGCTACTAAAAAATACCGAACTGAAACTATATTAGTTGTGGTAAAAGACTTTGCATCACCGAAGATAGCCGAATTGGTAGAACGACTTTACTTTGTATCTAGCCATATACTCGTTGTACCTGAGCTTATGGATTTGGACGTCATGAACGCAGATGTCTACCACCTCATGTACGAGAATCTATTTGTTTTTGATATTGATAAAGGTCTTAACAATCCATTGAATAAGTTTCTAAAGCGCCTCATGGACATCGTATTGTCACTCATAGGTATATTGCTTGCATCTCCAATTCTCCTTTTTGAAGCCTTGCTCGTATATATCAAAGACGGCGCACCAATTTTTTACGACCACGAAAGATATGGCAGAGGGGGGAACATATTCATCTTCCATAAATTCCGTTCAATGAGAAAGGAAGCCTACAAAAACGAAAATGACGATATTTTATGGAAATATCTCGCAGAAAACCCAGAAATCAAAAAAAAGGAGTGGGATAAATATCAAAAACTTGAACACGACCCACGTGTGCTTCCAGGTATGAATCTTATTCGTAAAACCTCAATAGATGAACTGGCCCAACTGTTTAATGTACTAAAGGGAGATATGAGTATTGTTGGACCAAGACCTTTTATGCCAAGAGAGAGAGAATTGATTGGTGATTATTTCGAGCGAGTACTTGCTGCAAAACCTGGTATTACTGACTTATGGACCGTAAGTGGTCGTGATGCGCTTTCGTTTGATCAACGACTAAAAATGAGTACGTGGTACATCCAGAATTGGTCTATTTGGCTTGATATCGTTATAATTGCCAAAACAGTCCAACAGGTAATTTTATACTTCCTCAAATGGTTCAAAAAATCAAAGAAGACCTCCACAAACATGTAAAAAGTCATTCTCACGCATGGAATGGCGTTTATCTGATTATTGCATCTCAGTTAAATTTTAGAATTGAACTTGTTGTTTCCATATTAGTTGTAGCTGCTGGCGTATTTTTTAAACTCTCACTCGTCGAATGGTACGGAATAATTTTTAGTGCAACCCTTGTGCTACTTGCAGAATCGCTAAACTCAGCCATCGAAAAAGCCTGCGACGCCATTACCACAAAACACCATGGGGCAATAAAGTACGCAAAAGATGTTGCAGCAGGTGCGGTTCTTATTTCTGCAGCAGCTGCGATAGTTGTTGGTTTTTTTGTCTTTGGCCCACATATAATTCCTTACCTTCCTAAATAAATGGTTCATTTTGATATTGTTACAGTTTTTCCGGATATCATTGAGAATTATTGTAATACCAGCATTATTGGACGAGCACGAAAGGCTGAAAAGGTTAATATTTCTGTTCATGATCTTCGCAGTTGGACAGCTGATAAACACAGGACCGTAGATGATAGAGTATTTGGTGGCGGTGCAGGAATGTTGTTAAAAGTTGCACCACTTTATAAGGCGATTCAAGCACTCAGCGAAAAGTCAGTAGCCAAAGGACTTACCCCAAGAGTTGTGGCGACGGTAGCTTCGGGCGAATTGTTTAATCAACATAAAGCAGAATTAATGGCTTCGTCCACAGATGTAAACTACATTCTTCTTTGTGGACATTACGAAGGTTTTGATGCAAGAGTATACGAGTGGGTACATGAAGAACTAACAATTGGACCATACATACTTACAGGAGGTGAGCTACCTGCCTTAATCGTAATTGATAGCGTTACCAGGCTTATCCCTGGTGTATTAGGCAACTCGTTTAGCGCACAAGAAGAAACTACCTTTATGCCAGATCAAGATGGAATTGCAGTTCTTGGAGAACATCCACAATTCACAAGTCCTGCGGTTTTCAATTTTGTTGATAACAATGGCACAGAGCAGACGAGAGTTGTACCTGAGGTCCTTCGCTCAGGAAATCACAAAAAGATTGCTGAAGAGAATCAAAAACAGCGAAGCAAGAGCCGCCTTGCACTGTAAGGCACAAACTAACTCGTCACTTTTCGTGACGTAGTATTTCAACATGGTTTGTTTACTCATTTTATTGCTTGGCATCTCTATAGCACCAGTTTTAGCAGCAGATACCGTCGAACTAGAGATTACAGAAGACACCTATGTAGAAGAAAAGTATCCAAGCATCGTAACGTGGGATAACCGCAATTTATATATTGGCACAGATTCTCTGTATGGAAAAGGTAAAACACGCACGTTGGTGAAAGCTGCGGTTAGTAGACTTAGAGAATTAGACATAATTAGCTCTGATATTGCCCGAGTGGAATTACTCTTACATCAGTATTACTACGAAGGCACAGAAAATACAGCAACAATTGACGCCTATACCACAACCTCTCCATGGGATATGGATTCTGTTACGTGGTCCCAACAACCCGCAATCTCGCCAAAACGAGATTCCACAACAATAACTACCACAAATGGGGAAAAGAGTATAAATATCACCAATAGCTTTCTAGAAATTATGAAATCAGTAAATCCTAGCGATAAAGGGATTTTACTTAAAATTAACCCCGAAACCGACAAGGCACTCATTTTTTGGGCTCATGGTTGCACTCTCGCACCAACCTCACCAAGGTGCGATTCTGAATCACTCCGTCCTAAAATACGTATTTCACTTCGCGGAAATTCACTACCAACACTATGCAAATTACTTACTCCAAACTCAAACGAGTCAATTGCAAAAGAGGAGGTTGCCTTTAAAGCTGACGTCTCTCTTGATAATGAAGGAGATAAAATTGGATATACCTTGCGAGTTTGTGATACCCCCAATTGTTCAAGTCCTATAATCACACAACCAATATCAACTGCCGCAAATTCTTATATATCACTCCCTCAAGGCACATATATAGCATCGTGCAGTGCAGATGATGGACATTCAGAAAGAGTATGGGGAGAAGAAGTCACTTTCACAATTGACCGAACTCCCCCAAACCCACCTCGAATTATTCAAGAACCGTATTACACAAACTCCGAAAACAATACTATTTTTTGGTTTCCTTTGGAAGATATTGTTGAATACCAACTCTTATCCAGCGAAAGAGCCGATTTCAAGTCATATAACACATATGGAGGCTGGAACACAAACAATTTTGCAGACGTCATCCACGCAAAAGAAAAGACCTATTACTACAAAGTTAGAGCCAGAGATAGAGCCGGGAACTTCTCAGAATGGTCAGATTTTGTGTCAACAACAATTGACATTAAACCTCCTATTCTTAGATATTTTAAATCGAACAATAATGTAATCTCCCCTAAGTTCGACAAAAATGGCGTTCCAACCACCAATGTTTATTTGCAAGGAGCAGCAGAAGACACAACACATAAGAGCATAAAACTTGTTATTCAAGATTCACAATTTAATACAGTTTACTCTGAAACAGAATTTGAAAAATCGTACTTATGGACTCATTGGCCAGAATCAAACAAGTATCCTGATGGAGATTACATTGCAATAATGGTAGCAGAAGATGCAGTCGGTTATATTTCAGAGTCGAATCCAATATTTCTTCGCATCGATACAACACCTCCCCGACCTCCGCTCATCTATGGAATTAGCGAGAATCAGGTGACACGGCAAAGAAAGTTGACAATAACGAGTATTTGTTCTGACAAAGCAGTTGGAAACTTATATTCTGGGGGAAGAATAATTTCCGAAAATAAAAATACACATAAAGCACCTCTTACCTACACTGATGGCGAGCATACTCTTAAAGCGACCTGCACTGATGATGCAGGAAATACATCGAGTAAATCGGTGCGGTTTATTGTTGATACCTTGCCACCAACTAAACCTACATTGTCTATTAAAGAGGAAGCTCAAAATGCTGTACAGATAAAAGTAACCTGCCGGGAAGAAGTAAGAACAGAGTTGTTCATAAATGGCATTTATTATAATGCAGGCACCTGCACACCAAAAACACCTTACAAAAAAACAATTACACTATCAAATGCCACTTCATTAGCCTCGTTCACGGGGAGAGTAATTGACAAAGCGGGGAATAAAAGTGATTTAAGCGAATCAGTATTGGTAAGAAGTTCCGCGAAGCTTAAGGCAGACACACCTGTAGTAACGTGTACGACCTCGTTCCATAACACAGACACAGAATTCAAGGATATTAACTGCGAATGGCCAATAAAGACGATTGATTACATTGAAACCATCCCGCTCGATGCCCAAAAAGAAAAAAGCGTATTCCGGCAGTTACAACTTAAAGATCCAAAAATTTACATAACGGCAACATCGTGCAAAGCAAAATCACTGTGGGATCCTCGTACGTGGTATGGCTGCGTTAAGGTTGCAGACAGCACAATCACGGTGTTCGGCAAATTATACCCACTGTATTTTGGCGGAACAAAAGCTCAGCTTGAGCTCAATAACAATGTTAGTTTTTCACATAAAATAGCACAAAGCATAAAAATCGAAGTAAGTTATTTACTCATTTTTAGCGCAACGATCGGAGATTCTGCCCTAACAGCGACTACAACATCTCCGGCGACGGAGTTAAGTTTCCCTCTCATAAAAAGGCAGAACGCAAAACGTTTTTTTGGATGGCTCTTTTCCTCTTTAGTTCAAGTGTCACAGTGGTATGGAAAAACTGCATATGACAAAGCGCACAGCGGAATAGATTTCGCTGTAAACAAAGCAACCATACTTGCTCCAGCTGACGGCAAAATATTTGCAGCAGGATACCACAGAAAGGACGCCTGTAACGCCGGAGGTTATTACGTTGGAGTGAAATATGACAACGGCCTTTACACATATTTCTTTCACCTCGCTTCGCTTAACTATCCCAACAGCAAGAAGATTACAGTTGGAGATATAGTAAAAAAGGGGAGTAAATTAGCGATTTCGGGGAACAGTGGCAACTACAAATGCGAACCACTTCTTGCTCACCTACATTTTGAAACAAGAAATGGCAGCTCATCTCTGTCGCATACTAACCCTGTGCCTCATTTTTCAATTGATTGGAACTCAATCGTGACAGCGAACTCGAAAAAATATCCAAAACGCCTCACAGGCGAAAATCCACACCCTAAATTTTAATTTCGACAAATGAACAGAAAAGCAATATTTATCACCTGCATCATTGTTATTGCTTACCTACTTGGCTTTTTACTTTCACAAAAGCAAACTATGCGAGATCCCCAAAATATTCCTTCCGCTACTCGTCACTATTGCCTGGATTCTGACACAGTAATAACTACAGATATAAATACAGGAATATTATGCAGAAGTGACATCTCTTTCTACACACTTAAAGGAACTAGCAAAAAGAGCATTAAGGAGCTCTCAATAAAAGCAGACTATTTTCTAGGTTCTTTTGGATATTTTTCTTCAATTGAACAGGATCGTATATTGCGGTTTTACAGAATGACTACGGCACAGAGTGTTGAGCTGGTGGCAACTTTCGATCTATCACCAAAAGAAACAATTCACTCGCAATTTCTATATCAGACGGAAGATTCTACAACCCACCTTTTTCTTTCGGGAGAATATGACGTGCAATCACAAAAACAACCGAAAGCTTTTCTCACCCATTTTATGATTGAACAAAACTCAGTTATAAAAAAAGAAACCTATATTTTTACGGAACTGTTAAAATTAAAGGATGTTGTAGTGCATGAAGGCTCATACTATGCGCTTTTATCCGAAATGTATCCGTTCTTGGAACCTAAAAAACGTGTACTATTACTACAGCAAGGGGAAACACCAACAAGAATTAGTTGTACCGCCGAAAGTGCCAAACTATTTGTCTTTTACCTTGACGATTTTTGCCTTGTTGATGACAATAACAAGCTTTATACCTCGAAATCAGGTGACCTTATTTTTCTTGAAAAAGAGAGATCCCTGCAATGGGTACAATATGAAATGTCTCAAACTCATCTAATACTCTCAGCAGTTGATATCCAATCTCTGGAATTATTTGCTCGTACTAGTACAAGGATTGGTAAAAGAGTGTATAATTGCTTTGACTTCACTGAGTCGTTACAGATAACATTGAGACTTTGTATACCAACAATATGAGCAACTTTTTAGCAAAAATATTCTCTCCAAATGATAAAGAAGTACAGAAGGCACGTTCTTTAATTACAAAAATTAATGCACTCGAGCCGGATGTAGAAAAACTTACAGACGCAGAATTGCGGGCCTCTACCGAATATTTCAGAAAGCAGCTTGGAATAGACATCGCAGCTCGCAAATCACCTGAGATTTATTATGATGTAAACTACCCCCAGCTAGACAAAAAAAAGTTAGAGCAAGAACGAAAAGCGCTTATGAGTATGCTCCCAGAAATTTTTGCAAGGGTCAGAGAGGCAGCAAAAAGAGTTGCGAAACACAGACATTTTGACGTACAGCTGATTACAGGAATCCTCCTTTCACAAGGAAAAATTACAGAAGTGTTTACAGGAGAAGGAAAAACGAACTCAGCAATTTTACCTACGTACTTATACGGTCTTCTTGGTTACGGCGTTCATGTTGCAACTGTCAACGATTACCTTGCAAAGCGTGATGCAGAGTGGAGTGGTCAAATACTTTTGGCTCTTGGTATGAAAACTGCTGTAATTACAGCAGAAGCCTCTTATGAGATTATTTCCGATGAAGAAGTTGTTAGCATTTTTGGCCCAGACTCAAAATCGTCCCTCGAGAAAAAGGATATGGCAAATATGTCTACCATGAACGGTACCAATCTTAAAAAGATTACCAAAAAAGAAGCATACCTTACCGATGTTATTTACGGACAGGCTAGCGAGTTCGGTTTTGATTATTTACGAGATAATAGCGCAAAAGCACTTGAAGACAGAGTACAACGTCATTTTGTATTTGCCGTTGTAGACGAGTGTGACTCAATTCTTATCGACGAAGCACGAACTCCCCTCATCATTTCGGAGCCCGACTCTCAGCCAAGTGACGTGTATGCACGATTCGCGACTATCGCAGACGAGTTAATACCAGAAGAAGACTACGCGGTAGATGAAAAGCGCCACTCCGTAGTACTTTCTGATATGGGTATCCGTAAGGTTGAAGAAATGTTTGGCCAGGATGATGTTTGGAGTGACAGTATATTTATAAGACATATGGACAATGCACTCAAGGCAAAGGCCTTGTACCGATTAGACAAGGAATACATTGTACATAACGATGAGGTCCTTATAGTCGATCAATTTACCGGCCGTGTGCAACCAGGCAGAAGGTATAGCGAAGGTTTACACCAGGCTATCGAAGCAAAAGAGCGAGTAACCATTAAGCAAGAAAGTAAGACCCTTGCAACGATTTCATACCAAAACTACTTTAGGATGTACTCGTATCTTTCAGGTATGACGGGTACCGCAATGACCGAAGCCGAAGAGTTCCAGAAAATTTACCGATTAGATGTTGTTCGAGTACCTACCTACAAATCGGTTATTCGTGATGATATGCCCGATACCATTTACAAAACCGAGAAAGGAAAGTTTGCAGCCGTAGTCCAGGAAATTAAAAAGCAATACGAGCTCGGTAGACCTGTACTTGCTGGAACGACCTCGATTGAAAAGTCAGAATACTTATCTGACCTGCTTAAAAAAGAAGGAATCCCACATCAGGTACTCAACGCAAAACTTCACGAGAAGGAAGCGAAAGTAGTTGCTAAGGCAGGGGCACAAAACATGGTCACCATTGCTACAAACATGGCCGGAAGAGGTACCGACATTAAGCTCACCGACGTGGTTAAGGATTTAGGTGGATTACACATTATTGGAACTGAGAGACACGAAGCACGCCGTATCGACAATCAGCTAAGAGGTCGATCCGGGCGATTGGGTGATCCAGGTTCATCTCGTTTTTATCTCTCGCTAGAAGATCATTTAATGCGCGTATTTGGTGGAGATATGATGAAGGCGATACTTGGAAACTCACTTCCTGAAGATGTTCCATTAGAATCGCGTTTATTGTCTTCCATTCTTGAAAAAGCACAGCAAAAAGTCGAATCACTAAACTTTGACACAAGAAGAAGACTCGTAGATTACGACGACGTTTTAAATCAGCAACGAGAAACGGTATACAAAATGCGAAAAATTATTTTGATTCTTTTGCACAACGAGCCGTTACCTGCACTCGAACCATTGAGTTTAGAAGGTGAAAAACTAAAACAGTTTATCACCGAACTTAGAAATTACACGCTTAAAGAGCCACAGAATAAAAAACTAAGAGAGATTGTAAAGGACTCCTTTATGGATTACTCCCTTCGATTATGGATTGTTAAGCAGATTGTGATGCAAATAGAATCATCACTAGGTGAACTTTCACCGCTTGCAACAAAGATAACGCCAAAACAAGCAACGCTTTTGTTTGATTATTTGGATACGTGTATCCCTGATGATATTCAAAACGAGGCAGCAAAGAAAGCAGGTTTTTCTGACTATGCTGCAATGAAAGAAGCAATAATTAGCGTTAAAAAGAAAGTTGCAACCCTTCATACCGACATGCTAGTAAACTTACTGCTGACCTCCTTCCATCTCGAACTACAATCATTATCCTCAGCACTTCCGGACAAAGAGTACGAGAGATTCCTCATTATGTCTTCTCTCGATTATCTTTGGATGGATCACATTGATGCAATGTCCGATTTACGTGAAGGTATTGGCCTTCGGGGTTATGCACAGAGAGACCCCCTTGTTGAATACAAGAGAGAAGGAGCAGTGCTTTTCGAAGAGTACTTCGCCTCACTTGGAGATATGGTTTCAAGAAAAATGTATCGGTTAAGAGTTAATGACAATCGAGAAGAGCAAGGATTACCGAATGTTTCAAGACTTCCAATTCCAAAACAAGGGAGAGCAGCAGTGAGGGACGCCGTAAATGCAGCACTTAGCAATAGAATTGCACGACAAAACGAGAAAGAATCAGCGAAATCTAGCCTTCGAGCAGGAAGAAATGACCCTTGCCCCTGCGGAAGCGGAAAGAAGTACAAGAAGTGTCACATGCCACTTGACATGAAGCGCGTTTGACACCCATAGCGCGGTGTGTTAAAACTTCGTAGTAACTTTTTTACTGCCATACATGTATACTCAGAGAGTACAGGTCCATACCACGATCGCGCTATTTTATATTCTGTCCGTTATTACGTTCATCGGAGCAATCGGAACAGTTCATGCTGCAGGTGTTGCAGTTACGGTTGCACCAAGCACACTGACGGCCTCGACACCAACAGATGTAACCTTCTCATATACCGCTTCCGTTGACTATGCAAACACAAATACTGTTTCAATTGTTGCTCCAGCTGGGGTTACTATAGCAAACTGCACGTCCGGAACTACCGACGCAGATGGAGACTCAACACCAGATGGCTCAGGTTCTGTTGCATCTCAAACCTATACGTACACATTCACTGCGTCTACAACAACTGCAGATACAACTGGCGTTGACTTCTGTATTAACCTATCCGCAGCAACAGGAAATTACGGTATTACTTTTACTGACTCAAAAACAGTTTCTTCGAACAACGACTACGGTGGAGCACTCGTATATGTTGGAAGTGCAAACGTAGTTAATGTTTCCGCACAAGTACAACCTGCACTTTCGTTTGTTATTAGAACCTCTGATGATACTGGCAATACTAACACTTGCGCATTAGGAACATTGTCACTTGTTACTGTAAACACCTGTGCATATAGGTTAAAAGTAACAACAAATGCAGCATCCGGCTTTACAATTCAAGTTAACTCCGATGGTGACTTGAGAAAGAGTGGTTCTGGCAACGTTGCAGATAACCTAGATATTGATTTAGTTGCAGAAAACTCGACTGTTGCCTCAGGTACAGAAGGGTACGGTATTGCCTTAACTGGTGGCTCCATAACCGGAGGTACTGTTACCGAGTCAGGAGACTTTTCTGATGATGACACACCATTACCAATCAGCTCAGCCACCAACCTTCTCACAGGTTCTGGGACCAACAATCCAGGTACAACTGATACAACAAATACAGCACTAGTCACACATCGTGCAGCAATGGATGGTGATACTACAACTGGAAACTACACACAACAAGTAACTTACACTGTCTCCGCAACTTTTTAAAAAAACATGGCACGAGATTATGGTTATATTATCAGTCCTTCTTTAAATAGGTATACTTTTGAGGCAGGAAAGAGCGTAAAAGGAACCTTTACGCTTACCAATTCTTTTGTAACGGGTGAGCCAGAAGCCCAGACTTTCGTTCTTTCTGTTAAGTTCGTATTTCAGGAGAATGGAAATAAGTACATTTATGATAGAACGCCAAACGGACGACAAATGTATGATATGACCTCTTGGATTACCTTATCAAAGCAAGAGGTAACTCTAAAGCAAAACCAATCTATTGAGATTCCTTATACCATCAACGTTCCAAGTGACCCTAAACCAGGCGGAAAATATGCTGCAATTGTTATTGAAAAGAAGAACGGACTCCAGCAGCTCGCATCTTCGGGCGCAGCACTTGACGATAAAGTAGCATACCAAATACTTGGTAAAGTCGCGGGTGAAGAGTTGCGTGACAGCGAAGTAGTGTCATACACCGTAAATAAACCCATTTTCTGGATGTGGCCAAACGAAGAGGCAACCTTTACACTTCAGTTCAAGAACAAAGGAAATGTCGAATTCTTACCAAGTGGTGATATTTTTGTACACAGAGGTGAAATTACTAACTCATTTTGGAACACAAATTTCAACCAAGATCAGCTTGTTATACTTCCTGAAAATGAACGCACTTATTCAGTAACATGGACGCCACAAAAAGGACTTATAAAAACTGATAAAACTGGCATAACCATTAACCTTGATTACTTTCGAATAGGTAAGTATATTGCAACAGCCAAGGTTGGATACGACCAAAATAACAATCGTGTGGTTGCAGATAGAGTAGTAAGCTTTTGGATTATTCCGATTCCTCTCATTGCTGTCCTCGCACTTGTTGGAGTCGTTACAGTACTTTTCCTCCGATTTGGCCGAAAGAAACGCTAGTGGAACTTCTGAGATATTGCCATTCTGATTTATCGTTGCTATACTGACAGTAATCCTAGTTAGTTCTCTAAGAATATATGGAAAAAACGACAAAAGCCCCAGCAAAAGTTGGTGGGCAAAAAGAATACAATGTAGTAAAAATGTCTTGCAGTAACTGTGGCGAAGACGTTTATTACGTTTTTGCCTGTCACCATTGTGGTGAGTACCTTACCTTCTCAGAAGCAACCCCAATGACAAAAGAAGATATAAAAAAACTCATGGAAGAAGAAGGTAAAGAGGTCAAAGGTGACATCAAGCCAATTCTTGCAACTGGTGATGAATTCGACGACGTTGATGCAGATGTTGGATCACTGGAAGTTGACGAAGTTGATGATTTGTATAGTGGACCTTTCAACCCATTATAAAACTAATCTCGTGTTAGAATCTTTTCGGCAGTATAGTGACTGCATTTTTACAGGTAATGACTTTAATCAAACAACGTTAGAAGGCTCTGATTTCACGAATTGTATATTCAATCGTTGTGCATTTAGCCAATCAAAACTAAAAAAGAACACATTTGAATCTTGTACGTTTAATCATAGCAATTTTAATAACACCCAGTTAATAGACACAATAATTAGAGGAGCAACATTTCATACTTGCTCCTTTATTGGAGTTGATTTTTCAACAATATCCCAAACATTACCACTTTTATTATCGTTCATTGACTGCAACTTAGAATATGCGCATTTTAGTACGATGAGAATGGAAAAGTCCCTTTTTAAGAATTGCAAGCTAACCGAAGCGGATTTCTCGGAGGCTCAGCTTAGTGAATCCTCCTTTGAGTTTTCTGAGCTCTCACGCACTGTTTTTCACCATACAAACCTTGCGAAATGTGATTTTAGAGGTGCCGTAAATTATAGCTTTGACGCTCGACAAAACCAAATGAAAGGTGCCAAATTTTCTGAACCAGAAGTAATGAATCTCTTGAATGCATTTGGTATCGTTATTGAAGATCCACCACAACAAGAAACTGAAATTTAGATTTACTTGCGGTATAATTACTAACCTTGGGAACATAGCTCAGCTGGTTAGAGCATTCCGTTCACATCGGAAAGGTCACAAGTTCGAATCTTGTTGTTCCCATATTCAAGAAGAATACTATGCAAAATCCTCATTACAAGGTAACAAAAGAGCAACACCTTAAAGAACTTATGGCGCGTGTTACACCAATCGTTAACGTCAACGTAATTGTCCGAAAAGGGGAACATCTTTTGCTTGGTAGACATAGTCAGTTTCCAGGTTGGTTATTCCCTGGAAGTCGAATGTACTGGAACGAAACGCCACAAGAAACTGCATTACGAGTTCTAAAGAATGAGGTAACAGGCGTAACCGCATCTCTGAAAAAGTTTGTCGCAATAAACACAGATCATGGTTGGGATTCAAGAGCATATGGGGTTAACCTTTATTATCTTTGTGATTATATTAGTGGTGAGCCAGTTTCCAATGAGAATTTGCAGGATTTTAGATGGGTTACGCGTGACGAATTCATCAAATCAGATGATATTTACCAAATCGAAAAGGACCTTGCGCAAGAACTTGATATTGCAATTAGGGCAATCAACATCTCCGAAGATGAAATGCTTGTTGAGGTTAATAAAGAGGATGAGGAAATCGGAAAGATCACAAAAAAAGAGGCTCACAAAGTTCCTTCCCGATACCACAGAGCTGCTCACCTTATGATATTTACATCAAACGGAGATGTAGTCCTACAGCAGAGAAGCTGGAACAAAATGACCGGTCCAGGAAAATGGGATATGCCCGGTGGTCATCAAGTGTTTGGTCAAACAATTGAACAATGTGCAGCATCGGAACTCATGGAAGAGATGGGCATTTCAGTGAATTTAAAGCTTATTCGTAAAGGTTTGTATCAAAGCGAAACCCAATCAGAGTTTTATTATCTATTTGCTGGTATTTCAAACGGTCCATATGGTTTTGATAAAAATGAGGTTGAGCAGGTTCGAATATTTGATTGTGAACAATTACTGAAACGTAACTACCCAGAAGCAAACGACATTCTTGATCATGTATATAGCTATGTTGAAGAATTACGATATTTTTGGAAACCACTCACTAAGCAATCATGAGAACCGTTCAACAATACTACCAATCTATCAGTGCAAACCTCGGCTATTTTTTCGTCATGCATGGGTCACAGCACTTCGGATACTATCCAACTGAAAAATCGAACATTTCTGAATGGGAAGCTCAAAAAGCGCATCATGATGTGATTGCGAAAAACCTCAATCTGCAACCAGAAGATAAAGTATTAGACGCAGGGTGTGGGCAAGGGTTTGTTGCAGCAGACATTGCATCGCGATACCATTGCCACATTACGGGCATCGACATAACTCCATACGTTGTTTCTAGGGCAAAATACAGGGCGAAAAAAGCCGGCATCACAAACAAGACAACCTTTGTCTGTGGCGACTACCAGGAATTGCCTTTTGAAGATAATTCCTTCGATAAGATTTATACAGTTGAAACACTTTGCCATGCGCCAAATCTAGAGAAAGCACTTTCAGAATTTAATAGGGTACTAAAACCCGGAGGAAAACTTGTATCAATGGAATATACCCAAGATTTTGTAAGCAACTTCTCCCCCTACGAGAAAGAAATGTACGACATCGTAGTTGAAGGAACTTCTTCTCCAAGTCTTCCCCTCTTTACAAAGGACAACTATACAAAGCTTCTTGAAAAATTTATTGGACCTGCAACACAACAAGATATATCTGATAATTTTGAGCCCTCTTTACGCAGACTTTATAATATGGCAAAAATCCCATATAAAGCAATTAAGTTCCTACATCTTCAACACCTGTTCGTGAACTCAACAATTGCAGTCGAGTTCTATCATATGGCCAAAAAAGGATTATTGGGCTACAGCGTCTATACCACTCAAAAATCCGGAGTATAATCATTCATGAAACGAATATTTGCAGTCTTATACAAAACCTTTCTCAAACCCATATTGTTTCTTTTTGACCCAGAAATCGATCACAATTTATTTACTGCATTTGGTGAAATATTAGGTACATCAAAAATTACGAGAAGCATAGTTCGAGGCATTTATGGATATCGGGGAAAAGATATTAGTAAAACAGTCGATGGTATTCGTTATAAAACACCAATTCTTCTTTCTGCTGGGTTTGATTATAATGCAAGACTTCCGACCATACTTCCTGAATTGGGATTCGGCGGTGAAGAGATTGGTTCTGTAACATTAAGACCCTGTGAAGGAAATAAAAAACCTCGATTAGGCAGGGCGCTTAAGTCAAAAAGTCTTATTGTGTATAAAGGACTACGAAACGACGGAGCAGATGCAATTATTAAGCGACTTCAGCAGAAAAAAGAAAGTATTAAAAAAGAGTTTATTATTGGAGTAAGTATCGCAAGAACAAATGATGCCTGTGCAGTAACTGACCAAGAAGGAATAACAGATTATGTTGGTACTTATCAAAAGTTTGTTGCAGCTGATATTGGTGACTATTTCACAATCAACATATCATGCCCAAATGCTTTTGGCGGCGAAACCTTTGCAGAACCTAACAGACTTGATGCACTCCTTTCGCAGATCGCAGCAATCAGAAACAGTAAGCCAATTTATGTAAAACTTCCAATTAATCCACCTTGGGAAGAGATAAGAGCACTGCTCGATGTTTGTGCTAAATATAAGGTGCAGGGAGTCGTCATCGGTAATCTGAATAAAAATTATGACGATCTGGACGTTAGACAAGAAGCTCCAAAAGAGTATCGTGGAGGACTAAGTGGAAAGCCCTGCAGGCAATTATCAACGGAACTCATAAAAAGTACTCGTGAATATATGGGTAAAGATTTCACCATTTTGGGTGTCGGAGGAATACTTTCAGTTGAGGATGCGCTAGAAAAGCTCGATGCAGGAGCAGATTTATTGATGCTCATAACCGGAATGATTATAGAAGGCCCGCACCTTGTTAGTGATATTGCAGATGCAGTTGCAGCAAGACAGAACCTCGAAGAGAAGGTATAATACATTAATACTTACTCGCTAAATTCTTCAACCTCCGCATGTACTTGGTTTACGCAAACGATATACAACTAACGGTTAACAATAAGATACTATTAAGCCACGCGACCTTTAGCATAATGCCAGGCGAAAAAATCGGGCTTGTTGGAAAGAATGGTACAGGAAAGACAACGCTTCTTCAGGCATTGTCGACCAAGAGTGCACCAAGAAAAGGAGAAATAGATGTTCGAACGACCACGTTTTATGTGCCGCAAGAAATACGTCTTGGCAAAGATGAGCGAGAACTCCCCGTAATAAGCTACGCAATGCAATATAGCGACGAGGGGTGGAATGTTTTCCACAAAATCGAAAAACTTTTTGATTATAAGGCAGTAACAGCAGAAAAACTTATGAAGCAATTAAGCGGAGGTGAGTTAACCATGTTGCATCTTGCGCTTGCGCTGCTTGTAAAACCTGACTTACTCCTACTCGACGAGCCGACAAACCATCTAGATTCAGTGGGTACTGAGCGATTATTAAAGGAGCTCCACGCCTATAAAAAAGCATTGGTTATAGTGTCACACGATTCGTACGTGCTTGATCAAGTCGTTGAAAAAATTTTTGAGATAAGAGAACAAAAACTCACAAAATATACAGGTAATTACTCTCTATTTGTCGAACAGAAAGCCCACGAAAGATTTGTTTTAGAGCGCAAACTCAGAGTACAGACCAAAGAGATTAAGGCAGCAAAAGACCGCAAACAAAAGGTCTCAGAACGAATAATGCGAAGAGAAGCTGATGAAAAAAAGTATCAAGCACTAAAGGTACCTGCAATCATTCGTGGTTATTTTCAGGATCAAGCTGGCAAATCTACCAGTCATGACATGGCTCTTGCTCGACAAGCAGAACGTGAAAGTAGAGCAGAGATTAAAGAGATAAAAGAAAAGTTAAAACGAACGCAAACACTAAATATTGAACTCGGCACTGCGGATTCAGAGGTATTTTCACTCATCGATATTCATGATGCAGACCTTTACGCAGGAGATAAGTTACTACAACAGCACCTTACATTCCGACTAACCAATAAAGACAAGTTCCATGTTCGTGGCAGAAATGGAAGTGGCAAATCTTCGTTACTTAAAGCAATTCATCGAAAACAGGAGGATTATTACCTAAAAAGCGAAAACAAACCTATACTCCCGAATCAATCACTATACATCGACCAACATTATTCGCTTATTTCTTCAAATAAAACACTCTTGTCACACATTGCGGAGCTTGCACCACAACTTGAGTATGAAGAACTACGAAAAGTACTTGGGAACTTCCTATTTACTCACGATGACCAAGTAAACAGAGAAGCTGGAACGCTTAGTGGTGGAGAAAAGGCCCGCCTTGCGCTTACGATGGCATCTGTTTCCCCACGTGCAGTACTTCTACTTGATGAACCTACAAATAACCTTGACACAGAAAGTGTTGATGAATTAGTGGTCGCACTCAACGAATACGATGGAGGAGTATTAATTGTTTCTCACGATATTGGATTTATCAGCAAACTCACGCTTACCGGCAAGATAGACTTATAGTAATTTCGGTGGTAAGTTGCTATAATACAATAATAACTTTCCAGTGAAATTCATGGGCGGAGAAGTAGAAACACTCCCAATGGTGAAGCAGGAAGCAAAAGCGCTCACTGATTTTTGGGGACCTCCAGGTTCGGTCTATCACTACGCTCTCATTTCGCCCTTTTCTGAGGAATTTCACACACTTATTCATGAAGGGAGCATAACAGTAACAGACGCGGATTTTTTTACGTTTCATACTAACGATATAACAAACCCCACACACCTAAGAAAAGAAGCAATAGGTGATGGAGACAGTAACCAAGTTCTATTGTGCCTCCATTTACCAAGTCCCGAAAATTATAGCGAAAATCAGCTCCCTCCGCCGGAGACATGGCACAGATCAATAACGCTTTCGGCTAACAGCGTGTTACCTGCAGTCAAGACCAAACGAATTTTTGCGGGGAGTATCCGAGCAGTAATCGCCCCCGAAGAAGTAAAGGAAGAAGTTAAAGCTCAACTTCTTGATTCAACGGTAAGCTATTCGAAAGGACTAAAAGGTAGGCTTCTTGTCGATGCAATCGCACAAATGGTTGGGATAGCTGCAGCAAAAAAGTCTTCTGATATTGTTGTTTCCGAAGAAGGGTGGCGTGAATACGTCGGTGAATCAAACCCCTTTACAATTCAAGATGAAATTGAACGCAGTATCGCACAAGCACACCAAGAACGAGACCCAGGGGTAACCGGTATCATTAATTTACTTGAGCAGGCAGCAGAAGAAGCTGGTGCTTACTACTATAAAAATGCAGGAATACTCCCTTCACATACGGAATTGATCCAAAGTGAGCGAGAACGAGTTAAGCGAGAATTGTTTGTATCAAAACATACTCTAAAAAATTGGGGAGACGTACCTACGGCACAGGAAGCACTCCACGATATAGCAAATATTGGAGAACAAGCACGTGTACTTCACGAGCTCGCAGCCTTGTTGTACTGGAGAAAGAAAGGAACACACGGATTTGATTCACAAAACTTTCTTTGTGATTTCGGTGAAAATCTTAAATCTATTGCAGAAAAGTACCTCTTATTTAAGCAGTGCGCGAACGACTCTTCCTTATCTTTCCGAGGGACAGCAAGTAGAAGAGAGGTCATTGCGTACGCAATCATACGAGAGCTTCCCAATGAAGTTGCCTACGTAAATGAAAAGGCGACTGAATTGCTATGGTTATTTGCAGAACGAGCAAAAAACGCAGGAACTAATTCCACTGGAGAGCGCGTCATAAAAGAGATGAATGAATTACTTAGAAATGAAATCAACCGACCATTTCAAGGAGCACTCAAGATGTTAGAACGTGAACGAGTTGTTCAGCAAATTCTTGGGCGAATAGTTGACGTGAAACCAGATACAATTAAAGGACTCGAATTTCTTACAGGGCTTACAACCGAAACACTTCGCTATTTTTCTGACGCAACGTTAATAATTCTCTTAAAAACTGTTCAAAAGATCTTAGAGGCAAAGTAACGGCTTTAGGAATAATTGGTATAATAGGTAATGGATATCACCCAAGCACTTGAATTTATAAGCGCATATGTTGCAACCGAGCAGCCTGTGGTTTTTCTACAAGGTCCACTTGGTGCGGGCAAAACTTACTTAACAAATCAGTTCGCCAAAACAATTGCAGGTATCACAACACACTTACCAAGCCCAACGTTTACTTTTCTGCAAGAATATAAATGCGACTGGAACGGAAAAAAGCGAATAGTGCATTGTGATTTTTATAGAATTGAAACTCAAAACGCAGAAAAAGTATTAGAACAGATTGGTTTTTGGGATTATATTGATTCGTCGACCATCGTGTTTATTGAATGGCCTGAAAAGGCGGGAGATATTGTTAGCGCACTTCCACATATGACGGTAAACATACATCAGTTAGAGAACGGAGAACGAAATTATGAATGCACAAAATAATCACCTACTCATTATTCAAACGGCATTACGCCCAATGTCCGTAGTATCACTACAAGGGACTACCTACGATTCAACATCGGTTGCAGATTTTACAGAACTTTTTGCAAGTCTAAACGAACAAAATATTACCTCTGAAACAACAGTTTTTGTAAACAGAGGTCCAGGTTCTTACTCTGGAATCAGAACAGGAATTGCGTATGTTTATGGCTTAATGCATGCACAACTTTTACCTGCGACTCACATTTGCTCATATACTTCGTTTGACCTCATCAGGGCAGCTACAAATCACGACGGACCAATTTTTCTTAAAGCATGGCCAAGAGTACCTACCAATCAACTAACTGCCAGTAAAGGTTATTTCTCTGCATCACAGGCAGAGTCCCAGATTAGCTATAAAGAATGGGAACAAATAGCAGATCTCCCAGCATTACTTGCTGTTGGAGAAGAAGAAATAACTACAACAATAAGCTATCGTCGGTTGCCTGAGCTCCTTTCAGATCCAGTATCTTTCAGACAGTTAATAGAACGAGCTAGCCACAGCAGCTCGCTTGAGCCATTGTACATTAACCCTGTGCATATCACGTAAATGCGCACTGCAATCGTCTACGACTACGTACCTGCCCTAGAGGGGGGGGCAGAGCGCGTCCTTATGGATTTAATCACACTCTACGCGCCAAATGTGGATGTTTATTTTGGATTTGTTGTTGATTCACCTTTTAGTCGACAATATCTTCTAAAAATAAAAAATGAAATAGGGACAGAGCATGTGCACACAGGTCCACGGATTAGATTTCTTCGGAGTGTTTTCTTTCGTATTTGTAACTTTCTTCTACCAGCAATACAGCATTCGTGGAATCTTGCCTCTTACGATTTTGTGATAAGTTTTACCGCTTTCTTGGCTCATTCCATTGTTCCTCCAGCAAACGGCAAACATCTCGTTTATATGAATACACCCGCTAGATTTCTTTGGAACTTAGAGCATGCACACAGCTTACTAAAGCAAATGACCTCGGTATTTCTTATTACCGACATAATGAGATTCCGGTCACAGTTGTATGACCTCGATGGCATTATGCATTGCCCCCAAATCGTTGCAATTTCAGAGGCAACCCGCACTAGGATTAGATCTTTTTACAACCAACAATCAACCGTTATTTATCCAGGCGCGGTGTCGGAAAAATTGCTCAAAATTAATTTTCACAGCGAACATCTGGTACAAGAGCTTGGCACCTACTTTACGCATGTTTCAAGAATAGAAAGCTACAAGAATATCGACTTATTAGTTGACGCAGCTGCAGAAGGCAAACTCACAGAATTAACGGTTATCATGGGCGATGGTCCCTACCTTCAGAATCTAATAAAGAGAGCTCAAAAGAAAGGGTTGCAAGAAACACTCTTTAAAATTGACTCAACAAACACTTTATGCCGAAAGTTTGGTCCTCTCTGTTTTACTGGTTATATACCAGAAGAAGAAAAAATGATACTCCTCGCTAACTCTTCCGCCTCTTTTTCACTAAACGACGAAGACTTTGGTATTACAAAAATTGAATCACTTGCAGTTGGAACTCCAGTTATTGGTTATGCTGCAGGAGCAACTCCCGAAATAATAAGAGAGGGAATTAATGGGGTATTATTTCCAACAAATACGACCGAAAGTCTTGCGGTAGCAGTGAGGCGACATTTCGCACAAACATATTCTAAAGAAAAAATTAGACATTCTGCAAAACCATTCACGAAAGAACAATTCATGCATAATTTTGCCAAAATTCCATATGCGTGAGTACGTAAGTGGGCTGTTCCTAATTCTTGATTCCAAAAAATATACCGATGATATCGCCTTTCGCGGAATATCTCCCTTTGAAGGGCAACAAACGATTGTCGTAAAAGGCGGAAATAGAGAAACAAGTAGAAGAGGCAAAGCCCTCGACCTCGGAAATACTATCAAAGCAAAGCTATACAAAAGACATCACTATTACCTAACAGAGGCAGAAATTGTAGAGTCTTTTTCATTTATAAAAAGTGATTTAGTGACTATCGTTTTGTTTCAGATTCTACTCGCGGTTTTAAAGCATACATATTTTTTACCTGAGCGAAGCTTTTTTTTCTCACTTTATCAATCGTTGTTAGAGCTAAACGAAGCAAAGGACGTCGAGCGGGCACAGCTCGGTATTTTTCTTTTGATTATGAAAGTATTGAGCTTTTATGATGTAGTTTCCTTTCCTTTTACGTGTAACATTTGTGGTGTACATACCTATCAAGGTAATTTTGACTACCTTGGATACTATTGCAATGATCACAAAGCAAAAGAGGGTACAGATTTCTCGCTTTTTAGTAACGAAGATCGAGTCGCATATTTATCATTGATTCTAAAAGACCAACTCAATATTACACTTTCACGCCATCCATTTCCGAAGCATCATGCACCTTCGGTCGAAAAACGATCCAATTGATGAGCACGCCAAACGCAAAAAAACACCCGATAGAAAAGGCAACCCACGCAGGAGGGAAAAAATCAGTTGCAGCACTAATTAAATAAATGCTCATTGCGTAGGGAAGACTTTTAAGCATAGAAAAAGCAGATAATGCGGTAGCTCTGTACCGTGATTCTACTTTTTCGTTTAGAAAAGCAGAGGTTTCATTCTCAATAATTGGCCCTGCAATATTACGCAGCAAAATGGTAGCCCCTCCAAGTAGGAACCCAACAAATGGTGAGATTACCAAACTGACGCCATACATTATGATTGCCCACAAATACAACATACGACCATATCCTTTTTCAGAGAATCTACCCGCAAGCATCGAAGAACCTGCCCCAACCAACCCTAGCACAGCCGCAAAAATGCCGAGCTGAACCTCTGTAAAGCCAAAACCAACAGACAATATATCATTCAAACCTTCATACATTATTAGCACTACAACCATTATCAATAGTAGAGCACCTGTGCGAACTGCAATTTCTTTAGTCTTAAACAGTTCCTTTGTACCTTTGACGTTCTGCTTCAAATAAGTAGTAAGTGAAAATGATTCTTGTTCCTCCGCAACATCTTGCAGGAATATCGATAAAAGTCCACCAAGCGTGATGACTACTCCTGTAAGAATAAACGGCAACTGCGGCGAAAACTGATACAAATAACCACCAATTATCCCCGCGATAGATAAAGTTATCAGTCGACTTGCAGTCATCGAAGAGAGTATTTTTGTATAGCGGGTTTCTTTACCTTCTGCTTTTAACGATTCATATAACAATGCCTCAAATGTACCTGACCGAAGAGCACCACCAAAATTCATTAATACGAGCGACAAGCACATGTGTAATAAATTTGGCGCAAATCCCATCCAAATATTTGAAATCCCACTTAAAATATACGCGACTATAAGTGTTTTCTTTTTTCCGAGTAAATCACCAATGGCACCTGTTGGAATCTCAAAAATAATTGTTGAAACAATCATAACCGTTTCGAGAATTCCTACTGCAGCAAAACCACCAAAACGGGAGTAGTACAGTACCCAAACCCCTAACCAAAACCATGCATAATACACACTATTAAGCAAAACCAAGATTTTGGCATTCCTCATGCTTATGCGGCTGCGAGGTTAAATGCATAACCAGCGATAACGCTCGCGTTGTCGGTACAATATTGTCGATGTGGTACGAATAATTCTACCTTAATTTCTTTTTCATGCATGTATGAGTAAAGAATATCTGTCAGCCGTTGGCTTGCAGCAACACCGCCTCCAATGACTACCTGCTTTGCACCTGTTTTTGCGATTGCCTTCTCGAGTTTTTGTGCGATATGAGTAAAGGCGACACGTTGAAAAGAGGCAGCGACATCTGCAATAAAATACTCCTTGTAAGTTTCGTGCTGATTAGGAAGCTCTTTTTCAACATAGGTTCTAACCGCAGTTTTTAAACCTGCAAAACTGAAATCAAGTGTATCCTCATGTTCCAGTGGAATCGGCAACGCTACCGCATGGCTATCACCTTTTTCTGATACTCTTTCAATTTCCGGGCCACCTGGATAGGGGAGCCCTAGAATGCTTGCCACTTTATCAAATGCCTCGCCTATGGCGTCGTCTTTTGTTTCCCCAATAATGTCAAATTCGGTAGGGGAGGAAAAAGTAATCAATTGAGTATGACCACCAGAAACGATAACACCAAGAAACGGAAAGGTTGGTTTTTCGACAAACGCGCTATCTATCCAAACGCCCCAAACATGGGCGACTACATGATTGATTGGATAAAGCGGAACATTGAGTGCTTTCGCTAACCCCTGCGCATACGCCTCTCCAACTTGAACAGCGGGAGGAAGTCCAACTTTGGATGCGACTGCGACGCCGTCAATTGGATAATTTTTTATGTCCTGGAAAAATTTTTCACCTAATTGTTCAATGTTTTTTACATGCTCCCTTGCTCCAAGTTCTGGAACAACACCTCCATAGGGTGCATGCTTCAGAATTTGAGACATTGTAACTTCGTGAAGTATCTTTTCTCCATCTTGCACGAGTGCAAACGAGGTCTCGTCGCACGTTGTTTCAATTCCAACAATATTCATAGAGAATTATACTATGAATAACGTGGTGTTGTATGCGAATTTTTGCGATTCTGCAAAAATTCGCGTACAATAATTCCATCTAAGCTCATCCAATTATTATGCAAGAAGACTCGCTCGCACCAGAAGCCAAAGTAGTAACAGAGAATGTAGCGCCAGTAACAGAAGCGGCATCAACACCCGTCACACAACCGGAACAAAAGAAAAAGAAGAACCCAGTTGTCATTATTCTCATGGTACTTGTCGGTTTAGCAGTGCTTTGCTGTTCTTGCGCGGTTGGCGGCATTTTTGCACTCAACTATGGCATGCAAAAGACACCACAAGCAGTTGCAGTTAAAACGCTTTTCACCGCAATGAGCGAAGATGACAAAGACACTGTTAAATCAGTTTCTACCAGCAGGCTTTACGACGATCTTTATACACCGTTGAATAATAACGGAGACACACTCGCATCTCTTTTTAAAGACAATATTACAGGTATCAGTATTTCATCAGTAAATATTGAAAACTCCTCTGCATCAGTTGAGTTCAAGTTAAAACAAAAAGTTGAAGAAATTACGAATCTTGAATACGCTGAACTCGAGAAGATAGGCGAGAAGTGGATTGTTTCCTATATTGGGCCCAAAGCGGACTCGTCAGCTCAAGAAGATAGCGATACAAGCTGGACGGAATAGTTTTACAACTTTCCTACAAAAAATGTAATCCAAAATATTGGAAGTGATGGGGATTTATGCTATTCTTAGATAGTATATGAACCCGGAATCTGCCGATAATTTACACCTATCGGTTAAAAAATTTACAAGGATAATGATATTTATTGCAGTGGGTTTTGCTGCGCTTTATTTGTTTATATTCCTTCAGCTCAAACAAACTGAGTCTCAACTCACCAGCTATGGGAATGTCACCGATTCGGCTATTGGCAACTTTTTAGAACAACTACCTGAAAGCCAAAATGTAAAAATTGAAAAAACGGTTGAAGGTATCTCTTTTGTTGTTAAGGGTGGAGAAGGTAGCTCGCTAAACGCAGACATGCTCGACGGTCACGATACATCTTATTTTGTGAATGCAAGCAATCTTACCTCAGGCACACTGCCTGAAAATAGTTTTAGCGCATGGAAAGATCTTGAAACAGAGGGTATTACCTCGCAGGGCAAAATTAAAAGCGAATATCTACCGACGCAATTTTCAGGTGGAACCGAAAGCATAAGCTGGAACGATATTAAAAATCGACCTAATGGTTTAGACGATGGTGACGACTCAGGCAATACGCTTACTGAAGGAGAAGTGGAGGGTTACATTACAAACAGTGCAATTAATCTTTCTGCTGGAACAACACTCAATAGCGCGAACATTGCGACAGAAAACTGGGTAACTACACAGAATTACCTAACAAGCGTAACCTTTAGCCAAATAACTAATGGGGTAGGTATCTTTCTAGATTACAGACCTGACAATACTGCCTGTACGCAAGGTCAAGTCCTCAAATACGATGCCGCCTTAAGTCGCTGGATTTGTGGCACCGATTCTGGCGCAGGTGCCGTTGCCTGGGGAGATATCTCTGGTAACCTTGCAGACCAAACCGACCTTAACGCCGCACTCACCACAAAACTCGGTACCACTGCTTCTTTTGGAGGTGATGTTACCGGTACCTACGATGCAATTGTGGTCACAAACGATGAACATGACCACACAGGTGCCACCATCTCTGGACTTGCTGTTGCTGACTTCTCCTCTCCCAATATCTCTCAATGGACAAACGATTCTGGGTACATTACCAACGATACTTCGGTTCCGAAAGACAACCTCACCAATACTGGCACACTTCCCTTTACGTGGAGCACTTCGGAGCTTGCCTCTCAGGTAGTCGTAGAAGGGGAGAACATCTCGCTACTTACCAACAATGCAGGGTATATTACAGGCCTCAATCACTCGCAGGTTACTAATGCCAATGGTATCTACTGGGATTACCGACCAAACAATGCTGCCTGTTCACAAGATCAGGTACTCAAGTATGATGCAGGTCTCAACCGTTGGGTATGTGGCAACGATACCGGCGCCTCTTCTGTAACCTGGGGAGCAATTACGGGTACACTCTCCGACCAAAATGACCTTAATATCGCCCTACAAGCAAAACTTGCGACTGCTGCTTCTTTTGGGGGTGATGTGGCTGGTACCTACAACAACCTTGCAGTCAGTAACGATTCTCACGACCATACCGCAGCGACCATCTCTGGACTGGGAGTTGCAGACTTTACCTCCCCAAATATCTCGCAATGGACCAACGACTCTGGCTTCATCTCTGGTGTTAACTTTGCGCAGGTAGCCAACGGCAGTAATATCTACCTAAACTACAAACCAAACGATACTGCGTGTAGCCACGATCAAACCCTTAAGTATGATGCCGGTCTCTCTCGTTGGGTCTGTGGCAACGACAATGGTGCAGGAACCATTGCGTGGGGAAGTATTAATGGCACCCTAGGTGACCAAGCAGACCTTTCTGCTGCACTCTCCAGCAAACTCAATCTTACGGCAAACTTTGGTGGTGATGCCTCTGGCACCTACGACAATCTTGCCATCAGTAACGATTCTCACAACCACACCGGTGCAACCATTACCGGTCTTGGTACCAGTAACTTTACTTCGGCAAACATTTCACAGTGGACTAATGACTCTGGGTACATTACAGGTCTTGATGTGAGCCAAGTAACCAATGGTTCGGGCAAATACTTTAACTACAAGCCGAACGACACCGCGTGTAGCAATGGGCAGACCTTAGAGTACGATGCAACAAATTCTCGCTGGATTTGTGCAAATGATGATACCGGTACAGGCGGGAGTGGTACGGGAACAACAGCAAATCAAGATGTAACAATATCTGCATTACAATTTAAAGTCGTGAATGGGTGCGGAGGGTCACTAATTAAAGGTGCCTCAGCAAATCAAATGGGTGACCTCGAAGTATACCAGTCAACACCAGGAGACGGAGACGCAATTCAAACTACGGTAACATTAGCAGCAGGGACGTACACATTCTATATAACTGGCCCCTCCGGACCACATTTCGGGATTTTAGAGTGGAGCATCGATGGGCAAGCACCTTTTGTTTCTCACGATTGGTATGGAACAAGCACATATAGCAATATAAAGTCAGGAACTGTTACTATTTCCGCCTCAGGTAGGCATGTGTTAAAAGCGACAATAAACGGGAAAAACGCCTCATCCTCGAATTACTATTTTAGCTTAGCCAGTGTTTGGTTTGTTGCTGACAATCAAACAACCGACATATCTGGCAGCGGAACAGTTACCGTCGGCTCAATGACCGGCTCTTCTTTATTTGCCGACTCGACTGCAGACGATGATTGGTTAGGACTTGGCGCAACTGCGGCAAGAATCGAATTTGACGACCAGGCAACCGATGAAGTGCAAATACTCGATGCGAACGTAGGGATTGGTCAGACGCAACCGCAGCACAAACTCGATGTGAATGGGAATATTGGAATTGTTGCAGCAGGATACTTAAACTTCGGTACAAGTGACGGAAGCAGTGGTTACGGTATTCGAGATAACAGCGGAGAAATTGAGTATAAAGATGACGGCGGAACATGGGTAGCACTCAATTCGCTTGGTTCAGGTGGTGGGAGTGCAATCTACAGTAAATGGGATCCAGACGCACCTCCTGCAACAGCAAATGCCAACGACGATGAGTTTAGCGATACTTCGATTGACGGCTCGTGGACACAATCTGGAGCGGGTTCTGCAGCAGAATCGAATGGGGGGCTAAGGATAACCGACAGCAAATACCTTTACAAAACCTTGCCTGCAGGAGATTTTACGATTTGGACCAGAATCTCAACAAGTGGAATGCCTCAATTTGTGAACTACAGTCAGGCAATGCTTGCTGTTCAAAATGGAGCAGGAACGATTTGGACTGTAGGCCATACAGGACGAAGTTCAAATAGTTCACTTATCGAAGTTATAAGTTGGTCAAATTATCTTTCTTGGGGATCAACTCCCGTTGGCATTGGCATTGCTACGGAAAATTATTACTACTTTAGTATCAGAAGAACTGGTACAACACTCTCTTTTTGGGTAAGCAACGATGGAGTTACATATAACAGAGTATATTCCGTCGCTGATCCAGGTGTTACCAGAATGGGGGTGATCAATAATGGAACTAGTTACATGGTTGTTGATTACTTTAGATATTTGCCATCATACAAAGACCAATACTGGACGCCGGAGGGACAACTCGTTCCCCAAGGTGGTGGTGGAACAAGTAGTGTTACTGTTGGGTCAATGACAGGGAGTACCGTATTTGCAGATGCAACCGCAGATGATAAATGGATAGGTCTTGGAGCAACCTCTGGAAGGATAGAATTTGATGATCAAGCTGTTGATGAATTACAGATTCTAAATGCGAGTGTAGGTATTGGTGTCACTCAACCGCAACATACGCTCGATGTAAATGGCAATATTGGTATCGTAGCATCGGGCTATTTGAACTTCGGAACTACAGATGGAAGCACAGGCTACGGAATCAGAGATAACAACGGTAAGGTAGAAGTAAAAAGCAATAATGGTAGCTGGAAGGAGATCGACGATCAACCATCGTGGTCAGTAAACCCAGATAAACCTCCAGCAAGTGCAGACGCAATGGACGATGAGTTTAACGATGGAGTTGTTGATGTAAAATGGACTCAATATACGGATGCAGGAGGGAATGCAAGCTACAGTGAATATGGAAACTTACTCGAGCTCAAATATAACTCGAGTGCTGCAAATACAAGTCGATACGTTGCACTCGTTCAACCTGCGCCAGTAGGGAATTGGAAATTCAGAACCAAAATGCATATTGAAGGAATATTATGGACCTACACCGGAGGAGGATTCCTTGTTAGAAATTCTTCTTCAAATAAGAATTATTGGTTTGCATATCTTAAACATGGAAGCTATGGCGATGGCCTTACGGGATATTATGGAAGATTTACAGGTTCTACCATAAATAGCGAAGTCGATTTTGCGAACTTGTGGACACAGACTTACTACTTGGAAGTCGAATACAACGGAACAAATTTGTATTACAGAACAAGTACTAGTGGGGTAAGCTATCAACTCGTTCATACCGAAGTTGTAGCATCTCAACTCGGAGCGGCACCAGAATATGTGGGTATATTACTCCATCCGTATAGTACAAACGGAGGATATACTCCACAAGTTTCCGTTGATTGGTTTAGAAGAGTACAATAACATTGTGAAAATAACATAACTAACACATTACATGTCTGAAAAGAAAACTAAGAAACCAGTGCACACAGAAGCACCAACCCCAGAAGCAAAGCCTTCTACAACTACAGCAAAACGCTTGACAAAATCGTCTACGGATAAGATGGTTTGTGGAGTATGTGGCGGTTTGGGCGAATACTTGTCACTCGATCCGGTCATTCTTCGACTCCTTTTTGTAATATTAACAATTTCGGGTGGTTCGGGAATTCTTATTTACATTGTTCTTTGTATTGTCTTACCTGAACAAGGGAGCGCAGCGAAATCAACTCAAGAAGTTGTAAAAGAAAACACACAAAATCTAGAAACTACCATTGAAGATGCCGCAGCAAACGTCGAGAAGCTTGCTATGAAAAAGAATACGCAAACATGGTTGGGATTAGGTGTAATTGTTCTTGGTGCATTGTTATTAGCAAACAATTTTGGGTATCTTGTTTTTGCTGATATTGCTCGATTATTTGTCCGTACCCTCTGGCCAATCGTTATTATTGCACTCGGAATCATAATTTTAACAAGATCAAAAAATGGAAAATAAGCGTTACGAATCGATTTCATTCGGTTTATTTCTTTTGTCTGTAGGTACAGTCGCATTGCTTGCGAACTTACAAATTCTTGCATGGCGGGATCTTCTAGATTTTGTACTGCGCTACTGGCCTGTGTTCATAATTAGCGCTGGTGTCAAAATGGTAGGAAATGCACATCTAGGCAAGTTTTTTGGCATTATTTTTGATGTTCTTTTCTTTGCTGCGGTAATCTTAGGTATTGTATTTGTAAAGCAACAACTCTTGGGATCTAACCAAAACACCATCAAACTGGACATTGTCACAGAAAATGTACCATTTGAAAGATACACCGATGCAATGTCAGTTGATTATGATTTTAATTTTGGAGCTGCTGATTTCTTGATTTCTGATAAGGTCAGCGGAAATTACCTTTCAATGACAGGACCTGATAACTTTCGCATATCCGAGAATTTAACATCTGAAAAAGTTTTGCGAATTGACACAAAAAATATTCCGTTGGACAAATACTACAGAATTGCGAGCTTAAGTGACCTAAACACATATAAGGCGTCTCTCGGAGTGAGCGAAATTCCTGCAGTAATGTCTATTTCTACTGGTGCAAGTAAAGGAGTGCTCACGCTCGACGAAATGCGACTTAAGTCTTTTACCTCACAAGTCGGAGCCGGAGAGCTTTCGCTTGACCTTAGTGGATTGGCAGTTGCACCAAAAATTGAGTTAAGCGTTGGAGCAGGTAAAACTACCTTACGCCTTCATGGAGATAAAACAATCAAACTTACGTACTCACTTGGAGCGGGTAGCGTCAAATTAAAATCTGAAAAGAGTTCTCTGGATAAAGATTTTGGTGGAATTGGCGCAAACGGAGTGTACGAAATGTCTCCTACATATGATGTTGAAGTGACAGTAAATGTTGGAGCAGGAGCAGTCGAAATTGTTCTGGATTAGCAGTTATCTGTACGAAATTGGCTATAACTTGTCAAAAGTCATTGACCCATTTTTATAGCCAATCTTTAACTGCATTCCTTCTGTAATCTCGCCTTTGAGAACCTTTAATGCGATTTCGTTTTCGACATATTTTTGTACGGTTCGTTTGATTGGTCTAGCCCCAAACTCCGGCTCAAAACCCTTTTCTGCGACCATGTCAATAAGCGAGGGTTCGAAGGTAACTTTTATGTGTTGCGCCTCCATTAACCGACGTACTCTGTCAAGTTGCATTGACACAATTTCCTTAATATTTTCGCGTTCCAGAGGATGAAAAAGAATCATCTCGTCAATACGATTCAGAAACTCTGGGCGGAATGTCTTTTTTAGTAGTTCATGCACAGTTTTTTCAACTTGTTCCCAATCATTCTTTTTGCGAATCTCTCGTCTCACATAATCGAGTAGTTGCGTCGATCCTACGTTGCTGGTCGCTATTAAAATACAGTTTTTAAAATCAACCGTTCGCCCCTTGGCATCAGTTAATCTCCCATCGTCTAATACTTGCAATAGAATGTTGAGCACATCGGGATGTGCCTTTTCAAGCTCGTCAAGCAGAACAATAGAGTAGGGTTGTCGTCGAATTTTTTCTGTAAGTTGCCCGCCATCTTCAAAACCTACATATCCGGGTGGCGATCCAATGAGCTTAGAAACACTGTGTGATTCCATGTATTCGGACATGTCGAGCCGAATAATTGCTTCTTCGTCGCCAAATATATACTCAGCCAATGCTTTTGCAAGCTCAGTTTTTCCAACTCCTGTGGGACCAAGGAAAAGAAAAGAGGCAAGTGGCCTTTTTGGGTCAGTAAGCCCAATTCTGCCTCGTCTAATTGCCTCAGCTACGGATTTAATCGCTTCTTCTTGAGCAATAACCCTCTGATGAAGAAGTGACTCAAGTTTTAACAGCTTTTCTTTCTCTGCTTCTTTTAGTTGATTTACAGGAATCCCCGTCATTCTCGACAAGACAAGCGCTATAGTTTCGGTAGTTACACTTGGCGTCCCACGTGACTTTTTCTTATCCCATTCTTCAGAAAGAGGGAGGAGCTTTTCTTTTAGTTCTTCCATTTGCTGCTTAATAACCGATGCTTCTTCAAACTTTTGCGCACGAGTTAATGCATCACGTTCTTTTTCAAAAGATTTCAATTGCCCTTTTAAATCTCGCAGCTCCTGTGGTTCATATTGAGATTCAATTTTTACCATACTGCAAGCTTCGTCAAGAATATCAAACGCTTTGTCTGGCAAAAACCTATCTTTTATGTAACGATCAGAAAGTGATACTGCAGCTTCTATTGCTGATTCCTCAATAGTCACCTTGTGAAAAGCTTCGTAGCGATCTCTCACTCCTTTCAATATACCAATCGAGGCCTGAACCGTAGGTTCTTCAACTAAAATCGGTTGAAAACGGCGCTCGAGTGCCGCATCCTTTTCAATATATTTTTTATACTCGTTTAATGTAGTCGCTCCAATGATTTGGAACTCTCCACGTGCGAGAGCAGGTTTTAACATATTTGCCAAATCCATTTGCCCTTCTTGTGCACCCGATCCAACCACAGTATGGAGCTCATCGATAAATAGAATCACCTGCCCATTTGCCTTTTGAAGTTCGTCTAAAATCTTTTTTGCTCTTTCTTCGAACTCTCCTCTAAACTTTGAACCTGCAATCATCGCGCCTAAATCGAGTTCTTTTACTTCCTTCCCTTTTAGTTCATCGGGCACATCACCCGACACAATTCGCTGGGCAAGACCTTCTGCAATGGCTGTCTTACCAACTCCAGGTTCACCAATTAATACGGGATTGTTCTTTCTTCTTCTGATAAGTATTTGAATAAGCCTAGTAATTTCGTCATTTCTGCCAATAACAGGATCAACTGCACCTTTTCGTGCAAGATTACTTAAGTTTCGAGAGTATTTGTCGAGTGTAGGAGTTTCTGTAATTTGAGCTGACTTACTCCCTTCTTCGTCACCTTTTCCGACAATTTTTAGAACTGCTTGACGTGCAGTAACCATAGTCACGCCATATTTTTGCAATGTTCGAGCGCCAAAACCGTCATTCTCTCTTAAGATGCCAAGTAATAAATGTTCTGGCCCCACATAGGAATGACCTATTTCCATAGCTTCCTGGAAAGCAAGTTGCAGTGCTTGCTTCATACGTGGAGAGAGATCCATTTGACCAGTTTGATTACTTCTAACCTTCGGCATATTTTCTTCAAGGTACGTTACCAATAAGGGAACTTTTATGCCTAATTCACGAAATATTCGTTCAACAACCTCATCAGACGTAATTTCCAGCAAAAGGTCCTCTGTATCTACAAATGAGGCACCACGCAATCGAGCTTGCTCAACAGTTCGTGAGAGTAATTCTTTTGCTCGTTGAGAAAAGTATGAAAGTATGTCAATTCTTTCTTCGTTGTTATTCATAGAAGAGTATAGCACAAATTAGCAGTCCCTGACTAGACTGCCAACTTCCCAATTTCTCTCGCAAGCTGCTTGTCCGAATCAATCGGGAAAGCCGGCATTTCTGTATCGAGTATTCCTTTTTCCAATTGTTTTTTAATAGCCAAAAGTAGCGCCGCCGGGGTGCAGGAATCTTGCTCAACAATATCAGCCAATCCTTTTTCTTTTAAGATCATTGCATTGGTGTATTGTTCATTTCTTGTTACCCACGGTATCGGTACAAAGACTGCTTTCAGATTATTCATTCCAACTTGATATACTGTATTCGCCCCACTTCGCCCTAAAAAGAGATCTGCCTTTTTCATTAAGTACCCATATTCTTCGTAAACAAATCGCCTCACTATACACTTACTTGCTAAATCAAGAGGGAGTGTTTTCACATATTCAGAAAGAGTGACAAAATCATTATAATATTCATTTTCACCAACTTGAAGAACCACGTACATTTCTTTTAGTAATTCTGGGAGAATGGACTTAATTTGCTCGTTTAAGAAATGCGACCCCTGACTTCCTCCACTCATCAGTAATATTGGATACTTTCCTTTAACTCGTTCGAGTTGCTGTAGTGTTTCAATATATGCAGGATCCTCAAGAATTCTACTGTTTTCTTTCTCCAAGTAACCTTTTAAATGGGTAAAATCTTCTATCCCGTAGATATGAAACATTGTTGGACTTCCCACAACGATTGGCTTCTTTTTAAAATAGGGTAGCGATGTTTCAAAAGTGACTGCGATTACAGAAGCAAACGGTTGCAACAATTTGTTTGTTAGTCCGATGTTACTTGTTTGTTCATGAAGCACAATTTTTGCTCCAAATAGCCTACCTACGATCACAAGCGGAAATGAAACATAACCGCCAAAGGCAACAATAACAGACGGTTTAAGCTCTTTTAACAACCAGAAGGCATCCCAAAACCCCAGAACTACCTTTAACATATGCTTAATTGTTTGAAAGGAGAGCTGGCGCTGAAGTTTTCCCATTCTAATTTTCCGAAAGGGGATGCCCATCCTTGTAGTGAGCCGTTCTTCCATGGGGAGCTGCCGTTTTTCGCCCTCCATTGTAAGGGTGCTCCCAACAAAAACGAGTTCTTTTGCCAATGTTGGGTACTGAGATTGAAAAGACTTTAACGTTGCAATTGCGGCAAAAATATGACCACCAGAGCCTGCCGCAGTAAAAATTATAGACGAATGCGCCATTGCTCCAATTGTAGCACATGATGTGCTACCATATGACTATGATTTTTGCATACTATTTATTAAACATTATTCAAGCGATTGCCGAGTTCTTGCCTATCTCAAGCAGCGGACATCTGGTAATTACCACCTGGATGTACGACATCAGCGAACAAGGACTCGAAGCGTTTTTGCATCTGCCAACCACAATCGCCATACTCATTGTTTTCTTTACCACATTCCTATCAATTTTGAAAAGTCCTAAACTTTGGCCCTTACTTATTGCAGCTGCAGTTCCAGCTGGTGTTATTGGATTGCTGTTTGGAGACGCAATAGACGCAATTTTTTATTCACCTTTGGTTGTTGCCATCAATCAAATTTTCTGGGGTGGAATCCTCTGGCATACAGCAGTGAACTACCATAAACATCAAGGTACGACCAAAAATGACTGGAAAGAATTACATTGGGTTCAGGCATTAAAGATTGGTTTATGGCAAGTACTCGCGCTTATCCCAGGAACCTCGCGAAGCGGTATCACAACACTTGGTGGAATATGGAATAACCTTTCACCAGCGCAAAGTGCAGCTTTCTCATTTATCTCAGGGTTTCCACTAATTGCCGCAGCCTCATTACTTGGGTTAGTTAAGCTACTCAGAGATTCATCGACGGTAACGATGCTCCCTCCTTTTGTACTTGTAAGTGGAATGCTTCTTTCTCTTGGACTGGGTATTCTATTCATGAAGCTATTTACCTCAAAGCATACGCTAACAGTAATGAAACTCTCTGGCTTTTACCGCATAATTCTTGGAACCTTTATACTTATATGGCTTACATAGCATCAGGAACATACAAAAGAGCAAAGCTCGCAGTTCCTAAAAAAGACGTCCGACCAACTCAAAGGCTTTTACGCTTAAGCATTTTCGATTTTTTGGCGGATTTTATTCAGGGGGCGTCGGTGCTTGATCTTTATGCTGGAACTGGGGCCTTTGGAATTGAAGCACTTTCTCGTGGAGCACGGAAAGTTATTTTCGTCGATATTTCTTCGAAATCGACAGAAATAATCAAATACAATTTGGTTGCACTTGGCATAAAAGAGAATGGCGTAGTTTATCAATCAGATGCTATAGATTTTCTGGTTAAATCCATAAAACGAAAAAGAACCTTTGACATAATATTCATTGACCCTCCATTTACTGTCTTACGAGCAATGCGCCCCGATGAATATAGCGATTATATGCTCGAACTCGTGGACCGAGCAAAAGCACTCCTGCGCCCCCGATCTATAATAATTGTGAAATATCCAAGAAAAATGACACTCCCTATTCCAGTCGGCCTAACAGAAGCAGAACGTCGAGACTATGGGCTAAATCGAGTAGCATTTTTAGCTCAAACAGAGTATATTGTATCTGAGGAGACTGCCCATGATTCAAGACCTGCGCCTGCATAAACCGACAACCTTACAAATTTTTTCAAGTTCCATTGATTTTGTCCGCTCCTTTTTTGGTTGGTGGTATGGAGATATTCCTCTCGCATTATTCGCTCTCCTACGTAGAGTATTTCAAGTATTTAACGATACAACATCTTTCGGCGTTATTCTTCGCGGATACTTTAGACCTTGGAAAAATGACTACAACATTGCAGGATGGCTTGTTGGCATGGTTATTAAAACAATCTACCTTCCACTTAGTGGATCATTGTTTATTCTCATATTAGGACTATTCTTTGCGCTACTCCTTCTACAGCTTGCAGTGCTGCCCGTGGTAATTGGTCTTATCATCATAAATCCATTCCTTGCAGCATGAGTAACGTTATTACTGCCTTTCACGACAAGTTGCAAGATAAATCCCAATTGTATGATAACCATGCAGTAATTATTGATTCTCAATACGAGCCCTTTTTGATTACCCAGTTTGACCTATTCTTTCTATCTTTACAAGAACTAACCGAGCGTCTCAAAAGCTATAAGGCGATGATTGCGTTCAGAAAGATAAAACGAGTAGTATCGACTTCGCTACTTATTGCAGCCATTCCTCTCTCGATTATCTATGTAATGCAAACACTTGCGTTAAGCAGTACGACATTACCACACTCGCTGCTAGTACTAATCAAAGAGATAATCTTTCTCGCAGCACTCGCACTTTTAATTTTGTGGCATGAAGTTGCAACAAATTTTGATGCGCACAAACTGTTAGTCACCTACCCAAAGATTGATGACTTTTTAAAAAGTTCACTAGAAAATCAGGGCGTTCAGTTTCAACAATATCTTATCCAGCAGCCGCTGGATTACTTTCACCCAGTTACCTTTGACTTAATAGTGAATGCACTTACTACAACAAAACAAGGGACTATCCTAGATACAGCCAAACTTCTAAAAACAATCCTTTCTCATGAGCACGTGATTCGGGTACTGACCCGCCTCGATATTCCCGAAGCGCAAAAAAGATTGAGTGCCGTACAGCTGACACCAGAGAGTGCGCCACAATACGATTACACTGCGGTACAGTCTTTTGTACTGTATGCAACTGAGCAGGCGATACTGACCAAAAGTAAACGGGTATATCCTGAGCACCTACTGCTTGCACTTTTTGCGATTTTTCCAGTGCTTAAAGAGGTACTCCAAGAACAGAAAGTAGATTTTATGACATTTGTTAAAACAATCGAGTGGTACATCATCAATGAACAGTACCAAGCAAGAACAAACGCCTTCGACATTTCACAACCGTACTATGCGAAAGGGGGCGTGGCCGATGGCTGGGTAAAAGGATACACTTTTTATCTCGATAAAATCTCAACGAATGTTCTCGAGCAGGTCAACAATAGAGGAGGTATTTATGGAGTCGGTCATACAAAAGAGATTAACAACCTCATCGGTATTTTACAGAAGGAATACGACGCCAATGCAGTTCTCGTAGGCGATCCGGGTGTTGGAAAGAGCAGTATAATATACGGTCTTGCACAAAGAATCCTCGAAGGAGATATTCCACCAGCATTAAAGAATCTCACGATTAAAACTGTTGATATTAACAAGTTCCTTTCGTTGGCATCGGCAGGTCAGGGTGGACTTCCGGAGCTTGTTCAAAAATTATCAGAGGAACTCAGAAAACAGGTTGGCACCATTTTATATTTTGATGATTTGGAAGTTCTGCTTTCGACGGGGGTAGGCGAGGGGACGGCAATATCATATCTAATGCCACTTTTATTGGAAAGTCCTGTTCCAATTGTGGGAACCATGACCTTTGCCCAATATACAAAACTTAAAGAAAGGTACCCAACACTCATCGATGCATTCAAAGAGGTCCGTGTTGACCAAGTCTCCGAAGAAGACACGTTCACCATTCTAACGACCAAGATTGACCAACTAGAAAAAATGCACAAAATCTCGATTAGTATACCTGCACTAAAGGAGGTCATTACACTGACCGCGACCTATCAACCTAACAAACGCTTCCCCAAAAAAGCAGTGGAATTATTAGAACAAGCAGCAGCTCAGGCTGCAAATACAAAAGAGCGAAAGTTGACGAGAGAGCTTGTTACTCAAGTCATTCAAACGTTATCAGATATTCCAGTTGCGCAAGCATCACCAGAAGAAGCAGAGAAATTGCTCACCCTTGAAAAAAGAATTCATCAAAAATATGTAAACCAACATGATGCCGTACTTGCAATAGTAGATTCGTTACAACGAGCAAAAACCAACATTCGAAATACTGGCCACCCATTCGGAGTATTCCTGTTTCTCGGTCCTTCAGGTGTAGGAAAAACTGAATTAGCAAAAATTACCGCAAAAGAATATTTTGGCAGCGATTTTTCGCTCATTCGTATTGATCTTTCTCAGTACAAAAGGGACGACGACATTCCAACCATTATCAATCAACTAAAAAAGGTAACGGTCAGACCTTATACACTCCTGTTGCTTGACGAGTTCGAAAAAACAACTCCCGCAATTCACGACATCTTCATGCGCTTGTTTGACGAGGGAATCGTAGTAACGCCCGAAGACGAAACCTTATATTTTAATAATGCGATCATAATTGCAACAAGTAACATCGGTAGCGATTTACTTCTTAAAACACCGCCAGATAAGTTTGAAGAAGCAAAATTGCAGGTCCTTGATTTGCTCCCTACATATCTTAAAGTCGAACTTATCAATCGATTTGATAAAGTAGTAGTGTTTGGTGCACTTTCACTTGAACATCTTCAGCAAATTGCGGTGCTTATGGTAAACGAGTTGGTAAGTAAGCTCGCAGAGCAGGGAATCAGGTCAACCTACACGAATAAGACCATCGCCTATATTGTCTCGCACGGGTATTCTCCAGGAATGGGAGCCAGACCACTACGAAGAGTACTACAAGATTCACTAGAAACGGCACTTGCGAAGAATATCTTGCAGTCTCAACAAGCAACTGGAAAAAATCCGCAAGATATCGATTTCGACACGCTTATCCCTTCGAATTGACAATCTTGTCAGAAGCAACGATAATCAATAACTAAGGTTATTTTTTGTATGATGCTTGGTTCAGTTTTATTTGGAGTTGCAGCGATCGCAGTTGCAATTGTATTTTTTGCTATTAGTCTTTACAACGTTCTTGTTCAACAAAGAATGTTAGTAAAAGAGGCCTCTGCAGATATTGAGACTCTCTTGAAAAAGCGCTTTGATATGGTGCCTAACTTGGTCAACACAGTAAAAGGTTACGCAAAACATGAAGAGGGAGTATTTACCAAAGTTACCGAACTCAGAACAAAAATGCAGGCATCAGGTGGGAGCATGGCAGAACTTTCAGCGTTAAACAACGAAATGACCTCTACGCTTAAATCTCTCTTTGCTGTTGCAGAAAATTACCCTAACCTAAAGGCTGATGCCTCGTTCTTGCAACTTCAGAATCAATTATCCGACCTGGAAACAGAAATACAGAAATCACGACGTTACTATAATGCAACTGTTGGTGAATACAACACAAAGATTCAGGTTTTCCCAAATGTTCTGCTTGCCAACCTTATGAAATTCACGCCCGCAGAATTCTTTGCTGCAGCTGACGAAGAAAAGGAACCAGTTAAAGTTGAGTTCTAACAATAATGGGTTTCGATAAGATACCTCGTTACTTTTTTGCGATTACGCTTTTGGTTGTTATTATTGGTACGAGTTTCGCAGCACTCCCAACCGTAGATGCTGCAACCGCGGGGCAAACACATACCCAAGAATCTGTAAAAAAATCAGTAAGTGATACCGGTGCGCCACAAAGATACGCTGACGGCATAATTACTAATTTTGATTCAGTAGTAGAGCTTGCGCAAAACGGCACCGCAACCATTACAGAAAAAATTATTGTATATTTTCCTAACGAAAGACACGGTATTTATCGATGGATTCCAAATGAAGTTATTCTTGATAGCGGCAAAAAACTAAAACAGCCAATAACCATTGATTCGGTCAACTACAAAAAACTTCCTAGCCAGATTGGCGATTTACAAGGAACTACCACAAGTGCTTACAGTTCAAGTAAATCAAAAGGTAACTATACTGTACTGAAGATTGGTGAAGCTGACACACTCATTCAAGGAGCATACGAATTTACTATTACGTATGAAATGAAGCATTCGGTTAGGTTCCAAGATGGTTACCAAGAGTTATACCTCAATATCACAGGAGATCAATGGGAAATACCTATAATTGCAGCGACCGCGCGCATTACTTCACCACATCAACCAACAGAAAGTCGGTGCTATACAGGGGTATCAGGATCAACCGAAACACAGTGTCAAATTTCATCCAGAGCGAGTGATACCTATTTTTCCACAACGGTGCCGAGTTCTTCGTTAGCGCAAGGGCTAACGATAGCATTAAAATTCCCCGACAATTCGTTCTCTCCCCCTAGCGCTTCAGAACAGTTACTTGAGAAAATTTTGGCAATACTTCCATATGTATCACTACTCATTCCTGTATTTGTCGGAATATATGGGTATTTCACATGGAAGAAACACGGAAAAGATCTTCCTTTATCTGCCATCCCACCACAATTCATTGTTTCTGACGAATTGAAAAATGGCAGTTTGAGTGCATATAGCTCGTTGCTATCGATGAATAAAAAGCCCCTGGCAACACTCGCCGAACTCATTAAAATTGCGGAACAAAACCTTCTTACTATCGACTTTACAAAAGGAAAAGTCACGTTAAAAATCTCTGACTCACAACGACCGAAATTAGAGGAATATCTCGACAAAGCACCTTCTTCGCTAAAAGAAATGATAGAAGTACTCACAAGAAATTACAGTGCTGAATCAGCAATTCATACCCTTAAAAATGTTGATACCGCTATTCAACGAATTAATTCAGATGCCGGCAAAGAATTTGAACAGCTCCCTTATACAACAGACCAGTCCGAAGGTCTGCAAAAAAAGTTTTACGTTCTTGGGGGCTTTTGCGCTGCTGGCGCAGTGATTCTACTCGCAATGATAGGGGAGGGAACTACCGAAGGTGTCACTCCGTTTATCCTCCCATTTGCGCTCGGCATAAGTGCTGCAATGTTTTTTATATTTGGTGCTCGTATGCTCAAACGTACGAAAGAAGGAGAGGTTATAACTCGTGAACTTCTCGGGTTAAAAAAATACATTAAGACCGCAGAATTAAGACGACTAGAATTCTTTAACGATCCACAAAAAATGATTGCTCATTTTGAAGAACTATTACCTTTTGCCATTATTTTTGGACTAGATAAGAAATGGTCTTCTGCCTTTGGTCCAGTACTTGAACAACTTAACTACTCTCCAACCTGGATGACAAGCGATGTTCCCCTTACACATGCACTTCCAAGAACCTACGCATCACTTGCAAACAACGTTGCATCTTCTATGACTAAAATTTCAACACCACCTCGTTCAAGTGGTTCTTCGTTTAGTGGCGGCGGCGGGTTCAGCGGAGGAGGAAGCGGCGGTGGCGGTGGCGGTTCTTGGTAAAAAATGCTACCATGAGGCATGACTGCACCAAGGCGAACTAACGCCTACACATTACTCGAGTTACTCGTTGTACTTGTCATATTTGGAGTCATACTTCTTCTTTCCTCAGGTTTTACTCAAAGAGCGCGAGACACCTTTATTGCACAACAATACATTAAAACAGCAGTACAAAATGCGCGAATCCTCCGAAGAAAATCAATGCTTATCACTCGTAACTCAAGCGAACGAGAGTGGGTCCAAGGAATTGGCTTTCGGTTCGAGTACAGTAACACCACCAAGCAATGGCAAATGCTACAAGTAAAGGCACTCAGCAACCCAGTTTCAAACAACTATTTTTATCAATCCTTCCCCAGTGGTGACCCTTGCTTAGAGCTTGAGTGGGATGGTAATCCAAACTCCTGTGGTGGCTATGGCTCTAATGAGCTTATTCTCAGAAAAATTGACAATACGACAGCGCAGATTTTGCCACTCGGTATGAATTTTGTCATTTCCAATGGAGCGACCACTTGCACAACTGCGTTAACAATTATTTACGAATCCATTAACGGAAAATTACACGCGTATTGCAGAAATACCAGTGGTATCGACGTTTCGCTTGGTGCCAACCTTGATCTCAAAGTTCAGATTGAATACTTGGACAAAGAAAGGTACCGTATAAAGCTTAACCTTAAAAACAATGGTGAAATCAATGCAACCACAACCTAATCGCACAATCACAGCAATGACCTTAATCGAAGTTCTTGTCGCACTTGCCGTTGCAGCTTTTGTTTTTTCGTCACTTTTGCAGATGACGTTTGATTCTTTAAAGCGAACAAAAACACTAGAACTTCAAGATAAGATGCGCAATTATGCGACCGAGGTTGTACAGGTAGTTTACAACACAAAAGACACCGATTGGCAGAACAGTTTTGGAGAAAATGCCGCCATTCCTCCTGCCGTAAATAATTCGCCAATAACGCAACAACCAATGGGTTATCTTGATGTAAGCGACCCAAACGTAAAACCAAAACTTACGCGACTTACTTACGATACCTGTCATTTTGAAGAAGCTACCGGCTATCTTTCAGGCAACGACTGTGCGTTAACCGCCGCCAACGAGGTTGAAGATAATTTTAACAAAAAGCTTTTTGGCCGAATAATCGTACGAAAAGACAACGACCAAAAGGAGTTCACAGAAGCGCAGGACTCGCCAAATGATGCAAATATTGAAATAATTGTTGCCTGTATTGAAGGTATGTGCGACAGTACGACCTTTAAACCCTTTAAGCTAAGCTTTCAATTGTACCGAACAAGTGGACCACAATAAGCATGTAGAAACGAAAATCGCTGGCTTTACTCTTCTTGAGACGATCATCGCGATGACTTTAATTTCTTTGATTTTTGTGATGATAGTGCAGTCGTTTAATACCTTATTACTCGGCTCATACCTTATCGATGCAAGAACAGCCGTCAGAAACGAAAGTGAGTTTGTAGGTGAATACTTTAAGCTACGTATTAAGAATGCTGACCCACGATCAATAAAATGTTCGGCACCAAATGATCCAATAAAAAGCGTGACGTGGCAACCAAAAGGGGCAAGTGACACGTTCATTTTTTACGGTCAAAAAGAAGCTGATGACAAATACCGTTTCTGTATGGCACAGGCGACCACCCCCGTTTGTGAAACAGTCCTAACGTATGCAGATGTAAAAGTTACGAGTTTAGCCTTCACATGTGAAACACCAGATTTTGATGAGGCACAAGTTGCGAATGTGAATCTCACCTACACAATGGAGTCAACTGCGAAACTTGGAGAAGAACCAGCCGTAAAGAACATCTCGCGATTTATAAATGTGTCAATCCGTTAGAATCAAAACAATAGAAAAAGGAGCACATATCCCCAAGGGAGCATTACAGTAAGCAAAGGTAGTCTTTGCCCTGCCTTTAGCTGTTTTCTCATAAGTAAGTAAAGCACAGCATTAATCATTGTTAGCACTAAAATAACGGTGGTGTACTGAAAACCTAACAACAAGACAAACAGAAACAGCACAATAAAGTCAGCAGCACCAAATAACTGTGAAATACCTCTTTCTTCCTTTGGTTTTCTTAATGCAACACTGACTAAAGCCAATCCTAGTGTCGCCGCCATAAGAAGTGTATCTGGAGGGTATACCTGATGAGTAGACGAGGTAAAGAACCACGCCAACACGTACGTAATTCCCCAAGAAATAAGCCAAGAAACTGGAACAGAATAATGCTTTCCATCCTCGTACATGAGTAACCACGAAGTACAATAGAGAAGAAGATAGACAGCAAGTATAAGTGGGGAAGTAATGGAATTGATATAAAAGAAAGCCAAGGAAGCTATCCACCCTAAACCAAAAATCACTTCAAACTGAAAATATTTCCAACTCACATGCTTACCGCAAGTTGGACACGAACCCTTAAGTAAAAAACGTCCCAAAAGAGGTATTAATCCGAACCAAGGGATAGTCGATTTACATGAATCACACTGAGAACGCCCCCACAAGGAATCGAGAAATGAACCACGATCAGAAATGAGCTGCACATACTCTGAAAGCACAAGACCAGAAAAAGCGAATGCAAGGATTATAATCTGATCTTGTGACATAACAGAGTTAACTAACGAATGACCTAACGACCATCCATACCAGCACAGGAAACCTCTGCATACTCGGCACCTGCACAGTAACAGTCTTTAACCGTTGTGCCCTTTCGGGTAAGGTTTGAGTTTCCGTTCTTGTTTTCGACTGTTATACAAACTGCGAATTTAAGTGGGGTTCCGCTTGCGCCACCGCTGCCTGTATTAATATAGTATCTCAGATATTTATCACCAGCAGCTGGATCAGCATTAGAGTTTGAAGTTGGCCATTCACCTTCAAGATAGTCCATTAAACCTGTAATACCGCCAGAAGTTATCAAGAAACCTGAACCTGCTTGACCTCTAATTGGAAAAGCACCTGGGCAGTAATACCAACCACCAGTTAACCCTGTGACAGTAGAGGGTGCACCGTTACATTTTGGATATGCTGCATAATCTGCATAATATGCTTGAAGTGCAGTGTGAGCTAGGTCTACAAGCTTTTTCTTTTGAACATCACGAGATTGTCGGAGTCCATAGCTTAAGCCGGCAAATGCACCGACAGAAAGGAAGCTGATAATCGCCATTACGACGAGAAGCTCCACGAGGGTAAATGCTTTAAGTTTCATATAAATTGAGCAATGTTAAATACCTTAATACGTTTCAGAATAGACTATTTTATTGACTGTGTCAATTGGAACATTGGGTAGTAAATAGCGGCAACAATTACACCTACAACTCCACCCATCACCACGAGAAGAATTGGCTCAAGTAGTGATGAAAGTGTCGACGTTGCCGTCTTAATCTCCAAATCGTAATATTTTGCAACCTTGCGAAGCACAGTATCAAGCTGACCCGTTTCTTGTCCAACATTAACCATATACCCAACAATGGAAGGGAAGTAAGGACTTTGTAACAGCGGTACGGCAATAGAAACACCTCGTTTTACCTGATCACGCATTGAGATCACTTCGTCTTTAAACCAAATATTACTTAAAGTCGCTTCAGTAAGTTCTAAGGTCTGAAGAATTGGGACACCGCTGCTGATAAGCAAATATAGTACCCGGCTAAAGGTTGCAACCTGTATTTTGACAAACAATGGACCAAATACTGGGACCGTAATGAGTATTTTATCCCATACTCGACGACCTTCTGGGGTTGAAACAAAATACTTAATGCCAACCGCACCACCAATAAGCACAAGAAGCACTAGATACCAATAATTTGTAATTACCTTACTTAACCCAATAACAGCTTTGGTAATCCATGGAAGTTCCGCCCCAAAGGACTTAAAGGCATCTTCTAATTGCGGCACTACAATTGCAAGCAGAAACACAACTACACCAATCATTACCACTGTAAGAACTGCAGGGTATGCGAGTGCTGACGTGACTTTACTTTTTAACGCATTTTTCTGTTCATATTCACGCGAAAGCTTACGGAGAATGAGACCAAGGTTTCCACTTTGTTCACCAGCTTTGATTAGGTTTATTGCAATTGAATCGAATACATCTGGGTATTTTGCAAAAGAATCTGAAAGCTGTACACCACCCGATACGGACTTCAATACCTCTTTAAGTACCACCTTAAACCGAGGATTGGTGGTTTGCATACTTAATACCTCAAGTGCCCGAGTAATCGACAAACCAGCGTTTAACATGATAGAGAACTGCTTCAAGAAGATCATCTTGTCTTTGAGCGGAACCCCACCAATGTTTACCTCTTTTAATCTATCAAGTGCAAACAATTTTGATACCTCATCGACTGAAACAGGCGATAGTCCTTTCTGGAAAAGTTGTGTAACTACCTCTTCTTTATTAAGCGCAGTCATCGAACCTTTTGTACGATTCCCATCTTTTCCTACTGCGACATATTCATACAATTTTTTTTCTTCCATTAGACTAGTTCTTCAAGTAATCTTGCCATTTCAGTTGCATCGAGCGCGTAACGCAGTGCATCTTCTTGCGAAATCAACCCTTCTCTAAAGAAAGTGAGAAGTGATTTTTCAAGCGTAATCATGCCTACGTCCATACTTGTGCGGATAATGTTGTCGATTTGATATATTTTGTTTTCGCGAATAAGGTTTCTGATAGCAGGTGTCATAAGCATGACTTCGAGTGCAGCTCTACGACCTCCACCTTTTACTGGAATTAAACGCTGCGCGACCACTGCCTCAAGTACATCTGCAAGTTCAGAACGAATCTCCTCTTGCTGTACATCAGGATACATGTTCACAATACGTTGAATTGTTTGCGCTGCATTGTTTGTGTGCAAGGTAGCAAATACCAAGTGACCTGTTTCTGCGACAGTTATTGCAGCAGAAATAGTTTCTAAGTCACGCATTTCTCCGACAAGTACTACATCAGGGTCTTCACGAAGGGCAGAACGAAGTGCACCTTTCCAGGAATGGGTATCATCACCCAATTCTCGCTGAGAAACGAGAGCTTTTTGCTGAGGAAATACGTATTCAATCGGATCTTCAATTGTCAAAATATGCTTTGGATGCTTCATGTTTATTTCGTGAATAACAGAAGCGAGGGTTGTTGATTTACCATGCCCAGTTGGACCAGTCACTAATACAAGCCCTTGTTCCATATCTGCGAATTTATGAAATAGCGGTGGAAGTTTTAACTCGTCAATTGTACGTATTCTTGTAGGAATCAAACGAAATGCGCCTGAAATATACCCGCGCTGCCAATACGCATTAATACGAAATCGCCCAGCACCTTCGTGTTGGTAAGCAAGATCTACCTCGCGGTTAACTTCAAGTTGCTCTTTTTTATCATCTGGCAAAACAGAATAGACAAGTTCCTTTGCCATTTTGGGGTCGAGAATTGTGCTTCCAACCGTGACTAAATCTCCATCTACACGAATCATAGGAGGATAACCTACCACGAGGTGTAAATCGGAAGCATCCTTTTGCACAACAATATCAAGTAATTTCTTTGTTTCGTAGGCGCCAGACATTGGAATATTACCGACTGGAGCAAACGGTGCCATAACAGCATCGGGTAATTGTGGTGAAGCAGTAACAGGAATTTGCTCTTGAGTAGGTGGAGCAGGGAGCTCTGTTTCAAGCACAGGTGTAGAAACAGGTGGAGTTAATGTTGATATGTCAGGTTCAGTTTGTGTTTTAATCTCTACCACTGGTGTAGATGGAACAACCGGGGTACTCTCTTGAATATCTTGTGGTGGCTGTTCAACAGAGTTCACAGACTCATTTATTGGGCTATCACCCGTAACAGCCGGCGTTGAGTCTAAGGGTATTTCTGCCGTTTTTGCAGACAAATCTTTTAACGCAGACAGTGTATCTACAAACGCTTGAGAATGTTCAACATCTTCTAGAGGTGGAAGATCAGCAGGAGTTCCTGATACTGGGGGCATGGAAGGTAGTGGTGCAGCCGTTGACGTCACAGGATCAACAAAACTTGGAAGAGTAGGACTTTGCTGTGGTACTGGCGGCAATTGTGTGCTTGGGTTTTGTATTGGAATTCCTGTGTTTAAGTCCATTTCTTTCGTAATTACGTTATTTCACTATCACTCTTGGCCACACGGGCTACTTCTTCAATTGTAGTGATACCCTCAATTGCTTTTAAGTATCCATCTTGTACCATGGTAATCATGCCTTCTTCTTCTGCAAGTTTTTCTAACGAATCAAACTCTGCGTTTCGTGCAATTCCAGAAGCGACCTTATCGGTCACCGTTGCGACTTCAAATATTGCCATACGACCTTTATATCCAGTTCCTCCACACTTTGAACAACCTTCCCCTTTGTAAAGATATATTGTTTTTCTCCCTTCGGGGGACATTTCTGGTGACTTAACAGGAGGAGAAAACTTGAAAGCCGGATCATCAGGGGTAACAGCTGCACGCTTTGCAATTGATTCTACATAACGAACTACGTCAAAGTTTTGAATGCCCCCGAGTATATGATTGATTTCTGCAATCATTTCTGGGCTCGCCATTTCGGCAACACGGCAATGTGGACAGATAGTTCTTACCAAACGCTGAGCTACAACACATTTAACAGTAGATGCTACCAAGAAAGGTTCAATCCCCATGTCAATCAAACGTACCAGAGAGGCAACAGCACCATTAGTGTGCAAAGTTGAGAGTACCAAGTGACCGGTAAGCGCAGCTCTGATTGCCAATCGTGCGGTTTCTTCGTCACGAACTTCACCTAGGTATACAATATTGGGGTCTTGACGTAAGACTGCTCGAAGTACAGTTGCGAAATCAAGTCCGATATCGTGGTTAACCTGTACTTGAGTAACACCTGGAATTCTAATTTCGACTGGATCTTCAATTGAGATAATATTTACTTTTGGATCATTAAGTCGAGAAACCGTACTCGCCAAAGTTCTTGTTTTACCGCTACCGGTTGGACCTGTAACCAATACGATTCCGTTTGTAAGACTAATACTCTCCATATATCGTTTGTATCCAGACCCTCTTAACCCAGATTCTTCCAATGGCGGAATACCTGAGGTTCGTTCCAACAAACGCATGACGATCTTTTCTCCTTGCACAGATGGAAGAGTAGAAACACGTAAGTCAAATTTTCTATCACCAACTGCAATGAACAGACGGTCATCTTGAGGTAATCGAGTTTCGTCTATTTTCATATTGGACATGATTTTGATTCTTGCAATTACAGGAGAGAGAAGTTCCCTCGGAAGGGTTAATTTCTCTGTTAATACACCATCTACACGGTATCGAATACGAACACTTTTTTCTTGAGGTTCAATGTGAATATCGGAAGCTCCTGCCTGTGCTGCAAATACCAATACTGAGTTTACGATTTTGGCAACAGGTGCGCCTTGCAGATTCTGTGAAACATCTCCGACGTCATCTGTAGAAATAACGGTTTCTTTGATACCTGCCTCTTGTTGATAACTTGAAACTGCAGCCTGAACATCACCGCCGATCATGCTTCCAAATCGAGTTCCGATATATGAGGCGACCTCAGATGGAGTTGCAGTGTAAACCTCAATTTGCCTTGGCAAATATTTAACCTTCCAGAATTGAATCGCGTTAATATTGAACGGATCAGACATAAGAATTTTGACGCGAGTATCCGTCATTTCGAATGGAAAAGACTGTTGCTCTCGAAGGGCGTCAATATTAATCCCGACCATGAGCTCAGCCGGAGGCTGAATTGCAGAGACGTCATCAATGAACTGAACGTTATAAACTGCAGCCTTTGTTTTGAATAAATCGCGCTCTGAAACGAGCTTTTTTTCAAGAATCAGCTGAATTTCAGATTTGTTTTGTTGGGCGCATTCAAGCTTTATCTGCTCAGAAACTTCGGACTTTATAAGACCACGCTCAACAAGAGCAGAGAGCAAGCGCATATCAACACCAGTATAGGGCAGTGGCATAAAATCAGTATAGCAGAAACCACACAGACTGAAAACATACTTAGTTTGGTTTATTAATCAAAAAGATAACAATAACTAGAGGTACAAAATATATAAAGATTGCGTTATAATCGCACATGGCAAACTTCGAACTATATAAAGGACCGTATAACCCACAAATTACTGAACCCGCAGTCTTGGAATTTTGGGAAAAGAATCCTTTTTTTAAACCTGAATACAATCCAGAAAAACAAGAGCTCGATACAACAGAGGAGTTAAAACAATATCTACACGGTCACCCAGAAAGACGATTTGTTATTATTGACCCACCACCAAACGCATACGGAAGACCTCACTTAGGGAATATATCTGGGTATTCTTACCAAGATCTTCTAGGGAGATTTTGGCGTATGAAGGGAAAAAGGGTATTACTTTTTCCTGGAAAAGACCACGCAGGCATTCAAGGCGAAATTGTCGTTTTACGAGAGCACTTTAGACCACAAGGCAAGTCAAAAGCGACAATGTCTCGTGATCAGTTTTATAAGGAAACATACGACTATTTTACAGGGATGATGGCCGAAGCTCTAAAAGATGAAAAGCGAATCGGACTGTCGGCAGATTTTGACCGAAATGTGTTTACGCTAGATCCAACCATCGTTGATAATGTACTCTCAACATTTATACAGCTTTATGATAAGGAGAAAGTTTACAAGGGTGTTCGCATTGTGAACTGGTGCCCTTCATGTAAAACAGCGCTCGCCGATATCGATACCGAAAAAAAGGAACGCGAGGCATCAATGTATTACTTGAAATATCCGCTTAAAAATCCCGTAGGGAATCACACTCACATTACTGTGGCAACTACAAGACCAGAAACAATGCTCGGAGATACCGCAATTGTGGTAAATCCAGAAGACGACCGATATAAAGAGCTGCACGGGCAGATTGTTATTCTTCCGCTAGTTAATCGCGAAATACCAATCATCACCGACGGGCAAGTTGACACTTCAGTCGGAACTGGCTGCCTAAAGCTTACACCTGCACATGCACCAGAGGATTACGAGATTATGCTTCGTTGGAATGAAAACAATCCAAACAATCAGGTCGATTGGATTAATGTTATTGATCCAGAAGGCAAAATGTGTGGCCCAATCGGAAAATACAAAGGATTAACTACCATTGAAGCAAAAGAAGCAGTGCTCACCGACATGAAAGCCCTCTCTTTATTTGAGAAAGAAGAGACCATCTCTCAACGAATTCCCGTTTGTGAAAGGTGCAAAACAATCATTGAACCACTCATGTCAAGTCAATGGTTTATCAAAATCGACGACATGAAGTCAAAAGCAATTCAAGCAGTAAAAGATGGCGACATCTCTATTCATCCAAAATACATGACCAAAAAGTACAACCACTGGATGAAGAATCTTCGTGATTGGCCAATTTCTAGAGCGCTTTGGTGGGGTTATCGATTCCCTGTATGGTACAAAGGAGAAATCGAAACAACATACAACGAAGAGGGTAAAGTTGTTGAACTCATCAACGGAGTGCAGGTAACAGACTTTGCAGACGCGGTTCAGAAAGGACTTGCTCAGGTATCCAAAACATCTCCTGGCTCAGAATGGATACAAGATGAGAATGTGTTCGACACATGGTTTAGCTCAGGACAATGGCCATACGTTACACTCGAAAAAGAAGGGCTGCTCGATGTCATGTACCCCACAGATACCATGGAAACAGGCTACGACATCCTTGAATTCTGGGTTTCTCGAATGATTATGCTTGGGTTATTTAGAACAAATCAGATTCCATTCAAAGATGTGTATCTTCACGGCATTGTAAAAGCACCAGATGGACAAAAAATGAGTAAGTCTAAAGGAAACGTGATTACACTCGACGATTTGGTTGGGCAATATGGAGCAGATGCAATTCGCTTACTGTATATCGTTGGAAACAAAGCAGGAGCCAGTTATAGAATTGATTCGGATAAACTTGCTGGTAACCGCAATTTCCTCAACAAACTTTGGAATGCTGCAAAATACGTCAATTTCTCGACTCAAGATCTTTCAGCACCATGGGAAATAGAAGAGTCCTCACTTTCATTTGAAGAAGCAGATAGGCAGATTTTACAGAAAGCTCGCGATATCGCCTTACAGGTGGAGCAAAAAATTAAAAAATTCCGCTTTGGCATTGTTGCTGTCGATCTTATTCAATCGTTCTGGCACGATTTCTGTGATACATACCTTGAACAGGTAAAACAGCGATTGTACACAAAAGACAAAGAAGGCAACCCCATAAACAATTCACCAGAAGCAATTGCCTCTCGAAAAGCTGGTCAATGGACGTTGTGGTACGTACTTGGTGTCTATCTAAAATCGCTACACCCCTATATTCCTTTCATAACAGAATACCTGTGGGATTCGTATCCAAAAGCTTCGACCGAAAGCAAAACCCTTAGCTACGCATCATGGCCAGTTACTGAAGAAACATCATGACATTTCTAATAATTGGGAATGACCTTGACGTAATTAAGAACGAATTGTCGTTAATGATACGTGAACGGATTGAGAGTCTAGATGTAACCAATATAGAAGAGTGCGTGCATCCGGACGTTCACTTGCTCAATGGCTACGAACAAGAGTCGATTGGGATCGCTGATATACGCGCATTTACTCGAATTCTACACAAAAAGCCCTTTAAGGCACCGCTTCATCTTGGGATAATTCTTGGGTTTGAGAAAACTACCCCCGAGGCGCAGAATGCCATGCTTAAGGAGTTAGAAGACCACCCCAAAACGGTACATTACATTTTGGCAGTTGTCGACGAAAACTCTTTGCTACCTACTATTCGCTCGAGAGCTACCGTAAAATATCTCGGGGGCTCACTTCAGGGCAATAAGGAGAGAGAATTAAGCGAAACATTGTCCTACTTTACGGAAGCGAACACAGATATCTTACAAGGCTATGCTCATATACAAAAAAAAGAATGGACCAGACAGTCCGCAGAAACATTTTTGAGTGAGCTCTATATTCACTTGCAAAAGGGCAGTGATACTCAATCGAAGTTGCAACTTTTACAAAAATGCAGTGAGTATCTAAGAAGCAATGTTTCGCCCAAACAGGTACTCACGTATCTACTATTTGGATTCAGTGACAAAATCTGATTTTACAAAGCTTCCCATCGGTTGGTAGTACCCATTATCTGTTGGTTTTGTTTCGTAGTAGGCCCCTGTTACATCTTGTGAACTGCACCCCATATTTTCTGAGAAAATAACATCAAGTGTGGGTACTTTGCAGAACTGTTTATATCCATATCTCGACATGTCGTAATTGTATCCGTCTGCAGAGATTGCATCAGGTAAATAGGCGAGGATAAGCGTACTATCAGTTATTGCGACTTGGGCGTCTCTGAATGCAAACACGAGAGATAGTGATGTTTCGTCAACACTTACGGTTGCATTATCTTGTTTTCTAGAAACAAGAAGTAAGTTATATGAATTGGTAGAAGTTACACCAGAAAGGAAGTTCTCTACAAACAAATCGTTGCGTACCATATCGAATGTCATTTGACTGTCTTCCTTGCGATTTACCCACACATATGGGGCGAATCCTGCAATATCGTTTGCTTTCATATTTTTGTCGTAAAATGCTCTTGCCGCAGTAAAATCGTTTCTTACAATTGCATCTATGTAGCCATTAGCAACAAAGGAAATGCGTTCATTCATCGTATCAACAAATCTTTTTGCAAGCTCCTCTTTTTGGGTAACATTAACACTCTTCGATAACGTAAGACCTGTAAGATTTGTACCAAACAGTCTCGAGAATACTGATTCCTGAGTCGATTCTTTATATGAAGCAATTTCTTTGACAGCATGGGCTTGCAAGAGCAAGCCTGCCTCTTTGTTCCCATCTGCTTCAAGTGTTTTACCAAGCACAAAGACCTTATCTTCCACCTCTAAAGGCATCTCGATTACCTGCGCGATATCAATTTTAGAATTCTTTTCGTAATTCTCAGTAATTTTTGACATTACGCGCGCATTCCAAGGGTAAATTGCAATAGTTCCGAGTAAGCCAAGTGACACAAGTAGCGCAACGACGACGTAATCAGAGAATAACCGCCCACGAAAGAGAGCGCCATTCGGTTTGATAGCTTTAAAAATAGCAAACACTTCGTACGAGAGTAATGCAATTGCGATAAACACTGCGGCAATAACCACGTAATATCGAAGAACAGAAGGTCCGTATGCACCCATATAAAGATTCAATCTGACTATAAGCGAATACAACATAACAATCATTGCACCAACAATCCCCGTGTTTACCACAAGTGAGGTTACACGAGTCATAATCCAATTGCTCTTTGACTGACTCATAGACCAGGCAAGTAGAGGATAAGTTAAACCTCCAACTACCAACAACTCAATAAATCCTCTTCGTGCATAATCGGAAAATGAATATTTTGTAAGAATCGACGTTACATCTTGCCCGAACAAATATTCAAATTGAACCCAGACATAAAATCCAAACAAAAGTAGTACAGGCACAGTAATAATAACTGGTAGTAAGGCATCACTCTTTCTGACTTCTTGGGTTGCATCGAGTTTCTTGCCAATTTCTTCAGCTCTTTCCACAGTCGTAATTCCAATAAAATGAAGAATCTTAGAATAGCCAACCAAAGACAATAACCCCGCAGAGACAAAAGACATAACAACCGCAACTGCTGTTCGTTGCATAACCTCTATTAGATCAAGCATTTCTAGAATCGCTTCGATCCGTGTTTTGAACTCAGAGTCAGCAACAGAAAGTAGCTTTGCAAAAAGGATAAATATGATTAAGGAAGCAGCGGAATAAAGAATCACTTTTAACACAAGTCGAACAACATTCCCATTTTCTTTGAATAACTCGAAAAAGGATTTGATTGATTCTATCAACCAAGTAACGCCAAAAATGAGTGGCGACAAACAAACTCCAAGAATATCAACTAATTTTAGAGCACCTGGGAAAGAGAAATAGAGCGCTCCCACGACCAAAAAGCTGACATGAAAGAATACAAGAAGACCAACAATAACCAGATCAAGTCGATATAGATATGGAAAGGTCAAAAGTACATAGAATCCGGTTAAAACATAAAGAAGGAGCTGGCTACGTGAATCTGCTGCTAATTCTTTTGCTTTGACGTTTTTTTGCCCAAAATACCACAAACATGCAACTAGCATATTTACTCCTAAAAAGATACCAACACCTGGAGTGGTTTGTAGTACTGCGAACGCGAACAGAAAACCTAGAAGAAATGACGCTCCCCAAAATAAATCTGTTTTCATGTATTTGTGTAATAGTTTAATGGCGAGTTACTGCATGCCACATACCTATACTATCACAAGTTTTACAGGGTGAAAATCAAAAATTACCGAAAAAATGGTATAATACGTTTGCACTATGATAAAAATGATGACCAAAGCCTTCTATCTACGAGCTCTACGGTTTCTTTCTAAAATCGAGCTTCGAAAGAACAAGAACGCTATTATTATCGGTATTACGGGGTCTTCTGGAAAAACAACCAGTAAGGAGTTACTCGTAGGCATGTTGAAACCACACTATAAAGAAAGACTTAAAAGTACCAAAAAAGGGAATTCCGAAACAGGCATTCCTTACGAAATTCTCAATATTCCTGTTCGACATTACAGAATGTGGGAATATCCATTGGTATTATTAAAGGGAATTTCGACCATTCTTTTTTCGCATCAGCATTACGATGTCTTTGTTATTGAATATGGAATAGACAGTCCGCATTCCCCTCAAAATATGGAATATCTATTAAGTATCGTTAAACCTCACATTGGCGTATTACTTTCAATATCACCCGTACACGGGTCACAGTTTGACAATGCAATTTCTTCAAGTATTACCGGTGAGTCAAGACTTCACGAAGTTAACCAAACGATTGCATTAGAAAAAGCGAAACTTCTTTCCTCGATTCCCCAAACGAACAATGCCTTGGTCACACAACAAGCCGCAGCCTACATCTCAACAGAATCGTTAAAACATATGACGGTTATTACTAACAAAGACGTCGAAAACACCATAGCGGAATGGGAAAACACCTCAGAAGGGATCTCCTTTGCTGTTAATACATCAAAAGGAAAGATTTCAACTTTTATTCCCAATATCGTGTTACCTAGCGCTGCAAAGATGACTATTACAATCGCGACGCGAATATTGTCGCTTCTAAAAAAAGATTTACGAACTTCACTCGCGAAATTGCCAGAAAACTATGCCCCTGATCCAGGACGCTCAACACTACTTCCAGGATTGGAAAACTCGATCATTATTGACTCCTCTTATAACGCAAATCCAATGGCTGCAGTCGAACTCTTTTCTGTTTGTAAAGAAGTCGCAAGAAAAGGAAGACGAAAGAAAATTATTGTACTTGGCGACTTACGTGAATTAGGAACGATTGAGAAACAAGAATACGAACGTGTTGTTACCGCTGCAGCAAAGGCCTCAGATATTCTGATTCTTACCAATTCAAACATGAAGAATTTTGGTATTCCGGCTGCAGAACAGGCAGGTAAAACGCTTAATGAAAATCTCTACTGGTTTGAAAACGGCAAGCAGCTCAGTTTTCATATACTCGAAGTTATTGAACCTCAAAGTGTAGTATTATTTGAGGGAAGTCAAAATACTGTTTTCTTGGAATATGCAGTCAAAGAGTTATGCGCAAACAAGGACCCCGAATTTGTTCTCCGCAATATTCCCAGAATGACAAAAGATTGGCTCGAAATTAAATAGTACGTGTAAAAGAGATGTTAACCAGACGAATAGACGGAACTCTACATGCAACAACAATTTTGCAGCAAACAAAAGAGCTTATTTCTATAAACAAACTCTCGCCTCGATTATCAATTATTCAGGTAGGGAATAATGATGCCTCTTCACTTTTTGTTTCGTTGAAGCAAAAGAAGGGCATAGCAATCGGAATTCAAGTTGATATTTATCAAATCCCAATAACAAACGAAGAAGAAGTAATGAGAGTAATTAGCGAACACATTTCCTCAATAAAAAACAGTGTTGATGGAATTATGATTCAATTGCCACTTCCAAGTGGCTTTTCTAGCGAACGAATACTCAAATTGATTCCGAAGAATCTCGATGTTGATGGCCTGCTTCTTCAGAGCTCACCTTACCCAACCGCGGTTGCAGCTGCAGTTTGGGAACTGCTTGAAAAAGAGAAATTGAAAGACAAGCATATAACCGTAATTGGTTCATCACCTTACGTCGGTGGTTCGGTTGCGCATCTACTCAATAAAAAAGGACTAACACACTATAAGGTAATTGATGAATCGACACCAAACAAGCCTGAACATTTAAAAAGGGCAGATATCGTTATCAGTTGTGTTGGTAAGCCCCATATTTATAACGCACAGGACCTAAAGCAAGGTGCAATACTTATTGATGTTGGAACTAGCAAAAATAGTGAAGGAAAAATTGTTGGTGATTTTGATACAACAGCTGCGAATGGATACCTTACAGCATATAGCCCTGTTCCGGGTGGAGTTGGCCCCGTAACTGTAGCAAAACTTCTACAACATACCGCTATGAATGCGCTACTGTTGGCAAGATAGTTGAACCACGAGTGGTAAGCCCCTCTGACATTAATTCCCTAACTGCGCGAGTGTCTCGTCCGTCAATTACCACAAACCCTATACCCATGCGCTCTGCAAGTTGTGCAGCCACTGCATCAATGGGAAAACTTGCCCCAGGAACATGTGTGGTTTCTTTAATAATATTTCGGTACATTTCCCACGTCAGCGTTTTCTTTTTAGCTGCGGTTGCCGATTTTCGAGGGTCACCCGTATAAATACCATCAATGTTTTTAAAGCTATACACAGAAGCAACTCCAAAAAGCGAAGCAAACATCAGTGCGTCGACATCGTGGCTATGCCCCGGTTTCCAACCTGCAGCAATTACGAGTTGATATTTTTCGAACTCAGACCGGAGAGAGGCCAAATTCTCGTAGTCTTGGTACTTAACCACATATGGAAAAACGTTCTTGTAACCTAATTTTTCGGCAGAGAACATTCGAAAAAGCGTTGCGTTGATATCAGAAGCAGCCATACCAACCATGTGAAAATCGGTAACGGTTTCGGGCTTTTGAAGCTTAAGTTCTTTAAATTATTGTAGATACCATCGATTGAGAAACCCACCACCAACAACTAGTACACACTTTTTTCCTACACGTTTTAACTCGTCTAATAATTCGTTGGTATATGCTAAATCAAAGGGCAATTGACCAATCTGCAACGATTTTGATGCGGTTTCGTATGGGGAGAGAAGTGATCCTCCAAGTTTAATTATCGTCCAGGGGCTGCTCATTACGTTCAGTATGCCTTTTTTTTACGACAATCACAAGAGTCGATTCACCTTTATCTAGTTTGAACTCCCGATTTTCGGCATTTAATATACCCTCGGGGGTATCAAAAGTGTAGTGCTCAAACAACTTTGTCATTTCTTTTCCAAGCCCTACTTTTAATTCGAGATCTTTATCCAGTAACTCAGCAGCCAATGAAGATAAGTAACCAAGTGTTTTCTTTAGTCGAAACGGCGACTCAAAATAGACTATTGCTACCTTTTCTTTTACAAGAAAGGATAGTTGCTCAGTTATAGAGCGTTTGAATTCTCCTTCTTTACGTGGTGCAAATCCCCAAAATAGAAATTTGGAACTTGCAACAGGAAACGCACTAATCGCAGTCGTAACCGAAGACGCTCCTGGAATTGGTATTACCGTTACTCCTTTTGAATAGGCGTCGGAGAGGAGCTTTGCCCCTGGGTCCGAAACAACCGGTGTTCCCGCTTCGGATACCACACCAACATGAAGGTGCTTGTACAAAATGTCCTCAATAATCAAAGGACTCATACCTTTATGATTACTCTCGCGATACCAACGAACAGGTTTGCTTATTCCGTATTTTGTTAATAATTTTTTTGTTGTTGACGGATTTTCTGACACAAGATAATCACATTGCTCAATAATGTCTAATGCGCGTTGCGATATATCACCCAAGTTTCCAATCGGAGTTGCAATCATGTACAAACAGCCCTTTTCCATAGCGTTATGTATTTCCAAATCTTAAAAGCCTTCTCTTTGGGGCGGGAATTGACATATCTTTTAACTCAACAGACATATCCCACACAACAAGCCCCGAAACCATACGCACACCCCTGCGCAGCTCGCCGGTTCGGTCAAAGAAACCCTGAACAGTGTTTTGGGCTAAATCATGCGTCTCAGATTCTTCGTGAATTGCTTTTTGTGATAATCGTATCGTTACGTGTGTCGGTTTACCTTCGATTTCGATGTCACATTCAATAGAGGCACGGTCTCCCACATGGTCGGTTCTATCTCCAAATTCTTTATCTAAGGTTATAACTCTTATTTGCTTGAGCGCCACATGCGCTTCAGCTGGAATTGAAGTTGCCTTTTTAAACGCATCTTCGGAGGGGCTTACAAATAGAGAATAGAGTTGACGTGTTTGCCAAGGAATATCATAAACTTCGCGAGTTCCAGTTGTTTTGTACCCTGTGTCTGCACGAAGCAACGTCGCAACGTTCATAAGCCCTTCTGTAAAGATATCGACACCTTGTGGTAAATTCGATTCGTTTGGGGTTAAAGTATACTCTTGAGCACCCTCTCGTACGGCAACCGCCACATCAAATGACCGATACGGCATACGTGATTCGACTTCTGCAGCAACAGGTTCACCCATGCAGTATTTTACACCTTTTTCATAAAATATATCGAAAATGTGTAGAACAGGCCTGACACTCTCGATTATTTTACCTCAATGATTTCGAATACATTTGGGAAGTAGTGTTCACCATCGATTGGAGTTTTGCACAGCAACAAAACGCGTTCGTTCACTGCCACAAGCCCCTCCTGTTTTGCACGTTCTACTATTTGCATAACTGCCGAATCTCTGGCCTCTAACGAAGGTGGTTGCACAAATGTTTTCATAATGCCTTTACTCAACAGTAGCGTACGGGCAGATACCTCCGAGGCTACGAAAGCAAAGATAGGTTGCGTGATATTATGTCGGGCAAGTAATCGTGCAGTACGACCAGTTTTTGAAACGACCAAAACTTTGTCAATGTCTTTTGACATTTCAATACACAAAGAGGCAGCTGCCTTAGTAATTGCATCTGCAGAAATCGATGCATCTAAAGCTCGTTTAGTTATGATTTTGGGTTCGATAGATTGTTCAATCTCACCTGCTGTTTTACTCATAAAGGCAACCGCTTCTGCGGGGTACTTTCCGGCAGAGCTTTCTCCCGACAACATGATTGCGTCGGTTCCGCTTAGAATTGCAGTTGCAATATCGTTTGCTTCTGCTCGAGTAGGGCTTGGGTTTGTAATCATTGATTCGAGCATTTGCGTAGCAGTTATCACAGGCTTTCCGGCCTCATTTGCTTTTTCAATCAACAATCGCTGCACCAAAGGAACTTTTCCAAGACCGAGCTCAACGCCTAAACCACCTCTGGCGACCATAATCCCATCAACGACTTCGAGAATCTCATCAATGTTGTCGATACCAACTTGATTTTCAATCTTTGCAATTATCTTCATATCGGAACCTTTAAGAAACGCTCTTACCTGCAAGGCAGACTCTTTATCTTGGATAAACGAAGGTGAAACAAAGTCCCAACCGGTCACAATAGCATGTCGTAAATTCTCCTTATCCTTCTCAGTTAACACATCGGTCGTGTAGGTACAACCTGGTAGGTTCAGTGCTTTTCCTGGCTTTAAGATATCTCCAAATACAACTTCACAGTGCAAAAAACCGTTTGTGACCTCTTTTACAACCAACTCAACATCTCCATCTCCTACAAGAATTTTCTGTCCTGCTTGAACGAATTTGTACAGATGCGGGTAATTGGCAGGGTAGAGTGGATCAGTTGGCGTACTCCCAATTGAAAGGTGCATACCTGGAGCGAGCTTAATCGGTTCTGGGAACTTGTTGAGTCGGACTTCGGGGCCTTTGACGTCAAGCATCAGAGATACCTCTTGAGATACTGCTCTTACTAATTCCTTAACCTTGTCCATCTCGGCTGGATCAGCAAAAGCACCGTTTACTCGGGCACAATCCATCCCGTTTTCAATCATTGCTCTCATTACAGAGGGGTCCCATGACGCTGGGCCAATGGTACATACTATTTTTGTTCGTTTGTTCATACGTCCGCATTTTATAGCATTTGACAAGTAGAGTGAAGAATACGCATAATGGAACAGTAATTAAGCTGGATATACTTTCTATGAGTAACCGTACGGTAGCAGTTATTGGAGTCGTCACCTTTGCCCTTCTTTCTGTTGGGATTTATCTTGCTTGGCCATCTATCACTTCAAGTACGCTTCTGCCACCCAAAGGCACTCCGACACCAACACCCCTTAATGGAACAATCGTTAAGACACAAAATGGATTCACTCTTGAAGCCACATATGTAGAAAACAATACATGGGAGTACGAAATCAGTGCACAGCTCCCTAATCCTTGCACCGAAGTTAAAACCGAAGTATTGGTAGCCGAAAGCTACCCAGAGCAGGTTACGCTTCGCGTTATAACCTCGAGTACAGCAGAAATGTGCGCTCAGGTAATTGTTCCTTATATTTCTACTGGCACCTTTAACGCAAGTGAGCGGGCAACTGTGTCACTCGTACTTAACGATTAAACCACAAGAAATTTCACACATTTATAGAGGTCCACCACTCATTTTCTTATGTTATAATTCACTGACATGACCAAGACACCAACAACACAAAACAACTATAGCGCAGCAAATATTACTGTTCTTAAAGGCCTTGAGGCAGTCCGCCAAAGACCAGCCATGTATGTAGGTTCAACTGACATCAATGGCTTGAATCATATTTTTTATGAAGTGCTCGATAACGCGGTAGATGAAGCTCTCGCAGGCTTTGCAACTCACATTACCGTTGTTTTGCACAAAGATAACTCAATATCTGTAACAGATAACGGTCGAGGTATTCCTGTCGATATTCATCCAGAAACCGGACGAAGCGCGCTTGAAACCGTTATGACCGTTCTACACGCAGGTGGAAAATTCGACAAAGGTGCCTATAAAGTCTCCGGAGGTCTTCACGGCGTAGGTATGTCATGTACCAACGCACTTTCAATAAAAATGGTGACCTCGGTTTGCCGTAACGGAAAAAGATACACTCAAGAATATAAACAAGGTATTCCTCAAACAGAACTGACCGAAAAACCACTCTCCGAGTACAAAGAACGAACAGGTACAACGCAATTTTTTACACCTGATCCAGAGATATTCGGTGACTTGCAATATAACCCAAAAACAATTGAAACGAGACTGCATTATCAAGGATTCTTAACGTCCGGCATCAATTTTACCTTTGTAAACGAAACTACCGCGACACCGACTATAAAGCGTTACTATTTCGAAAAGGGAATCTTATCGTTCGTTCACAACCAACAAACAGGAACCGCAATAATGAAGACGCCTTTTTATGTTAGCAAAGAAAAGGACGATATTATGGTCGAAGTCGGATTCCTTTATACCGATTCTATGACCGACAAGATTAGAACTTTTGCAAACAATATCGAGAACCCAGAAGGAGGCACTCACTTAGCAGGTTTTAAAGCAGCACTTACGTCAGCAATCAACAAATACGGAATGGCAAATAAATTGCTAGACGAAAAAACAAAACTTGAAGGAGAAGACGTTCGCGAAGGGTTAACTGCAATTATTTCGATTAAAATTGGTAACCCGCAATTCGAAGGCCAAACAAAAATCAAGCTTAACAACCCAGAAGCAAAGAGTGCTGTGCAGGCAGTTGTGTCTGACGCTTTAGCTGAATTCTTTACCGAAAACCCACAAGATGCAAAGCAGATTATTTCTCGAGCTATCCTTTCCTTAAAGGCAAGAAATGCGGCTAAAGCAGCACGTAATGCTATCCTTAGAAAGAGTGCACTGACGTTTACTGCTTTACCAGGTAAACTTGCCGACTGTTCAACTAAAGATAAAGATAAGTCCGAGCTATTCATCGTAGAGGGTGATAGCGCAGGTGGATCGGCAAAGCAGGGTAGAGACCGAGAATTTCAAGCGATTCTCCCACTCACGGGTAAGCCAATCAACGCGGAAAAACACAGAGTAGATCGCGTACTGGCGAACTACCGACTAAAAGATCTTGTTACCGCAATTGGTTGTGGTATCGCAGACCAAATGGATATGACACGGCTTCGCTACGGAAAGATTATCATCATGACAGATGCAGATGTGGACGGTTCACACATTGTGATTTTGGTACTTACCTTCTTCTATCGATTTATGAGAAGACTTATTGATGATGGTCGAGTATTCATTGCGCAACCACCATTGTTCAAAGTCGAAGTTGGAAAAGAAAAATACTGGTTTGTAAGCGAAATCGAAAAAGACAAATTTGTAGAAAAAGAAATCAAAGCTGGTCATAAAATCAAGAGTGTGCAACGATTCAAAGGTCTTGGAGAAATGAACCCTGACCAGCTAAAAGAAACAACTATGGATGTAGACAAACGAGTACTCAAAAAGGTCTCAGTAGCAGACGCTGCTGCAGCAGATTCACTTTTTGACATGCTCATGGGTACAGAGGTTGGACCACGTAAAAAGTTTATTCAGCAATACGCGAAATACGCGATGCTTGATATTTAAACGGCGCAGAAAAAATGAAATTTATCATAATGGCAGGGGGCTCGGGCACCAAGCTCTGGCCAGTTAGTAGAGAAGACGCACCGAAACAGTTTTATCCATTAATTGGGAAGAAAACTCTTTTCCAGTTGAATGTGGAGGCACTGCTCGAACGATACTCCCCTTATGATATTTATGTGTCCACCACAGAAAAGCTACTTCATTTTGTAAGAGAACAAGCGCCACAAATCCCTGGAGAAAATTACATTATAGAACCACCCGAAGGTCGAGATACGGGACCTGCCTCTGGGTTTGCGATGTTGAAGCTCTATCAAAAATTTCCTGACGAAGTTGTCATGTTTTACGTGCAATCTCCGATAGTCCGTAACCCTACGGATAAGTACCTTGATATGGTCGAAAGTATGGAAAAGCTCGTCAAAAAATACGGGCAATTGGTAACAGGAACTCAAATCCCCCGCTATCTTGAAACGGGCAGCGACTTACTTAAACTCGGAGCCAACGTTCCTTCAACTAACGGAATTATCGTGCATCAAGTTTCTGATTTTATTGATGTAGTAAAAGACAGAATGACCTTAGAACAGGTTACAGAAATTGCGACACAAGACAAAGTCGGAACACATTGCAATCACAACACCTGGACCCCCGCAAAATTACTCAACGCAATAAAAGAATTCCGACCAGACTGGTACAACGTCCTCATGAAAATACAAGAAGTGCTTGGCACTAAAGACGAAGAAGAAAAAGTGAAGCGTCTTTACGAGCAATTTGAACCAGGAAGAATCGAGCTTGTTACAAAGCAACTCATGAAAAGAGGAGAAGTTCAGGCAGTTATCGTACCTTACAAGTGGACGCATATAACTACATGGGACGACGTAGCTCGGTATTACCTAGAAGAAGCCATTGAGACACACCAAACTGAGGTAATCGAAGTAGAAAGTAAAGATAATCTCGTTCTTTCAGACACCAAAAAACTCATAGCACTCGTCGGAATTAAAGACACGGTCGTAGTTGAGACACCAGATTCGATTCTTGTTGTTCCTAAAGAGATGGCAAACAAAGTCAAAGAAGTGCACGACATTCTAAAGACACGTGGATATGAGGATTTTCTGTAATACTGCGATTTGACGGTATATTCAAATTTCGATACTATAATTACTGTATGAAGGTGAAAACCGTACTCGTTGTTGACGATGAAAAGCCATTAGCAACTGCATTGAGTTTAAAACTTAAAAGGGAAGGAATGGATGTCCTGATTGCAGGTAATGGTCGGGAGTGTCTTGACCGTGTAAAGTCAACTCACATTGACCTTCTCTTGCTTGATCTTATGCTCCCAGAGATGGACGGTTTTACTGTTTTAGAAAATCTTGCAAAAGATAAAATTACGTTAGATGTCATTGTTCTTTCAAATTTGAGTCAAGAAGAAGATGTCGCCAGAGTAAAGGCGTTAGGTGCAAAGGAATATTTTGTAAAATCGAATACACCGATTAAGGATATCGTAGATTATGTAAAAAAACTGCTCCATGAACAAACTCAATGACGAACAGCTAAGCAAAATTCTTGTTCAGCAAAGTTACCTCGAAGAAGAGGTCGCAACGGTAATGCTCCAAAGAGCAAAGACACGCGGACTTCCCTTAACGACAGTGCTCATTAGCGAAGAGCTTTTAACGAAAGATCTACTGGGGCAAGCAATTGCCGAGTACTTCCGTGTTCCATATGCCGACTTAAACTCCCTTATTCCAGATGAATCTCAAGTACGTGCAATCCCCGAAAAAATTGCGCGAGAATACAATTTGGTAATATTCTCCAATACCAATGGTTTGCTTACGTTTGCGACAGATGACCCCAAAAATCCTAAACTTATCCGCGAATTAGAAGATTTAGCCGCGACAACAAAGGCATTCGAAAATGTAGAGAAAATCAGAGTTGCCTACTCCTTAACTGAAGATATTGAAGCACTTTTCACCAGTTACGAGGTTCCGCTGCAACAAAAACTCCAAGTTATACTTTCGCAACCCGAAGTACAAATCAAACAACTTATTGATGAAATTTTATCTAGCGCATACGAGAGTAGAGCAACCGATATCCACCTTGAACCTGCTGCCTTTGCAGTTGTTATTCGATTCAGAATCGATGGTATGCTCCACGAAATGGCAGATATCACTAGCGATACGTACGAGAAAGTGGTCAACCGAATCAAAGTACTCGCACGACTCCGGCTCGATGAGCATCAATCGATTCAAGACGGTTCGTTTAGCCACGATTGGCACAAAAAACAGTACGACCTTCGTGTATCGTTTGTTCCATCTCTTTACGGAGAAAAGCTTGCCTTACGTATTCTTTCACAAGTGGTCGGTGGGTTAGGTCTTGATCAAATCGGATTATCAGAGACTCATCAAAAATTACTTGCAGATGCTGCCAAAAAACCATTCGGAATGATTGTGGTATCTGGACCGACGGGTTCAGGAAAATCGACCACACTTTACGCCGTATTAAGCAAAGTTATTACTCCAGGGCTAAACATTATGACCATCGAAGATCCAGTCGAATACCGCATCAAAGGTGCGACACAAGTTCAAGTAAACAAAGAAACCGGAATTACCTTTGCCTCCGGGTTGCGATCGTTGGTACGACAAGATCCAGATATTATTCTTGTTGGAGAAATTAGAGATAAAGATTCTGCTGAGATTGCAGTGAACGCGGCGCTTACTGGGCACCTACTTCTCTCAACGTTCCACGCGAACGATGCGTCAACAGTAGTCCCGAGGATGATAGATATGGGTACTGAAGCATTTTTGCTTTCATCAACACTCGAGCTTATTGTTTCACAGCGCCTTGTCCGAAAACTATGTGACGCATGTAAAGTAAGTTACAAAGCAAATTCGAAGGAACTAGAAAAACAATACGGAACAACAGCAAAGTACCTCGGAAAAGCAACGACCTTGTATCAAGCAAAGGGTTGCAAGGTTTGTAACTTCAGAGGATATAAAGGGAGGTCTGCTATATTTGAAATGATATCGGTAACAAAAGAAATGCGAGAACTCCTTCTTTCGAAACCTTCTGCAGACGAAATTAGAAAGCTCGCCTTAAAGCAAGGCATGATTTCGTTATTCAAAGACGGAATTGAAAAGGTAAAACATGGTGTGACTACATTAGATGAGGTGCTCCGAGTAGCCCAAATTTCAGACTAACATGGCCAGAAATAACGACGAAAAAAGCTTTGTACTCGAGCAACTTTCGATTCTTCTTGAAGCGGGTATGGATGTGAGTACTGCACTATTATCTCTAGAAGAGGAAGTTTCTCAAAAGGATCTCAAGCAAAAGATTGCAAAAATCCGAGACAGGGTAGATAGTGGTGACCAACTGTGGCAAGCGTTTCGAGGCACGAATATTATTCCAGAGCAATTCCTCTCATTTATCCGAACCGGAGAACAATCTGGAAAACTAAAAGAGCAGTTATCTATGGTTGCTGCGCAATACGCTCGAGACAAAGAATTTAAGTCTAAGGTTGTTGCTGCCTCAATATATCCGGCTTTTATTTTGGCTATGGTTATTGTACTCGGAGGCGTAAATGCTTTTGTTATTCTCCCTAAAATTTCAGAAACTTTCTCGAAGCTTGGGGGAGAATTACCTGCAATTACGCTTTTTCTTCTTGCCGCAGGTACTTTTTTACAAAAGTACGGATACATTGTTGCGCCTCTATTTTTCCTTTTTGTTGCTCTCATTATTTACCTTCTGTTTATTAATAAACAAACAAAACATTGGGGACAAGAACTACTATTCAGACTTCCAGGAATTAAGGATATTTTTCGACAGATTGAAATTGCACGATTCGGCTTTTTGCTTGGACTCTTAAGTAACTCTGGTATCGTTATCACCGATGGTTTAAACTTTTTGAGAGATTACACAACGACTCGGAGATACCAGAAATTTTATGAATTTTTAGCACATGGAGTAGAAAATGGAGTCACCTTTAGTGCACTATTTTCAGAGTACAAAAAAACTGACCGCCTTTTTCCTCGCTCTGTACAAAACCTCGTTTCATCAGCCGAAAAATCAGGACACCTTCCAGAAATCTTTAACAAGATAGGTGACATCTACCAAAAAAAGATGGATTTAAGCACTCAAACACTTTCTGCTGTTATTGAGCCACTCCTTATTGTCGTCGTTTGGTTCTTTGTACTACTTGTTGCGCTTGCAGTCATATTCCCGCTGTATAACATTGTCGGAAATCTTAATATTTACTAATGAACCAAAAGTTGCCCCAACTACAAGCTATGACCATCATTGAAGTGCTGCTTACAGTATCGCTTATGGGTATTCTCGCAACCGTTCCTTTTGCACTCGATTCAGGAATTACATATCGAATCCAGACAGAAAGCGCACAATCTCAAATTGGTCATGCACTCAGAAAGGCACAGCTTTATGCTCAACAAGGAAGACACGATTCAAGTTGGGGAGTATCGATTCAATCCAGCAGTGTTATTGTGTTTGCCGGTAACTCATATGCGACTCGGAATCAAATTTACGATGATATTCTCAGTTTTGATAGCAGTAAAATCTCAATTTCCGTTACGTCAGGGTCGCCTGAAGTGCTTTTTGCAAAAACGACAGGAGTTCCTTCGGCCGCTACTACCGTATCCGTAACATCTGACAGTGCAGATGCAAAATCAATTGTGTTTTCAACAGATGGAAGGCTTACGTATAACTAAAATTTTTAAACGATATCGGCTCTCTGGCTCTGGTGCAGTAGAAATTATCCTTGCCATCTCGATATTTATGGCATATGCGACCTTCTTAATCGGTGCACTTACCTACAGCATTAGCACTACAAAGATTCCAAACACACAAAAGACTGCAATAAGGTATGCTTCTGAAGGAGCAGAATTGTTACGTTATATTCGAAAAGATGCATTAACAAATTTACCGAATGGTACCTACGGGTTTTCTTTTAACGGCACCGATTGGATTCTCTCCGGAAGTTCGGAGTCGTTAGAAGGAGGAATCTACACACGGTCTGTGACCATAACTGCCCCAACTGTAGAGCGAAAACTCGCGACTGTTACGGTAAGTTGGAACAATGCGGGTAGAACGGGCTCAGAGTCAGTTATTACCATGCTCACCAATTGGCAGGACATCATTACACCTCCAACCGTTGCTTGGCAGACTCCTGTGTTTAATAAAAACCATGCGATTACCACAACCGCCTATGATGTGACCTACCTTAAATTCTACGGTGGAGTACTTTACGCACTTTTACTTAACGGTTCCAGATCTTCTTATTTTACCTCCTTTGATGTTTCTGCCTTTCCAACAATCAGCCAAGGTAGTAATGTTAACCTAAATGCTGTACATACTGACGTTGGGCATAGATATCTAGCAGGAGATGGAATTCGTAGGTTCTATTATTCAAGTGCCAACAATACTAGAGAAGTTACAGGAATTGATGCATCAACGCGAAATCTGATTGGAACATTAAATATGTCAGGGAATACAGATGCGAACGGAATTACAGCGAATGGAAATACACTATATGTAACACGTACAGCAAATGGAACCACCGCCGAATTTAACATACTACAAAATACCGGGACCACAACATACACTGCACAAGGTGTACTCCAATCTTCGGCTACCTATTACGACGTACTTGTTCGAGATAATACCTACGTGTATGTGACGACCTCGAATACAGCGCAAGAACTGCATGTGATTGACGTTAGTAACACGGCGGCACCTTCTCTCGACAACACAGTCAATTTACCAACTACCATCACCGGTCGTTTTGATATGATTGTGAGTGGAGATGTGTTGATTTTGTACCGCAGATCGGGCACTGTAACCGGCTCCCAAATATATTTTTATGATGTATCTACCCCAAATTCCCCCACATACCTTGGAGCTTATACAGCAGCGTATTTGATTTATGATGCGGATGTTGACCCAGCACGCAGCTTTCTATTTCTCGCGACCGCAAGTGCTACAAACGAATTTGAAGTCGTAGATTTCTCGACACCAACCGCGCCGGTTCGCCGCGGATTGTATAACGCAGCTGCTTCGACCTACCGAAGCGTTGCGTGGGATTCAGTTAACGACCGCGCCTACATTGGCACAACAGACAATACTAATGAAATTGTGATTCTCGATGCAGAATAAACCTATTTTAAAACTTAAAGCATCTAGCCTCGTCGAAGTGCTTTTGTACATGGCGTTGCTTTCAGGCATGATTTTTGCAATTGGTGGAGTGGTAAGAGAGATGTTCACCGCACGCAACAAGCAACAGTCTGTTATTGAAGTAGAAAACGAAGCAATGATGGTTATGCAACTTCTAAAACGTGACCTAAAAGATGCACAAAGCATTTCAGCACCTGCACCAGGAGCAACAGGAAATACACTCACTTATGCTCGAACAGGTACTCCTGCATACAATAGATCTTATTCTTTGAACGGAGGAGTACTTCAACAAACTACAACTCCAGGAAGCACTACATTGCTAACCTCAAATAGAGTAGTGCTGAGTAATTTGAGCTTCAGAAGAGTTGCCGTGTCGACAACGTTAAGTGTCGTAAACGTTAGCTTTACCGCTTCGTACAGTAACCCCGGTGGAAGAAACGATTTATCCTATCAGCGAAACTATGCCACTTCAATTGTTATTCGACCTGGACTATGAGCAAATTACGCACAAAGGCCTCTACCGCAATCACGACCGTACTCATTTTGGGTTCAGTATCTGCAATTATCGCAAGCCTTATGCTTTTTCAGTCTACTGATAATGCGATTTCTGCGAAGGTGTTAAGAGAGGGAGAAAAGGCTGCTTACGCAGCAGAGTCGTGCGCAGAAATCGCGCTTGAAAAACTGAGAATCAGTACCTCTTACACAGGCAACGAGAGCATTACCCTCTCAGGTACTCAGGATTGTTCGATTGGAACAATCACTAGTTCTCTTGGCAGCTACACTATTCCTGTATCTGCAACAAATGGAGAAAGTACTAAGAGGATTCAAGTTGTAGTTGATAGTGTAGCGACCTCAATAATAATTGAGAGTTGGAAAGAACAGTAGTTTCAATTACTTCACTAACGGAGGTTGTAGCAACACTACTCAACAGATAAGAGTTTTTTTGCTTCTTCTGCAATTTCTGCAAGTCGGTTTCCTACTTTAATGTAGTACTCTTTTGCACCAAGCGCTTTGTACTGCTTCATTCGATTATGATTCGACTCGTTTGATACTGCCAGAACGGGTATATCCTTCATATTATTCTTGTCCTTCATGAATGCGAGTACATCCAGTCCTGTTTTTTCTCCGATAAGGTAGTGATCTAACCAAACTAAACCGATATTCTCTGCGTGTTCAACCAGATATTTTGTAGCTTCGTCATAACTGACAACTTGCACCGCAGTTATTCCGAAACGTAAAAACTTTTCATTGACCGCACGAAAGAGAGGGGTGTAGTCTTCGACCACTAGAACGATTTTCACTTACAAAATTATTAAGTTAGCTTCTTTGAACCAAGTTTTGGCTTCATTCCTGACAAGGGAATTTTAACTGTAAACACAGAACCTTTACCAATGGTAGAATCGACTTCGATTTTCCCTTCGGTTGCGTCAAGTATGGCTTTTACAATGTACAAACCAAGTCCTGTTCCTTCTGTTGCACTTTCTTTTGCGTTACTTGCTCGATACAACTTTTCGAACAATTTTGGCAGCTCTTCTTTGGGAATTCCCATACCATTATCAGCTACTTTAATGTTGATATACTTTGATTTCTTTTGTATCGAGACTGTGACTTCACCTTTTTGAGGAGTATATTTCAGTGCATTCGAAATCAGATTCTGGAAGATTATATACATAAGCTTTTTGTCCACCATGAGCGGCTCGCATTTATCAAATTGCTGGTGAATCTTAATCTGCTTTGCCTTTCGCATTGGTTCCATTTCTTTAAGCGCTTGAGTGGCTAGATCTTGCAATGATTGTAGTGTTGGCTCTACCATAAAGGTTCCAAGTTCAAGCCGAGAAACATTCAGAAGCGCCGTTACCAAATCGACCATTCTACGGTTTCCATCATAAATTTCTTTGACGTACTGTTGTTGTTCTTTGTTTAATTTTCCAGCATCTCCGTCGATAAGCATCTCTGCATACCAATTAATTGCCGAAAGTGGCGTTCTTAATTGATGAGAAGCCAATGAAACAAACTCGCTCTTTGCTCTGTCAATCTCCTTCTCTTTAGAAATATCTCGTTCTAAACCGATAAAGAACAGTACGTTACCTTTATTGTCCTTAACAGGAGAAATTGAAGCAACTACAGTATACAACATTCCATTTTTCTTCTTATTTGTAACTTCTCCCTTAAACGGCTTCTTATCAACTTTGATCGTCTTCCAAAGCTTTTTGTAAAACGCTAAAGGCATTTGACCGCCCCAGTTCTCTCGACTTCCTGCTTTTTGCCCAAGTATTTCTTCTGGATCAAAACCAGTGATTCGTTTAACCGATTTATTTGCGTAAATGATACGACCTTCTGTGTCAGTGATTACAATATGATCGTTTGCAGCATCAGCAGCTTGTTTAAATTTCTCTAGGTCACGCGCTAATATGTCCGTTCTTTCTTTTTCATCTTCTAATTCAGAGAGGAGAGAAATCATCTGCTTTTGCTGTTTAAGCAAATCACTTCGCTGCGCTTCAAGATCTTGCGTTTGCGACCTAACTTTTGCGGTGATATTCTCTTGCGCATCTTTTAGTTCTACAGTCATTTCGTCAAAAGCACGCGAAAGTTCCCCAATCTCGTCTTGCGTGTCAACAGCAACAGGAGTAGAAAAATCTCCTGACATAATTCTTGCAACACCTTCTTTAACCTGCCCGATTGGTTTTGATATTAGTGCTCCAAGTAATTCGGCTACAAGAGTTACAAAAATAACACTTAACATTCCAATCGCCATTGTGGAGACAATCATCGTTCTACTTGTAGCTTCAATCTCTTCTTTATCTACTTCAACCATAAGACACCAACCGTTGTTTGCAATCGGTACGCCGGTCCCAACTACAGGAATACCTCTTACATCTAAATATTTCGAAAAAGTGAAACTCCCGGAGCTAAGAGGTTCTTCGCACGATACATGCCTGGTAGGAGCATTCTGACTACTGCCAATAAATGACGTATAACTCCCATAAGGAGTCACTAGTACTCCCTGTTTATCCAGTACGTACGCTTTAGAGGTGTTAAACAATGACATTGCCTCTTCCGTAGTTGCGCTATAGAAATCAGTTGGCGCAAATCCAACCAAAAAATAGTACCCCGCATAAACGCCAGATGGAATTGGAGCAGCAACCACAGGCATCATCGAAGTTCCACTATTGTAAGCCCCAAGTAACTGAGCGGATTTTAATGATAAGTCACCGACCCACGATTCTAATTCCCTGCTGTGCGGATAGGCGGAAACGATTGAACTTCCGGAAGAATCTATAATAGACAGTGTAAGGATCTCGCTCGTGGTACCTTTACTTTCTTCTATTTCATGCTGCAAACGCTCACTAGTCATTTCATCCGTTTCTGATTGCGCTAAAGTTTGTGCTCGTGCCGTAATGTCACTGAGATAATTACTGATGACAGCGCGTTTTTCGATGACATCTTCGTTCAGCTGAAAACTGCCTCGAACAGTAATATCTCGTACAAAAATTACATTCAAAAGTATAAGTGAAGGAATAATTACAAAGAAAGTTGCTGCCATTGCAGCAGAAAATATTTTTGAACGTAGACTTCCGGCAGTAAACGATAGGTTTGTATCTAGGTCGTACCTAAGTATTGATAATCCAACAAACAGGGGAAATAATCCCATTGCTCCGACACCAATGCTGGTACCACCAATCCCAAATAATGGTAATACTCCATACGCGATTATCGCAATAATAATAGAGGTAAAAGAGCCAAACAACATAATTCCAACCTTTGTTTTTGATTCATGTGTTTGAAGTCCCTTGTAGTATCTCCACAAGAAGTAGCCAGAAATAATTGCGAGTGCAAACATTACCGAAACTGGACCGAAATAAAGTGGCCCCGGCATTATCCTAAACTCCCCATTACGATAAATCATTTCAAGAACTAGTAATGGAGTAAAAAAGCGGATATAGGAGAGCCCCAGAGAAATAAAAAGCAAAAGCCCAACTACACCTTTTGCTATGGAAGAATATTTGCCAACATACTGAAACACAAATTTTAATAAGTAGACGACTGCAACATAGGACATAACAGTTCTAAAACCTCCGTAGTACCAAGCGAAATATGCGGAGTTCGATGAGGCAGAGAGGTAATCAAATGCTGCCCATAAACCACACAAAAAAGAAAGTACGAAGAAGTCTCGGGCAAGTTTCACACCATTTCCTCTAATAAGGACAATGACACCAATACACAAATTTGCAAAACCAACTCCTAAAGATAACAAGGCAGTATCCACGAGGCAGTATAGCAAATAACTGCTTCATTGAGAATGTGCATCTCCTGATTTGTTGTGTTGCCAACAATTTGTTACACTGTAGTAGTAATATCACGCTGCTTCACATGAAAATTGCAAAACTAATTGCTTACGAAATTCTTGCTTCTGGCGGGTATCCAACAGTTGAGGTAAAAGTGACACTAGATACTGGTTCTGTTGGTGTTGCATCGGTTCCTTACGGGGCTTCTGCTGGTACCCATGAAGCTACCGTTCTCACAGACGGAGATATGTCACGTTGGAATGGACAAGGAAACTTAACAGTAATTTCAAATATTCTCAACGAGATTCTCCCCACAATTACAAATATTCCAGCCGAGAATCAGGTAGAAATTGACACAGCGATGATTCGGCTAGATGGTACAGTCAATAAAGCACGATTGGGCGGGAATGCAATACTCGCAGTATCACTTGCAGTTGCAAGAGCAGTAGCAAACGCAAACAGAATGCCTCTTTATAAGTACATTATGCAGACCTACGGGCTAATTACTGATTTAACCAAACTACCTCAGCCAATGGTTGTAGTGATAGAAGGAGGAAAGCATGCAGACGAAACAACCGATTTTCAAGAATTTTGTATTACCGCGAAAGAAGGGGGGAGTGTCACCGAAAACATACGGAAAGCACTTGAAACCTACCATCAACTTAAAAAAATTCTAAAAGCGAGCAAGCTTTCCACAAACGTTGGCAACGAAGGAGCATTTGCACCAAACGGCATACCAACCAACGAAGCACCGTTTGAATACATTGTGCAGGCAATCACAAAAGCCGGTTTTACTCCTGGAAAAGAACTTGGAATTTCAGTAGATGCCGCTGCGAGTGAATTCTTTAATGGGAACTATGAGCTTAAACTAGAAGGCCGACAGTTTACTGGTGAAGAGTTAATCAACTACTACTCAGAACTTTTAGACAAATATCCATTTGTGTCATTAGAAGACTTGCTAGCAGAAGATGACTGGGATAACTGGGTTGCCTTGAATAAGCTTTTGAAGGAGAAGGGGATTAAGCATATCGGAGATGACCTAACTGTTACCAATATTTCGAGACTCAGAAAGGCAATTGAACTCGACGCCATTACAGGAATCATTATCAAACCAAACCAAATTGGCACACTTTCAGAAACAGTTGCATGTTGCAAAATAGCAAATGAGCATGGCCTAATAACCATTACCTCACATCGAGGAGGTGGAGAAACAAATGATCACTTCATTTCCGACCTTGCGGTTGCAGTTGGCAGTGCTTATGTTAAAGTGGGTCCAACTCGAGGCGAACGTGTCAGTAAATACAACAGATTGATGGAGATTGAACGAGAGTTGCAACAGAACTAACCTTTCCTAAAAAACATGCAGTTGTGGAAAACATCGGCTAGACCTGAACCAGTAGAAAAGAAAGTGGTTCGCAACGAACAAGCAGAAACGGTTGCACTGGTGCAAGTGACCGATAAAGCACGTAGAGTGCTCGAAGAATTTGGATTTCCGCCAGCCGATTTTGGACTCGAAGCAACTACAGAAACATTGGGACAGGACGATACTCTTATTCCGACCTCAAAATGGAAAGTTTTTAACCCAAAGGCAGAGAATAAAAGGATTTACGATATGGACAGAGACGAATATCCAGAATCGACTATGATTTCTCCTGCGCATCGCACACCGCTTACGGAGTACCGTGCCCGATGCAGCACAGTAGATTATGGGCATTTTTCTGTTACCATCGTTATAAAACCCTATCAACTGAAGCAAAAAAGAGATGACTCACCAACAGATTTTTATCCAGATTTGAAGGTGGGAGAGTGGTACCCCGATTATTCCATTCAAAAAGTTGGGCTACTTATCCAAAGGACTCCACCCAAAGAGGGTACTGATGTTCCCACAATTTTTATAAAGGCCAAGACAGCCCCCAGAGCAAAAGATAAATCAGCACCTGCTGACACCCGATTGGCTTATGACACAATAATCTACGCTCAAAACCAACAAGATCAAAAAGCGGTGCGTTACGCGTGGATGGACACATCTTCCAATGGCATGCTGCACCCCGACATTCACGGGTATCAACAACCACGGGCACCGATTACTTCGCCCGAAGCCCCAGATATGCCTGCGACCGCATCATCACCAACAAAAAGACTACGACAAATGCTCCCGAACTTGTGGGCAAGTCCCGTTGGACCACAAATCGCACCAGATAGGAATCCTACCATGGTCGCTTCACCAGGTACGATAGCTCAAGGCTTTGAATCGGATGTATTTGTTTACCTACGAAGATACAGAGAATCGCCGGTGGAAGGTGCCAAACACCTTATAGAATTTATAAAAAAGGACCTTCCCATTCCCGCCTTTGTAGAACAAGAAGATCCCGCCATTTCACAAGGATTAGCGTTACTCGCGCAACGCGGAGTAAAAATTGAACAGACACCAGATGTTGCATCAGTAAGAGTCGCAATGGAAAATGCGAACGGATTATCTCCCCAAGAAAGCGGAAGAGTTGATTTTACTGAAAGTGCACACCTACTTCTTTCTACACTTGATTTACTGCATCACCGAAGTATCTATTCGATATATTTATCAGATGATATTAGGGGAAGGACTTCAGAAAAGCTTACGTGGGGGCGGCTCCTTTCATATGGAATTGGCGACACGAATGGTGGTACCACATGGGCAATCGTAGAAAAATTTCGCTCAGGGTTTACTGTTCACAAGGATTGGGGAAGTAATACTATAACTGTTGGAGCCGCTTCGCAACGAGCAAGAACAACTGAAGAATATAAAACGCGATCGATATTTGTCCGCTGTGAAAAGAAAGGCTTTCTTTCTCCATCAGAAACTATTCGAGCTATTGAATACGCAGAAGATGAGCGATTAGAAACTAACCTACGACTAATTTCGGTACAGATTGAAACTAGTAGTTTTAGAGGAGTACTGTTCCGCGCGTTTGCAAAAGATGGAAGGGAATTAACGCTCTTCCGATTGGATGCGGTAAATGCACAAGATGAAATTGACATGCGCGCACTAGGAATTGTCCTACCAAAAAATAGAATATATCGAGAATATAAAGATATACCAGATGTGGTACGAGAAGCCTGCCCAGAAGAATTAATAGGTCCTTTGGATTTCGCGACTTCGAAGGATATCGCTCTTCGCGCTATTTCTTCACTCAATAAGCAATAAATTATTGTATTCATAATTCCTTTGTCATATAGTGATGTATGAAAAAACAAAACACCTCCCCAGTAAAGAAAATCGTAGTATCACTAGCAGCGCTACTTTCAGTATTTGTACTTGGTTATTTTGTTACCACACAACTTTTTAATGTTGACCCGAATGCTGCATTTGGGAGAGCAACTACAAAATTTACGCTTCCTACAACATTTATTATCGATAATTCAGTACCCGAAATATGTGGCACTGTTAAGGAATATAAAGTAACTGCGTACGTGTATAAAGAAGTTGGGAAACGAATCATCGGTTCTACATCAAAAACCATACAATTAGGGACCAATGAGTTTGAACCAATGGTACTAGACTTCAGAGTTGACAATCGGGACAGAGACGAAATAGCGAATAATGTTGGAGATTCTTATTACCGTGCCTATTATACGATTCAAGCTTACGATCTAAACGGAAGAATGATTGCGAAAAAACAGAACATCCAGGGACCGTTCGTAGCAGCAAACGGGACCGCAACGTTTGTATTGAATTATTTCTGTAACCTTGGTGTTAAGCCAACGCCAACACCCACACCATATCCCGCATCTTCAAAGCATAGAGTCAACCTAAAAGTAACGGTCACCAAACCTACAGGTAACAGTGCAATTACTTCAGCAACGTGCGATGAACGAATTACCGATTATTTGGTTCGGAGTTGTGCTTATCACGCTGCTGCGGGGAGCCAAATTGAACCCTGTGTAAGTACCACAATACTAAAGAGCGAGATGGAAAAATCCTCATTACTGACATTTAGCCTAAACTCGAGGACGACAAACATCAAAAATTTAACAGGGCTGCAAGTTAAATTTTCTGTGCGTGCTCGAGACTCAAAAGGACAAACTATTGCCTATACAGACAAAATACCACCAAAGTTCAAATTTACGGCACCTCCAAACGTTACTGAGGCGACACTCTCATTTGACTGCAATTTAGGGAAGGGAGAGTAGGGCATAAAAAAAATCCAGAGGAAGGGACTTGAACCCCTAACCAAGAGATTTACAGTCTCCTGCTCTACCATTGAGCTACCTCTGGACTAATTCGTATTATAGAGTATAAAGCAGGTATTGTTCAAGGGCACATGTCATTGGATATTCTTATTAATCTTTTGATACTTTACTAATAAATCTTTTATACTTGCGGTATCACTGAAATCAGGAATAGAAACTCCTAAACTACTACATATTTTTTCGCACATATTGTTATAATCTTTTTTGAAAATTTCCACAGAATAACTATATAATTTCAAATCGAGGTCGTTTATTTCGTAAAGTTTTTCAAGCAGTTCATCCTTAATGCTATTAAACTGTAATTTTTTTTCCATCACCATTCGTCTTTCTCCATCAAAATATGGATGGAACCCTTCTTTGTAACTTAGTAACAAATATGATTGTTCAAAAAATTCCTGAATACCCAAGAAATAGTATTTGGATACTCTATTTAATGCCAAATCTAACAGTTGAGCCTTTGAGTTATTTATAATTGTTTCTTCCCAGTTTCCGAAAGATACCATACCCCGTTCAACTGGTTTACACGAAAGGGCAATGAACTTGAGCTGGATATTTGAAAAATAGTCAGCACATTCAGCATCTTGTAACATTAAATTCATGTCCCCATTTCCAATATCTTTAATTCTTCTTTTACCAATTTTATGTTCAAAATAGCGATCAGAGACCACATGATTATATTGCGAGACAGTCCTTTGAATTGGGTCTCTGAGCATTGTTATGGTTTTAGTATTATCTGGTAGGTACGTTGTCAAAGCATGGCCAAAATGTCCCGAAACAAAATCATATTTACTCCAATCAGTCATTTCTGGATTTTCCAGTTCATTCCATAATTGAGCTGAAAATATTCTATCTTCTGGGAAAAACTGCGATATGAAACTTCTGAGTGTTGTTCCAGCAGTTTTGGGGATATGCGAGAAGTAGATCATGATTTGTTGTACATAACAATGTCACAATGACCAAGTCTTGAATATTCTACAATCTGCTCGTATCTGTCAATTGGTATTTCCTTTCCGTCCTCATCAAGCACCGCAATATAGGTAAAACTGTCTAGTATCTTTGTAAAGAATATGATTGGTTTTTCATATAGTAATGGAGAGAACTCTAACAAAATTTTAAGTGATTTATTATTTGCAATTAATTTAGCCATTCCTTTGAATGCCTTTTCTTCAAATCCTTCAATATCCATTTTGATTAGTCCGATGTTTTCAATTTTTTCATTTGCAATAATAGAATCTAGCGTATCGACTTCGACCAACTTAGTTTGTCTTATGTAACTATTAGTCTTACGAAGTGTCGTGCTCCCAAGTAAACCATCTTTTGATTCATACAAAGGTAGTTCGCACTTTTCATCGCCGACAGCACACGCAACTATTTTAACTCGATTATCAAATCCATTAATTGAAACACTTTTACGAATGAGGTCAGACATATGCGGATTTGGCTCAATCGCAATTACTTTACCTCCGCGAGTATTATCTGTTACAGATGCTAAATATATTGAGAAATATCCAAAGTTTGCCCCTACATCAAGAAATGTTGAAGCAGTGTCATAGTTTTCCATTAGCCATTTTGCTACTGAGGGTTCCCATCTGCCATCAAGTACCAAGTGCGGGGCAAGTGATAAGTCATTTCGGTCAATAAAGAGCTTCTGTCCCGTTTCAATTTTAGTAATTCCAATATTTTCATTAATCATAAAGACATTTCTTGGTGAGAACTTGTATTCGTTTCTGAATAACTCCAACATCCTTTCTAGATTTTCCAAGCGAGATTGAATCGTTTTGGTACCATGGAGCATTTCGATTGCAAATTTTTTTGCTTTATTGATATATTTGTTAAACATTTCTTACACACACCAAAATTATGTTCGATTATAAATAATATGTAAGTATAGTACAATCGAATAATGGGAAATTACGCTGACCTCCTCAGAGAGTTCTTTGTGACTGATTTCAAGCTTCGTTACAAGCATTCATATCTTGGATTTTTGTGGGTGATACTTAAACCACTCTCGTATTACGTCGTCTTACACACCATTTGGACCTCTCTTTTTGGCAATACTGAAAACTATGCTTCGTATCTTTTGCTCGGGATTTTAACGTTGAGCTACTTTACCGAAGGCGTGAACTTTGGGCTGCAATCACTCTTCAATAAAGCACACATAATTCTTAAGGTTAATTTTCCGAGAGAGATAGTAGTACTTAGTGCCATTGCTATCGCAATGGTAAACTTTTTAATAAATCTTGGAATATACTTTTCTTTTAGAATTGCTTCTAAAGAGACGCTTTTTTCGGCTCATTGGTACAATTTCATAATTGGATTTCTGCTACTATCTTTGTTCTTACTAGGAATTGCTTTCTATACAAGTATTATTAGTATTAAATACCACGACATAAAGCATCTTATCGAGTTGCTCCTACAACTCATTTTCTGGGCAACACCAGTCTTCTATTCACTTGAACAGCTCCCTCCTCACATTGCAAACTTAATCAAAAACTTCAATCCGTTGGTTACGTTGCTCACACTTATTCGAAGTGGATTACTCCCATCTGTTGATGCACCGAATTTGGTCTCTGTACTTGTACTATCTGCCGTCATCGTTGTCTTTACTTTTGCAGGGTACGTTGTGTTCAAAAAGACCTTACCTAAAATCGCTGAATTTTTCTAATGCCTGCCATAACAGTCAAAAATCTCTCGAAGTCGTTTAAGATTCCACACCGTAAACAAACATCGATTACCGAATTTCTGTCAAACCCTTTTGCTACAAAAAGAGAGCAGGATACATTAAAAGTACTCGATAACTGTAGTTTCGAAATTGAAAATGGTGATACCGTTGGAATTGTAGGAGTCAATGGTGCTGGAAAGTCAACACTCCTAAAGTTGCTTGCATCAATTTATCTCCCCGATTCTGGAAAGATAATCATTCAAGGTAAGGTTGTTCCCTTCCTTGAGCTTGGGGTCGGTTTTAACCCAGAATTAACCGGGAGAGAGAATGTTTTTCTTAACGGCATCATACTTGGAATGTCCCGCAAATTTTTAGAAAAGAAATTTGATGAAATTGTCGAATTTGCTGAACTAGAACGGTTTATTGACTTGCCTCTAAAAAATTATTCGTCTGGAATGCAAGTACGGCTCGCTTTTTCTATCGCTTTTATGTCAGAAGCAGACATTTACCTACTTGACGAAGTATTCTCAGTAGGTGATTTGGCATTTCAAGAAAAGAGTAAAGCGATTTTTCAACGGTTACAGCAACAAGGAAAAACACTGCTGCTTATCTCGCATTCTTTACCAACAATTGAAGGATTTTGCAAAAAATTACTTATTGTAAATCAAGGCAAAGTAACTACCTACAACTCAGTAAAAGAGGGCATTGAGGTTTACAAAAGCGCAACCAACACGATCTAGAGTGCTTCAAGAGCCTCTTTGATTCGCTTGTACATTACCTGCTCAGTATATTTTTGAGACTGAATGTTTCCTTTTTTGACCAACTCTTGCCGAAGATTTTTATCTTCAAGAATTCGAAGTAGGGCATGGGCGATTTCAGGTACAGAATAAGGATCTTGAATCTTTAGGACAGCGTCACCACAAACTTCGGCAAGCGCACCTGCAACACTAGAAACTGCAGGAATGTGATTTAACATTGCTTCAAGAGGCTGCAAACCAAAACCTTCATACAGAGTGGGGTTAACGAGGGCAACACAATTCTTCAAAAGAGAGTATTTGTCGTACTCAGATGCCCAACCTGTAAATATAACTCGCTTTTTGACACTTTTCGGAGCTCCATCCAATTCCTCGGCAATTCCTTTAAACGCGCCTGTTTTGTTTCCAACAATAACGAGTGAAGCATCAGTCTTATCGGAAATAGAAACGAAAGCTTGCAGCAATCGGTGAACGTTCTTTCGTCTTTCGATTGAAGAAATAAAGAGGAGGTAAGGTTTTCCAACGAGGTTGTTTTTTATGAGAACGGGGGAGTCATGAGTGTACCCAGCGAGCTCGTATTCGAAGGCCGACATAGCTGCGCCAATATTCATAACCTTTGCATGCGGCTCAACTTCTTTTATCTTGTTTTCAGAATCCTGAGAAATAGTAAAAATAAGATCAGAGTTATGAGAAACGTAATCAATTCGTTTTGCAAGTTTACTTAGCCATTCGTTTTCTACCGGTTCCTCAGTTATTTCGTATGGGATAAGGTCGTAGATAATATGGATAACTTTGCTAGAAGAGAGTTTAGGAACAGCTAATGGAAAGGTATAGTAAACGACATCTGCTTTTACCTGTTTTGCAATTTTTTCGATAGCTAGTTTTCTAAAAAATTTTGGCATTGCAACTGCCATTCGGTAAAAGAAAGGAAGATTAACAGCTTTATCGATGTATTTTACTAAGTTCAATCCTGAGGTCTGTGTTTTATCCACTACAATAACTGGAGCCTTTCTGAAAAGAGCAACAAGGAATTTGAAAATACTAGTAAAAGTACCTGCCCGCGGAGCCATTCTTTTAGTTAACTGCGCACCTATCTGTAAGTACTGCCGAAAATAAGTATTGAGTACACGCCATCGTAACTTTTCTGATTTAACGTTTATTTTGACCTTCGGGTGGCTAGTTAACAAGACTACTTCGTGCCCCTGTTCAGACAGCCCCCTAAGCACATGCTTGGTGACAAACTGCACTCCACGATAATTTGTGTCCTCCATTTCTGGAGTTACAATCAGAAAACGCATTGCCTATTGTAGCAACTATGGGTTAGGATGCAACCCACACTACAGCGTACTCTGCCCATTCCATGTTTTGGTCGTGTACACCACAAAGTATTTGGTGGCTACAATCCCTGTTGCCTTGTCTTGGAACTTCATTACGTAGGCATATCGCTTACCCGTCGGAAGGTTGTAATTAGTTCTGAGGAACATCGAGGTCGTCGTTACTCTTGACTTGGTAAACCCTTGGTTCCCTTTCTTCGCATAGTCGTACAAGAATACCTGTATCAGTTTAATCTTGCTTGTGTTGTAGTTCTTGATATATGCCGTATCTCCAGAACGAAGTGCCGTTGGCGATGCATACTTGTTGTAGCGGAACTTACTGAAGGTAAAGTACACGCTTCGAAGGGCTGCCGGTTCTAACGTTTTAAACGTTACCACACTCCCGTAGCTTGTTCCTTCTGAGTTAATCGCATACGCTCTCGCGTAGTAGATCGTATTGAGCGTCAGGCCGGTCAAAGTTGCCGTGTAGGCACCAGTCGTTCCTGCTGCCGTAAACTTTCCGTTTGCCGTTGTTGGCGTATTGTTCGATGAGGAGAACACAATACCTCGTTCAGTAATGGTTTCTCCTCCATCTGAGGTTACATCTCCCGCCACTGTTGCCGCCGTTTCTCCGATGCTACTTACGGCTCCTGTGGTTACTGTTGGGCTGGTACCTGCCGATGCTGGAGTGTCAAACTCAATTACACTCCCGTAGGCAGTCCCCTCTGCATTGGTGGCGTACGCTCGCAGGTAGTAGTGTGTACCAGATTGCAAGCCGACTATGGCAAAGGTCATAGCTCCTGTGGTACCAGACGCAATTTGTTTTGTGTCCGAAAGCGTTGGAGTAGTTGAGGTACTCGAATACACCGCACCTCGTTCGGTGATGGCAGAGCCGCCATCACTAGTGACATTTCCGTTTACTGTGGCTGCACTACTAATAATTCCGACCACGCTGTCACTCGTTACTGTAGGAACACTCGCAGACGCAGTAGGATAAGTACCGCTTACAGCCCCTGTTCCTTTTGCTCCGACTAACTTCCAATATGGAGCACTATCAACAGTTACTTTTGTTGCCGTTATTGATGCATCACCAGACTGATACGTTACAGTGCGAGTATCACCGTCGTCGAAATTTACTCCATCAGCACAATCAGCAGTAATCACTTCAAACCCACTTATTGCCCCTGGGCAGACACGAACATTCGGATGATCTGCGTGACTTGGAACATACATTACATTTTGCCCTGCCGTTACTCCCGCTGCATTTGAGAGATTAAACAAGATACTCTTGTAATTTGGTGCATCAACACTCCCTCCGACAGTCAGCCAGTTTCTATCGGCAGTTAAATCTATAGTCGGGCCAGCAACTAATTCTCCTCCAACTTTGATATGCAATTCGACAGTAGCATCATCTGCACCATAGTCTGAACTTGCTTCGACGTTACGGTCATTTTCTACATTAATGGCAGTCCAGCCATCTGCAAGGTCTACCTGATAAACATCACGCAGCGCATATGTTTTTTGGAAATACGGGCCAAAACCGTAGGCGAATATATATGGCGTTGTGCCAGTAACTACCATACGAGATCCATCATTGTCACTAATGGGGAGTTGTAGCCCTCGAATAGTTGAATATTTCATCTCATTTGATGATGTTACTTGCGTAAGCCTAAATACTCGATCAGGACTTGGCGTAGACGCAAGATAGTAAACCAATGAGTAAAATCCACCGTTATTATCGGGGTAAATATCCCATGCATATTCTGGCTCTGGACTATCAGAGCTATCGGCAATAAGAACACCATTGGTATCAAGGAGCTTATTCCCAAGCAAATCCATTGTCTGAGTATAAACCTTATATACATTTCCAGACGCTGGAATTGAATCATGCCAAAGCTCGATTAAGGTGCCTACTTTACTGCCAGACATGGTGGAATACGCGTAGACTCCAACTGCAGGATCAATATGCTGAAAGACTTCAACGCCATCTCCGGGGAATGCAGGAGTCAAATTGAAATCGTATTTCTGCATTTTTACCGTATCCTCATAACCATCTAGATCCGTATCGTAATTTCCGATTGTGACGATACCATCTTCGTAAACATGCACATCCGCAATTTCGCTCACTGCTTGAATAGCAGTCACATCAATTCCCCTGCCTGCAAATTGAGGTTCCCCAGTCGCATCAAGTTTTTGAATGTAATAACTCGCCGTATTGGTAGAGGGGGTAGTGTCATAATCCATTTCGTAAAGGTAATAGTAGAGAATGAGACCATCACTCACAGAAACTGCCTTTTGTATACTTAGCATGGGGTAGACATTATCAAGTGTATTGTATGACAAGAAGGTTTCGGCAATTGATGTTTCTTGAGATTGTGTCATTCCAGAATAGCCGGAATAGGGTGGTGCACTTCCAAAATCGCTCCAACTACAGTTATCTACACCACCAGCAGGAAATTCATTAACCCAACAATTTCGAGGACCATCAGCATTATATTGACACGTACCTGGAGTTGATAAGAACTGTGTTTGACACCATTCCCAACAGGCACTCCACAAAACACCACCATTATAGGGGAGGTCGTATGGAACTTCGTACGAAGTCCCTCTGTTTGTACACTATCGATGCTCAGTAGGGTTTAGGGTCCTTGTGGTCATTGTATTTTGGATCGCTCCGCTTGTGTTTACAACCATTACCTTGAACTTGAGAACCTTTCCGAATGAATCTCCATGGTTGCGTTCTGCAAATATGATATACAAATCTCCATTAGATCTGGCGGCTGCGTATTCCGTCTGTACCGAAAATGCCGTATTCAACAACTCCGTTTCTGTAAAATTTGCTGTACCGTTTGCATTATAATGTGTTAAATACATACTTTGTACTGAAGGAGAAGGGTCATTTTTATAATAAAGATAATAAATTCCCCCTTGATTATCCGGTACTAAACGAGACCCATTTATTTCTGTTGCAGGTAAGTCTATCGTCCATGCATGAGTTCCGTCCGACGCGATTTTTCGCAATTTGTCTGGATTTTGATTTGTATGTCGATAGAAGAAATTTCCTGCACTATCCTCAACCGTACCACTGACTTGATTATCTGCACTAGTATCATCCGGATTTACCAGTGGGATAACCGTTTCACTTCCAAACTCCTTCGTTGCCGCAGCAACTGAAGAAGTAGTAAAAATAGTGGTTGCAAATAGCACAGCAACAAAAAACAGAGCAGTTTTTTTCATTTATCATTCTTGCACAATCTGAAAAGAAATCAATACTATGCCAAGCACCTGAAATGTTGTACACTAGGGCAACGGCATATAATTTTGCTTTCGTGTTATATGATGGCTGCGACAACAAAAAAAAGAGTCACTCAATCGATTGGGATTCTCGCAATTGGGGCAGTTCTTACCGGTGGAGGAATGTTTTTATGGCAGAACCAGTTTGACGTATCACTCTTTTCGAGCGCCTCTTCTTCAACAGTTCAAGCAGTCATATCAATTGGCGAAAAATCGACCGATGGCGTCCCCCTGTATACGCAACGAGTTTCTGACTATTTGCAAACCAAGCAATCAAGAAAAATTGAAGTAACCAGCAGAGCGGAACAAGGGAGAACTATTTCCTCACTTCGGGACCAAGCGGTTCTTGGTTATAACGACCTTACAAAGCCAATTACCGAACATGTCTATTTTACAGCGATTACAGGTCAAAATACATTGCTGAACGGGATTACGAACAAAGAGTCAATTACCAGTATTGCTACAAAAGTTGTAAAAGAAATTTCGACCTTTTTAGATCTCACTTCCGCCCGTCCTGGAGTATTTCCCGAGGGATACACCGTACTGCTTGCAACACTTCCTGATCCATTAGGAGGAACTGGCGATGCAACACTCTGTAAGGGATTAATCCCGAATTACGGTACTGAATATACAAAGAGTGCAGTTAATGAAATAAACGAAGCGATTCTTGAACTAAGCAACATCTACCCACAGTCGATTAAAATCGTTGGTCTTGCGCAGCACTTCGAAGGTCACGGACTTGATACTTCTGACACATGGTTTACCGATTGCACCTCCCTAAACCAGAAAGGATTAGAAGAAGTGGCAAAGGAATTTGAACGCGTCGCAAAAAAATAGACTTAACAGATTTTTCACACGTAACTCCTGTCGAAAATTGCAATATTCGCCCGTTTATTGTATCATTACAATATGACGCGAGCACTTGAAAAAAACATAACATTTTTAGTTAATGTGTTTCGAACGCTTACAAACGAACAGGAACTTTCACTATTTTTTAAAGATATCTTTACAGAGGCCGAAATCGCAGAATTTTTAGGGCGTTTGCGAGTTGCTCAGGTACTATCAGAAGGTAAAAGCCAGAGGACCGTTGCAAAAGAGACAGGAATTAGCATCGCAACGGTAACTAGAGTAAACAAATGGTTAAAACGGGGCAATGGAACCTACCAACTGGTTATTGATCGCCTAAAAAACAAATCCGAAACCGATAAGCATCAAAGCCAATAGGATTTGTTTTCCAAATTTAAAGCAATTCCACACAATACTAATTACCTATTTTACTTGTTATAATTGAATAATGAACTCAAACTACTTATCAGCTCAACCTTACAAAGGTGCTCGAGATTTTTATCCTGAAGAGATGCGACTACGTAACTATATATTTTCTACTTGGAAAAAGGCCTGCGAGCGTTTTGGCTTTGAAGAATACGATTTTCCAGTTCTTGAGAATCTAGAGGTTTTTGCATCAAAATCAGGAGAAGAAATTGTGAATACCCAACTGTTTTCCTTCGAAGATAAGGGGGGCAGAAGTGTTGCCATTCGCCCTGAGTTAACTCCAAGTACCGTACGAATGATTGCTGCAAGATACCCAGAACTGCAAAAGCCGATTAAATGGTTCATGATTGGCAACAACTGGCGTTTTGAAAAACCTCAAAAGGGTAGAGGTCGAGAGTTTTACCAACTCGAAGCCAACATTTTTGGTGTACCAGAAGTATCTGCTGACCTAGAGATTTTTTCGCTTATCATCACAATAATGCAGGAATTCAAAGCAGATGAATCAATGTACCGTATTTACTTTAGTGACCGCAGAATTATTACTGCTTTGCTTAATGACTACCTCAAGTTATCGGATGACCAACAGCTCACCGCCCGCAGGCTTATGGATAAGCGAAAGAAGGTAAGTGCAGAAGAATTTGAAGAAATGCTCACCGAGGCTGGGATTACTCAAGCAGCAGCAAGAGATATCGAAGCTTTTATGAACACAACATTTGAATCGCTGGACAAAGTTATTCCAACGAATATTCTGCAACAAAACGAAGGCTACGCAAACCTAAAAGCACTTACCGTGGCACTCACTAAACGAGATCTCATAAAATACTGTGAATTTGATCCAGCAATCATCAGAGGATTTGATTATAGCGACGGCCTCGTTTACGAAGTTTTTGATAAAAACCCAGAAAACAAACGCTCAATGTTTGGAGGCGAACGCTTTGATAGATTAATCAATATCTATGGGAAATTCGACTTGGCTGCAACAGGATTTGCTATGGGAGATATTACGCTTGGTGAGTTCTTGAAGGGTTGGAATCTTTTACCTGAGCTTGTAACAAAAACCAAAGTCCTTGTAACGCAGTTCCCAGGTGGCTCAACTGAACTAACTGAGTATGCGTACGAAGTTGCAAGCAAATTGCGAGCAACAGGTGTAAATACCGATTTGTATCCAGCTCCCGACAAGCTCGACAAACAACTCAAGTACGCCGACAAAAAGGGAATACCGTACGCAGTAATTGCTGGCGAAGAAGAACAAAAGAATCAGACTGTTATGCTCAAGGATTTACGTACCAAAGAGCAGAAAGCAATTTCACTGGAAGAAATAGCAAAAGTGATTAGCTAATCAACTATTGAGCAACAAGAAAACTGAGGGCTAATACGCCGAGTACAGTGATAACTATTCCGATGATATCCTTTCGCGCTACTTTTTCTTTGACAATGAGTGTACCAAAGAGTAGGGCAAAGACCACATATGTCGCAGTAAGTGGAGACGCAATCGATGCCGAGGTATACGTAAAGGCAAGCCAGAAGAATACGAGTGAACTTACAATAAAAAAAGAACCCAGAAACGAGTAAAGATAGGTTTTGTAGTTTCTGAACATGTCGACGACATCAGTAAGCTTCTGTTTTTCCGCCCACAAATAACCAATTGCTACTGGAATCTGTGCAAAGGCAAGGGAGAACAGGAAAGTGCCTGTTGAAGTTTTATCCAATATGTTTTTTGACACACTATCCGATATTCCAACAGCAATAGCTCCGGCAAGTGGCCACAATAGTAGGGCACGTTTTTTTAGTTCTGCTTTATCGAAAGTGGCCGGGAAAGCAAGAATTATGATTCCACCCATTACAAAAACGATTGATATAATCACTGGTAAAGATAAAATATCTCCGTTAACAACACGAGAGAAAAGTAACGTAAACAATGGATAGGTCGAAAATACCGGTTGAGTCAGCGAAATATCACCTTTTGACAATACAAAAAAGACAAAAGCTTCTGCCAGCAACGCACTGAGTAAGGCATACCAAAAAACAGTAGACAACATATCCCACTGAATTCCTAACACCAATGAAATAGGTACCCAAATAAGAATACCTAGCAGCATATCGTAAAAATATGCCAAGGAAGCAGGGCGTTCAGAAAAGCTTTTCTTTAACACTGCATAGCCCAACCCTTGACCAACAGCAGCTAATAAACCATATATGATTCCAAACATACCGCGATTCTCCCACGTAAGTTAGAACACTGCAACCACTGCAAATTCCTTCTCGTCAAGCACCTGAATCTCTTCTGGCAGCGTTGGGTTAAACTCGAGCCCAAGTTCTTTTGCAACAAATCGAGCAACTTGTTCGTATTGTTTTCCTCCCACTGCATAAACACTCCCCCGTGAGTTAACACCAAGCACACTTTGCGAAGAAACAACGGTATCGGCATAGTAGTATTGTTTTTTGAACGAGTTAGCTTTCCCGGTTGATGACTCCATTCCATCTGTATAAATAAGCACATCCTTGATCATTGTGGCTAGTTGCGGTTCGTTAAAGTAAAGGCGGGTGAATTTTTGTATTTCTGTCCAGTTATTTGCACCAGTTTTGGGTCCAAGTAGGTATGGATTATAATTAACAACATCAATCAAACGAGCCAAATCTCCACCTGCATAAAGATCTAATACATACGAATAAGAATTGGGCTTTCCTTTGTCTTTGATTATCGCTATTCCTGCCTGAATATCCTCAGTTCCAAACTTACTGACTTTCAAATTTTTGGAAGCAACACTTACCAATTCAAGTACTTTACCTGCATCAAGTAGTGTCTCTGACTTAGAGACCTTATCTATCACTGCTTGGATTACCTTTTGCTGCCGCCTTGCTCGCCCAAAGTCAGACCCCTCGCTTGCTGGTTTTACATCTTTACGAATTCGGCTGTATTCAAGCGCTGTTTGACCATTCATCGTATTCCAACCTCGAGAGAAAGACACTCGTTTATACAAAAAACCTTCGGTAGGATACAGTCCTGATAAATCATTTTCCAAAAAGATATCAATGCCACCAACTACGTCTATTGCGTCAATAAATCCTTTAAGGTCAACCATTGCATAGTAATGAATTTTTTGACCTGAAACAGTTTCAACCACTTCTTGCAGTTTTTCTAAACCAGTACCTTTCTTTTTGTTTTCGGCAATTGCGTAAATAGAGTTAATTCTCACAAGGTCAGTTCTTCCTGGATAGGATACAGCAAGATCACGAGGGTAAGACAACATCGCAATACGATTTGTAGTCGAATCATACGAGGCAAGAATGAGTGTATCGGTGTTTAGCTCAACCGTGCCTGATTCTCGTGTGTCGATACCTACCAGCAAAATATTTGTTTTCCCTTGTTCGTCTTTTTTCAATTCCGGCTTGAATACGGGAACCAGCGAACCAACGCCTGCAGGCGTAAGCCCGGTGTTTTTCAGAAGCATTCTTCCTCCAAGCATTGCGGTCACCACAAAGGCAATAATAAACACTACGAGCATGCCTTTTTTTGACAGCCCTTTTTTGTTTCTTGAGAGGACTTGTTGACGAATCCTTGGGGTTGTTTGTAGAAGAGTTGATGGTTGCGAAGATGGAGTAGTCGCATTTTCTGTTGGTTTTTTTGACACAAAGTGTGAGTCGTCTAGCGACATACGTATAACAGCCATGGTGCATTATGCCACAAGAGGAGTAGAATAAAAGATACGGTAGAAAATCTACCGCAATAATTTGAGGACTTACCCATGAAAAAGTTTGGACTTGTCGTTCTTATCGCTGTGTTATTTTTATGCGCAGGCGTAGGGGTTGCAGGTTGGTTTACGTATTCGCAATTCACAAAGGGCGAATTCCGTATTCCATCACTTTTTAACTCCGCGACTTCAACAGATTTAGGTATCACATTCACCCCAGAAGACAGCAAAACCGTGCACAACGCACTTCAGTCAGAAGCTAAAGCAATCACTTCTGATAGCTCAGAGTGCTCAACTATTGATTGCACCAGTGGTAAAGCAATATATAACGGCACTCAAAATGTGACGATTACACTCACAAACTCACAAGGAACCGCCTTAATTAACGAATGGATTCAGTTATCTCCGAATGCGCCATTCACTGCAGCGCAAATGCGTGTAAATCAGAATGGAAGTGTTGACTTTGCTGGAATTGTTGACATGAAACAAGTCCAACGATTCGCGAGTGCAAGTAATATCACCTCTGAGACGATGCAACTCATTAACAAGTACGTTGGCTCACTTGGTGAAACATTCCCACTTACTGCCTCGGGGCAATTGACCATTAAAAACAATCAAGTTGATGCGAACTTTAGTGCGGTCAAAGTTGGAATTATTCCTGTGCCAAGTAATCTGCTACGTGAGTACAAAACACAAGCTGATACATTTGTCGAAGAGAGACTTACCGTCGTAAAAGGATTATCAATAGAAGAACTCTCGTTTGCGAATGGAAAAACAACCTTTAAAGGAACGGTTCCAAAAACAATTTACTTTGTGAAATAACTAACTCTTTTCTTGAGTTTTTTTTATGCGACTTCTGCCGATGGCCTTTACTGCTTCGGTCATTTTTTCAGCAAGCCCTGTAAACCCATCTTTAAGTATGGTTCCCCAACCTTCAACAAAACCCTGCTTCGCAAGTTTTGCCTGAAGTTCATCAGCTGTTAGTCGACCATTTGGCGATTGACCTACGGCCATACGCCAACGTGCTTCTGGAATATCTTCTAATGCCATTACGAAATGTACCTGCAAAAAGCGTACTGGTCAAGTGCTATTCAAAAACCACCCTTAAAATGGTATAATTCGTCCTGCACGTAAAAAACTTTTTTCAGGAGGCGCCGCTATGGCCCAAGTAAAGATTACCCCCCCCCAGAACGCCGATAAGTTCTTCTTCCGAAGAGCCATTTCGGGAAAGTTTACAACCATGCAAATTGGTGCAACCAGTGACCCCAAAACGGGAATCGTCACTGCCGAATGCGCTGAATTACCTGGTTTAATCAAGGATTACCTTGATGTGAACTACCGTGGGTATCAGGTCGAAATTATTCTGCCAAAAGAGGAGGGTGTACCTGTAGAAGAATAACGTGCGGACGGTGGCTACACATACGAGTGTTAGATTTTTTGACCTTAGTGTAGCCGCCGTTCGTTCCCTGCGCTATAATCACCAAGTAACTTGTTTTATACATTTATGGCAAATATTTCGAATCTTGATCCGCAATATCTTAAAATGGGCATAAACCCACAACACGTGCTCCCTACCTTCGACGAAGAGGGAAATGTAAACATGCTTGTTGAGATTCCAAAGGGCTCCTTTAATAAATACGAATACGTCACAGAAGCAAACGTCATTAAGCTCGATCGTGTATTGTTTGAAATGTTGCCATATCCAATCGAATACGGACTTATTCCCCAAACCTACGATGAAGACAACGACCTTCTCGACATTATGTGCTTAGTGTCTTATCCAACATTTCCTGGCTGCTTAATAACCGTCCGACCAATCGGCGTTATGTATATGAACGACAGTGGCGAAATAGACGACAAAGTACTCGCAGTACCGGTCGATGACATTCGCTTCAAGCACATTAAGACCTACAAAGATTTGCCACAAATCACAATTGATGAAATTCAGTTCTTCTGGGAACACTACAAAGACTTGCAGTTCAAATTCAAAGGGCAAACCGATAAAAAAGTAGTTATAGACCGCTGGGGCGACGAGAACGAAGCAAAGCAAGTTATTGAAAAGTGCCAAGCTGCATACAAGGTAAAATTCCCGTAGTATTGCATTCGTCACATAAAGTACGCTACCATACCAGATGTTAGACCTACAATTTGTTTTAGCGAACCCCGATGTCGTTAAGGCGGCAATCACCAATAAAGGGGTACGCGGAACTGCACCAGAAAAAGTTGATAGAATCATCGAATTAGCGTCCTCCGTAAAAGCTTTAACTTCTGAGGTTCAGTTATTACGAACAAATCGCAATGAAAATGCAGAGCGCATTCAAAAAGCTTCCACTGACGAAAGAGCAAGCATTATCGAAGAAGGCAAGAAAATTAAAGAGCAGATAGCCCAAAAAGAGAGTGAACTCAACTCACTCGAGAGTGAACTTAACGACTTAATGTCATTTCTTCCAGGAATTCCATCTGCAGATACGCCAATAGGACCAGATGAATCGGGTAATACCGTGCATCATATGTGGGGAGAAAAACCTGCGTTCGATTTTGAACCTAAAAACCATGTCGATTTAATGACAAATCTTGGATTACTTGATCTTGAAAGAGGTGTTAAAGTATCTGGTTTTCGAGGCTATTTCTTAAAAGGAGACGGAGCCATGCTCGAATGGGCAGTACTCATGTATGCACTCGAAAAATTGCGAGAAAAGGGGTTTGAAATCACCACACCACCGATTATTGTCAAAGAACACGTTTTGTTTGGTGCAGCACAGTTTCCTTGGAGCCCACCAACAGATACCTATCGACTAAAGAGTGGCGGGGTAGATGAAACAGGGGCAGAAGTAACCGATCAACTATACCTTGCAGCAACTGCGGAACAGCCACTAATGGCAATGTACGCCAATGAAACACTTGATTTAACCAACGGACCACTGAAGCTTGCAGGTCTTTCTCCTTGTTACCGCCAAGAAATTGGTAGTTACAGTAAAGACGTTAAAGGTATCTACCGAGTACACGAATTCATGAAAGTTGAGCAGGTTGTTATTATGGAGCCAGACGAAGAAAAAGCAGAAGCGATGCACACAGAAATTCTCAATAATGCAGAAGAAATTTTGCAAGGTTTGGGAATCCATTACCGAGTTCTTTCGATGTGTACAGGAGATATGGGCGAGCCTCAGTACAAAAAGTACGATATTGAGTCTTGGATGCCTGGAAAAGGTAGCTACGGAGAAACACATTCTGCCTCTAATATGCGCGATTTCCAAACAAGAAGAAACAACATTCGAGTAAAACGAGCCGATGGAACAAAGGCATTTGCCTATGCGTTAAACAACACTGCAATTGCGCTCCCACGCTTCTTAATTGCGTTAGTAGAACAAAACCAAACAAAAGAAGGGAAGATTCGAGTGCCGCAGGTATTGCAAAAATATCTAGGAAAAGAGCTCATTGGATAGTCATTCACCAAAGAGTTCAGTATTCCCAGGATACACAAAATTACGAGTGTTTAGGCGTCTTTCCATCCAGATTGAATCAACAACGAGAGCGGTGCAACAGAGAATTAAAAGTAATAGTATTGTCCAGATAAATCGTCGTTGCATATTCCATTATAATGTATAGCAGAACGAGAAAACAACATGGCAATTACAATTAACACAATACAGTCTTCAAAACGATTTAGGTCTACAACGCTAAAGATAACAAACAATCGGGAGCTTGAATTGAGAGCCCCTCGCAGAATGGCGATTAGCAGAATTGCCGAATTTCTTAGCAGCAACACAATCTTCTTAGTAAAATCGCTATCGGTTCCCAAACAAAACAAAATCCCGTCTACAATCCTGAGCGGTGACACGTTCTATCTATTCGGAGCATTGTATTCAGTAGTACTTGAACGTGCCAAAAGCACGACATTACAAATCAATACACAAGGGAATATTGTATCCGTGCAAACAAGGACAAACCGCCTTCAAAGAAAGAAATTTTATGAACTACTTGCCCCCGAACTGACTCAGTATCTTGCGGCTCGAATCGCTATATTCGAGCCGCAGATCTCGCAAAAAAAACATCGTCGAATGCGATTAAAGTATGTAAAATCCTTGTGGGGAAGTTGCACAACAACTGGTAACCTAACCTTCAATCTTCGACTAGTTCATTATCCGCCAGAGGTTATTGATTACGTCATTATTCATGAACTATCTCACCTTATGCACCACAATCATTCCAAAGTATTTTGGGACCTCGTTCGAGCTCATTACCCAGAAGTAGCAGCGGCTAGGAGTATATTAAAGGAAAGTCGGTTTGGTTAGTTATTTTTTTGCTGTCGAATATACTTTTTTGCCCATGTTTCTTGCCTCTTGGCATACCGGCGATGCTCGAGCTGAATGAGAGCAACAACCTTTTGGAATTCAGGCGCATTCTCTTTATACAAATCAGACCAGTTTGTATATTCACGCTGGAATGCGACTAATTGTTTGTAACCCATCATTTGCAAGGCAGGAGAATTATCTCCAAACTGTGAACGGAGAGAGGAGACTTCATCGAGCCAACCTTCAACAAAATATCGGTACACTCGCTCATTTATTGTTGTATACAGCTGCAACCGTTCAGGGAGTTTAATATGCCACGTAATAGTGCTATTCAAGAAAAATGTACTTCTGCTATCTACCTTTTCTGGTGCAAGATCTTTGTTCTCTATAACTCGTATGAGCCTTCTTGGATTTTGACGATCACTTTCGTTCAATTTTTCATAAGCTGGGGTATTTTCTTTAGCTGCAATTTCTTGCAACTTTTCAACAGATTCATTTGCCAGAGATTCGCGAAGCTCCTCATTTCGTTGAGAAAGAAATGACTTGCCCTCTAAAATCGCATCTAAATATAATCCCGTTCCTCCATGAATAATAAGCCCGCCAAATTTGTTTATTGTTTCTTGGTTTTCCTCAATCCAACCATATACATGCTGCTGAAATTCATAAACATTTATTTCTTCCGACGGCTGCCTAAAATCAATTCCACCGACTAAAACTTCAGAGTGATTTTTTTTGAACTCAAGAAGCGATAACTTATTCGTCCCAATATCTGCTCCTTTGTAAACTTTGCGTGAGTCTACGGAAAGAATAGGGTAGTGATATGTTTCCCAAAGTGCTTGCGCCATCTTTGTTTTGCTCGAAGCGGTTGGACCAAAAATAATATGAATTTCCACAATGTATTTTACCATTGACGAGCTTTGCGATGCAGTAACGAGTAACGTATAATAATGATATATATGCTTCGCTACACCACACTTGGTTCAAAAATAATTCTCGGAGTGTTCTTTATACTCACCGCGCTCGCTGCATACCTGCCTTTTCTTGAAGCGTTTGCACTTACACCACTTATTGCGTTCGTGCATAGGTTTAGCATCACGCTCAATATTGGTGATTCAACTAAGACATTGCAACCAATTGTATTTGTCATCCCTATTCTTCTTGCAAAAGCAACTTTTGAGTACAGCAAGAGGCATAGTTTATTACAGCTACTAAAAAGTAAACTTACACTCGTTATTGTTTTTCTTTCTCTCATCGACTTTGTAGCAATAATCACCTCGACCTCTAAAGGCGCTTCTTTGGGTATACTACTCACACATTGGATGAGCCTCGCAGTTTTTGCAACCGCAACTATTTGGCTTACGCTTCTCACAGAGATGCTGTCAAAAGAAACATTGAAGAAAGCAGCGATTCGATTGGTTCGCACCTTCGTGATTACACTCGCGCTCTTTACCTTTGTAAATACTGTAGTTTCTGTAACACAGTTTGTAGATTGCTCAACACAAAATCCGGGGACGGGTTGTACTATCTGGAAAACGATTGATGAGACTTTTCCAAACAAATTACTGCTGGTTGGACATCAGAAGTTTTCTTATAAACCGAATATCATCCGTGCTCCTGGGTTCTTTGGTGATGTGAACTTTAACGGCATGTTCTCACTAGTTATGGTTATCATTTTTGGAACACTCCTCATTACCACAATATTACTGAGAGAACAGAAAGACTACCCTGCAAAAAAAGAGAAATTGTTTTACTCACTTGCGATTGCTGCTGCACTTATATCTTACGCACTCACCTTTTCAAGAAGCGCGCTACTTGGCGCGGGAATTGTAGGAATTGTGCTATTAGTCGCGTACTTTATTCCTCTTGCCCGACGACTCGGGAAAATTAAGGCGATTGTGTCAACAACTATAAAATTTTTGATTATCACAATTATTTCCTCTGGAATACTCTTTGCAATAGGCTACGCAGTCCCACTTAACCATAACGGTAGAACCACCTCTTTATCGAGAGAAATGACCAGGTACGTTCAAAATATGTTTAATCCAAACGAGAAATCTGCGCAAGGCCATGCAGATTTATTCGAGAGCGCCATAAAAATTGGAAATCAACGACCATTAACTGGAATGGGAATGGGGACCTTTGGGGTTGAATATGAGCGACTGATTCGCCCAGGTGGTGGCACAAACGCGAGCCCTCACTCAACATACGGCTTGTTATACGCAGAACAGGGCATCATTGGTGTAACTGGATATACAGCTGTGATTATTCTTTTCTGGGCATTATCCATTAAGTCACTCAAAAAGAGTATAGAACACCTGCTTGCTCTCAGAAAAAGTGAAAAAAAGCTAAAAAAAGAGAATTACTATCTACTCATGTCGCAACTTGTGATTTCGCTTATCGGAATTGGTATACCATTCTTTTCAGTTGCAACCATTACCTATTACGGCTTCTTTTTGCCAATGACGTGGTGGTGGGGGAATAAAGAATTACTGGATTAAAGTAAAGATCTACAATATATGACAGAAACTTCTCAGCCAAAACCGACACCAAAGATTATTAGTTCTCCTGAATTTGAAAGTTTAAATTTAAAAATCAATTCAGAAGCCCTTGTTGAGTATGCAATGGGATTAGGGATGTCCGAAGATAAGGCACGCTCAATTTCACTTGATTTTCGACCAAATCGATTATCTGAGGCACTCCCCAGATTGCTTGGACAATATAATCCATTAACAGGTTCCACACATATTTATGCAAAAAACATCCTTGCCATAAGAGAGGAACTAAAGCGCGGTGCATACTACAAAGAGGTTGAGTACGATTTCGAAAACATTGTCTCCCACGAAGTAGCACATAAAGCCCATGCGGGCTTACAATTTTGGGCAATTCGTTTTGCAGAAGCTGGACTTTATTACGGACTTATTTACGCTACGAGTAAGCTCCTTGCACCTGTTGTCAAAAAAATTGGGACTGAGATAGTAAGAGCAGTTCCAATGCCTGAATGGTTAAAAGAACGTTTTGACGAGGGATTTGAAAAAAGGACTGTCCGCGCCACCATGGTTGCTCTACAAACCGTAACGTTCCCAATGTTTGTTAAATTTATTGCGAAATATAGTCACGAAGAAAGATATGCATACTCCACAGCAGAGGATCACATGATGAAAGTTATTCGAAACCAGTCTAAAAGAATAGTCGAACCGGCTTAACCACCCCAACACAAAACTTAAAATTTCTGCTATACTTCCGCATGTCATTTCAAGAACTTATTACTGCATTAAATACCTTTTGGGCCAAGCAAGGCTGTCTTATTGGTCAACCATATGGAGTAGAAGTTGGGGCGGGCACAGGTAACCCACACACTTTTTTTAGAGTTCTTGGCCCCGAGCCATACAATGTCGCCTATGTCGAGCCAAGCAGAAGACCAACAGACGGACGATACGGAAAGAGCCCAAATAGATTTCAGCATTATTATCAATACCAGGTCATCTTAAAACCGGCTCCAAAATTCAACCAAGAACTATTTATCGAAAGCCTCATTGCACTTGGGTTAGACCCACAAAAGCACGATATTCGCTTTGTTGAAGATAACTGGGAGTCAACCCCGCTTGGTGCCTGGGGCTTAGGTTGGGAGATTTGGTGCGATGGAATGGAGATAGCACAATACACTTATTTTCAGCAGATGGCTGGCACACCACTTGAAGTCCCTACACTCGAAATAACCTACGGGCTAGAGCGACTTGCTATGTACTTGCAAGATGTTGATCATTACAAAGACTTGAAATGGAACGACACAACAACGTACGCAGATATTTTTGAAAGACACGAATTCTGGCAAGCAACACATAATTTTGAAACGTCAACACCAGACTCGCTCAAATCCCTTTACACAATCTACGAAAAAGAAGTTCAGCAGCAGTTAGAACAAAAGAATTTCTGGGCAGCTTACGATTATCAACTCAAGGTTTCCCACCTTTTTAACCTTCTTGATGCCAGAGGGATGGTAAGTGTTTCCGACCGTATGGCGAAATTTGGGCAAATGAGCAAAAGTGCAAAAGCAATTAGTACAATGTACCTTGAAGAGAGAGCCGCGTTAGGATATCCCCTCATGAACCGCGTGCAGCCAATTACATACAAACCAAAAATGAATGAAACACTTGGTGCACACAAAAAAGGGAAATATCAAAAGAATATTGCGGTTGTTGAACTTGGCTTTGAAGAGCTTCCGGCAAGCTATTTAGAGGAGTGGAGCAACATCCTTACACACACATGGTTTAAGCAGCAATTAAAATCTTACGGCGTAACGTACCGTAAAGCATATCTTTACCTTACACCTCGCCGAATCGTGTTAAAGGTGGTCAGCCCAAGCAAGCAGGGGAGAGTAGTCAAAAAAATAAAAGGACCGATCGCTTCAATCTCCTACGACGCACAAGGGAAGCCAACACCAGTACTTGAAGGATTCCTAAAAAAGAACGAACTTTCCCTAAAGAATGTAAAAGTTATCGAAGAAAATGGCAAATCAATCATATCAGCTGAAAAAGAGGTGCAGTTTTCACTCTCAGATGTATTTCAATATATTGTAAACGAAGTCGTAGCAACAGCTCCTAAAACCAAATGGATGATCTGGGAAGCAGGTGTGCCAGCATTTATCCGGCCTTTGCGATGGATACTCGCATTGCATAATGACAAAAAAATATCGTTACAGATTTGGAATGTAACCTCGGGCAAAACCACACAACTCCCGCGCTACGAAATTCCAGCAGAGGAAAAGATCCAATCAGCTCAACAATACTTTCAATTTATCCGAAGCAACGGAATTCTGCTGAGCCCTAAAAAACGAATGCGCCGAATTAGCAAGGAAGGATTTAAACATGGACAAAAAATCGGAAATTTCGAAAAGATTGTGACCAAAAATGCCTTCCTTACAGAAAGCCCACATGCAGCAGGCATTGCGCTTGACGCTCAATACCAAGTGTTGCCAACCGAACTGATAACGCTCATTTTGGAGAAAAACCAAATGTACCTTATGACGCAAGAAAAAGCACACATGTGGTACCACGTAATTGCCAATCACAGACGAGTGCACAAACGAATTGCATACGGGAATCAAAAGGTTGCTAAAGCCAGACTTGACGATGGGTTATTCTATTTTCAACAAGATGCAAAACAAAAATTGTCCGATTATGACCAAGCGTTAAGTCAGATTGCCTTTCATCCAAAAGCCGGAAGCTACCAGGACAAAAAGCGCCGAATCGGCGAAATACTTGGTAAGCTTTACAAAGCGCGACAGCAGCAAATACCAACCCCTGTAACACACGCACTTGCGCTGATGAAGAACGATAAAGCGAGTTTACTTGGAAAAGAATTCCCCTCACTCGAAGGTGTTATCGGAAAAGCATATGCACTTCGTGATGGAGTTGATGGAGCGACTGCCGAGCTTTTGGCAGCACATTATTTGCCACTTGAACCGAATGGTGCGGTTCCAAACACAATTGATGCCCAATTACTAAGCCTTGCCGATAAGTTAGACTCGTTGCTGACACTCGCACAGGTAGAGAAGCTCCCAGAAGGGAACCACGATCCTTTTGAGATTCGCAAAACAGTATATCGACTACTCACTCTACTCATACATATGCCTGGGACAACTATCTCCGAGTTTATTGCTGCAAGTGAAATGTCACCAGAACTTAAGCTGGCACTTACGAAATATATCGACACACGATTCGAAATTATGTTGCAAGAGGCAGGCATTCCACAGTGGATTGCACACAACGTTGCCCTCGCGACCAGTAACGATTATGCTCAAAAATTTGCCTACGCAAAAAAGCTTTCAACTCTGGTAACAAATGATTCAGAAAAGGAGGAACTTAGCGATACATTCAAACGAGTAATAAATATTTTGCAGAAGAATGGCGTTGATTCGTCTCACACAGAGATCTCCAAATTACTCTCACAAAAGGGTATTGAGCAACCAGAACAGGAACTTCTTCAGTTCGTTTCAACAAAGAATGGTATATTCCTCCCCGAAGACCTCAAACAGCTTAGCACCCTCCTTGCACACTACTTTGAAAAAGTAACAGTTATTGCTGAGCAAAAAGAGATAAAAGACCGCAGGCTCAATACACTAGCGCTAGTTAAAGAAGCAATACAGAAGTTTTTCGCAATAGCTTTTACCTAACTAACAGATACACGCCCAGCCAGTTGGTGTTCAAGTTCTAAAAAACGCGAAAAGGTTGAGGTCGAAAGTATACCGTCATAAGTTCCTTTCTGGTCCGTTGCAATCAAATAAGCAAGGTGACGTATTCCGTGCGAAACAACTGCCTTCTCACTAATATTCGAGGGCCTAGGTTTTTCTGGATTTGTCGAATGCTCGATGTGCAATTCGGTATCTAGAAGTCGATAGGGCGATAAGTGAGCAAAAGAAAAACGGTCAGAATATGCCAAGTACGTAAGAATTATGCTTCTAGGGTCCTCAAATCTCCAACTTGTCGAGTGAAGTAAGTACTTGCCTCTTTCCTGTATGACATGAAAATCTATAAACAAAAATCGGATAAAATCGTCTGCTATGCTGTCAGGATCACGCTGTTCTTGCGTAATATCAAGTACTTTTTTTACAACATGAAAACCCTCGGGGATGCGCGTAAGCAAAAATAGTTCGAGGGCAGTCTTCATTAAGGGTATAATACCGTACCTAAATAAAAAAAACGAGAATGGAAGCAAAAGGATTTATAGAACGAACCTTTGAGGGAATGAAGATAAAAATCTTTAGTGACGAGGATCCGGTTACCGTTATGGCCATGGCAGACTCTCAGCCTCAGATTGAAGGAGTAAATCCCGCCCTCGATTTTGAAGGTTGGCAAACATACCGCCTAACGACTTCTGCTATTGGGTTTCTTGCGTTTGATAGCAATGCAGACTTAATGAATTTTCGTTCGCATCATCACCGAGCATTTGGGGCAGAAAGTGCACTTGACATCTACACCGAAGCGCTTATAACTCTAAATGGAAGTGGATTAGTAATCCTTAGACATGGAGCAGAAGATCGACATCCAGAAATGAGCAACACAGATTTGTTTGATCTTTATTTAAATGTGCTTAGCTCGCACTGGGAAGACCAGTAGTATTATCTGAATCGACATCGGTAATAGCAATTGTACCCTGCAATCTGTTTCCAAACTTTGAAAGATACTTATCGGTTTCTGCATATTTTTGTTGGGCATGAGTAAGATGGTTTCCAATTACCGCGTACGATTCCAAAACCCGCCCGTATTCAGCTTCCATTGTTTTAATCGAGTCTAATATCTCTTTTGCCTTTTTACTGACTTGCATGCCCTTCATACCCAGAAGCACAATTTGGATATAAGCATACAACGTACTTGGAGAAACTGGGACCACATGTTTGTCGAAACAGTATCGCTTAATGTTGAGATCTTCATCATCACGAATGACCGTTTCGTAATAAATGTTTTCTGCAGGAATATACATAAATGCCACATCAAGAGACTTATCTTCTTTGGATATATACTTAGAAGCAATATCGTTTACGTGCTTTTCGATATCTTTCTTGAGTGCTTTTTTAATCGCTGTTTTTTCTTCGTCGGTTTTTGCTTCGTTTAAACGTATAAAATTTTCAAGTGGGAACTTTGAGTCTATGGGTAAGAAGGAGTCATTAAATTTGACAATTGCATCAACAATTACGTCGCCTGTTCGATATTTATACTGGAATTCGAGCACATCTTTTGGCATGAACTCGATAAGGAGTGATTCCAGCGATTCTTCACCCCAACCACCTCTCATTTTTTGAGCTTTAAATACATTGGTTAAATCCCCAATACTTTTTCCCAAATCGGTAATCTTTTTTGAACCTTCTTCAAAGGCAGTAATGCGTTCACGCAAATCTCCGATAACTTTGCTTGCAGTTGATAAACGATCATTCACTTCTTTCGTAGAAGATTGGCTAAATCGAAGATTTTCATTTACCCGCAAAGAAACATGTTCTTTAACGTCGTTCAAACGCCTTTCTATACGATCATCGAGAGTACGAATGTTTTCTTCCAAAACCTTTTGGATTTCGTTGTTTTTCGTCGATAGAGTGGTGACTCGGGAAAGTAAGTAGGCAAGTACCGCTAATAGTACAAAAATAATGATGATAAGTGCAGTTGTCATAAGGGTATGGTAGCACAGTATCTATGATAGTGCTCAACTCGATAAGAGAGTAAGCAATACTTCAGCATCTTTCAGGAGTACTTGTCGCATTGATCCGTTATAGAGTGCAACCGCGGGGTGATACAGCGTGACAATAGAAAGAGATTGGTCACCAAATACCCCATTAAAACACTTACCGTGTAGTTTACTTATGGCCGTAAGCTCTGACTCCAAACCACACTTGGGAAGTAAATATCCCATTGAGAATCTACCTAACGTAACCACGCAAGTAGGCTTGATGATTTCAATCTGTTTATCAAGATACCCACTATAAAAATCTATTTCCTGAGGAAGCGGATCTCTGTTATTTGGCGGTCTATCTTTAACAATGTTCGTAATATACACCTGCTTTCTATCAAGTCTTAAATGCTCCAACAACACATCAAGGAATTTACCCGCTGCCCCGCAAAACGGTCTCCCTTGTTTTGCTTCGTTTTCACCGGGAGCTTCGCCAACAAACATTATCTTGGCTGCATGCGAACCTTCACCAATAACTGGGTGAAAATTGTTCGTTTTTCGGTATTCCCACAAAGGGGCAGCAGAATTAGTGAGTAAATCATCTTTGATTTGTTTTAACGCTGCGTGCCGCAAAGAGAGTTCTTCTTCAGAAATATCCTGCAATGGCGCCATTCCGTTCATACTTTTTAGTAATCTAGTGGGTTTCCGTAAAAATACAATGGTCTTCCACACAAAGCACACTGACGAGCAGGAGCATCGGATACTGAATAGTTTGGTGCCGTTATTTTTGCAAACAAAGATCCAAATAACGATGTTTGCGTACCGATTTTTACAAGTTTGTAATCGTCTCCCACACCGGCTGCAGTAGAAAGCGCTTTGAGCACATCTTCTCGATTACCAATTTCATCAACTAGTCCATACGAACGTGCTTCTTCGGCACCATACACGAGTGCTTTAATATCATTAGTTATTGTATCGACAGGGATACTCCTTCGTTGCGATACATATTCAGTAAACCCTTTATATTCGGAGTCAATTCCTTTTTGCAAAATTGCAAGCTCTTCGGTAGTAATTTTGCGAGTCGGATTACCAAGGTCTTTATACTTTCCACCAGTAATATAATTGATTGATATACCATTTGCGGTCCCAACCCCACCAAGAGTTACTAATTTATCGTAATACTCAAATGGGCCAAAAATGACTCCAATACTGCCTGTTAAGCTCCCTTTTTCGGCGTAGATTTTATCTGCTGAGGCAGCTGCCCAGTACGCCCCAGATGCTGCCATATCTTCGACATAAGCATACACTGGTTTTCCTGTCATTTCGCGATAGTAAGATACTCCGTCTGCAATAGCTCGTGCACCAACAATAGTTCCTCCCGGAGAGTTAATAAAGAACACCACACCTTTTACCGACTCTTCTGTGGCTGCTTTCATTAGTTCATCTTTGATTTCGTACCCAAAGACATACTGCCCAACAAGCAGAGAAGAGAGCACATCATCAGAATATTCTTGGGAAGAGGTAAGAATTGGTTGATCGATATAAATTGCAAGGAGTTCATTTTTACTCTCTTCTTTTCCTCGAACGAATTGATATTCCCCTGTGTTTACAGATGCTGTTCCAGTAGAATCAGTCATGCTGAGAAGCACAATTGGTACAATTCCACACAATCCACACACAAGAAAGAAAGCAGTAAGAAGGAGCCAAAATGCTCTCCAAGGAGATTTTTTACGCTCGACTACCTGATATACAACTTGTTGGCCATTTTGCATTGGCTGTGCTGTTTGTTCCGCTTCGTTCATCATGACACATAGTAGCATAAATGCTACTCATTTTGCTCACCGATTGCACAGTACTCACATTTATCTTGCGGTCCATGAACTCGAGGAAACTCCAAATTCTGAATTTTGTTCCAGGTTGTAATAATCAAATCTTTCATCTCTTCAACTTCTTCTGGCTGATATACCACAGAACGCTCTAGAAATTGCTCGTGGTCTGGGTCTACAAAAAAGAGTGAACCTTCTACAACTTCGGCATTATTACTCGTAACCCACCAGTCTAAATCTGCCACAACTTTATAAAAAAGGAGTTGATTGTAATATCGTTGCGCCTTTGCTTTCTCATAGTCATATTTGTTAAACACACCAGAGGGACGTAGCCCTTTAAAAGCATTCACACCTATTGGCTTCCCGGTCTTATAATCAATCACTTTTAATTGCTTTCGCTCCTTGTCAAGGTAGTCAATTCTGTCGACACGCCCCTTTAATCGTGCACCCGAAATTACTCCAAGTAGTTTATGCTCGGTTTTAACTGGTACTGGAAAATCATTTTCATAGTGCGTGTAGTAGAGCTGAAGATTTTTCTTTCCTTTTTCAAGCAGCTTGAGCTTTTGCGATGTACGGAGCGGATATCTCATCAATTTTTCTTCAAACAAGGAGTAGAACGACGCATACTCTAAAGGTTTCCCTTCTACCTTTATATTCCTATATAGCTTTTCTAACGCCTCATGATAGGCATTTCCATAAGCAAGTGCCGGAGTAATTGCAGATGGAATTCGAAGTAAATTGCCGAGTAGGAATTGCATAGGGCAGGCGAGGTAGTTATTAAGCCCCGTTGGGTGCAAATCAAAACGATTGACAATGCTTTTAATCACATCTCTTTCGTCGACCGAATTGATGTAAACTGTGTTGTAAGGCCGTGCCGCAAGTAATTCCGCCACATGTTCTTGCACCAGTTGTGTATATTTTTTTACCTTCAATCTGTATATATGATGCTTTGGAATCTCATCAATAAATTGTGATTTATGAGCTTCAGAATCTTTACCAAAACGTGAAGCATAGACATCAGCATAGCTCACGTACACTTTCTTTCTTGCACGGGTAAGTGCAACATAAAGTAGCCTTCTATCTTCTTCTAACGCATCTAGTTTATCCTCTCCACCTTCTAGCATACTTGGTAACCCTAACCCGCGTCGGACTGTTTTATTGTCCCACTTTCCGTGAATAAGCTGAGGAATAAATACATAATCAAATTCAAGCCCTTTTGACGAATGCGCAGTCATCAATTGAACCCCTTTTTCTTGCACACCAAGATCTTTTTCATTTATAGCAATATTGAACTGATACATAAGCTCAATAGACTGCAGGAACTCGGTTAGTGTCATATCGGGCTCACTAATATTGAGCGCTTTTACTTCGGCAAAAAAGGAATTGAGTGAGTTAAGGTGCTTAATCTTATGCTTTTCTGCAAGAACAAAGTTTAACAATCCTGACTCATGCATGAACAGCTCCAACATTTTTGCAAGCGGTTCACGATAGGAGAGGGTATACCACGTTACCACCTTGTCAAAAAAGGCAAGAATCTTTTCTTTCCCCGTTGATGTTATGCCAAGTTCAGAGAAATCAATATTTTTATCACCACCTGCAATATATTCCCAAAGAGTAGAGATGCGCTTTTCAGGGTATGCACGTCCGATTTTCAACAAATCGAGTTTAGGAATCTCCAAGTAGGGAAAATGCAGAATCTTAACAAGAAGAAGGTCATTAACTTCGTTTGTTCCAATAACAGTCACCAATTTAACCATATCGAGTAACTGCTTTACATACATACTCTCGAGAGCGTTATCGCCTGCACGCCGAACGTACGGTATTCGCTTTCGTTGCAACATATCGACAAGAGGATCCATATCAGCATTGTTTCTTACAAGCACTGCAATATTCTCGTATTTTTTGTCTTTACCTGCGAGTTGCCTAATTTTATCTGCCACAAATAGATTTTCCGCTTCGCCACGATGAAACTTGGCTAAACGAACTTTACGTGTTGGGTGAAGGGCATGCGACTTAAGTGATTTATCGATTGTACCGAGCGTCTTTTCTAATGATTTTGTGTTTGTACGAATAAAATCGCGAGAGGCATCAAGGACCTTTTGCTGAGAGCGATAGTTATCAATAAGCGTAATGACCTTTGCATGCGGATACTTTCCTAAATAATCAACAATATTCTTGACAGATGCTCCTTGAAATCGAAATATTGCTTGATCATCGTCACCAACAGCAAAGATGTTGGCTTCCGCCCCCCAGTACTCCGCAAGCGTAAAGAGGAGGGTGTTTTGCGCATCATTAGTGTCTTGATACTCATCCATCATTAAGTATTGATATTTCTCCTGTAAAGTGGCTCTTAGTTCGTCGTTTTTTTTCAACTCTTCAAGTACAAAAAGAATCATATCTTCGTAATCGTAACGCTTCTTTTTATGGAGCATTTGTTGGTACGCCTCAAAAAAGAGGAGTACTTCTTTGAATTTTGCAATCTTTTTTTCTTGCTGATGATATTCTTCTCGGATTTTTTTACCTTTGTTCGCCCCACGTGTTACATACTTTTCCATCGATTCAAGTTGTTGCACTTCATACGCGATTGCTTCTTGGAACTTCTCGTTTGTAATATACTCGCGCTTCATAGTAGAAACGATTCCTCTCAAGGCAGGAATATTAGTATCTTTTGCTTGAACCGGTGCTAGTTGTGCAAAAGCAACATCTTCCAATATTTCTTGCATGAACTTAATCTGCTCAATGTCTGTAACTGCTGTAAACCCTTGAAGGTGGGTAAAGTATTCGCCGAACTCTTGAATCACTGCATTGCAAAACCCGTGAATAGTTGTAATTTCTACGTTGTAGGCAGTTGCGCCAATGAGCTCGTACAATTTACGCCTCATTGCAAACACGCCGGCTTCTGTAAAAGTCATTGCGAGAATAGATTCTGGTTTTGTATCGGTAGAAGAGAGGATATGTGCAATTCGGTACGTCAACACTGTTGTTTTTCCAGTACCAGGCCCCGCAACAATCAGTAAGGGACCATCAAGTGTTTCGACCGCTTCTCTTTGAGCGTTATTGAGTGTTGATAAATCTACCATACTCGTATTGTACCCTGTAAAAATGAAAGTCGTTAGTTTGTCGTATTACCACAAAGTGGGTGTGTTGTAGTACCGCACAACAAATCAACCGTTTTTTCAATACCTACAATCGGACGCAACACATCAAGAAGTGATGCATCATAGATTATCCATTCTGCAGGATATCGTTTGTTATCAACCGGTGCCAAATCTCGTTTAAAGATTGGCGTTGTATTTGCGCTGTATACCCACCCTCGGAATTCGAGTCTATCGGTACTCTTTGTAGTTGCGCCTCGAGCACCTTTGGTTGTTTGAACCGTTGCACCATTCATAGCTACAACTGCAGCTTCAAATTTGTCTGGGTTTGGTTGTCCCTTTCCATCACCTGCTGGGGTTCGAATATCGCTTGGAGTATCATTAATGGTAAGCGAGGCCGAAGGTCCAAAAACAAACATACACCCACTTTGGGTTGTCGTATCCTTCGTTATACTACCGTTAACTGTCAATGCGCCAGTTACAAAGATTACGTTCGCATTTTTACAGATTAAGTTGGTGACGGTTGCACTTTCGACATAAATCATGTTGTACGGAGCTGCTCCGATCGAATCGATAGAACCATTTGTTTGGCAGTTCGTATTGTTAATCGTATTAAGGTAAGAACAGTTAGAAATACCAATTGCACGTAGTCTTTCAAATTCATTTCCCACTAAGAATGGTGTATGCCCAAAAACATTATAAGAAGAAGCACCTGTACGATAATAATTCTTAAACCCAATCTGGGCATTGGTAGTTGGATTGATCACGTATCCACCCGAGATTCCAATCCCTTGCCCTGATACACCGCCAGTCATGAGTAATCCTGTTCCAACTGTAAACATTTGTTCTGTAAAGGGTGCATACAGATTGCGTGTGTTGTCTTTTACAGTAGCGTCATTATTGGGTAGAGTTTGTGCAAATGGTGTGGCTCCGCCTTTGGCACTAAAGATATCTCCGTATGAGGTCTTAAGCCATGGAGCAAGAAAGACATACGGTGTTCCGTTTCTTCCACACGTCATATTCCCCGCACGATCGTAGGCACAAAGCCCTGTTACAATGTCTTCACCGCCTTGTAATCCAGTTCCCACTAATTTATACGTAACAGCAGAGGAAGCGAGGTTTTGCCGTTCGTTCATACCGTTAAAGGGCTGCCCATTGCTATTCGTTGCCCATTGGCGATCTCCCAAAGGCTCACCGTCTAACATCTCTTGTCGGACCATAAACATATTGGTTACTCCACCAATACCTGAACCGCTACCATCGGTGAATTTCACATTTGCTTCTACAGTACCAGAAGTAGAAGTCCACCCAATATTCGAATCAATTGACGGTGGAGTAGAGTCATATAGAAGAGTAAAGCCAGTTCCCGCAGCACAATTTGCTCCAGTGCAAGGGGCACCATTCCGGTTGAACTTTAGCCAACCATCCGCTCCTTTGCCAGTAACACTGTAGAGAGGCGCTGCAACCTTATCTAGTGCGCTAACAAATATTGAGTACGAGCCTTCGGGCATGCCTTGTCCGCCATCTAAATCGTTAAAGTAGATTCCAAACTTAAAGCGCATCGCCGTTGGGTCACCCGCAACCAACTCAACTCCCTCCTTTTTTGCACAGGCAGCACATGTAACAGGACATGTGGTCGGAATAGAAGAAGTGATAACTGAAGGGACGAGAGAATTATTTGCAAAACAAATCAGATGATTTTGGTCTGCAGCAACTGCCCATTCATAATTAGCCAGTGTATTTACCGCTGCCGTTGCTTGTGTCTTTGCATTATCAGGAACATTGGTATTTGCACAACCTGAAGGTTTAAACAAACAGTCAGGAAAGCCCTCGCTATGCCAACTTTTTTGACTTGCCCATTGCGTATCTCCGTGCTTAATAACTCCATTTTGCCCGACATAGGCACCTAACGCTGGAATGTGTGCAAGCGCAGAAAAGATTTGGTTCGAACTCGACTGCAAGCTCGTTGGACCACATGGAGGAGTAAGACAAGCACGAGAGACAAGATTCCATCGATTAACTCCAGCTACTACTTGCTCATCTCGCTTTTCGGAATACATCACCTGAATACTGTTACGAATCTTACTCCCCACATTCGCAAGTGGTAAGGCAATATCATTTGCGTCTTGCGCGGTACGTTGAATCCAGAGCCCTGCTTGTAAAATATCGTCTAAACCATTTGCGTCTTTTACCGTAAACTCCACCTGAATAGGATTGCGACGGGAGCTCATACCTGCTTCGTATCTTTCTCCACCACCTGGGCATTTTATTGGATCGAGAATAGCGAGTGGTTCTGCACATACAGAAGCCCTTGCTTTAGATTGCGTCGTAAGAGGAGACCCCATATTTACCTGGCCACGCCCATCGAGTAAGTTACCATTATTCCCTGAATCCCGAACGGTGGTCATTACATCTTGGTCAATTATTTTGACATCAGAAAGTGTAGGTGCTTGATTAGTAACCGAAATTGCAACTCGGCAAGAGGCAAAATCAGAGACATCAGGTCCACCACCATCAGAGTCTACATCGCGAATTTCAATATCAATAAAACCACTACAAATCGATTGCCCTCCAACGTTATCGTATACTCCATGAGCAGATCGAGCATCAACAAGTAGTCCCGTGGTTTGAGAAGTTGCTCCGGCGTTATTCGAGCCGGCTTTGACCGTCAAATTTTCTATACCGCCACCTCCGAGTGTGTTTACATTAACACACGACTTTAGGTTACCCGCAGTATCAACGACCTTAACCTTTGTAATTTGCACTGTATCACCATAATCAGCATCGACTGCGGTGAAGTTGATTTGGCGAGGATTATCCTCTCTTGTCATAGAAATTGATGCTGGCGCGATTGAACATGAGGGTTTAGTATTTACACTTACCGGATCACAATTGTACGTGCTTGGGTTACAGGGGTCGTTACATGATTTACCTGTTCCATTGCCAACCGAAGTAGTCATAAACTTTGTAGTTGGCCTACCCGGATTACAACCACGTGGAGAACAAGAACATGGTGTTGGTGTAGGATTCCCGCCACCGCCGCCACCTCCACCTCCACACACGTAGTAAGAGTTACCACATGCGCATTTGCTTGGTCCAACTGAGGCACAGTTTGTTCCAGGGTAGTTTGTCCAAAAACAACAGAGATATTTTGCTCCGCTATCGCCTTGGCTACAAGGTTTTGGATTAGAAGACCACCCCGTAAAACCACATACAGAACCGTATTTCTTACACTCAAGAGCAGACACAGGGGACACTACACTAAAGAGAATCGAAGAAAGAAAAACACCAATAACAAACAATAAAGCAAAAAATTTCTTATTCACGTGCATCATACAAGTAGAGAATTATGTAACTGGCCAGAACTGACTTCCATTCCGTATATACTTTGGCAGCTTCTTCGTTTGTTTGGATTCCCGTTTCCCGAAAACGAGATACATCATAATCTGAAAGGAAGCGGTTAGTATAAGGCGAATATGCATTCCCCTCGTAAATAAGCTCTTCTAGATTCTCTGTTGTTCCCGTTACTTCTTTACCAATGTACTGCGAAAGCATTGCGTAAAAGGCACCAATCACCTTTTTCCGTAACTCAAGATGAGCTTGTGTTTCACCTTCCATTGATCGCTCACAGGCCTCGTTAATTGCGAATATCTTTTCAACTTCTCACGCACCATTCGCAGTTCGTTCTTGTGTTAAGAACTTATAACTGTACTGCTCAGTTGAGAGTAGTGTCGTAAGTTCGCTTAAACTAAGCGGTGAATTCTCAAAAGCTTTTTCTTTGGAAAGGTAGGTCTCAAGTATTTTGAAACTTTCGCTCTTTTTACCGGTAATCAAATCGTTTACAGGGCAAACAGGGAACTCGTATGCAGAAAATACTTTCCAAGGGGAAGAATCTTCAGATTCATAATCAGCAGGGTTTGGCCGTTCCACAGCTCCTGTGAAGGGAAACAGATCTGCTTTCATCGCTTTTACACTACTCAAAAACAAGTCACGATTCCATCTTTCGGCACCATATAACATAAATGCGAAATTGCTCGCAGGGTTTGTTTCGTATTCTTCTACACAGGTCTCGAGTTTCGTACATCTCACTCTAAATTGGTTAAACAATCCATGTGCTGTGCGTAAAAATTCTGTCGATTCTTTTTTAATGAGTGATTGCTGCACATATTTATCGGTGAGTGACTTCTTAACCTCTGTGAGCCAATTTTTTGCATATTCTTTAACTTTTGGAGGGTATGGATTATCAAGCCTTTCAACCGAAAATTCGGTGACTTCAGCAGAAACCGATTGCTTCGCGCCAGTTCTGGTTGTAAGGTAGTGTTGCAGTTTGGCACTTAGTGTTTCTTCTGGGTAAGTATATTCACCCACAATTTTCATCTTAACTGGGTATTTATCTGTTCCAAGGCTTCGCACGGAATCAAACGACAAGTCCTGTCTACCAAGAAAAGCAACCGGCTCTTTGTCATTTCTATGTACAATCAACTGTATATCTGACTTTTCTTGCCAATCGTTAGGTACTTCTTTTGCTCGATCAATATAGTACATTGGCAGCAAACTACACTTTAGTGTAGCGCTTTGATCATCCATGGCAGGTTCGATCGCATAGAGGTAACAATACTCAGTTTCGAATTCGAATTGCTTTTTATTGGTACCCGTGATATCGGTTAATTGGTTAACAACTTTAAGATTGACTGCTTCAGTTGGAAGTATAACTTTACTCTCTGCTCCCCACGTTTTTGGATTATTCCACGCAGCATTCATCTCGCCACTTAGCCACATTCCACCACCAACGCCACAAGTAAGAAGTATAAGAACAAAGATAATAATAATCGTACGCTTACGTAGCCTCATGGTTCAGTATACAAGAGTTAGCTAGAAAAATGCAATTATGAAATTCGCTGTGCGTAGGCAACAATTCTTATCGGTGATTTGAGGTGTTTACAGGTATAGAGGATTACATCAGCATTGTAATCTGAGAGTTGAGTACTTTCCTCCATTTTATAGATTTTGTAAACGAAGGCCCTTTGGTTCCAAATGATCTGGAACGTATCACCTTCTTTTAGATTTGGAAGATTTGCAAACGAGTTGGTTTTACGAAACGTAGAAGACCACTCGATATAACCGTATCTGTGGGCAGCCAGAATAATTGAATTGTCATTTTTTAGTGGAGTGCCAAATTCAGGTACACGCCAAACGCCACGATACAGTGCCTTTTTAGAATCTGTTCCTTCTTGCAACACTGCATTTACCCCAATTTTGGGTATTCTAAGCGTATTATCTGACGGGAGGGTAGGGTCAAAATCAGGTAGTTTAAACGTAGGTTTTGGTGGTTTTGTAACTGTTGGAGTTGGAACAACTGTCTGTCCAGGTTTTAAAGTTGGTGTGGGACCAACGATCGTACCAATACCGATAAAACCAGTAAGCGTTTCAACTTCGTCGGAGGTGGCTTCAACATTTATTCGGTAATAAACCCACGGGAGGGCAGGAATCAAAAGTAGAATCGTCCCTGCCGTTATTAGCAAAAAGCCGACGTACGAGAGAATAAAGGAAAGGTCCTTTAGAGTACGTTGTTGCTGGACAATTTCAAACGGCATACCTGATTATACTAAATTCAAACCAAGTGTTACATTGTTTCAGCAATGTATACGAGTTTACCTTCGCCCGTATTTTTTGGTTGAGAGTACACGTGCTCCCATAAAAGCTACCACACCAATGACGTAGAGTGCACCACCAATGTAGAGAAGCACGTCATCCGCAAAGCCTGTGTCTTCTGGAGTATGTGTAACTGTCGGAGTTCGGGTTGGTGTTACCGTCGGTGTCGGGGTCGCCGTTGGGGTTGCTGTTGGCGTTGGGGTCGGAGTAGCGGTTGGTGTTGGCGTAGCCGTTGGAGTAGGCGTTGGGGTAGAAGTCGGGGTAACTGCCTTATATGCCCAGTATGTAGCGCCGTCGTTAAAATCTGTATCGGTGCCTAGATTATCATTCCAACAAGACACAGCCGTGTCTACAGTATTCTTTTTTCTGGACGAATAACTAAATAAAGTATTCCCACTTTCACTCAAGTCAACACCTGTTTCTCCGCGACTTCCGTCGTCAAGCCCCGTGATTGATATAACGTTGTATGGAAAACTGTCCACAACACATCCTGTACCACAGGTCCCAGCATGAGCTCCTACATTAGAAGGCATCCATCGAGGAAAAGTACCGCAAGTCGAAAAATTCACATTGCATCTGTAAAATTCGTAACGGTAAGTTTCCGCAGTTGCGGTAGGTGGACGCGCATCCCAAAGTTTTTTCTCGTCCGAGTTCATTGGAATTTTAACTGTAGAGACGACTGTGGAGCCCTTTTTGATAACTATTTTCGTTGGGAAACCACTTTTATGATATAAACGAAGCTCTGTATTTGGTTTTGACTTCACTTCGACGTAGCTTTTTTGAATATAATTGTTTGGATTACAACTTACGTTTGTTTGTGCGGAAACTGGAGATTCCAATAGGAAACCGACAAATAGCGCAAGCGCAGAAAGTAAGAAAAGTTTGAATATTTTCATGCCAGATTATAGTATATCTCCACGTTTTCCGCAAAGAGATAGAGTATTGCAAATACTTCTGACCTATAGTATAATATTCGCATGAAAAACACTGCAACTAAAAAGTTAGTCGTTGCTTTTGCTGTAATGGCAATGGTAATCGGCTTCCAACTTGTACTTGCTGATGGACAAGGAACCCCAAGTCCATACCACAACCCAACCGACACGGGTATCAATCTTGATACCTCTTTAGTGCTTGGTGCAGGGATGTACGGTGCCGGTATTCTTCTTACCAGCGCTTCAAAAGCAATTCAAGCAAAATTCACAAAAGGCTTAGTAAACTAATCGTACTTCAATCATGAAGTTCTCTTTGGTTATCCCCGCCAAAAACGAGGAGAAGAGGATTATTCTTCCTCTTCTTGAATACTACGCCGCACTTCATCGTCGGTTCGGTTCAAAAAAGTTCGAAATTATTGTTGTGGTAAATAACACGACTGATCGAACAGTTGACACCTTACAAACGATAAGGAGCATTCTTAAGACCGACGAAATTCGTGTATTCGATATTGGCACAACCGAATCAAAAGGACGTGCTGTTGTTTTCGGTCTACGAAAAGCAAAGGGGAAAATTATTGGATTTACCGATGCAGACGGCTCTTACAACGCGCAAGAGGTCATGAAAATGTACCGAAAAATTGTTGTAAATAAAGCTGACGCAGTTATTGCGAACCGTTATGCAAAAAACAGTGTACTTGTTGGTGAACTTCCATGGAAACGAAAGATTTTTAGCCGTCTCTTCAACACAACTATTAGAACTCTCTTTGGCGTACCTTTTAAAGACACACAAGGTGGGCTAAAACTGTTTACAAAAGAGGCAGTGCTTGCCATGCTTCCTGAAGTTATTACCTTTGGGTGGGCATGTGATACCAATATGATTCTTGCACTTAGAAACAACAACATGCGTATTCTCGAGTCGCCAATCGAGTGGTCACAACAAGCGGGAAGCCATTTATCGTTCTTTAAGAGTGGTTACGAAATTGTTCGTGAAGTATGGACATTGGCAATTGGGCAGTATGTAAAGAGACCGTTGGTTGCACTTAGTACACCAAAGCAATAAGATAGGGTATGTTTGCATACCTGAAAAAGCATCCTTGGGTTATATTTATTGTAATCACTCTTTTTTTTGGTGGAATCAATCACAAACTAGGCAATGTCTATGTCGGAATCGACAACTTATCTCCTTTTTGGGGAATCTCTCCAATTCTAGAACAAATCAAACATAGCCAAAATTTCTTTGGGTTTGGACCGTTGCTTTTTGCTTGGTGGTTTTACTTGTTACGAGTTGTGGGATTTTCTGCTTCATTGATATCCACGCTGTACGTTTATGGTTACTTATTCATTTCCCTACTAGGTTGGTATTGTTTAGTGAATAAGATGTACCCAGGAAAGGTCAGTGTTTTTGCATTTGTGTTCATTTTTTTCGGCAGCCTTATACCTTTGTGGGTTTTTTCTACACATGAGCTCATGTTTATGAGTATGTTTACTGCAGCACCTTTTATAATCCAAGAATTTCTGCGGCCACCCACAGAGAAACGAAGTGCCACCGAAATCGCATTATTCTCAGTGATTCTCGTACCCATGCTGTTTTCGTCAGCTGTTAACATAGTAGTTTATGGAGTAGGAGTAATACTCTGCACTTTCCTCGCAATTCTGCAGACACCAATGCAGGCAAAAAATATAATCAAAAAGAGCCTATACCTGAATGTTATATTTCTATTATTGCTGCAAGCTGGAATATTACTGACATCAAATCGGGTCACTGTAACTACTGAGCTCTACCACCATCTTGTAGAATTAAACCAATCCCCCATAATGTCACAACTTACTACGGATTTACAGCGAAGTGAATTGCAAAATGCTTCAATCACAAACGCATTACGATTTGCAACGGGCTGGCTTGCGCTCTTTGATGAAAAAACAAACTATCTTCTACCTTGGGCTCATACATTTAGAAACAATATCTATCTCATTATTGTCCAGGTATTTCTCTTATTGACATATATAGCAACGAACCTAAAATTTGAGAAGAAGTGGGGGATTTTGTTAATTGTTGCGTCAATGCTTCTCAGTACGTTTGGTATATCATTACTACTCAATATTCCAGTTGTCGGAGTACTTTTTAGGTCAGCATCAACAAAATTATGGCTTCTCCTATGGGTTCCCACGCTAATACTTGGAAGCCTGACTGTGACGCGCATTTTCAATAAACCTCTTCTTGCCGTTGCCCTGACGACAGTATTAGCATTTACGGCCTTTCCCTGGTATACAGGGAAATTGGCAAGTGGATTCAGTGCACACAATATTCCAAAATCCTACGAGCTTTTTTACTCAGACCTAAGCGCTCAATCCACCGTGCTTGTGATACCTGAACCACAAACCACTTATTTTCGTCGCTATCCATGGGGATACTATGGCTCATCTCTCGTCGTCTACATGACGAGAGCCCATATATTAGACGGCGCATCTGCAGGCAAAGACACAAAGAGATACAAAGACCTAAGTAAAGATCCTTGCAAAGCAGAAATCGACTACCTTGTCATCGAAAAATATCAAGACTTTCCTATACCGAATTGTATTACAACTACGTACGAGCTGTATGCAGAAAAGGACTACTTTACCGTCTATCTAAGAAAACAATAACTGCTTATACCTGCGCGCAGTTAACTCTGATGAACGAAACACCTGCAACTTAAACGACACATCCTGAAGCGCCTCAAGCTTTTCCCTATTATCAGCGTAAAAATCAAGTTTTTTCGCCAGACTATTTGAATCAAATTCGAACAAAATATCGTTTGAGCTGACCTTATTAAATTTCATCGCTTCTATAAAATCCACATTCTGAAGATATGCCTTAAGGTTTGATGACATCAAAAAGGGACGCCCTTCACCGATTGCCCAAGCGAGAGGACCGCTCGAAGCCATAAGATTTTTATACGGTAGAATTAGGAGATGAGCATTTCTAAAATATTTTGGAATCTCATCATCTGGTACATAATCAACGTAATCGACCTCCTCATGTGCCATCCTTTTGGTAATGTAATCGTAGTAAGAATCATTCATTGCATTTGGACTCTTCCCTCCAACAACGGTGAGAGAAATTTTTTGCTTATCTACACATCCATACGCATCGAGCAAAAGGTCTAAACCTTTGTAAGGTACCAAGAAGCCAAAGAACAATAATGATAGCTTTCCCTTCGGAAAAGTGCTTTGTGATGCCTTTCCATAAATTTGGTGCGGAATAACCGAAATTTTTTTCTTTGGAACCCCAAGACGTTCTAACCTCTGGCCGAATTCCTCTTCAAATGTGACGATTTTGCTTGAAAGTAAACTTAGTAATAGTGCATAGAATCTCATGCCAATCGCATAAATAAAGAGTGACAGAGAATGCTTGTTTTTCCCTAAGTGGTCCGCTATTCCGACCATTTCAGCATAAGTAAGCACCGCAGGATGGAAAATCGTTACAATTCTCACTCTCTTTATTCGCAAGCCAAGGTAGAAGAACAGGAGCCAAATAATCCCAACAATACCGCCGTATGCTCCGAACTCAAAATTTACTAATAGTTTTGAAATTTTTTCTCGATCAATATCTTCTATTACCTCTTTAAAGGGTGCAAATCCCGATTTTTTCCAACTCGGAACAACTTCGTAGTGATCGAGGACCTCAATTCTTTCATCTGGGAGTTGCTCCGAATAAATTTTTCCTCGTATTCCTTCAAAATGTTGAACAATCTGCTTAATAAACCGCGCTGCTCCTCCTTGCTTACGCTTTTCATTGTTTGGAAAGGGCGTAACCACACCATAATCGAATTTCATGATAGAATGTACCATTCAGCTGATATTTCTACAAGAGTGAATATTGCGTTAATAACAAACAGATATTACCCTGCAATTGGAGGGAATGAATCTTTTCTAAAACAATTCGCTGAATTTCTTGTTAATTGTGGACATTCAGTAACGGTATATTGTTCATTTTTTAAAGATACAAATAGTTCTGATACCTACGACCAAGGAGAGGAGAGGATAAACAACGTGCGTGTCATTCGCCTTCAAGCTATTAGATTGTTTGGAAAAGATGCACTAACAATTGTTTATCCACTCATTTTTATGAAGGATTTAACAAAAAAATACGACCTCATTCACACCTTTACCTATGGGTATTCGACTAGTTGGATTCCCGCACTTAGAAAGCTTTCTTCCGCGATTAAAGCACCGATTATATTCTCTCCCCAGTATAATGGTACGCCAAACTTCCCACGGTGGATAACGACATTTTATGACCTAACACTTGGGAAAATAAGTATAAATCAGGCGAACAAAATTGTACTCGAAACAGAGATTTTTAAGAGTCTTTTCGGAAAGAACGTTTCGATAATCCCCCCAGCTGTAGAAACACTCATATTCCCACAAGGAGAAGACGAGATTACAAGCTGGAAAAAGCTGAACGGAATTTCGGAGAACAAGAAAATTCTATTATCCATTGGTCGCGTAAGTAAGGAGAAAGGGATACATTATTTACTAGACGCCATACTTTCTGACAAGAACTACGGTAGAGAATATGTGCTCGTTATTGCAGGTGACGGTCCTTATCTTAACGAAGCAAAAAACACAGTTAAGTCATATTTAAATGATAAAACAAAAGTCTATTTTGTCGGACAACTCGTTGGAAAAGAAAAAGGTTTAGCATTTGCAGCCGCAGATGCATTTATTTCACTTTCTAAAGCTGAATCTTTTGGTATAACCATAATTGAAGCGATGCAAGCACGACTCCCCCTCATTCTTGCGGATATACCCATATTTAGGTACCTCGGTGGTAAATCTGCTATTTATGTTACTAATACTGAAGTTGATAGCATTCATACGGCAATTCAAGCTGCCTTTCTGAGAAAAAAAGAACTATACCCAAATATCAATCAGTACAGCGTAGATACTATCGCACAACAATATCTTAGTCTCTATTCTGAGGTAGTGGGCGAATCGCGATAAGGAATGTATGTGTCATAAGCATAGTGACATACAACCCTCCCAACAACATAAACCCAAGGGGAAACGAAAACTCAAGTGACGCAGTTTCTCCGCTTGAAACGTGCACACCAACACCATTACCATTTACCCGAATTGGATTTTCAATCTCTCCACTTGAGGTTTTCACGTTAATCCAAGGGGAATAGAGGATTGGACAGGATACAATCATATCATCACCAAGAGATGAATCAGGGGCAGATATTTCATAACTATTTGACTTCTTTGCTAAGGATACAGTGAGTGGTGACTTTGCTTCACCAGGCAGGTTAGCTCGAGGGACATTAACAAGAACTTCATTTGAAATTGTAAAAAGTTTCGTATTCTCCACGGAGAGTGTTCCGAAATGCTTCTCACTATCTAGTAAATAGCTCGTAAAATATCCACCCAATATCAAACGAACATCTGAGGTATCAGTTACAGAAAACACATAACTGTAAGCATTTCCGATTTTTTGATCTATATATGGCAATCGGGAATCAGCACCGTCAAGAAGTACAGCATCAAAAGTCGCAGTATCATTTGTTCTGACAGTAAATGTTGTTCTGAAGGTTCCTTTTGGAATTTGTCTGAAATAAACGACTAACGATTCAGGCTGTTGTTTAATTGTAAATTCATAATTATGGTCATTTTTCCTTTTTCCATTATTGCTCACAACAAAATCACTATCATTTAATACTTTTTCAGTAAGCATAGGCAACTTCAGTAAGTCATCTTTTGTTGGGGATATAAATGCATATTCTGCGGTCTTCCTGTCGTTAACTCTCAGCCAGTTCTTGTCTATCGATTCTCGGTATTCATATCCAACCTGCAAAAACTCTTCGTTACCTTTAAATTGTGGCGTTACCGTTTTCTCGATGTAAACAGTTTGGGATGTTGGGTATGCCCGACATGCATTTATCGCTGAATCATAAACAACATACAAAGAATCTGAAGAGAATTCATTGCTAAAAGATAATACTTTTCTTTCCCTTGTTATTTCGTTGTTAGGAAAAGCGTTGGTAAATACAGTCCGTTTTGATAGGATTTCTGAAGAGATTGTCTCTATCCCATTTGCCTTGATTGTATTTTCAACTATATAAGGAGAGAAGAGATACTGTAATGTATTCTGACTATTCCACGCCTTGTTATCTAAAACAACTTCCTTACTCGCGAGTTCGTTTCCGAGCATGAAGGGAAGGGCTTGTACTATAAGAGTATCGAATTTTTTCGAATCACTTTTTTTATAGGGAAAACCATAAACTGCAAATAAATTTCCCGCAGAAGAGGCAATCAACAATATCAAAAGTAATGCTGTAAGAATATTCCGTTTTAGCTTTTTTTCTCTCTCAACTTCATCCCAAATTATGGCAAGCCCGAGTGGAATGAGGAGGTAGAGTGGAAGTAATCGAGCAAGTGATGGGTTATCAAAGTTTGGAATAATCGCAGAAAGTAGGTATACAAGCACAAGGAATCTCCAAAAAGAAGCCGCAACTGATTTATTCGATAGTATATAAAAAGGAAAAGCGAGAAATAGTGCGAGTGTCACATACCCGAAGGGAGAGATATTTGTTAACAGAAACGCATTTGCTTCTGGATTCTTGATATTAGCGGTTGTATAGAGATCAGTTGAGGTGCTGGCTCCAGCCATTGGACCACCAGCTACGAGAAATTGAGGATTCACATATGTGACGAGTCTTATTCCTGCTGTCTCTGCAGCATATTTAAACTCTCCGTGCTTTAGCAAGTAAAAAATCGTAAACTCATCTTTACCACTAATATTTGGGTCTGGAGTTACAAGTGTAGAAAAGAGAGGAAAAAGCAGCAATGAAAAAAGCGCTATAGCAAAAATGAGCCACTCTTTTTTGGGCAAGTTGTTGAGTAAAATGATTCTTTTTGACTTTACAAATATGTATTTTGAAAACCATGCTATCAGTGAAAATCCAACGACAAAGACTGCCATCGCATGAGTATAGAGAGAAAATACAGCGAATACTCCAGCCAAGATGAGATGCGATGTACTAAAATTGGTATTTTCGTATCTGATAAGGAAGTACCAGAACATCGAAATAAAAAATAAATAAGCACCAAGCATGGGAAGGAATTTTGAGTATACGAGGAACAGTCCGCCGGTTAGTAATACAACGGTAAAAAATGCTCTCGCTTTTGCGGACAAATCGAGTTCCCGGGTTATTGAATACCATACCATTGAGGAAAGCACGAAAAAGATAGCCGTAACAATACGAGGTATAAGCAATAAAAGCTGTGGATTATTAACAAATCTTGCATATTCTGCAACTATTGCCGATTGATATCCAAGTAACAAAAGATTCGCTACCGTTTCTCTGAGTGAAAAACGCGAAAACAGACCAAGTATTTGTTGCTCAGGAGCAACAATGTACCTCATTTGGTCATAGTGCATACCAAGCGGAAGATTCTGAATTCCAATAAATGCGAATAGAACGGCAAAAAGAAAGACAAATAGCGGAAGTAAACGAAGTACTGCTTTCATAATAGGATTGTACGGCAAATTTTTGAAAAGAAAAAAGGTTCACTCCGGACACTGTTTTGCAATGTCCGGAGATCCGGTTAAGAGTAGAGAAAAAACTCGACGCAGAGGAACCTTGATGGAAACAGCCTTCACTCGCCGTAGTTAATAGATGGGTCCCAGAGAGGGATTGTTTCATCCATGGCGAACGTGAAGACAAAGCCGGAGCCCGACAACTTGCTTAAGTCTGACACTTTGACCCGTCCTTCTCCAGGATGCAGGGGATTGAATCCCGTTGCGTGGAGGAAGGGGGAGTGTAAGACCTTCACAATATCGTCTGGCTCGTAGCCCTGTGCGGTCAGCAACGCTTGAATATCCGTGAAGGTATTCAAATGTGCAGTCCCCGCGCCTGGTCCAGCAAGATAGCCATTGTCGATGAGGAAGTACCGCCAGGTCTTCTTGGCACAGTAATCCTCGATGGGGGGGACCTGATGGCAAACGGGCAAGTCGTAGAGACCGCCTGAAGCCAGGACCCAGTGGAACACCCCATTCTCATCATCTGCCCGCCGGAAAATCTGATTGGGGGAAAGCAACTCTACCGTGTCAGCCGCCTGCAGGTTTTGCAGATAGCTTTCGGACGGAGCCCCCTCAATCGGTGAACCATTCGCAACACTTGCGGTCTCACTGACAGGCGCCGTTGCGGGGGCCTCCATTGCAGTGGGTGTCGCTTCAGCAGGAGTCTGCGATGCCCCGAGGGAGCATGCTGACACCAGCAAGGAGAACACCAATCCGACTACGAACACGTACTTGTATTTCTTCATCGTAACCTCCATTGGTTGACGAGTTTCAAATGGTCACTATTACCCTAACGGGCCGGGAACGCTTTCGCGTTGTGACTTTACTCCACGTGGTCAATCGCAAATTACTTTGCAACTCAATACGTGGAGAAAAGCACCTTCCCAAATATCTCTTTCTTCACCGGTTGTTTGATTTATGTTCTTAGAGAGCGCTTACCCGAAGGCAGCCATTCATCCGCAAACGATCAAACAGTTTTTAACGATCTGTTCTAGAGCTTACGCATCTAAAACATGAAAATCTCTAATGAATAGAAACTTTCATTTTCTAGATGAAAGGTGGAATTGCTGGGCGGGGAGAGAAAGAGAAGAGTGAACGGAGGTTCAAAAAATCTTCTCAGTCTATCGCCGCCCAGCATGTGTGGCTATCCACCATCGTTCAGCAGAAGCAATTTAACTAGCCACAGGATTATCCCGACTTCGAAAAGGAACTTGAGGAGAGCAAGCACAAACAAGGTAAATAACACACCGAGTATGCGCCGAATGATCTTCCAAAAGCCTTTCCAGAGCCGAACCAGTAGTTGCCAAATTGCGCTCAGGATAGAATCCATGGTGTTTCTCCTTTCTGACCTTAAGGTCAATTTTGCCACAATTTTCGCACTCCATCCGCCTTACGACATGAAAGCAGATCAATTGCGAAAACTGAACAAAGAAAGGAAAAAAGGCCACACTATATCTTTAACGAGCTATTCTCTTTGCTCATGCAAAAGAGAATGGAAGAGTTCTTGAAAGAATCTTCAAGGACGCCACACATTTTCTTCTGAAGTTTGGGAGAGATACCTATGTTAAAGAGCAGTATAGAATTATAACAAAATACTATGGGACTGTCAATATACTATCTCTATGCAGCTGCTGGCGCGGCTGACCACTTTTTCGTTGTTTTTGGTGCCTGTTTTGCATAAGCTTCTGCCATACCTGTAAGAGAAAAACTCTTTGCCATGGCTTTAATCCTCAAGCGTTGCAACTCATACATATCTTTAAACAAGCTTACAGGGAAATGAATCTCTTCTTCTTTTGTAACATCAGGATGCTCATTAAAGAGGTCCATAACAATTTTTGCCTGCGAAATTCGATATACTTCCATTATTGATTCTGGACAAGCTAACGGAAGCCAATCGCCTACCTCAAGTGCCGCTTTTTTGATTTTTTGAATAACTTGTTTATCAGCCATTGTAATTAACCAATTGACTGCAGCGGTAACGGGCTTCCACGTATCTTTCATAAAGTCGAGTCTTTTGACATCGTTATGATACCAAGCATCAAGGTATTGAAGTTTTCTCATACTTCGCTTTAGTTTTTTCACATCAAAGTCTTTATCCTCTTTATGATCCTCCAAGGTTTGCTTGTACATTCCGAGCATTTTGCCAATTACAAGCTTCATATTTTCATCATGTTCTGCACCTTGTTCATCTGCTTTTTCGTGCTCAAATTTTGCTTCGGCTAGTTCTAATCCAACACGAAGTGGTGTTTTTACTGGTTCTGGGACAAATTTGGTCGTTAATTTTTGTGAACCATCGATTGCTACATCAGCAAGTGCCGCAAAAACCAACTCTGAAGTAGATCGAACAATTTCATGTCTCATGACCTCACTTACCGCAGCTTTCGGAGACAATTTTTCAATCTGGGCAAGCTCCATTCTTCCGATGTGGGCGGGTGGGGTGGTTTTGTTTTTATTTGATTTTGGTGCCATCTTATAGTAATTATACTCCTTAAAAATCGGAATGTCTAGTCTTAGCACCCAATTTGGGCTATAATCCCTCATGCTAGACGATATACGCCAAACAAGGATTCAAAAAATCCAAACACTTCGGGAACTTGGGGTTAGTCCTTATGTTTCCGCAAAAGCCGATACTTTCAGGACCCACAAGGCAGCTGAAATCAAGTCTAGTTACGAAAAGGTAGAAGGGCAGCAGGTTACCGTTGTCGGAAAAATCTTTCTTCTTAGAAACATCGGTAAAATAGCGTTTGCCACCATCCAAGACGAATCAGAACGTATTCAGTTATTTTTTAAAGAATCAGACGTAACGGTAGAGCAGAGTAGTCCAAAATTTTCCAATAAGCCGCTTACATACGACCAAATGAATCTTCTTGATATCGGAGATTACGTCCAAGCAGTAGGCACCGTTGGTAAAACCAAAACAGGGGAGATCTCCGTTATGGTAACTTCGTACACAATTCTTTCAAAGTCAGTTCGTCCAATGCCTGAAAAATTCCACGGGCTACAAGATACAGAAACAAAACTTCGTAAGCGTTACCTTGATTTAGTGACCGATAGTGATCTTCGCGATATGTTTATGAAAAAATCACTTTTCTGGAAAGCGATTAGAGATTTCATGATTGGAGAAGGATTTACCGAAGTAATAACGCCAATTATGGAAGAAACCACGGGTGGAGCTGATGCAAACCCCTTTACCACTCACCACAACGCACTAGACGAAGACTTCTATCTACGAATCTCGCCAGAACTGCATCTTAAAAGACTCATTGGTGGTGGCTACGAAAAAGTATTCGAAATTGGACCAAACTTTAGAAATGAAGGAATTGACGACGAGCATTTGCAAGAGTTTTGGAACATGGAGTTCTATTGGGCATACGCAAATTACTGGGACAATATGGAACTCGTCAAGAATATGTACCGATATATTGCAAAAACTGTCTTTAACAAATCGACTTTCTCTATGCGAGGGCACGAAGTAGATTTTGACAAAGAATGGGAGTTCATAGATTACGTTGAAACAATAGAAAAGAACCTTGGGATCAACGTATTAAAGGCAACAGAACAGGAGATGAAGAATTGTTTGAGCGAGCGGAAAGCGCGATTTGAAGAGAATGCGAACCGCGAGCGACTCTCTGATTTATTATGGAAGCAGATCCGCGTAGGCATGGCAGGTCCAGTCTTTTTGATTAACGAACCAACCATTGTCTCACCACTCGCACGAGTGAGCGACGCGAACCCAACGGTTACCGAACGATTCCATGTAATTATTGCCGGTAGTGAATTAGGAAACGGCTACACCGAGCTTATCGACCCACCAGACCAACTAGACCGATTCCTTAAACAACAAGCAATGCGCGACGCCGGCGATAGCGAAGCACAGATGATTGACTACGATTTTGTCGAAATGTTGGAATACGGCATGCCACCAACAACAGGCTTTGGTATGGGAGAAAGACTTTTCTCTTTCATGGTCGACAAACCGATGCGACAAACCGTGTTCTTCCCGCAAATGGGACGCGTCAAGTCATAAATTCCCCGTTTTACGCGTTTGAGACTACGCCACAAGCAAAGCTTACGTTCTACTGGGCACTATATAGCTACGCATTCCGCCAAGGAAACTTACAACCCGCTATCTAGCGGTTGGGTTTTCACGCGACAAAAAAATGCGGCTTTACGAGAAGGAACGATTATTAAACCGAGATCTTTGCTTTTAGGTTTTCAAGAATTTGGCGCAAAACTACTCGCACATTCTTTAAATGCTCTTTCGCTTCGTCATAATTCTTTTTGGCGATCTCGTAGGTTGTACTATTTCTGATCTCTGCCAGTTCTGTTTTTGCAGCTGCTAGTTCTGTTTTTGCTTTTGCAAGTAAAGCGTTTTCGGCAGTGATATCCACACCTTTTGCCGAAAGCTCATTTAGTTTTTCTTCGACTTTCGGGAGGATATTCTTTTCAATATTGGTAATAACTTTTTCAAGTGAAGTTACAAATCCTTTTGCAATATGGAGCCTTCTCAGTTCTTTTCCTAATTGTAAGAAGCGAACACGTGCATCTTTTACGATTGTTCGAATTGCAGGAATTGTAGTGGCAGCAGAAACTGCATTTTTCTTTTCAGTAAACCATGTAAGTTCTTGATCAATTTTGGCGAGCATCGCTTGTTTTGCCTCATCACCAATCATTGTGTTTGCGGAAACCTTGGCTCTCAATTCGTTCAATTTGTTCAAAAAATGCTTATCAAAAATATTGAGAGCGATTGTCTTTGCCTTCTCAAGTGAAGCCGCTTTTGCCGCATCGATCCTTTCTTGGAACTGATTTTGTGCTCTGGCTCTTGTTGGTGTAGGTGTTACTGATACTGTTGTGGTCGGAGTTGGTGTCGAATCCTGGGCATGAACGATTGATATCGGGGTGAGGGAGAATACCACTGCACTCGCGACAATAAGTATTTGTTTTTTCATAATAATAATTTGGTTAATTAATTTAATGAATCTAATTCTTTACTTAATGTATCAATCTCGGTTGAAGAGAAGGATTTTTCGAGTTCTGCAAGTTCTGCATCAAGAGATTCTAGTTCCTTTACCGTTTCTTCCAGTTCAGAGGAGAATGCATCAATATCTTCTTTTGTTGCAATTTGAGTTGGAAGAACAGTTATCGAAGGCGTAACAGTTGGTGTTGGGGTAACTTGTGCTTGTTCGTCTGGTTTTTTAGTATCCAGTACCCCCGCACCACGAGCGATTACAGCTACAAGTGTTATTACAGTAATAAAGGCTGCAAGTTTTAGCGCCATTGTGATTCCTTTTGTGTCCATACCTAATATCTGTTTGAGTTTATCTAATATACGAACTTTACCACGTTGTGTGACAATTGTTCGAGAGAAGTTCTGAAGTACTTCAAATGCGCGGTCCTCATTTGGCAGGTCATTCGGCATCGAGGCCCGAAAGAGCTCCCTTATTTTTGATGATTTAACTTTGTTCATTTATTTTTCTTCTTAATTTTTGTAAAGCCCTGCTTAATTCTTTTCTAACGGCGACATGAGTTTTTCCTACGATAAGCGAGATTTGCTTTGCATCAAAATCGTTCCAATATCTAAGCAAAAGCAACTCCTGTTCATGAAGCGAGAGTGCGCTAAGCGCAGAGTTTAGTAGTGTAGCCTGTTCCTTCTGTAACACAACTGCTTCAGGAGCATCTGTTTCTGCAGGCACTTCTTCGTGTGACTCATTAAAGACAATAAGGCGTTTATTCCTTCTTGCTTGGTCATATACAAGATGACGTGCAATAGAGTAGAGCCACCCAACAAAATTCCCTTCATGGGTTTTAAACGTGCTAATGGCCTTTCCTACGCGCAAAAAAGCTTGTTGCGTTATATCTTCTGCCTCGTCACGATTCCCGCCAGTTATTCCGTAAACGAACCGAAACAAAGGCACATAACAAGTAGTGTAGAGTGTTTCAAAGGCCGACTGATCGCCGTTTTGCATGCGAATGCAGAGGGCAATCAAGTCAGAATTGTTCATCCCTCATTATATAACGCACTTAAGGACAAAGTGTGACACCTGCGCAGAGATAGGGTATCTGCTATACTAGATAGCTAATATTGCAGTGCTGCCTATATGAACCCCACAGATTTTTGGTTTAAGCTCGTTGATATGACACAAAGTGACAAAGCCGTCGTATCATTGGGTGGAAGAGATATTACCGAAAAACAAGTCATCTGGATTATCGGACTCTCACTTCTTCTTGTCTTTCTTGTTTTACTGAGATGGGCAATTATGTGGGTACTAGGTGGACCAGCACCAAAAACAGCAAAAGAAACAGAGAAAAAAGTTGAAACGCCGATAGATCCAAACGTCGCAGCAACAGCTCCTCAACCGACTATTCCGACCACTCCAGCTCCTTCGACTACAACTCCACCAGCTCCAACTCCTGTAGCAAACACCCAAACTCCTGCACCAACTACCAGTCAAACCGGCTCTCCACAAGATCTGTTAGCGGATACTTCTGACAGAAAAAGGACCCTTCATGATTATGTTACTCCAGACACAATTCATACAGAAGTTATGAAGCAAACACTCAATAACGATTATCCCTATCAAACTTTAAAACCTGATCCGGCAAAAATAGTTGCGCAAGTTGCTGCTCCTACGGCACAAACACCAACTGCACCAGATACAACTGTGCAAGCAGCGGCAACACCCGCCCCGGTACAACCAAATACCACAACAAGTGCAGTTTCAGAAGTGATTGCCCCTGTTGTTGCAGAGGTAACACCGATTACCACAGCACCGGCGCCCCCAACTCCTGAATCGACAATGCCCGCACCACTCCCAGAAGTCGTAACTGTGCCCTCAGTTGCATCCGCACCAGTATCAGCGCAACCTCCAGTAGATATGCCAGCCACCAGTTCGAATACGGAACAAATGCAGCAACAAGTTGCGGTAGAACCAGTAACACCAAGTCAACCAACAAACGCAACAACACTCCCACCTTTACCACAAGCGCAGGCTCCAATAGCTACTCCGACAGCAGTTCCGCCTCAGCCAGCCGTAACAACAGTTGCCCCACCACAGCTTCAAGATACAGCAAAACAGACACCGACAGTATTACCACCACTTCCTCCTTCGGAACCAAAAGCGACAATGATCGTTGGAGTTGCGGACACAACTGGTACTCCCGCAGTCAGTAAAGTGTTTAACCCCACAGACCCAGCACTTCCGTAAGCTATAGCGAGGCAACCACTAGTTCTACTACTGAAGGGAGTTTCTTTAACGCATTAACACGGAGTTTTCCTTTGGAGTAATCTTTAAAAATGTCCAGAATATCTTCAATAACCTCTTGCAGACTTGTATGTGTATCTTTTTCAAGCGCAAAAACGTCGTTATAAACCGAGTATCGAGAAAGAGAAGTAACAATCTCTTTGAAATCTGAATCACCTTCTGTCATTGAAAGAGTAACGTTTGGAAGGGAACGAAGTGACCCTGCAAGTGAATAGGTTTGGCACATATCTCGCAATGTTGAAAAAGCAGTAAAATATTGCGGAAGAACCCTCTTTTTTTGCTGAAGAAGCCGTACACAGGTAACCAAATCTTGCACTTCCTTCTTTTTTACCATAAATGCTCCAAGCGTAATGACATCAGTCTGCAAATCTTCGTGCTGTGCAAAGGCAGAAAGAGAGAGAGCTGTATGCAATAAAGAAGCCACAGAGGGTGAACTCCCAAGAAGAGCGGTAAGTGTCCCATTCTCTAATTCGTAGTCTTTAAATGTTCGACGAATTTTTGGCAGTTCTGCATCCTCTTTTATGAACATATTCAAGTCAGCTACAGTTGCAACATCATTTGTGAGAATCGCGTTTACTAAATCTTTCCAAAAAGTATGGCGGATTTTTCTTCCACCTACGCGCCCGTCGAAAATATCGTCCAATACGCAAAGCAGCTTTATTAAAGCTTCAGAAGCATTTGTTGTTTTTTGAGAAGCTTTGTCAGAAAGTTTTTTTCGCTGCATCAATTTATTGTAGCATTTTCTGCCTTGTTATAGTGCACTGACCTCGGTATAATTCGAATATGACGAAAAAACGAATTTCGTGGGTAATCCCAATCTATAACGAAGAAACAAATATCCCCGCACTTTATGACGAAATCACCAAACTCAGAAAAGAAGTTGAACAGAACTATTTATGTGAATTTGTATTTGTAAACGATGGTAGTAAAGACAACTCTCAAAAACTCCTAGAAGAGCTTTTTGCTACAGATAAAGATGTGCGCGTGCTATCTTTTTCACGAAATTTTGGCCACCAGATGGCGATTACTGCAGGGTTAGATCACGCGACTGGCGATGCAATTATTTTCATAGATGCAGACCTACAAGATCCACCGAGTGTTTGTTTGGAGCTTATTAAAGAGTGGGAAAAGGGAAATGATGTGGTATACGCCAAACGCCGAACACGAAAAGATTCGTTCATGAAAAAGTTTACTGCATATTGGTTTTACCGAATTCTTAGAAAGTTTGCTGATATTAAAATCCCGGAAGACACCGGAGATTTTAGGCTAATATCCCGACAAGTCGCAGATGTACTCCGGCAATTTCCAGAACGTCACCGTTTTATTCGTGGCCTCGTAAGTTATGTTGGTTTTACGCAAACTGCCGTTTTATTTGATAGAGAAGAGCGTAAGAGTGGAAAGTCCGGATACTCAATAAAGAAAATGCTCAAGCTGGCAGAAGACGCCTTTACCGGATTTTCGCTTGCCCCAATAATGCTTATTGGGACTTCTGGTACTTTGCTTGCCTTTGCAGGGATGATTGGTGTGATTATCGGTCTTATTACCTCAACTACGCTTGTAACTGCGTTAAGCTATGCAACCATCCTTACTGGCGTACTTCTCGTGTCGCTTGCAACCGTTGGGCAATACATTGGCAGAACCTACCAACAAGTTCAGGGAAGGCCTCTCTATATCGTAAAAAAACTGCTTACCCATTCGACATAAACAATGACAACCCCAGTAACTAAAAAGAGAGTTGCAATTATAGGGGCTGGGTTTACTGGCCTTGCAGCGGGGTACCGCCTAGCGCAAAAAGGACACGAAGTCGTAATATTTGAAAAATCTTCCGATATTGGCGGACTTGCGGGTGGCTTTACCATAGAAGGAGCGCCGCTTGAAAAAGCATACCACCACCTCTTTAAAACAGATACGTCGATACTATCAATTGCCAAAGAACTAGAAGCCCCTCTTGAATGGTTTGAAAGTAAAGTGGGTATGGCTGTAAAAAACAATCGAAATTCATTTGACCTATTCCCGTTTAATGGAGCAAAAGATCTTCTGTTTTACAAACCGTTGCCGTTTCTCGACAGAGTTCGAGCAGGTGCAGTGTTATTTTTTCTACAAAAGTTCAAAAATTGGCGTACGCTTGCAAATAAAACGGCCAAAGAATGGATGACTATGTGGTCTGGCAAGCAAGTTATGTCAAAGATATGGGGACCACTATTACAAGGAAAATTCGCTGAGTACTCTTCAAAAGTTTCTATGGCGTGGCTTTGGGCAAGGATTCATATTCGAGCAAACTCAAGAAAAAGTATTTTTGAAAAAGAATTACTTGCATACCCAAAGGGTGGGTTTCTTTCAATCGCCATCACTTTAGCAGAAAAAATAGCAACACTAGTTGGTAAACCTACTGAGGATGTCGTCCGAAAATCAAGCACAATAAGCACAATCGAGTACGAAGGAAAAGAGATTTGGGTTACAAGTCAAAAGGGTAAAGAACAATTTGATGCACTTCTTTCGACTATCCCTTATCAGGCATTTCAATCACTTTTAGCAAAGCCCTCCGAAGCAAATATGCCAAACATTGAGTACCTTGGGGCAGTTGTTCTCGCTTTCTCGTCTGAACAATCACTTTCCCGCTATTATTGGCATAACATTATCGACCAAGACTCGCCATTTTTAGTCTTTTTACAGCATACAAACCTTGTACCTTCTGAATGGTATAACAACCAGCACGTGTATTACATTGGCGTGTATGTGCCACAATCTCATCGCTACTTAAACAAAAGCACCTCGAAAGAAGAGATACAAACAGAGTGGTTTAATTACTTAGAAAAAATATTTCCAGCATTCGATCGCACAAAAATTCATGAACAGCAACTGTTTACGTTTTCCCATGCACAACACGTTGTTGACACCAATTATGAATCAAAGATTCCACCGTACAAAACTGATTTTCCAAACACGTACACCGCAAACTTTGCGCAGATATTCCCCGAAGACAGAGGAACAAACTACGCGATACGCGAGGGTGAAAAAATTGCTGCAGAAATCGATACTGACCTGCTACAATAGACCATGCTGGATTTACGAGCGCCAAAACATCTTGTGTTAAACGGCTTTCCGTTACAAGATTCGCACCGAGGTCGAGGAGTTGGGCGTTACACAATGGAAGTTTATGACGCAATTCTTCGAAGATGGGAAGAAAATGATGAGCAACTTCACCAGGCTTTTTCTGCAATAACGGTGTTAGGTGGGGCGACCCCAGATTTTAGAGAAATCTTTCAGAATAAGTACCCACAAACAAATTATGTTGCAATCACCCCAAAGGTTGAAAAACGAAATTTACTCAAATACTTTTATTATAAATTCTCCGCAGTTCCAAAAGCTGATGCCTTTTTCGCACAAATAAAAGAACCAACGGTATATTTTCTCCCACGCCATCAAATACTAACCAGCAAAAATGCCAGTTATACAGTAACTATGGTTCACGATTTTGCACCTCTTAAAACCCAACGCTTTGGCAAAAATCCTATAATCGACCCACTTTTAAGGATTGAATACCAGCAATACATGAAGGAACTAAAGAAAAGCGATTTGATTGTTACCAACTCTTCAGACACAACAAACGCGGTCGGCCAATATGTCGGAAGAAAAGAAGATATTGCAACAATTCTATTAGGGAACGTTTTTGAGCATGTCAGTCCCAAGCCTCATCTTCTTCGCCCCGCACCCATGAGAGAACCCTACTTCCTGTATTTTGCAGGGTATGATTACAACAAAAATATTCCGGGTATTATCAAAGCTTTTGCAACTTTTATCAGAAAGCACGAAGATACTAACCACACAAAACTTGTATTTTCAGGTGGAATAAAAGACGAAAAACGTATCATTACTCTCGCAAAGCAAGAGGGAATTCTCGAAAACATTGTACTTATGCCCATTATCCCAGACGAAGATCTCCCTTGGTATGCGGTCCATTCGCTCGGTCTTTTTAGACTCTCATACATTGAAGGCTGCGGACTACCAGAAATTGAAATCATGTCTCTTGGAGTACCCGTAATTAGCGCAAATATCGGAGCAGTACAAGAAATGGTCGGAGCATATGCACTCCTTGCCGACCCTCATAAGCCAGAAACTGCAGAACCTCTCCTTTACCAAGCTGCCAAAAAAAGAATACCGAAAGAACACCTCGAAAAAGCAGCCGCACATGCGCGTACGTTCACCTGGGGTAAAACCGCCCAGGAAACAATAGACGCGATTATGGACTACACACAATCACATAAGCCAAAAAACATGGAGAAATGAAGAATACACCTACAATGGTCATTTTTCAGAACTATTTTAGCCCTTACCGTCACAAACTCTTTACCGAAATTGCAAAAAAAATAACACTTACCGTCGTATATTTGCAGAAACCACAAGAAGAAGGGAGAGAATGGACCGAAGCAGCGTTTGCACCAACCAAAAATTACACCTCACTGCAAATGGAGAATACAAGACTATTAAAAGTCGGACCGCTCAAGCAAGTTGTGTGGGTGAAGAACTTACGAAAACTCAAAGAGATTGTTACTCCAAATACTAAAGTAGTTTACCTCGACAATCTTCCTACCAACTTTACAATGCTCCGGATTGCTCGGCACCTAAACCCGATTGTGCCACGAAAAAACCGCCTACTATGGGAAGAACATATCTTACCAAAAGGCAGCGACAGCTCGATAAAAGATCTCTACAAAAAGACCTTTACGTTTCTTCTTGCAGCAAATGTTGATACCGTTATCTCGTTCTCCGCAATGACAAATGAATATCTTGCTTCGCTTGGAATTCCACTAGCAGGTCAAAAAATTGTTCGTACTTTGCAGGCAACCTACACACAAGACGAAATAGCTGAGTTCGCAGCATCAGCCGGAGAAAAGCGAAAAAAGAACGCCCCCCTCACATTCGGCTTCTTGGGGTACATGTCAAAAAGAAAAGGGCTTATTGAATTTATGCACGCAATTCATTATTACAAAAACCCTGCTGCACGATTTCTATTTGTAGGAACTGGCCCCTTGAGACCAGCGCTTGAAGCTCTTGCCAAGCAAGATGCCCGAGTCAAAGTAGTACACTACGCAACGACAGAGGACGAAAAGACGGCATACTTTACCGAGATGACCGTTCATGTGGTGCCTTCTGAAAAAGATCCATGGTGTGTTGTGGTTACCGAAGCAGCCTGCAGAGGTACTGTTTCGCTTGTTTCTCCGAATGTTGGAGCAAAGGAACTCGTCAACAAAATTGACAAACGGTTTCTACTTAAGAATAACCAAGGAATCACCCTCGCAAAAGCCTTTGCCGAAGTAGAGGAGTTACTGAAAAAGAAGGGCGAGGAAGCAAAATTACGAGAAAAAACGCTGGATATCGCGGCAAAATGGAGTGTCGAGATCGCAGCAGCAGCTTTTATTCAGGCAGTAGAGTAGTTGCCAAGAAGCGCCATAGTATCCTATAATACGTATTCTGAGGGATGCAACTATTTGCTTTTTCAGAAGCGCTCATTGAATTAGCTTCTTCTGTTGGAGTAGTAAAAATTTCCTTATTTAAGGGGCTTTTGCTATTCCAATAGAAGAAAGGAGGTCCGATATGGATCCCATGGAAATTTTCTTCCGCGTTTTGGAAATGATATTTGACGGAGAAGCAAGCAAGGTACACCCATTCCACTGGATGGTGTTTATAACCGTCTGCCTGGTAATCCTTGCTATTGTAATCTTCGTTATTTGGTCACTTTCCTTAAACGGAAGAATTCCACAATGAGCGTTTCGGGGCAGGAGAAGTATATACAGAAATACCCGCCACCTTGGCACTTTTGTATATCATTTCCCTGCCCCGAAATTCTCCCTTGACCTATAGCCCTTGACAAGATTTTTTAAATACCCTATAATACCAATATTATTTTCGATGCCTTAGGGCTCGAGAAGAAAGCTCGTTGACTTATTCATGGACAAACTCCTTGAAGACAACTTGCAACGAATTAGAAGGTTCCTAACATTTGGGGATCACCTAGTTCGTTGCAAGTAAACCATTTTGTAAAAAGGAGACATGGCCATGAAAGAAAACAACGTTTTGAAGGGTTTGAAAAATTGGTGGAAGGCTTCACTTCTGCGGAAGATTTGGCAGGGACTCGTCCTTGTTCTCATCGCCGCGGTCGTCGCAACCATCATCAATTGGGTGTTGGAACAGGATTTCGTCAAGAGCCTGGGTACTACCATCACCACCAACCTTTCCGACTTGCGCAAGCAATTTTCGCGGGCCCCCAAAGCCAACGAATAAGCGCAGTCGCAACCGGCTGTGAGGCAGAAAGAGTTTATGAAGAAATTTTTGAATTGTCGCAAGACGAATCAAATGCCCCATTCTTTATAAAATCTCTCTCTGCTTCACAGTTGTCTCCTTTTTTTCAAATTTTCCATACTAAAAAATCTCACCTCTCCCTTCTTTCGTTTTCTATAACTATTCCTCCTTTACTTCTCACTAAAAATCCTTCATAATCGTTTAATCTAGTTAATACACTATTATGGAGTATGGCTACCGCCAAACAGACAATACCAACCGTCCTTATTATTGAAGATAACCAAGACTTAGTCGAAATGTATCGGCTAAAACTCTCACTAGAGGGTTTTCGGGTAGAAACGGCTAGTGACGGCGAACAAGGCATTTTAAAGGCAGTCGAAGTTCACCCACAGCTAATACTTCTCGACATCCTCATGCCAAATATGAATGGCTTTGAAGTGTTAAAAGCCCTCAAAAACAACTCAAAAATCGATGCAATTATTATTGTACTCTCCAACCTTGGTCAATATGAAAATATCCGCGAAGCAAAGGCGCTTGGAGCGACCGAATATATGGTCAAAGCAAACACAACTCCTACAATGGTAGTTGCAAAGATCAAAGAATTGCTCGGGCTCACCCAAACACCACGAGAGGGTAGCGAGGCAGCTGTAAAGCCTTCAGTTCCCGATAAAGATAAAGACGAAATAATTGCAGAAAAGCTTGAGCGCTACAAAAAGCTTTTAGACGAAGGCGTGATTACTCAACAAGAGTTTGACGATATAAAAAAGAAATTGCTTTTCGGCTAAATGCTTATGTATACGCTGCTCCTTACGCTACTCGAAACCTTCGAGACCCTTCTGATGATAAATCCGTATGTGTTAAAGTTCGCCGTCACGCATACACCTCCAGCAGTATTTACGATGCTCGGCAGACTTAAAGCTGCCGTATATGTTCGAGCTATTGGTCCAAAAGTACCTGCGTATGCAAAATTTTTAAAAATAAATGGAGCTGAACTCACCACTGTAAAAAGCGTAAAAGATTTCCAAAAACTGCCGCTCACAACCAAATCAAACTATATCCAGACTTTCCCTTTACTTTCACGATTGCTCGACGGACAACTTCCATTTTCTGGAAATATCGATGAATCAGCCGGAAGTACGGGCAAAGCAACAATGTGGATTCGATCGTTTAAAGAAGAGGTAAAGCTCAATCGACTCATCACGTTTGCACTTGAATACACCTTTAACGCGTTTCACAAAAGGAATGTCGTAGTTCTAAACTGCTGGTCCAATGGCCCCTGGGCAACCGGCATTAAGTTCGCTTTTATCGCGCAGCACAGCACACTTGTGAAAGCGATTGGAACCAGTAAAGAGAATGTCATCGACACCATAAAAACGCTCGGAAGAGATAATGAATATATAATCTGCGGATATCCACCTTTTACAAAAGAGATTATCGACTACGGAGAAGAGCAGGGACTTAACTGGTCTGATTATCGCGTTAACTTGGTGACTGGTGGCGAAGGCTTTTCCGAAGGATGGCGCGACTTTATGCGAGAGAAAATTAAAGGCTCGCAAGGAGAAGTATATTCCGCATATGGTGCATCAGACATCGATATTGGCGTTGCTTTCGAGACCGACCTTACAATCACATTAAGAAAAAAATTAACAAACGACCCAGCGCTCAGGCAGCAAGTTCTCGGAGATGATCGAGTTCCTTTGTTTATTGGCCAATATAACCCACTTATCTACTACATAGAGAGAAACGAAAAAGGAGAATTGATTTACACACTTATTAGTCAACACACCGTTTCACCAAAGATTCGATACAATTTGCAAGACTCAGGGCAGTTACTCACTTTCCAACAAGCAGCAGCACTTTTGACCGATCAGGAGAGAAAGAAGTACCTTGCCAGGGCCATGAAACTACCACTTGTTATCGTTTATGGTCGAAGCGACGGAACGGTTTCACTCGACGGAGCAAATATTTACCCCGCAGATGTGCAGCACGGACTGTTTAGCTCTCCACTCGCCTCATTTGTCCATTCCTACTATCTTGACACAACCTACGACCAAAACCAGGCAATGCGTTTCACCGTACATATAGAATTAACCTCACAGAAAAAATCGAATACGATTTCTGCTCAAACACTCGAAGCAACAGAGAAACATCTTGCCGCACACCTTTCTTCGGTAAATAGAGATTATCGCGAGAGTTATGAGAATAATCCCGCATCACTTTCTCCAAAATTGATGCTCCACGAAAATGGCGACGAATTATTTGCAGAAAACAGACGGAAGATTAAGCACGTTTACTTCAATAAATCGAAGCAAAAGACCTCATGATTGCTGTTGCAGTTATTAGTGTTGTAGGAATTTTAAACCTTTTTTTGGGGTTAACTACATTGCTACGTGCTCGTAAAGAGCCCGCTTCCTTTTTCTATTTTCTTATTTCGCTCATTACGGTACTGTGGATTGTTCCACTCTCTTTTCTTGAATTTTCGCCTACAGATGCGCATAGAGTTATGCTCGCGCGATTTGCCTTTATAGGGCCCACATTTCTCCCTCTCTCACTGTATGGCTTTATCTCAAACTTTCCCAGCACATCAAAGAATTACAAACAATCAATTTTCATGTTCTTTGCGCTTGCAGGGTTCATTTTCCTAAATGTTGCATTACTTGGAAACGCTTTTATTACTGGCGTCACACGAACAAGTGGAGGACAGTACGTTTACTCATATGGGTACCAATACACCATTTACTTTATCTACCTTGCTGGTGGAATTTTCTACCTACTTGGCTCAATGTATAAACGTTTCAGAAAGTCGCAAGGGCTCGATCAACTTCGATTAAAGTATCTACTTACTGGCTTTGGTTTATCTGCCGCAGGTGCGCTACTGACCAATATGGTGCTCCCGATGCTCGGGCTTGATATATTCGCGACTTTTGGGCCGGTAAGCACGCTGTTTCTCTTTTACTTTACTACACAGGCGATTTTATACCACCGACTCTTTGACATTGGCACTTTTGTATCAAAGATAATGGAAGTTGTTGTGCTTTCTGCCTTCTTTTACTTAGTCATCTTTTTGATACGTTCGTTTGAAATCAGAATTCTTAACCTTTCGTTCTACGACCCACTCAACATCTTTATCGATTTAGTCTTTGCACTTATTGTTGCCGTTAATATCAAAGGAATTCAAAAGACAATTGGAACGTTTGTAGGAAGCATTTTGGCAGCAGAGAAAATTAAGGTAGAGGAAATTTCGCGGCAAATAGACTTATTGCGAACTCAAGATTTGCCCTTACAAGAATTTCTCAAACGTGCAGTCGAAATTATTACTAACGAGGTTCCAAAACTTCGTGCTTTTATGGTAAATGACTCAGAACTCAGCGAAGTTTTGCAGAAAAATTCATTTTTGGTAGGCAAGCTCTATCTACTTCAAGAATTGCAACCAACAACCAAACAACATACCTATATGAATCAGGCAGGATATGGAATATTAGTCAGAATTTCAGACGACATTCCGCTTATTATGTACGAAAAGAGCGGACAAATAGCTTATACCAAGCAAGAAATTGACGCAGTTTCATTCATTGTCGAAAAATTAAAAGTTACTCTTGCTGAACGAACACTGCTTGAACAAACCAACAACTTCAATTCTATTTTGCAGAAAAAAGTAACGCAACAAACCAAAAAGCTAGTTAACGCAAACGCAAAACTTCGCGAGCTCGATAAAGCAAAAAGCGATTTCATTTCTATGGCTAGTCATCAACTTAGAACGCCTATATCTGTTATTCGTGGCTACCTTTCAATGATTATGAGTGGAGATCTTGGTCAAGTTCCTTCCGAGTTGTTAAGTTCCCTTGAACGTGTACTTAGAAATACTGACCAACTCAATAACATCGTAGAAGATATTCTTAATGCCTCTCGAATCGAGCAAGCACGTTTGGTAATTAACAGAACAGACACAGACGTGTTACAACTTGTAAAGAATGCTGCGATAGAACTTCACAAAAAGGCATCAGATAAAGGATTACTATTAGAAACAAACCTTCCAAAACGAAAAGTACTCCTCTCCATTGACCAAACCAAAGTATTTGAGGCCGTACTCAACCTCATCGATAACGCCATTGCCTATACCCCCAAAGGTAGTGTAACCGTTTCACTCTCAAGCGATGACCAAAGGGTACTTATCTCTGTTGCCGATACTGGAATTGGCATTCCACCTGAAAAAGCTGATCATATTTTTAAGCGTTTTTCTCGACTTGATAATGCAAAGCTTGTCCGACCAGATGGTACCGGAATCGGATTATTTATCGCCAAAAAGGTAGTAGACGCACATGGTGGGAAAGTATGGTTTACAAGTAAAGTAGGAGAGGGAACAACCTTCTTTATTCAGCTTCCCCAAAAACTCCCACAACAAACTGCTGCAAAATCATCAAAACGAAGGTAACCAATCAGCCCAATTCTGTGCTATAATTCGCAAAGAAAACCAAATTAACACATACTTTCATGGCACAAACAGACAACATTAAAAAGAACATGTTTATCATGTTTAATAATGAGCCATACTATATTACCGATGCAGAGTTTTACTCACCAGGAAAAGGTTCCGCTTTTACCCGCGTAAAGATGAAGAACCTTAACACAAACCGAGTAATTCCCTTTACCTTCAAATCAGGCGAAAGAGTGGAAGAACTAGACGTCAATTTTAAAACAATGCAATTCCTTTTTAGCGACACAAACAACTCTACCTTCATGGACCCTGACACCTACGAGCAATTTACTTTGGCAAACAGCTTGATTGACACCTACTTGCAATACATGAAGGCTGGTAGCGACTACATTCTTATTATCTATAACGAACAACCAATCTCAATTAAGTTCCCCGCACAGGTAACTCTCGAAGTAACCGAAACTTCTCCAGCTGTTCGTGGCAATACCGCTACAAACGCAACCAAAGAAGCAGTACTCGAAACCGGAGCAACGGTTCAAGTTCCATTATTTGTCGACATTGGTGAAAAAATTAAGGTAGATCCGTATTACGGAACTTATCAAGGTAGAGCAACAGAATAAGTTTGCAACATCAATAATGCAAACGTTTTTTTCCTCAATCATAAACTCGCCAGAGTTTAAAGCGCAGTATTTGTTAAAACTGAATATCATATCCGTAATCCGACGTTTTTTTGCTGAAAAGGGTTTACTCGAAGTTGAACCTCCCATTCTGAACAACGCGTTAATCCCTGAATCTTATCTCGATATATTTGAGACCACCGAAAAACGTATCGGGCTAGAAGGTAAAATTGAGCAAAAGAAGTACCTGATGACTTCACCTGAGGCATTTCAAAAGAAGTTACTTGCAGCAGGTTTTGGAAGCAATTTTGCCATTACCAGAAGCTTTCGAAATGGTGAGCCGCTCTCAGGCAAACACTTAAGTGAGTTTTCAATGCTTGAGTGGTACGAACAGGGTAGCAACTACGAGAATGTGATGCAAACAACAGAAGAGTTATTTACCGCCTTGGCAGCTGAGTTTGCTCCAAAAGGAACAATCCCATTTGGAGAACATACCGTAACTCTCTCAACTCCCTGGCTTCGTCTGAGCATCAACGAAGCGTTCAAGCAATTTACATCCATTGATTTGGAGCAAACGTGGGATGAGTCTACTGGTGCTTTTTCTGTGAAACAATTCGGAGAAATACTGGCAAATAGGCCAGAACTCGGCATTACGGTAACGGCTAACACGACATGGGAAGAATTGTTTAACCAAATCCTTCTTACCTATATAGAACCAGAACTTGACCCAACTAAACCAGTTATTCTTTACGATTACCCACACGAGCTTTCTCCTTTGGCAAAGCCAAAAAACGGGGAAAAAGTGAAAGGAAATGTATGGGCAGAGCGTTTTGAGGTAATGATTGCAGGGCTTGAAATTTGCGATACTTATACAGAGAACACAGATCCAAATCTGCAAAAAGCAGCATTCGAAAGAGAAATTGCGAAAATCGAAGAAGCAAAGAACAAGACTAATTATCCCTATGATTGGGAGTTTGTTGACGCACTAAAACACGGACTACCTGCCTGCAGCGGCAATGCCCTCGGAATAGATAGAGTAGTAATGCTTTTTGGGAATTATTCACAAATACTCGAGGCGTAGAGTATGATTGTGAGATGAACTCAACGGAAATAATCGAACACAAAGAACTTGGTTTTGACAACCAGAAATACCTAATGCTACAGCAAGAGGCTTTAACTAAACGTTTAGAGAAGTTTAAAGGAGGCACTCTGTATCTCGAAATTGGTGGCAAATTTCTTTACGACCCCCACGCACAACGAGTTTTGCCTGGGTTCAATCCAAGTGTGAAGCCCGAAATTGTAAAAAATATCAACACCCCATACGAGTTGCTGTTCTGCGTGAATGCCGAAGATATTCAAAACAATAGAATGCTTAATAATCATAACGAGGCATATCTCGATGCTATTTGGCGAATAATGAAAGAGTACCAGGAAACCTTTCCAGTAAAATTTTCGGTCGCTATTAATATGGTTCGTGATGTTACCTCCGAACTTAGTTCGTTTGCAACAAAGTTACGCGATTCGCAAGTTCAAGTTGCATATAGATACATAATCGACGGATACCCAGACCCTAAAGCTGCTGTGGGTCCACTAGGGTACGAAAAAGATGAGTTTATTGAAACAAATGCGCCATTGGTACTAGTTATTGGACCAGCCTCAAACAGTGGAAAACTTTCGACTTGTTTGGGTCAGCTTTACCATGACATTAAACAAGGCAAGAATTCGGGGTACGCAAAATACGAGCTCACTGTCTCACAGGTGGAACCCTTATTCGACAGTGTTATAAGGACGTATTATAAACTGGATGAACTCGGGATCAAAGAGGTAGATGGTCAGATCGTATTTATTGATAATATGGAGGTGAGCCATGAATAACTATAGCTCCGCACTCCATGATGAAAAGTCGTTTTATAAAGCCTTCTTGAGGGATCTAGACCAAGCTACAGAAGAAATAATCATCGAAAGTCCATTTATCACCTCAAGCCGAATGAAAATGCTCTGGCCAAGTCTAAGGCGAGCCTACTCCAAGGGAATTAAAGTCTATATCATCACTCGCGATCCAAATGATCACAGTGACGGCTACGAAGTCCAATCCGAGAGCGAAATAGAGGCTCTAGAAGCCCTGGGAATTCAAGTTTTTCTTTGTGTCGGCAACCATCACCGAAAACTGGCAATAATTGACCGAAAGATACTTTGGGAAGGCAGTTTGAATATCCTGTCACAAGTAAAAAGCAGGGAAATTATGCGCCGCCTGGATGGCGGCGGCTTCGCCGTAGATATGTTTAATTTTTTGAATTTTGGGAGATACATATAAAATGCTATACTTCGACCATATGACACAGAATTCAGGTTATCAAATTAGTGAGGCAGATATCGAGACAACCATTCGATTCCTGAAAACTCAGAACTTGCCATGCACTAGAGAAGATGCAATCAAACATCTTGAGGAAAAAGCTGCCTTGGCTCACATGGCCGCTCACAAAATTGTAGAAGATGAACAATCCGGGAAAATTGATCCGATCAAGCTTAAGAAGGATTAAAACGAGAGTACATCCGAGGATTTAAGTTTCAGTGCCTTCAATACACGTTCCAAGGTTTCTAAGGTAGGATTTTCTTCATTACGCTCAATGCGAGCATAATAATTGACACTGATATCTGCTTTTTCAGCCACATCAGACTGCTTGAGGCCAAGCTTCTTTCGTGCGTCTTTTAGTTTTTTGCCAATTTTATTCGGTGCCATAGTTTGATTATAGAATTTTCTTAGTTAATCTGGAATAGTAATGGATTTTTAAGTTCAGATACTATCCGATCGATAATTTCTTTATACGACGCCGGCGAAAGTTTAAATAGCTTCATCTTTTGGTCATCAATCTTAGCCAAAGGAACAACTCTTCCAGTATCAATGGGGTTGGCTTTCAGATCAAATTTCTGAAGAATATCAGTTGCGATCTGATATTGTGTCACTGGGTAGTCCGTAAATATATTAAATTCTTCATTCCAGATTCCCTTTAAAACGATCTGTTCAATCACCTGGGATAGGTGTCCGATGTAGGTTGGCTGTAATATCCATGAATTATCAAATTCCTGGGTTTGGCCGTTTATAACGGAGAGGATTTTGTCTGTGATTTTGTTATGTGATTGTACCGGACTAAGCCCGATCACCGCAGATGGGCGGACAATCGCAAATCCCTTTTTTACCGTTTTGACGATTTCCTCAGATTTTGCTTTGAGTTCTCCATAAAGATCCTGCTTTGTAGTAGCAGCCATAGAAGAAAAGAATATTAAGGGTTTCTCATATTTATTTAGCACTTCAACAATATTGATGGTTGCTTCAAGATTTAGTTTTGGAAAATCTACCTCATTGCCTTTTATTTGCCTGGAGCTTGAGTAGTTTGCTAGATGCACAACCACCTCTGGATTAACGTCAGCGACCAATTTATCAATAGATTGCCTGTCCCTAATATCTACATGGATAAAATTTGGTGAAATTGTATTGTTTGAATGGTATGTGCCCACAACACCATTTTCGTCTTGTAGATCGAAAACTAGGCGTGATCCGATATATGAAGTAGCGCCAATTATTAATAATTTCATATTTACAGTTTATCCATAATTTCAATAATTCGATTCGCAAGCTCTCGCTTCTCGATCATAAACTCAGCATATTTAGATTTATCAGGGTTACGTAGCCCAACAGTGAAGACACGCTCCCCGGGCTTTTTATCTTCATTTGCAGTCAGTTGCAAGAAGTCTGGGGCGGGGATACAAAATACTTGGTCAAATAAATCGCCTTCTGAGAGGTCAAAATAAACAAAAACTAAAATCATACGTTCTTTGTTGACAATTTGCTTTTCTCTAACCGAGGAAACAAAACCTCGATCTTTATATCCGTAACTGGATTTGACTTGGATATATGCGACTTCAAGTTTTTCACGACGCTTAGCGATAATATCGATACCCTCATCATCACTAATTGGGCGGTAACAGCTTAAGCCCTCATCACCGTAGAGTGTGAGCAATTCTGCAACTCTAGCTTCCGCAATATCACCTTTTTGCTTGGTATTGAGAGAATCAGTTACTTTATGCTTGGCTACAACATAGGTTAATGATTTTTTAATCGTTGATGTAGTAGTGACTCCAAGCTCTCGTAAGCCAAAATATCCTGGCTGAGCTCTATAAAATTGAGAATTTTCGCCATTGTTAACAATATCCATTGAAAGCTGAGCGTTCATGGTTGCCCATGGAGTTTTACCATCTGTTTTGAGCAATCCCTGTTCAGTTGCTATCCTAGTAATCTCTCGATAATGGAGGGGTTTGCCAGCTTCGGTGATTATCTTGATTGCAATGGATTTAAATGAATTTTGAATCATATTTATTGTTGTTTATCACTTTCCTCAAAAGCCTTTGCCACACTAGGGCTATTCGCTGTCAATCTTTTAACTGTAAGTTCTGACGCTTTGTTATTGGCTAATCTCAAATTATTATCAGATTTAAGTAAGTTTTCTTTTACCTTATTCAGGTGATCAATTGTTTTATCAATTTCTTCGATGGCTTTACTAAATTGGTCTGACGCAAGGTTATAATTTCTTGAGAACGCATCTTTAAAAGCGTTCATGTTGGCCTCAAAGTTGGTTACATCAATGTTTTGATTCTTGAGAATTTGAATTTTTCTCTGCAACTCCTGTGATTTTAGATTCCCTTGGCGCAAAAAGCCGATAATCGTAATAAAGTGTTGAGGGCGAATTGCGTACATCAAAGGATAGTCAGAGACGGTGACGATATCATCGTAATACTCGTTGTCTTTCTCCAGTAAACTCACCAAAACCGCATACTCGCAATTCTTTTCACGGCGATCCTTATCTAGTTCCTTAAAAAAGTCTTTATTTTTGTGCTTGGTTGCCGTCGAGTCATCTTCATTCTTCATCTCAAACATGATGGTCAATATCTCGTTGCCATCGTCGTCGTACTCACGATAAATATAATCACCTTTTGAACCAGATGATGAAACAGCATTATCTTTACCAAATTGAGCCCTTGGGAAAGCTAGCGGGCGGAGTTTATTAAATTCATTTTCACAATGAACCTCAAGAGATTCTCCAATCATTTTGGTGCTCATGCGGGATCGCATTTCTTTTAAAGACACAAGTGATGTCTCGCTTGCCTTGAGTTTATCCTGCAATATTTGCTCGCTTAACTCTTTCTGATGTTTGATTTCTTGGATTTCTGTATCTTTGTCAGTAAGTTTTTGTCGATAGGTTTCCTCAATTGCTTGTTTTTCCTCAAGTAACTTTACTTTCGCATCGGATTCAACTTGTTTAGCTATTCCTTCGATTTTGGTGTTGAGAGTAGTAATTTCCTGATCTTTTTTTGCCAATTCTTCATTCTTTTTGGTGACGATATCCTTTGTTTTAATCTCAGCCTCTAGCTCCTTCTGTTTAGCAATATTTTGCTTCGCAGCTTCGAGCTGGGCATTAAATTCCGAGGTTTTGATAGATTTGATGAGTGACTCAATTGAAGATTTATCAATATCAGCCTCATGAATAGATTTGAGATCGATGAGATCGCCTTTTTGGGCATCCTCAAGGAGGATGAGTGTATTTTCATCTTGAATGCTAACTTTAATTTTTTTCATATATTCTCCTTAAGAACTAGATATGTTGAAAAATCTTTCAAAAAATCTAGTCAATTTATCAATCACACTCTCACGCTTTTTTGTTCGCTCACCAGTCGGGGAAAAGCGGGATACAGGAGGTAAAATATTTGTAATTGCAGTACCAGTTGTTGTTACGTTTCCATTACGGAATGCGTTTTTGATAAAGGTGTATGTTGCATCGTGATCCAATCCTTCTGATTCAATTATGGACTCGAGTTCTTCAACCTTCTTGCCTTCAATAAATTTTTGCCAATCATCATCAACGACCGAATGAATATCCAATGAGGCAATAAACTGGTTGATTAAATCTTTCTTGTTACGAAGCTCAACGCTTGAATCAATTGCCTTGTTAATATCGAGCAATAATTCTTTGTTCTTAGTGTGATCCTCATGATATTTCTTAATCAATCCAAGAATATAGTCGATATTTATATCGACTTGCTTGATAAGCTCCATTTCAAAAATTACATCTTCATTAACATTTTCCTTTTCTTCTTTTTTAGACTTACGGAATTCATTGTAAATATCGATATAGGCACTGTGATAATCCTGTACGTCGCGATCGCTTAGTATTTCGTTACCAGCAAATTCGTCAAAGGTAGACAATATATTACGGACTCGCAAAATTGCTCCATATAACTTTACGAAATCTTTTTGGTTCTGTTCTCCGAGTATTCGCTCACCAACAGGGAATCTCTCTAGTAATTCCTTAACTAAGCTTTCATAGCCACGGACTTCCTTATCTCCATCCTTATATCCGTGATAGTAGTCGTCATAAGCTTTCAATAACACGATACCACTGGCTTCTTTATCACCAAACAAGGCGATCGACTCATTGGTAGCCTTTTCTAGGTTGCGGAAGCACACAATATTACCGAACGTTTTTACGCTGTTAAGTATTCGATTGGTGCGGGAGAAAGCTTGAAGAAGACCATGTAGCCTCAAATTCTTATCGACCCAAAGTGTATTGAGCGTAGTTGCATCAAATCCTGTTAAAAACATGTTTACCACAATCAAGATATCTATTTCTCGGTTTTTAACTCGCTCACTCACATCTTTGTAGTAGTTTTGGAACTTGTCGGATGAGGTATCGTAGGAAGTCCCAAACATCCTGTTGTAGTCGGAAATTGCGCTCTCCAAAAAATCGCGTGAGCTCACATCAAGGCCTGCAGTATCTTCTGAGTTCTCATCGATCATTCCATCAAGATCTTCATCGTTCACACCAAAACTATAAATAGTGGCTACTTTGAGTTGTTTGTCGCTTGGGAGACCTTCTAATTGCTTCTTAAACTCCGAATAATATTTCTTAGCGACATCAATGGAAGCAACTGCAAATATTGAGTTAAATCCTGCCAGGCGACGATCTTTTATTTTGTAGTAACTATTTCTCTTCGTTTTTTGATCGAAATGTTCACGAATGTATTTGACAATATTTGATATTCGCTCAGGCGCTGAGAGGATAGCTTCGCGGTCGATATCATTCACTTTTTTATCTTCAATATCCTCGGCTTCACGAACCGTAGAAATGTAGTCAACTTTAAACGGTAAAACATTCTTATCTGCAATAGCATCGACTATGGTGTAGGTGTGAAGCTTTTCACCAAACGCTTGCTCTGTGGTTTTAAAGTCGGGACGACCTCCTGATGAAGAGTTGATGGCAAAGATTGGCGTGCCGGTAAATCCAAACAGGTGATAATTATTGAATGCTTTGGTTATGGCGGCATGCATATCGCCAAATTGAGAACGATGACATTCGTCAAAAATGAGCACTACATGACCATCAAAAATAGCATGCTGACCATTGCGACTAATAAATCGATCAAGTTTCTGGATTGTAGTGACTATGATTCGAGCATTTGGATCACTTAGTTGTTTCGTAAGAATCGCGGTGCTGGTATTGCTGTTAGCCGCCCCTTTCTCAAATTTGTCGTACTCACGCATGGTCTGATAGTCCAGATCTTTACGATCTACCACAAAGATTACTTTTTCAATATCAATAAGCTTGCTGACTAACTGGGCGGTTTTAAAGCTGGTAAGTGTTTTTCCTGATCCAGTGGTATGCCAGATATATCCGCCAGCCTCGACAGTTCCCATTTTTTTATAATTGGTACTGACCTCGATCCTATTTAGAATCCTTTCAGTAGCCACAATTTGGTATGGGCGCATCACCAAAAGCAACTTATCGGTGGTAAATACACAGTAGCGAGTCAGGATATTGAGAATGGTGTGTTTGGCAAAAAAGGTTTTGGCAAAGTCCATTAGATCGGTAATTGGGCGATTAGTAGCATCTGCCCACCAACTCGTAAATTCAAAGCTGTTACTGGTTCGCTTACCTACTTTGGCTGAACCCTCACTAGAATCTTTTACATGCTGGGCGCGGGTAGTGTTGCTGTAGTACTTGGTATGAGTACCGTTTGAGATGATAAAAATCTGCACATATTCGAAGAGTCCAGATGAAGCCCAAAAACTCTCACGGTTATACCTATTTATCTGGTTGAAAGCTTCCTGAATGGCGACTCCACGGCGTTTTAGTTCAATATGAACCAATGGGAGGCCATTGACTAAGACAGTGACATCGTAACGGTTAGAGCGTTGCCCATCCTCAGTCGCATACTGATTAATAACCTGCAAAAAATTATCGTGAATATTGTCTTTTTTGATGAGATAAATGTTCTTGATTGATCCATCATCGCGAGTGAGGTTCTTAATGTAATCTTCTTGAATAGTGATGGTTTTTTCGACAATGCTTTGATTAGGGTTAGCTAGTGTGCTAACGAAAAACTTTTCCCACTCACCATCACTGAAGGAATAGTTATTAAGCTTCTCTAGTTGTCGTCTAAGATTTGCTATTAAATCTGCTTCGGATTTTATAGAAACGTATTCGTATGCCTGAGATTGAAGTTGTTTAATGAATGTTTGCTCAAGATCATTCTCACTTTGGTAGCCAACGTCGCGTACCATATTTGCATCTCGAGTATATTCAGCCACCACAGTGCTCTCTGAGCCTTGCGCGACCATGTTGTAGTATGTATGTTTGTTATCCGACATATTCTTTAAATGTTAGCAATTTATTTCGATAATACTCGTATTGTTGATGTCTGGCATTAAGTTCGGCTGGTAGGCCGATTGTAATGTCATTAACTAGAGAATCAAATTTATCCAGTATTGACGCAATTCTTCTTTGCTCACTCAATTTTGGTACTTTAATCATTACTTTTTCAAGATTTCCAACAGCGAGACCTGGCTGAGCTGATTTTGATGCATATTTGTTGAGATTCATATATGTCAGCATATGAAATGCCCAATTAATATCTATGTCGTTTTTAGGAGTAACCACAATTGCGTGCTCAGTCGCATAAAATTTGCCATCAACACGTTTTGTATTCCCACAAAGAGCACCCTGCCTACCAATCAACACATATCTCCCTTCATGACTTTTTTTGCTCACATAACCACGAAATCCGTTGCCACCGAAGCAGGGATATTGATTAATATCATCTTGATTATTTGATATATTGTTCGCCGAAATGAAATGGCCCGCTAACATAGAAAAAGAATCACCAAGAGTTTTATGTTCAACATTGGCATTATAATCCAGCAGATTTTCTCTATAGTACTCATACTGTTCTACTCTCGCTTCTAGCTCTGATTCTAGCTCTGATTCTAGCTCTGTAAACTTATTAAGAATATTTACAATTTCATCTTGGATTTCAAGTGGTGGAACAGGAATTTTTATTTTTGCAAAACGTTTTTTTGATACATTAAATCGTGTAACGCCACTTGCGGTATTAGCAATCTGTTTTCTGACATAATTGCCTCTAAAAAGATGTTTGAGAAATTCAGGATTAAATAAAGATACATCGTTAAGTCGAAAACCAAAACAAAAACTGTTTAGATATAACGGTTCTGATAATTTTGTCGTCAGTACGGAAGACATTCCACATTCATCAGGGGTTTCAGATGAACCAGTGAATAAAATATCACCATATTCAATTGCATTCTGTTTTTCATCGGAATTTAGTTTTACAAAGTCCTCAATCTCGATATTTACAGATATGTTTGAATACACATTCATATAGGAAACATATTTTGACGTACCGTTACTAAAATCTTCTTTGCTTTTTCCTGTTAGACCTCCATAAAAATAACCTAATTCACCTAACTCTTTAAATTCCACGCCATTTCGACAGAGCTCTGTGATTAATTGGTCTATTCTGCTTTGATGCTTAGTCATATTTGCTTAATTTAATTTACTGACCTCACCATATAAATGCTTTAACTCGTCTATCGACATATCTAAGATCGGCTCGTACATAAAAGAGTTCAGGTGTATGTTTTCTGGAGTCATAATGTTGACATTTTCAAGTATTCGAATTTTGTCTTTGTAGCTTTGGTCACTAGCAAATTCATCTTTAAATCTTCGAAATAATAATCCTGTTTGATTTCCAGAAATTTCAGACTGATCTGTTACCTTAGACCACATATATTTTTCAGCTTTCAATCTAGATCCAATTGCCAGAATTATTTTATCCTCAAGTACTATTGAATCCGAGTCTGCTGCACTGACAATATCTGTAGTCAATTTGTCGATAATATCAATAATTTTTTTAGATGTGTCTGTATATGTAAAAGGCGAGATTGACAAAACACTTAAAAAAATAGGCTCCAAGTCACTTATAGAAATATCGTCTGTTGCTTTAATACTATTTACGGGGTCTGCCATTTTTTGGTGAAGTGCGTGAGTTAATAGACGATAGCTGATATTTTGACTATCTTTATATTCGATTAAATTGCGAACAAAAGGAATCGAAGCAATAAGGTATTTTTCGTTACTGTGAACGTCCCTTTTCCACAAAGAGAAAGGATCAGTAATATTTTTACTTCCAGCATCAACTAAACGAATCTCATCAGCCACCTTTTCAGCTATGAGCGAATTAGTCCATTTATTATTTTGTAACACTCGGGATTGAAGTGTCCGAAACAGATCAAAGTTATGGGTCATCACTATAGAGTAAAAGTTTGGATCTCTGGAAATATCATGCAAATACTCTACGATAGCGTATTTATTCTTGTAGTCGAATGAATCTGCTATATCATCGATAATAAATAGCGTTTTTGTACCACTAAGTTGGCGTGACTTAACTTCAAAAATCACATTTAATATATAAAACGCCCTTTTTTCACCTTGACTCAAAACGTCAATCATCTTCTTTCTGTCGACGGGCTTCCCTTTAAATTTAAAGGAGATTGTTGGTGTTTGTGTGTTCAGAATTGCGTCTGATTTATTTTCTATGCTCAGGGAAAATGGCATATTGAAGAATCGATCGCTGAATTCTTGAATGGCATCCTCCCACTTCGACTGTTGTTCATTCGCCTTTTTAATAAGATCTTCAATCTCTGTTTTTTTACTAATGTATAAAGCAACTAATTTATCCAACTCATTAATAATTTGACCGAGAAAGCTGAACCATGCATCTTTCCTAAACTGTTCGTAATCTGCAAGCTTCACTACAAGTGCCGGATTTTTCTCTATCAATTTTTTGAAGTCGGAAAGGGTTTGATTTGCATTAAGCTTTTTCTCAACTTTGTCAAAAATACCTTTTAGGTCTTTATCGTTAAATATCTTCTGTATTTCTTCGTCTACTATCTCGTTGAATCGTTTATTGTCACCAATGCTACCGTATTTTTTTATATTTAATCCGTGTCCAGCAGAAAAGAACTCGTTGCCTTTTACTGAGTCACTAAGACTTTTTGCCTCCGATGTACCAAAAACAGTTTCGCCACTTTTGGCGAAAAAGTCAGAATGACTGATTAAATCATTGTACTTATCACAGTATTGGGTAAAAAGTTCTTTATTTTCATTTAGAAAATCCTTAACTTTTCCTGCCGGGTCGAAAACTACGTTATATTTGAAATCATATTTTTCTGTAGACTTTCGCGAATCATCTACTATTTTAAGTAAAACTTCAAAAATGTTTTCCTTGCTTGTTGAGAAAGTCGAAACTAATTCCGCCTCACAGTTATTACTTTTTGAAACTTTTTTAAGAGTTTTAATTAATGACTGTTTTTCCTTATCTAACTCTGAATAGATACCAAGATATTCTTTTCTAACTTCTTCGTTAGCCAGAAGTGTAAGCACCTTCCCCTCAGAGTCAAATGCTTTCTCGTTATATGGTTCAATAACACAAATTGATTCAGGTTGAGGCTGTGTATTTTGACTACAATCTAAAACCTCACAAATCGGTGTTAGAGAATCGTCGATGCGATCACAGGGTACTTTGGCACTGGCAAGGTCTTTAAAAGTGTTTGCAAAGGATGTTTTCATCACACCGTTTGGAGCATAAATTACAAAGGTATGACATTTTGAAAAATCAAACTTATGATCAAGCTTCTTAATCCCATAACAATTTTCTAATTTTATGTCTAACTTTAAGTCCGTCATGTGTTTTCACCTTCAATATCCTCAACAATTTCATCGATCGCTTTTCTTAACTCAGATTGTCTAGACACTATTTGGCTAATCTTTGCATTTAGCTCGGTGATGTTTATTTCTTCACGAGTGTCCTCTGCAGTTACATAACTTGATACAGCAATGTTGTAATCATTAATTGCGATATCTTTACTATCAACTAGCTTGGCGAAATACTCTGCATCAGATCGAGATGTAAAAGCTTCTAAGATTTTGAGTCTATTTGTTTCACTTAATTTATTTTTATTACCATTACGAACAAACTCGGCCGATGCATCAATGAATAGAATTTTGTTATCTTTTTTGCTTTTCTTTAGCACGATAATACAGGTGGCAATAGTCGTACCAAAAAATAAATCTGGTGGAAGTTGAATCACTGTATCCACATAGTTGTTGTCAATTAAATACTTTCTAATTTTCTGTTCTGCACCGCCTCGATAAAGAACGCCGGGAAATTCGACTATTGCAGCCGTGCCACTAGTAGAAAGCCACGAAAGCATATGCATTGTAAAGGCCAAGTCAGCCTTACTCTTTGGTGCCAAAACTCCAGCAGGTGAGAATCTAGGATCATTGATCAGAAGTGGATTAGCATCACCTTCCCATCTAATCGAATAGGGAGGATTGGAAACAATCGCATCGAATGGCTCATCATCCCAATGTTTAGGATCAATAAGTGTGTCGCCAAGAGCTACGTCAAAATTGTTGTAGTTAATGTCGTGTAGAAACATGTTGATACGACAAAGATTGTAGGTAGTGAGATTAATTTCTTGACCAAAGAAACCTTGACGAACATTTTCTCTTCCCAAAACTTTCGCAAATTTTAGAAGGAGCGAGCCAGATCCACAGGCAGGGTCGTACACCTTGTTAACTTCTTTCTTGCCAACAGTAGTAATCTCCGCGAGTAATTCACTAACTTCCTGAGGAGTATAGAATTCTCCTCCAGATTTACCTGCGTTAGAGGCGTACATGGTCATTAAGAACTCATAGGCATCACCGAAAGCATCGATTGTATTGTCAGAGTAATTACCAAGGCGAAGATTACCAATAGCCTCAACAATCTTCACTAGTTTTTGATTGCGATGCTCTACGGTGTTTCCAAGCTTGCTAGAATTAACGTCCAAATCGGCAAATAAACCTTTAAGATCATCTTCACTTACTGATCCCTTTGCAGAGTTTTCAATGTTGGTAAAAACTTTTGATAGAGTTTCGTTAAGATTTTTGTCATTTCTGGCATTTTTGCAAACGTTAATAAACAGTTCGCTCGGCAAGATATAGAAGCCTTTTTCTTTTACCGTGTCCGTTCTTCCAAATTCTGCCTCTTTATCTGTTAGTTTGGCATAATCAAAATCTTTTTTACCAGATCGTCGTTCATCGGCATTGATATAGCTAGTCAAGTTTTCACTAATGAAACGATAAAAAAGCATTCCTAACACGTAAGATTTGAAATCCCAACCATCCACACTACCGCGTAAGTCATTGGCGATTTGCCAAATGGCTCGGTGAAGCTCGGCTCGCTCTTGCTCTTTAGTAGTGTTTTGATTGTTATTTGTCATAGTTATTTACCGTTTTTGTGACTAATAAATTTTTCTATATCTTCTTTTCGGTATCTTAAGCTTTTTTTGATACCAATCCGAACAGCTTTAAGTATCCCTTTTTTATCCCAATCCCTCAAGGTGTTTGGGTGTACTTTGAGGACATTTGCAGCCTCTTTTAATGTTAATAGTTCTTCCATGACCATGGTACTTTTGATACTAATTCGTACTTAATCATTATAGTACGTTACGAAATAAAATGCTTCTACTTAGCAGCGGTTTTATTATCTAAAAACACCCTTGGATTCACTGGTATGCCATATACATTCACCTGAAAGTGAAGATGCACTCCCGTTGCCCAGCCAGTTTGACCTTGGCCACCGATTACGTCGCTGGTGGTCACCTTTTGGCCTTTAAAGACATAAATCTTGTTTAGGTGGGCATAGATGGTCATCACATTATTGCCGTGGTCAATAATGACGTGCTTGCCATAACCCCAGAATATCTCTCCCGCGTAAATAACAGTGCCGTCCATAGCAGGATTCACTGGTTCATCAAGCTTGCTGGCGAGATCAATGCCAGTGTGAAAGACCTGATACATACTCGATTGTGCAAATTCCAGAGTAATTATCCCTTTAGTTGGCCAGACAACGGTGGGGTTTATTTCCGTTACTACCTCACCAGTGGTTGGATCTTTGATCTGAATGGCCTGAGTTGTGGCATTTTGATCTACGAGTTTGTCAGAGATTATATTTATACCCACCTGAGTCAGTAGAATGACCGCAATGACAGGGAGCATGAGGATAGTGAAGAATGCGAGGAGGACGAATTTAAGTTCTTTGCGAAACGACCAGAGTGTAAGTACTAGCTTTGGATTCATAGCTAGATATAGACTTCCCGGGGATCAGTAGTCAGAAGTGGATGCTCTTGCTCTGAGGCCACAATTTTCACTGCAACATGGTTTTGATCAGCAATAATTAAAGCCTCACCCCGATCACAGGTTAGCAGATAGTGTTGTTCATATGCAGATAAATGGAACTCATCAGCCACTTTTTTGATGGTGGTCGTATCTTGGCGCATCAGGATTCGGAGAGACGACTGACTAGCAATGGCCTTGCCGTAGTCTTGGTTAAGAAAGTCGTTGGCTTGTTGGGAGGTAATCGTGACACCCAGATAATATTTTCTGGCACGACGAACTAATCCAGAGATAAACCTCGCACTCTCTGGCTCTTGGAGAAGTATCCATCCCTCATCAATAACGAGCATTCGCTTCTGGGGATTTTGTTTAACCTCATTATTTACGAAGTTGGCCACCACCATCATCATGATTGATCTAATGGATTCGTTTAAGTCTTTAATGTCAAAGACAATCAGGCGGTTATCCAATTGAATATTTGTTTGAGAATCAAAGACGGTTGATAGCGACCCTTTTACAAATCTCTCAAGTCTGTCACATAAATCCTTATGCTTCATGGCTTTGAGGTTTTTGTAGAAATCCTTAAGTAGTGGATATTCAACTTCTTTTTGTTTTTTGGCATTTTTGCGAGGCGTTAACTTGGCCTCTTTGTAGGTGAGAAGCAGAGCGCGATCAACCGATGCCCGCTCCTCTGAGGTGAGTGAGCCAACCATGAGGGAAATGAGCTCGGTTAAATCCTGAATGTGTTCAGATAAATTATTCTCTTGCGTTACCGAGTGCTGGGAAAATTGAAACGGATTAATTTTCTCTTTGGAAGTGGCTGAGAGTTTGATATATGTTCCACCAACACTGGCCGCCAACTGTTTGTATTCGCGCTCAGGGTCGATAATGATGACTTTGGTGCCTTGCATGAGGTGGCGGAGGATTTCGACCTTGGCGGTATAACTTTTACCCGATCCAGATTGTGCAAAAATAATCGAGTTAGCATTATTTAAGGAGTAGCGGTCGATGATCACCAGTGAGTTATTGGATTTGTTGATGCCATAGAGAATACCTGACTCTTGGACGAGTTCAGATGAGACGAAAGGAAAAGTAAGGGCAGCGCTTGAGCTATCAAGGTTACGTTTTTGAGCTAATTTATTCTCAGCTCTGGGGAGAATGGACTGCAAGCCTTCGATCTGCTGAAAAGTGGCAGGCTTGATGTAGAAGAGTCTCGTCTGCATGACAGTTTCTAAAAGTTTAGTGACTTTATTTAGCTCAATGAGTGATTCCGCACCAATCGTCATATAGATTGAGATTTGGAACAGCTTCTCCATGCCCCGCTGGATTTTGTCTTTAAGCTCCATAGCAGATTCAAGAGGATCAGTAATCTCGCTCCCGATAACCTTGCCTTCTTTGAGCATGGTGCGCTTTGTGGATTCTAGTTCAGTTATTTTTCTAATCAGTTTGGGCAGGGCGGTTAAAGGATCAACTTGTTCGATGTGGTAGCTGATATCAATATCATGATTAAAGTTAATCAGGTTATTAAGCCAACCAGTTGAAGCCACATAAGGGTATCCCGAGACAAACATAGTTCTGACGAATCGGTCGTTTATCTGCAAATAGCTAGACTCTTCTTTGAGTCCTGCGTAAGAGATTAAATCCACTTGATCTTGCGTGCCAAAAGCAATTTTAACGGCCTGATTTGTCATGGCCTTGAGCTTGCGCTTCTTTTGCCACGCTTTAATTGGTTTGAGGCTAGTGATTTTTTTCTTTAAATTAAACATAGTTGTTTTTTAGTAAGGCTTCGACAGTTTCCTTTGTAATTGCCTGAGTTTTCAAACTTTCCGGGTTGTAGAAGCCATAAAATAAATTGAGAATTTCAAGACCTGTTATGCTTCGGGCTTTCATCTGCATTCTCTCCAAACCTTTAATAATAATGTCCTTCTCAAGGTTCAAGTGTTCTTTGATGAGTTTCATGTCCTGATGACGCTCAGTGTGTTTGTAAGGAATGACAATGTAGAAACGCCTCGAAAGGATTTTGTTACCTGAAACAAGTTTTTTAACGAATGAGCAATAGCCCTCAATCTGCTTTTTGTAGGCAGGAATAGTTTCTTTATCTTTAGTTTTGCCAATATCTTCGACGTAGCGATCAATATCGACTTCCCTTACACGAACGAGTATTTGGATTTCACGCGGAAGTGAGTTTAAGAAGTTTTGAAAGCTATCGATAATCACATCCTGTTCTTCTTCACTCTTGAGCTCAAAATTGACTGATGAAGTTTCAAGGATTTGCCGATATTCGTTATTAGGCAGAACGAGGATATTATCCACGACTTCTTTAATCTGGATTTGTTGACGGCTACTAGATTTTTTAGATTTGCTAAAAATACTCATAGTTTTAATTTTTCATTTGATAACGAACGGCTACCTTGCCTGAGTCGATTAATTGCTCGAGACGAACAAGGTCAGAAATATTTATTTCGGTCTTTTGATCACTAGATGCTTTCTTTGTTGTTTTTCTTTTAATAACGGCAATATCTGGGATGTCAGGAATATCAATAATGCGATTGGTTGTATCGTTTTTGTTATAAAGCCAGTACTTCGGACGGAATTGATACCTGAGTACCACTCCAAGCCACTCAGCTACTATTTTGTCTTTTATTCGAATAACTAGAATCAAGCAGATCATGATCACAACACCAATGAGTCCTAGTTTGTAGGGTACAAGTTTCATGGCAGGCGCAAACAAAATGTAGATGAGCGCAGTCCAAAGAACCGGAAACATGAGGATCAAGATTTGGGTCATGTTAAGTGATCCGGCGATCTTGTCCTCAACAGTCGTTATTTGTGCTGGAATAATTGTAGTTCTCATAGATGTACGGTCTTTCTGGGCGTTGTAACCGACCTGGCAGCCTTTGATGATGCTGAGGCGCTTGAATCAGTACTAAGCACATTGGTAATTTGACTCCCAACGTGGCGAACTGCTCCAACACTACGGGAGAATAAGATGAGCTGCATCATGAATGAAGGGATTTTGAGTAGGGTTAAAAGAAGCCCAATTGCAACTGCTACCGAGATCAGTAATTATTTGTTTGCTCTGGAAGCGTTAAAAAAGTACCAGCCAGTTGAATCGTGACCACATGCACAAAGATCATAAAAACTGAAACGAAATATCCTTTAACTGCCATTTCGGCAAAATCGGCAGTTTTGGGAATTGCTGATAGGAGAAAAATAAAGGGCGAAAGCACGGCACCAAGTGAGATCACAATCAAGCGACTGATATACATCAGAAGTAGCACAATCGCCACAATCAAAAATATGAGTAGGAAAATTAGGATAATAAATGGTGCAGTACCGTTAGTAATACTTGAGATAGTAACGGCATTACTAATCCATGCGTGATTTAGTCCTCCAGTAGCGGAAATGACACCAGAAACCAAAGCATTGCTAGCTTTGATGGCATAGTCAGCCAAGAATAGCGAAACATTTGCTCCTAAGAAGGCTAGCCCAATTCGAGGAAGTAAATGTTTAAATTCAATCTCTTCAAATCCAAAGGTGGAAGCACTCATAAACTGAAGGCCTAAAAGTGCCACAACCAGCACAAACAGTGTATCGGTAATCCCGAGCATGATTAGCCAGAATTTAACAATTGAAGCATTCTCAAGAAGCGACGGAGTGGTTGAAAGAAAAGTCATAATGCCATCAACTATTGGTTTAGTGGAACTCTCAACAATGTTTTGGATAAAGCCGTTGACTGCATCGATCAGCACTTGAGTGAGTCCATCGCTTGGAGCCACACTTTCTATCTGAGTAATAGGCAGGGTTGTGACATTGGTGCTTCCAGTTTCCCCTACGAGCGCACCAGACAAAAGTGAAATTAATCCGCTCGATGCTAGGACTATAACAAGCCCAAGTAATGAGTTGCGAATGGTTTTCTTTGCCTCTTCAAGTGCATCAGGTTTCCCACTTGAAGTAATATAGATATAGCCACCTCGAATTAAAAAAAAGACCGCTGCTGCGGCCGAGATAAGTGTAACTATTGAAAGTGCGTCATTGGTAAACGCTGTCACCTCCGTAGGCGCGCTAGTTGAAGCATACGCAAGCGTTGGAGTGAAGAGAGCTATGAGTATGGTTGCTACCAATACTAATAATTTCATATTTGTTCATATTCCAATATTGGCCGACTTACTGAGCCGCGCCAAATGCTCCAGTTGCCAGATCTGAAACAATATTTGTCAGCACGAAAGCACCAAGCACAACCGCGAGCCCGATAGCTGAATACAAAATTGTTTTTTTGGAGCGATCAAGAGTTTCTGGGTTGCCTGAGCTAGTAATGTAGCCAACGCCTCCCCAGACAAAAAATCCGGCAGAAATTAGTCCAGCAAGTGTTACGAGTACTTGGATGACACTCTTAATGAACGTTTCGATTTTGGTGACATCACCCGAAGCGGCAAAGACTGGTGAAGCAAAAGTTAGTGCCGTAATGGCGACTGATGAGAAGATAATAATCTTTTTATTCATAACCTACCTCCATATAAATTACTAATTTATAAATATTAGGCAGGTCTGGTTACAAAAAAGCCCCTATCCGGAGGGGCAGCTCTGTTGAACTTGAGGGAATTATTATCCTAACCAGACGGAAAGTCAAGAAGATGGATCGTCAGACCGACACGATAATACTAAATACCTACAGAAGATCGATTTTTTCTTACTGCTTTGACGACTTCATTAGCAGAAGCCGTCCATATATCTTTTGTTTTATGACCTAAGTAATTTTGCCACCCGAGTGTATCGCGAGAACCATCGGGGCGCGTGTCAGCTGGAGAGCTAAACCAACGGGCAAATGTTTCAATACCATTGGTTACGTCCTCAAAAGTTCCTTTGTTGTCAAATTCCCATTTTAATTGCTCCACATAGTCACTTCCTATTCCTTCTCTCCAACTTGCGAAGAATTTATTTAGGAAAGATTTATCGTTTAATAATTTTGGCTTCATTCGGTGAGTGAACATTAAATACATAAGAGCACTACCAAATGCTTCACGCATTTGCCACCAAACATAGCTAGATTCAGGATCTACTTTTTGACCACAGTCTAAATCCCCAACAGACCCGTCAATCGCTATGTTGTTAAAGTTCATCCAAGCAGCCGAACCTTCTTTGTACCTAGCAAGTGTAAAAGCTTGCATATGAAACACGTCAGCCTGCTTAAATATCTTGTACGCTTTACCAAGTCTTTCAGCAGCTCTAATAAAAGTATGTGAAGTGTCCTGATGATTCCATAGCGAATCAAGCTTCCTTAGTCCTTCTAAAGAATCGGGAGTAGGGTTATGAAACTCCACATATTCATCCAATCTATGCTTTGTATAAGGTAGCCTTCGAGCACTTACAGCAGATTGCTCTATTCCATATTTTCCTGTATCGAAATATGGGTCTTGTAGTGCGGCAATATGTCCTTTTCCTGCCGCTATAGCTATTGGACGCCAAATAGGTGCATTAATATCCCATTCTAATTCGGGATTATGTTTAACTAAATGCTGAAAAGTAGCGGCTTCTTGATCTGCTTGAGATACAATTTCTCTACCTGCAACGCCATTCCAGCCTACTGCGCGTCGTTTGTGGATTTGCCAGTTTAAGTGCTCTGTTGCTTCTTTTGTTTGTCCAAAAGTTATTGCTCCGATACCCTTGAGATTTAAATAAGCATCACCACCCCAATCTTTCCATGGAATATTTACTGTTCTTGCGCCAGTTGAAGTTGTCTCAATTAACGTACTGGGGGGGGCACCGCGGAATAACGTTTCAGGTTCTAGGGTAGCCGCTTGAAGTAATGCTCGAGCACGTTTTCCATCTCGGCTTGCACCATATGTCTTATCAAACCAGAGAATTCTACCAGGCTCTAGTTGTGCCTCAGTATCAAAAGCGTGTTGAGCGTCATTAAGCTCCTCAAAACCCTTGTTTAAGCCGGGAATTAAACCTGTAATGCTTTCTGGTCTAGCCATGCGGGGATTTTACACTATAAGTCTTATAGATTCAATTTCAGGGGTCTTACCCCTCATTTCGCAAGGGTTTCCGCTTCGCTCCAATAAACTGCACTTCGTTTGCCCTTGCAAAATTCACCCCGCTAAAAAATCACCCAAGTATGGGAAGTATGGCCATACTTCCCAACTATTAATTTTCGGGAAGAGCCAAAAGAAGGAGGTGAGAAATTATGAAACTATTAACCAAGGAACTTTTAGTCAGATTCGCCAAGCTAGGCAGACAGGAGGACAGCAGCGATCCCATAGTGGTTGCCAAGTTCTTCAACCCGACAGGCGCGGGTACGTGGTACGCCACCGAGTACGATCCAGCATCAAGAGAGTTTTTCGGCTTCGTTTCCATCTTTGGGGATTGGAACGATGAATGGGGTTCTTTCTCTCTAGATGAACTCGAAAGCTACCGCGGCAACTTTGGCGTAGGGATTGAGCGTGATTTATATTTTGATGAGAAGAGAATTAGTGAGGTCGTACCCAAAGCAAAATTATAAATATTGTATCCACCGCGGGGCCCCAACCCCGCGGATGGGTATCCAAGAAAGGAAAATATATGATCAGAAGATTACCAGTTTTTAAAGGCTACACAGTAGATTTACGATTGCAGGAGTTTCGCAAAGTCCCGCTAAACGACTTACCCGAGTTTGTCCCACTCTTAAGCGATAAAGGGGCACGACTATTTTATGAGTTCAGACAAACGGAGGAAGGACGAAAAGAACTCGATTATTACTATAACCGCAGGTATTTTTTTTCAATTAGCAGCCTCAAGGATTAACCATTGAGGCTGCTCTTGTCTCCTGAATTAGCTTGTTCTAGCAATCAAAGCTTGACTTTGAGAGAGAGAGAGAGTAACTTACCTCCTTAATGGTTCCAAATGGAACGAAAAAGGAGAAGTATGTCACCAGAAAAAGCAAGAGTATTTATAGCAGAAGATAATAAGGATTATCAGAGTTTTCTCAAGGAATTTCTTGAGGAAGCTGGACACACCATTGTTGCATGCGCAACAAATCTCCCGGACGCATTACGATTAGTTAAACGCCTTGGTGAATTGAGTGTGGATGTGGCGGTAATCGACGGAAACCTCAACGAATATGATTCTGATGGACACGATGGCCAATCAGTCTTAAGAGCAATCAGAGAACACGCTCCACGTGTTAAAACAGTTGGGATGAGTGGAAATAGCGTCAGAGGAACAGATGTTGATTTAGGTAAAGCCAATTTAGTTGATATTGGTGAAGTTGTTAAAAAACTCTAAAAACGTTTGCCCTACTGTTCTATAATGAGTTTATGGGCAGGAAATTTATTGCTTTAGTAATTCTCATATTGGTTGGTGGTTTTGTGTATTATTTCTTCACGAAACACAATGAAGAAAATTTTAAGGCTCCAGGCAAAGATTGGGAATCAGCCAAAAAGGTAGAAGACTATTTTATCGAACGCCTGCATATGCCAGTTGCCGAAGCAGAGCAAATTAGATCGAAGCCAGGTGTAGACGGAACAGCAGATTTAAGAATTAGTACAGAAGTTACACTCGACGCTCTTATAGGAAATCTTTTCTATTACGGCTTTGTGAGAGATGAAAAAGCTTTTAGGTACGCTCTAGAACACACTAAGGACACCACGCCAAGCGACAAGGCTATCAAAGTCGGCAAAGACGGCACAATCGATACGAATGCAGAATATAGAATATCGGAAAATATGACAGCGTGGGAGTTGGCTGATCTCCTCTTGAACAAACCCGCTGGGCATTTTCCATTTGATGAATATAACTATTTCTTCATGCCGTAGCTAGTCTTCTTCTGCCTCTATCTTTTCCCAACTACCAGCAAAAGCTTGTTCTTTGGTGGCGATATAAATTTCTATTTGATCAAGTGAGGTTTCTTCATATATGCGGGCAATATGTTTTTTAAGGTAGATCAAACTGGCGTAACCTGGGCAGATAAATAGAAGGGTTGGAAAATCATGGCCAGTGGCTTCTGTGAATTTGCCATCATCAATGTAGTCACAATATTGTTCTATTCGTTTGCGTAGAGCAAAACGCGGAGAGCTGTCCTCGACCACTTCCACAAAGTATCGTTTGGTTTCCTTTTTATTACCGACTCTGGCAAAGTAGGCGTCTGGCAATGGGTGTATTAGGTACGGGTGAGCAAGAAGATCGGTTTTAGTGAAAAAATGGAGTGCATGTTTTGATTTTTCTGATTCACCTCGTAAATAGAGGAAGTACTCGGCAACAAATGAGCAGTGAGCTATAAACTGCTGGGATCTTATTTTCTCTCGGTAAATACGTTTCAGTGCTCGTTTATCAAAATTCGGACTGTCTGATAAAACTTTGATACTTTGAGATGATAGATAATAAACGGCTGGTAGGTTGGCTAGTCCTAAAGATCGTGAGTAGTGTTTACCGATGTAGTTGTGTGTGATGAGATTTTTAAGATGGTAATTTGTTAGACGGATGTTGCTGTGAGTTAGTAGTCGTTGAAGTTGTGAGCTATTTAAGAAACGGAATCTATAGAGATATTGGAGAATGTCTAGTTGTGCTGTTGGTAGTAATTGGCTGTCCATAGTAGTTAAGCTGGGGCAGTTTGGAATGATTGTATCATTCCTCTCCCTTATATATAAGGAATAAGAGGGTAAAAGAAAAATATAAAATACCGTACTATCGAGCTAAATCAAAAATATCCATTACCTACCGGTAGGAAATGAAAATTCACATTTTTTGAATAAATCTGAAACCATCTGTAAGTGTATGCTGCGTAATAATTCCAAGTCCAAAGCCAGCTAAAAATACATTTCTGTTGACATAGGCTAAAGCTAAAAATAAGACTCCATACAGACTGTGATGTAGCTTATATCCATAGATCACTAATGCCTCTTTGTTAAATATGTTTTTACCAATTATCCCTGCTAACGATTCGTATAAGAAGGCTGAAATAACTCCTAAAACAAAAGAAGAAATAACGAGCATTACTTTGAAGAAATAATTATTTAACCTCATAAAAGTACTCGAATGGGGTTAGCGAAATATAAAACCAAAAAGGAATAAATTTTACTGGCATATTTTTTGAGGATGAGCCTCCTTGGCTTTCATAAACATAAGAAATTCGAATTTTATTCCAAATACCTCTTAATCCAACCCATATCTTGTGAGTTGGATTCATTCGCCGATTCATAAAGTTAACATCTTCTGCCATATGTGTCGGCAAAGTGATAGTTGCTAATATTCTTTTTGGAAAAGATACATACCACAATTGTGTTTTGGGTCTATTGGAGATAATGCGAGTAGTTATCTCGGAAGCAGCTATGTGATCTGGATGACCATATAACCCTGATAAATCGTATGTTAAAACAAGATCAGGCTTAAAATCATCAATCTGCTGTTCAATATATTGGTTTAATTTTTTGTCAGCTGAGTTCAGACCCCCATCAGGAAAATCACCTTGGATTACTGAATCAACATGTAGTATTTCTGCTGTATGACGTGACTCATCAATTCTAATTTGCTTTAAACTCTCATTTATTTCTCCATTTGGAGTTCCCTTTTCACCTTTTGTTAAAATGATCCAACGTAAATTGGCACCATTACCTGCTAATTTTGATAAAACCCCGCCAGCAGAAAGTGCTTCATCATCAGCATGTGGAAAGATGACTAATATCTTGCGGTTATTAAAATCTTTCAAAGACTTAGTCTGAACAGAAAAATCATTTGAATAAATGTAACCTGCGACCCAAACAAGGATGACTAACAATATAAACAATAATAGAATTCGTAGAATCCAAAACAACATAGTCATATTTTATACAATTACTGAGGATAATGAAATCAAGGAAGCGCCGAATACACCCTTTTAGATACCTGCTTTTCTTTTGGTCTTGCGGATATGTCAGCCGATCCAGAATACTTTTTTGTATACAATTTTCGCGACGAGTCAATCACTTCATCAACTCTATTTTGACTATATTCAATCTTTACTGGAACAGTCACCCCTGAGAATGGTTCCTCTGGATTAAGAGCTCCAAGTCTCATATAGAAGTGGTATGAAGGAAGACTCGCAATCTCGCCTTGTTCAATATATGGTCTGAACTGAGGCAAGATCATCCGCTCATCCTCTGGGTTTGCTGTTCTAAAGCAAATTACTGTACCAGTATTAGCAAGCGTTATATTTACCAGTGAGATATCTTCAAGTTGAGAGGTGGTCTGGTGAGCCAGGATAGCATTTAATTTGTATTTACGAGCTTCAGAGAGGATTTGAGCAAACGCAGGAGTAGCAAAGTTTTGGAACTCATCAACGTATAGATAGAAGTCTTTTCTGTCCTCAGACTTCATTCTGGCCCGCTTGAGAGCCGCTAACTGAATCTTGGCCATAATAAGGACACCAAAGACACTTGAGTTATCTTCCCCAATCTTGCCTTTAGATAAATTACACAAGAGTATTTTCCCATCATTCAAGATGGTATCAAAGTTAACGGTCGATTTGCCTTGCTCAAGTATTCTTTTTGCCGTTGGTGAGAATAAGAAACGTCCAATCTTATTCGTAATTGGTGAGATCATTTTCACCTTTTGATAATCACCAGCTTTAGCAAACTCATACTTCCAGAAGTCTAGGAGATTTTCATCTCTGAGTCCTCTGACTACTCCCTTTCTATAGGAAGTATTTATGAGGAGTTTATAAACCGTAAACAAAGTAGCATCTGGTACTGTAAACGCCGTATGAATAGTATTGCGAAGAATATATTCCATTCTTGGCCCAGAATACTTGTCAGTATAGATTTTATTAAAAACAGAGATAATACTTTCGGCAATGAACTCTTTTTCGCGAATAGCGTCCTCTTCATTTAGGCCTGGGGTAAGCTCAAGTAAATTTATCCCCATTGGGTAGCCAATATCGTCAGGGTTAAAGTACACAACATCTTGAATTCTCTCTTTAGGAATAACGGAGATGATTTGATCGATCAAGTCGCCGTGTGGGTCGATAACACTTAATCCCTTATTATTTTTAATATCCTGTTCAATCATCGATAAAAGCATGGTGGACTTACCTGTGCCAGTAGCCCCCAAGATATAGACATGACGACGACGTTCATCAGCAGTTAAACCAATCCGTGTTGTCGTACCACCATAGGTATTATTGGCAAAATATATATCGAGTTCAGATTTTTGTTTTAAAGATAATGGAGCGGGTAGTTCTTTGCTATGAAGCTTTGATAAGTTTTCAGTTTTTGTCGTACTCGTAAAGGGAAAATGATACAGATCTGACACTTCAGCAGTTGAAAGGGTTAGATTATCTATCAAATTTACTAATCTATTAGTGTAAAGCCATCGTAAAACACTATTAACAATTGCAATCCTTGGGAACTGTTTTGGCTTAAGTGATTGATATCCGCCATTGGTAAATGGTGACAAGGCAGCAACAAAACCCTTCTCAATCTTCAGCTGATTCGATCTTGAGCTTGAGATCGTTAAAAGTCTGAGCGTAGCAGAAAATAATTGCTGATCAATTTTTTGTTTAATTTGAGTTTCAATAATGTCTCGGTAGGTACTATCAGGAGTTTTGTAGTCAAATTTGAGTATTGGTAATATCGGCCCTTCGCGCCCACCAGTAAATACCCAGATCATAAGCCCAACTGGAAACAAGAGTATTTGTAGGAAGATGTAAACAATCGAGATAGATATGGATCTAATCTGACTTGTTCCTTTGAGCTCAGTCAATACATCTTTACTATTTAAAAATAGCGAACGAAGTCTACTAATAATGTGCACGGTGTTTTGATTGGTTGGTAAAATGACCATTTGTACCGCGACCAGTTCATCTTCAGTTAATTTTGTCATAGTACCCGCTACATAAGCGATCGGGTCATACTCTTTGAGGTTGTCCTGTTTCTTTAAGGGAAAAGCAAAATTATTAGTCGCTCTAATATCGAGAACATGACCATCAGACGATGCGGGAGCTATGTAGTCAGTTGATTCTTTTACTTGAATGCCAGGCAAATATGCAATCAAGTTCTTTTTTACTATCGAGGCGTCATCAGAAGATACGCGAAGAATGTAGCGAATACCTTTATCTTTAGAGGATACAATTTCAAATGAATATGACTTGCTAACTTCAAATAATCGGTGCAACCATGTCTTTTGTCGCATTAAGCCATGAATGGAAGCAAATAACTGAGTGGTAGTGTATGAGCTTTGTTCAGTTGAGGTTGGTGGAGATACTTCAAATAGAACAAATGGCTTCTTAGCCTCAGACCAAGTCAGCATTAATTTAACGATCCAATAGACTAACCAAGTTAGAGTTGAAACAACAATACATATGACAAGCCAGGGCTTAGCCAAATCAAAATAGTGACGAATAAATGAAAGATAAGGAGACAAAAAACCAGCTAAGGAAATGAATTCTTTTTGTAAGACTTTAAAGACTAGATTATTTTCCAACATAACTACCCATGATTGGGCAGTTTTACATCAACAAATAACCTTATTTGATGTTGTTTGAATGATACTACCGAGAGGCTGTTTTGGCAAAGGATACTTGAGAGAAAAAGGCTTGACACCGTGTGTGTACTTGCTATACTATCACTATAGTGATAGTCTGTAATAAATACCTGATATGAAACGAATAAGAGTAACGCCACAAGAAAGTAAAAATATCCCCCAAATAGGCTCTCAGTTATCGGTTGAAGAACGTCTAAAAATCATTGCCAATCTAATCGTTGATCGCATTATTGAACAGCAATTAGTTAAACAAGTAAAAGAGCCATGAATACTGAGTCTGTCCAACAACAAGCAGTAGCTGCAATCCGAATTTCTTCGCTAAAACAGGGATTGCAAGGTGATTCACCTGAAGCGCAAAAAGAGCAAATTGAACGATTTGCACTTAATCGAGGCATAAAGGTCAAAAAGTTTTTTATCTTCATGGAATCAGCATCCAAAGAAGAGCAGCCAGTACAAGAAGCGATTGATTACTGTAAAAATCCCAAGAACGGCATTCAACTATTTATTATTAAGTCCATTGATCGTTTTACCAGAGGTGGATCATACCTGTATGACCATCTCAAAATGCAGTTGGAAAAGCATGATGTTCGACTAATTGATATCTATGGCATTATCGGAAATCAAGATGTAAATACACTAGAGCACCTTGGGATCTCTTATAACTGGAGCGTATACAGCCCAACCAAGAAATCTGAAATTTTAGAGGCAGAGCGTGCCAAAGATGAAATGCGAGATATTATGACCCGCATGATCGGTGCTGAGATACGATATGTACGTATGGGTTACCGAGTGAGACAAGCGCCTTTTGGTTATGTAAATGAAAAAGTTGAGACTCCTCACGGCAAGCGAGTTATTCTGAAACCCCATCCAGAAGAATCGTTGTGGGTTAAAAAAATGTTTGAGCTTAGGAGTCGAGGCACATTATCCGATCAAGAGATAGTCGATCAAATAAATGAAATGGGTTATAAAACACGCAAACGTTATGTACGTAATCCCAATGATCGTACTAAGGTTATGGGTGAGCGTGGTGGCAAGCCTCTTCAGATCAAACAATACTGGCGTTTTATTCAAAACCCAATCTATGCCGGAGCTAATATCGAGAAATGGACTCAAGGTGAAGTAGTTAAATCAAAATTTGACGGCCTAATCTCAATAGAAATGTATAACCTTGCCAATAGAGGAAAAATTACACTTGTTCAAAACGGTGAAGAGATAAAACTATGGAAGAAACAACTTCCTGAATGGCAAACCAAAAAACTAATCAATAATCCGAAATTCCCTTATAAGCGAGTCATAATGTGTCCCCACTGCAATAAACCATTATTTGGCAGCGCATCACGCGGACATCTTGGAAAATATTATCCGGCATACCACTGTAACAAGCGTGGCCACTATTTTAGAGTTACATCAAAAGAACTCGAAGATACAGTAGAGTCATTTGTTAAAAACTTAAACTTTACTCAGGAATATATCGATTCTTTAAAGGAATATGTCGTTTCCCAATGGAAGGAAAGAGTTGAAAGCAAGCAAGTGGATGAATCTATCATCGACACTAAAATAAAGTCTCTAAAGGCATCTGCGCAGGCCGCAGCAGACAAGATCAAGTATTTAAGCTCCGAAGTTGCCATTAAATATTTAGAGGCCGATTTGGTCAAAGCAGAGTGCGAGGTGCAGGAGCTGGAAGAAGAAAAAATTCGACGTAAAAAGACTCAAAATACTATAAATATGGAGGCGGTCATGAAGCGCATTGGATATTTTCTGGAACACCTTGAAGAATTGTTGATAGATACGGCTAATCCACTCAAAAGAGCTGCCTTCTTTGGGCTCATATTTGATGAGATGCCTACCTATGCTGATTTAACTTCTGGAACCCCAAAATTAGCGCCATATTTAGCACTAAAAAGGGACTTAGGTGGTAACCTAGTCCCATTTGGTGAGCTCTTTCCCATCTGGAACCTTCCGTTAAAACATCCCGTTAACTTAGCCTACGAAGCGGCAACTGCAGATATTGGAGACTTTAACCTTTATGATTATCACCACGAGAACGCCTATCGAATTGACGCGGTAAATTACAATCGCGACGTAGAAGCCTTCCCGATTATTACGGGATTGCTAAAAGAGTTTATTCCAAAGGATAACTACATGCAGAATTACCGTTCTCCCACCGATATGGGCATGAACAATGCTGGCTACGCAATCTACAACGATGCAGTAGTCGCTGCCGCTGCAACTGCAGAGATATCGAGAAGAAAAGAGTGGTTTCTACAACAGTATGAGGAAAACAGAGGTAAACTTGCTTGGGTCGAGCGATGCGAAGCGCTTGAAAAAGAAGCAGCCTCCTACCGAACACTTTCACCTCAATAACATTTGCTATACTGTACTATGAAAGAGTTATTACGAAACGGGTTATGGGGCGCGATTATGGCCCTCGGTGAACTTTTACCCGGTGTAGGAATGCAAACGGTAGCAATTATCGCAGGTTTATATGACGATGTTATTGCGTTCTTATTCCAAGGTACTGAATTTGTTAAAACACTTGGACTTTTTATTATTGCAAAAGCAAAAAAAGAAGAAGTCAGCGCTGCATTTTTCAACATACCTTGGAAGTTTGGTCTTTCGGTTTTTGGAATTCTTTTTCTCACTATCATTGCCTTTTCACATGCAGTAGGCGCAGTTTTTGAAGTTTATCCGACGCAGATTGCAGCACTTTCATTCGGAATAATCATGGCGAGCATCCTTATTCCCTATAAAGAGATTACAGAAAAAACATGGAAAGAGTACCTCTTGTTCGCCGTAAGTTTTCTCTGCTTTTTCGGATTGTTCAGTATTCAAGGCAGCGGAACAAATGCACCTCCTTCTGCGCTTACATTTTTTGGAGGAGGTTTAGTTGCATCTCTGGCCGCCTTCTTCCCGGGGATCAGCATTTCTCTTGCGTTGTTACTCATGGGGCTGTATGAGCCGCTCTTTGCCTCAATTGAACAGTTAACCTCACGACAAGCTGACTCTTATTCCTTTTTGACCGTGCTCCTATTTCTTGTGGGGTTGGCTATCGGAATGTTGCTTTGCGTAAGAATCTTAAATTACGTACTTCAGAAATACAAATCACTTTTTCTTGCCTTTATTGTTGGGCTTATTCTTGCCTCCTTGCGAGGAGTTTGGCCCTTTATTGATCAAGCGACGCAGCAGGCGATACTCCCTTGGAATGTACCTGTTTCTCAATTAACGCAACAAATACTCCTGATCACGGTAGCTTTTATTGTTGTAACCCTAATCAGAAAATATGCCGAAAACAAAGGGACACTCGCCTCGAGTTTCGGACAGAAGGAGCGAATCGTTATAACATAGACAACCAAAGAATCCTGCTTAAGAGTAATGTATAATGCTTCATGTCAAAAGACACATATACTAACCCAACACTACTAAAACTTGGCGAATATATTGTACCGACAATTATCGCCTTTGCAGTTATTAGTTCATTAATTTTAGTTTATTATGTTATGAGTAATCCATCTCAAACTAACACTTCGGTTGCACCAACGCCAACCGTCACAGACACTGACTCTTTTTCCATGACTACGATAAAAGAAGGAAGCGGTGATGGCGCAAAATCTGGCCAACTTGTAACAGTCCATTACACAGGAACCTTAAAAGACGGAACAAAATTCGACAGTTCACTCGATAGAAACGAACCTTTTAGCTTTACACTTGGCGCAGGTCAAGTTATTCAAGGCTGGGATTTAGGCGTACTGGGCATGAAAGTGGGAGAAAAGCGAAAACTCACTATTCCAGCATCCTTAGGCTACGGGTCAGCAGGAGCAGGCGGAATTATTCCACCAAACGCAACACTGATTTTCGAAGTCGAAATGATTTCGTTTAAGTAGATAAATATGCCGGCATCTGAAATTGTGGATGTCGTTGATAGCGATGATATTGTTATCGGAACCGCAACCAGAGAAGAGTGCCACCGCAATAGCTCTTTGTTTCATCGATGCACACACTTCACGCTGTACGACCGGCAACATGACCAAGTTCTACTTACCAAACGCCCCATCAACAAAGAAGGCGATGCAGGGAAATTCATGTTTGCAGGCGAACATGTAGTTACGGGAGAAACTTACGAAACTGCATTGCAGCGAGGAGTAAAAGAAGAATTCGGATTTCTGCCTACAACTTGGCAGCTAATAGGAAAAGCCTTCTTTCAGTATGACACTCAATCAGAATTCGCTCAGATGTACCTTGTGGATTGGCATAATGAGCCATTACGTTGGAATCAGAATGATTTTGAAACCATACGGTGGGTTTCAAAAAATAGCGCCGACTTACAGTCCTTCGCCTTGGGTCACATCACACAATTCTGGGTAGAAAAAATCTGCGCTTAAATGATTGACTCGCCCCATTTTTTCGTATAATATAGCGATACTCACGGGTCAGCATAACAGCTTTCTCACTAGAGGGAATTCTCCTCTAAAGGAGTAATAAAATTCGCGTTAAACGCAAGAAAAACTCAAATCGACATTGTTACTATGGCAAAAGACAAAACACCAATTCCAGAAGACGTAAAGAACCTCATTGATGAACAGATAAAAGAATCTGCTGCTGAGCCGACCTCTTTAGAAAGTGCACCTCAAGACTCGCTCGAGTCAGACGACTATAAAACTGCCACTGGTGACCTTGAAATTGGCGAAGAATCAAACGAAGGCATTAGTGACATGCTCACGACCGGTGCAGGCTTCAAAGCGGGAGAAACAGTATCTGTATCAATCACCGACGAATTAAAGAAAGACTTTATCGACTACGCCATGAGCGTAATTGTTGATCGAGCCATTCCAGATGTAAAAGACGGCGTTAAACCCTCGCAGCGACGTGTAACCGTTGCAATGAAAGATTTAACCCTTTGGCCAACTGGAGCAACCCGTAAATCCGCAAAAATCGTTGGTGAAGCAATGGGTAACTATCATCCACACGGTGACCAAGCAATCTATCAAACTCTCGTAAACATGGTACAGCCTTTTACCATGCGATATCCGTTGGTTCATGGCCAAGGGAACTTCGGTTCAATCGACGGAGATGTTGCAGCAAGCATGCGTTATACCGAAGCAAAATATTCAAAAATAGCTGTTGAATTAATAAAAGATATCGACAAAGGAACTGTACTATACCGTGTCAACTACGACGGAACCCGAAACGAACCTGTAGCTTTACCTGCAGCGTTTCCAAACCTACTTGCAAACGGAACGAGTGGTATTGCCGTAGGTATGGCGACAAAAATTCCACCACATAACCTCGGAGAACTTATCGATGCGCTTATCTCCATGATCGACCAAGGGAATACCTGGGGTGGAAAATCTGCATACAATTTACTTCGAAGCTTTAGAGAACAAAACACACGAGTACCTCAATTGTTAAGCTCAGAGCCATTTACGTACTGGGACAATTACATTGCGCCAAATGACCCATTGTTCAAAGAAAAAGTCGCAGCGCTCGAACTCTTTATCAAAGAAGGAACATTAGTTGAAAACGCAGCCGAATTAGGGTTAAACACAGAGAGTTTAGCCAAACTTGCAGAGGGATTTGACGGAGCACCGATACTTTCGTTGTACCCAAAGTTCATTTCGCAGGTTACCACGCAAGAGTTAATGCAATTCGTTAAAGGTCCTGACTTCCCAACCGGTGGCGTTATTTATAACCAGAAAGATATCCTGAGCATGTACGAAACCGGCAATGGTCGGGTAAAGATGCGCGGAGTCATGACTGTCGAAGAAACAAACAGTGGAAAACAAGCAATTATTATTACTGAGATTCCATTCCAAGTAAACAAAGCTGTACTTATGGAGCAAATTGCACAGCTAATCCACGACGGAAAGATTGAAGGCGTAAAAGATCTCCGCGACGAATCCTCGAAGAACGAAATTCGTATTTACATCGAAGTAAAGTCTGGCTTCTCACCACAGATCATTATGCAGAAGCTGTTCAAATACACGCCACTGCAAATGAACTTTAACTCAAACATGATTGCGTTGGTTGATGATCAGCCTCGTACACTCAACCTCAAGCGAATCTTGGAATTGTATCTTGATCATCGAATGACCGTTATTATCCGTAAACTGGAATTCGAACTCGCAAGAAACAAATACGACGCTCACATTTTAGAAGGTTTACTCAAAGCGCTCGACTTTATTGAAGAAGTAATCAAACTCATTCGTGCAGCCAAGAATGCAGACGAAGCAAAAATTGGGCTTATGGAACGCTTTGACCTAACCGATGTTCAGGCACAAGCGATTCTCGATATGCAACTTAGAAAGTTGGCAGCACTCGAACGACAAAAGATTCAAGATGAATACAACGGTCTTCTTGAGAATATCAAACATCACGAGTCTTACCTCGCAGAAGAGATTAAAATTCTTGAGTTAGTAAAAACCGACCTACTCGAAGTCAAAGAGAAATACGCAGATAAGCGACGTACAAAAGTCTACAAAGGTGACGTCGACGAACCACAAGAAGAAGATTTGGTAGCAAACGAACAAACCTTTGTAACCATCAGCAAGTCCGGCTATATCAAGCGAGTATCTCCAGAAGAATACCGCTTACAGCACAGAGGCGGAAAAGGAAGCATCGGTGCAAAACTCAAAGAAAATGATTACGTTAACCATGCGTTATTGTGTAATACTCACGACTGGCTCCTTGTATTTATGTCCGATGGTAAAGTCTTTAAACTACGTGGCTATGAGATTCCAGAAGCAAAGAAAATTGCAAAGGGTCTTCCAATTGTGAACTTATTGCAAATCACTCCAAATACAGTGGTCAGCTCATTGCTCTCGTTACAAAGCCGAGCTGATGGCAAATATATTGCAATGGCAACTGCCAACGGAATCGTAAAGAAAACCGCACTCGATGAATATGAGAACATCCGAAAGAACGGTCTCGTATCCATAATTCTTAAAGAAGGGGACCGATTGGTACAGGCCCAACTTACTACAGCAAAAGACGAGCTTATTCTTGTCACACAAAAAGGAAAATCTATCCGCTTTGCCGAAAAAGAAGTGAAAGAAAGTGGCCGAAACACAATGGGCGTAAAAGGCATTAGCATGAAGAAAGATGACGAAGTTATCTCCTTCGACGTTGTCTCTAGCGAGACCGACTTACTCCTTACTGTGTCTGCACAAGGTTTTGGTAAATGCACCGCATTGTCTGAGTTTAAGCAACAACACAGAGGTGGCACAGGCATCTTTGCTGCAAAGATTGGAGGCAAAACAGGTAACCTGCGGGTAGCCCGAATATTCCCTGATGCCGAAAGAACCGAAGACAAAGAGGTAATACTTATCTCCAAACAGGGGCAAGTAATCAAAACCAACTTCCAAAGCATTCCGGTACTTGCAAACAGACAAACCTATGGAGTAAAAGTATTCCGAATTGCAGAAGGAGACGAAGTGACGGGGTTGGCGAGTTAGCATAACTAACAATTTATAAATACTAGTCAGAAATTTCTAGCAAGTATGAATCTTGAAGAATGATTACAATTTCTGTACAACCCAAAAACGGCAGTCCGCGGAGAATTTCATAGTATTTTCTGATTCGGTCGCAATTTTGCTTCGCATTCGAGTATAGACAATTTTGAAGCCATACGATTTCAATAAACTTCGGACCTCGCTCATACTAGGGATATGAATAAAAGCGTCATCTTCCGCACCTTTTAATGGTAAATCACCATATTCGTATTGCCCCAGTTCCCGTTTTCCACTCCGGAAGTTGCTTCTTTGCTTTTTCCAAAATTCTGAATAATTTTTATTGATTAATCTGTCGTGAGTAGTAAATATGAAATAACCAGAAGGTCTAAGCACTCGCGCTATTTCGGAAAGTACCTGCTTTCTGTTTTCTTCAAGTGGAATGGTCATTAGGCCATTAAAGGGAAAAACGATACCGTCAAATGATTCATTAGGGAACTGAAGCTTACGAGCGTCTTGGTAAGAAAATGCGACGCGGAGGTTATGCTTTTTTGCATAATCTTTCGCGACCATAATCAACTCCTTTGCTAAATCTATCCCCGTAATATGATGGAACCCAAGTTTGTATAGACCAAACGTGAATCTCCCTGTACCGCATCCAAGCTCTAGAATCCTATCATCTTTGTTTAAATAGGCGTTTGCAACGATACTTTCAGATTCCCATATTCCTACATTCTCAATAGCATCTTTATATTTTTCAACGATTATTGACGTATTAAATCTCTCAATTACAGGTATTAGTGCCTCGGTTGTTTTTTCACCCGAAAGTTTCATATGTGCTTGTTTTACTTCTATTTGATAATTTCCAAGAACAGGATATCTATCAAAAATTTCCTTCAATTTTAGTTCATCTGGAGAGAGTTCACTCAATTTTTTCATCTGAACCTTCTTCATTAACATGTTCAAATAACCTGTAACAAGACTTCCTGCATTTAGCACGCTATTAGGGAACTCAAGACGCTCATATTCGTTTATGATATCCTCAAGTTTCGCCATTGAAATCCCAGTAATCGCTTGGTGACGAAGAAGCGCGTGCAAGTATGCTTTAAATAGCTTTGTCCTATTATCCTTTGAAGAGGGTACTAGGCCTTCACGTGCTAATTCAACAGAAGTTATTAATTCATCTGCCATCTTCAAACGTATGTTCGGATCAACTGTCATCAAACCCGGAACAAAGCGCCAGTCAATAACATGCCCTCCTCGCATTGCTCGCAAAATTGTACTATCCCCAAAACCGATTTCTACTAGCACCTCTTTGCCATTCTTGTCTCTGTGTAAAATAATATTGCCGATATCTTGGAAATTTTTTGAACTTGGGTCAGGGTCCTTCAACGCTAGATTATAACTATTTGCATAAAGAATATCCGTGCCGAGTTGATGAGTGTAATATTTATCCGGTTTTGAATCGATTTCGATATTCTCTACAAACTTTTCCGCATACATCCATAGATTCTGGTAGTCGCTACTCTTGACTCGAATCATCAAATTTTCTTTTTTAATCCCTAATTCATCAAGAAAGAAATGAAATGTTTCTTCAGTTGCTTCTTTTAACCGTTTTGGAGAAGTAATCCAAACAATATTAGTGAACAATGACCCCCAGTTTGGTACTTTCTCATCGTCCATAAGTATTGAACGATTTCGAGTCCTGACGGCACGTTGAAGAATAAATGCACCTGGATAAGGAAGGCTATCATTCCCAAAGGGAGGTATAAATCTTTTTAATGTCGAAATACCAGAGCCAATAAGACGCACGGTAGGATCGATCCCCGAACTTATTGGAGCAGGTGGCTGGTCAAAGTAACCGAGTTTTGTGAAATAGTTTCTAAACTTGTCAAGCAATTCGGTTACATAGTGTCTTGATTCACTAGCTACGTTTGGTGCATCAATATCAAAATTTTGAAACCCATAGCTATTTATTTCTTTTGTTTGCATGTAGTTGTTGCCTAACTTTGAACGTAATTATAGCATGATATTAAATGCTTCTTGAGTAGCGACAATAAGGCATAGTATAATAGTGCATGATTTCTTGTACTGAGATTATTTGTTTTTGGGAAAAATTTTGATTGCTAAGCGATTGAATCCGCTTGCCCACTTGAGAATCATTGCCCCTGCACGCTCGCTCGCATTTATCAAGCAAGATATCATTCCATTGGCACAGCAACGACTCGAAGATACTGGCTTTACAATATCTTTTGGGGAGCATGTATATGAAAGGGATTCTTTTGACTCCTCCTCAATAAAATCTCGCGTAGATGACATACATGCTGCTTTTTCGGACTCAACCGTTGATGGCATACTTACCGTTTTGGGAGGCTATACTTCAAATCAACTATTAAAATATTTAGATTACGATTTGATTGCGGCAAATCCAAAGGTCATTTGTGGCTATTCTGATATTACTTCAATCCTTAACGGTATCTACGCAAAGACCGGACTAATTACCTATTTAGGACCACACTTCACAAGCTGGGGAATGAAATATGGGTTTAATTACTCTCTAGAATATTTTATTAAATGTTGCAGCGAGAAACTTCCATATGAGTTACTCCCCTCGGAAGAATGGAGTGACGACACTTGGTTCAAAGACCAGGAGAATCGTTCTTATATCAGAAATGAGGGGTATTGGGTTATTCGTGAGGGGAAAGCAACCGGAACGATATATGGTGGAAATACTTCTACTTATGTATTAAACGCCGGAACTGAGTACGAAAGACCATTACACAATGCGATTCTTTTTCTCGAAGCGACTAGTGATATACATGCGCAGTCATTCGCAGGACTTTTTGAATCGTTTATGAATAGATCCTACTCATCAGAAATCAAGGCAATTGTAATTGGTCGATTCCATAATATTTCAGGAATAACACCTAAATTGCTTGAGCAGATTTTCCTATCTCACCCAGAGCTGAGTAACATTCCGATTGTAGCAAATGTTGATTTTGGGCATACAACCCCGAATGCAACAATTCCAATCGGAGGCACGTGCGAAGTAAAAGCGATTGAAAATTCTGCGAAAATAACAATTCTTACACACTAGGGTTATTGCAGCGGAACATTCAACTCGTGAGCGAGCCAAGGGAGTGCCGCTATTAGTTGTTTTCTTTGAATCGTTCGTACCATTGGAGCATCAGGTATTTCCGGTAACATCGCTCGTGCAAAGAAGTAACCTACAACCATCATGGCAAGGTCAGGTCTATTTGGCATGATTTCCCACGGTTCTGGTCCACCCTCCATTTTCACACTGGGCAACCAATACGCGATATCTAAATCATGGTTCCCCATTCCAGCAAAAGTCCAGTCAACAAGTACGGTAGGCAACCCGTCTCCAAGACGAATATTATCGCTCCTTAAATCACCGTGAACAAAATCTTTTGGAGTAAGAAGCTCGGTTGGGTCAAGAGCCAAAACTCGAGTTCTAATTTGCTCTAACCAAGCTCTTGAAGCATATGGGGAAGGATCCGATGACTTAATTTGTTCAAATACATCTTTCCAGGGATTTTGCTCACCAGCATCTGGAGGAGGTATTGCTGGTTTGTCTGAGGTGCGGACATCTTTTAGTTGCCGAACTACCTTCAAAACCTTTTGAACATTTTCCATCGTCCATGTTATTTGTTTATTGGGCCACTCCAGTTGATTAATTGCGAGTACGCTATATTCGTCACCCTTGTAAGCCTTTATTACACTTGGTACGAAAGGTTGTTCACCCATCGACGCCATAACATCAATTTCTTGATTTAGCCAATCAACATATTTTCTCGGTGGAGCCAGGCTGTTATCTACTTCACTATATTTGACGAACAACTTTTCCGAACCACTAGGGCTCTCTGCTGTAAACTTACCGGCTCCAGAAAAGCCGCCATCCAGGGGCTTAACAGCATAATCAGCACCAACAATTTCTTGAATCCTTTTTATTGCGAGTTCATTTTTTTCAATTGTTTCTGGCTCCAATGTAGTCATGTACGTATGAGTAGAATTATGCGCGTATTATAACATTCTAATTCGGCATTGCCTAAGCAGTAACGTACTACTTAGGCTTGACAGCAAAATGAAAAGAGAAGAGAATACCGGAAATCGAGGCAATATACTAACTTTTTTTACTAGTTAATGATAGAAGCAGATGATTTTGCGATAAATAATACGACGAACTATTTAAATAACGCAGCATTCGGGCCGGTTCCTGAAAGCATATTAAATGATACTCATGCTTACTTGCAAGAATACTCACATAATGGTCCCGACTCACCTTTTGTAAAAAAGGAAGCGTATTTTGAAGAAACGCGTAATGCAGTTGCAGGACTAATTGGGTGTTCCCCTGAGGAAGTCATTTTTACCCAAAGTATTACACATGGAATCAATATCATCGCTGAAGGTTATTCTTGGAAAGAAAATGACAGAATTATCCTGAGAGAATCATCAAAGGAACATGTGGCTAACTTCTTGCCTTGGCTAAAAATTGCAAAAGAGAAAAATCTTGATTTACAAATCACCGGCTCTGACGAATTTGGCAACCCAGACCTTCAAAAGATTGAGCTGCTCATGAAAGAAAAACCAGGGGGTATAGTTGCGATTGCGCACGCACTTTACAACCTTGGAACAGTCCTCGACGTAGAATCCATAGCACTTCTTGCAAAAAAATATAGCTACACCGTGCTCGTCGACGCTGCACAAACAGTTGGTTGCTTGCCTGTTAACGTGAAAGCTCTTGGCTGCGATTATATGGTTTTTTCTGGATACAAATGGCTCTGTGCTCCTCCAGGCATTGGGATTCTGTATATTAGCAAAGAAACACAAAAACTAATTAATTACTACGGTATGGATGTTAGAATTTTAGAGGCAATATCAGATGGGGTTCAAGTTAAGCTAAATTTTTCAAATGATGATTATACTGTAAAGCCTGGACCATATAAATTTGAAAACGGTTTTAGAAATTATACGGGAGTTGTGGGCCTACTCAAGGCGATTGAATTGTTGAATCGAGTTGGTATTAGCGAAGTTGCAAAGAAGAACAAAGAATTAATTGCGTTAACAATTCAACTACTTAACGATATACCGGGAGTATCAATATTAGGAGTCAATGATCTTGCGAAGAGAACATCAATCGTCTCTTTCAAAATCGAAGGGAAAAAACCTTCAGAGATCGTTGCAAAATTACATAATTACAGGATTGTTTTAGCTGCGCGGGAGATAGGTGATGAAAGCATCCTAAGAATTTCTCCACATTATTACAATACCAAGGAACAAATTGAGTCTTGTGTAAATTTAATTAAAGAAATTATAAAACAATGAATAGTCTAAATATTCTTAATACTCTTGCAGAGCCCTATGCGGTCGACGATTTTCTTTCATTAAAATTTACTCCTTTTGGTAAAACAACCGTTGATTTGATAAAGAGATACTGTATTGGCGCAGTATTCAAATACTTTAATAATCCCATTTACGTAGACAGCCCCTTAATCCAAGACAACCTTACTCATTCGAAAGAAGCAATTTCAATATCCCCAGAGGGTTCAATGAGACACACATTTCACCATTATTACTTTAAGACGCTCAAAGACAAAGACATACCGAATGAACAATTCCCACTTACATTTGTAGAACAAGGAATACTGTTTAGAGGAGAAGAAAAATCAAGACTTACACCGTTTACACGCCAGACGGCATTTCAGGTTACTGATGTTCACTCTTTCACAATAAACAAAGATCAGGCGCTTAGCGACGTAATTGGGTTGATGAAGTGTATCCGTAGCTTCGAAAACGATTGGAATGTTAAGTTCTCAGTTAAATGTCATGTAAAAGACAATTCCCTTATTTCGTGGGAAGAGTTAGAAAAAGCCTGGGGAGAGAAATTCGAAATTAACTTGTCTTCTGAAGAGGAGGCTGTGCTTGCACTCGACTTCAACATTTCCCTTCCGAACGGAAAAATAATTGAACTTTCTGCGCTAGAATTATTTAACGTTGAGATTGGCAACAAAGCGAGCATACTTGTAGACTTTACCCTCGGTGGGGCAGAACGAATTATTGCTAGCATTATTGAGGCAAACGGTAGACTGCCCTTATGGTTAACTCCCATTCAGGTCATAATGACAGCGACGAACTACAATTCAGAAATAATGAAAGGTTCGGATTCAGTTAGAATTATGGTCGCACAAACGGACGAACAACTTGCAGAACTTCAATCAAAATATCAAATTCCTGTAGTTTTTAATGCAGAATCGACTTGGGAATCGGTAGTTACCTCAATACGAGAGAGTGAGCCCGAAATGGTCAGCATTCCATTGTTTAAAACACAAATCTGCCAAAAAGGGGACTACCTCTTCAATGACCTTTTCTAATTGGAGCATCGTTATCGGCACGCAGTTCGAGAGAGTAGAGTATTCAGTTTGTTTCTCGGTACTCTCTTGAATCATGAATCTTTATAAACAGATAAATAACCTTACTATTTTGTGCATTATCGTCAATTGATTTGACATCGAGAGGATAGTGCAGTACAATATACCTTGTAATACAAAATATAAGGTATGGCCGAATTAGATACACAATTAAAAAAGGGGACACTAGAGCTCTGCATCTTGGCCCTTGTTCAAAAGGAGCGTAAATATGGTTATGATCTTGTCGAGCAACTCAAAGTACTCGGAATGATTATCACAGAGGGTACGTTATATCCAATCCTAATCCGGCTGCGAACTGATGGCTACTTGGTTGCAACGTGGGAAGAATCAGAACAGGGAAGGCCACGAAAATACTATGAAATTACAGAAAAGGGAACACAAATGCTTACAGAAAGCATAAAACAATGGAAAGAATACGTTGCCATTGTAAATACAATAATCTCACATAAATATACATAAAAATGGAAAAAAACATTTTCCAAAGCCCCAAAATCGAGAAAGATGCTGCGCGTCTATTCTCTAAATACCTAGAAGATTTTGACCTTTTCAAAGTGTATCTTCCAGAGGCGACTTACACTGGTTTACGAGAAGAAATTCTCGCACATATCACGGAGAAAACTGAAAAATCGGCCTCAAGTACAATCAATTTTGCAGAGGCAAAAACTATTCTCGAAACGTTAGGAAAGGTACAAGATCTGGTCAAAGATTTTAATGTGCCAAAGCTAATCGAACTCCCACTTCTTGGAGCTACCGTTGGTTACCGTCAACTCGGGGTAAAACTTCTCCAAGGTGCAGTAGTTATTGCTTTACTTAGTGGAATTTCAGTTGCTGCACGAAACCTCTATCTTACCGTAACCACACCAGAAGGTAGATATTCAAACGTAGCACAAGAAGAACTCCGCTCCAAATGGACAGTTACAAAAGGCAATAAAGCCCAAGAACTCGAAGTTATTTTTCCAGCCAAAAACATGAGAACGGTCTATGTGTACCACGGGCGAGATTTAAAAGACGAAGAAGTATTTATTCAATTTACAGGCAGTCCAAATTACAAACTCAAAACGACTACTGAGAAAACAAGCAATCCATATGGCAAAATGGTTGTTGAGATATATTCCGAACAGGAAGAACCAAGTTTCCCAGCTGAATACGACGCACCAGAAGATGTCGATACTTCATTGTGGTCAACAGGGTTTCAAGAACTCATTGTTTTTGTGCCCGAACAATTGAACTTTAAAGGAACGTTTACTCCCATTCCAGATCGGACAGTTCCATCGGAGGAACCAAAGTATAGTTTAACTGAGCTTTACCTTGAAAAAGGTATTACCCCCTACATTACACCTCACAGAAACGAATACGAAAGCAATACGACATTCGGTTATGTCGAAAGAATTAAGAACGCAGAAAAGATAAAGATAACCCTTGGGTATTTAGGAGAATACGTTCCTACGCCCGTAAGTCGCAACTAACAACAACAGTTTGCTGGCCGGCGATATTACAGTAACATCATATAGAGTCTACTCATCCATTGCTGGATGAAACTCTTTGTGTGTTTCCTCTGCATATTTATCGCTTGCATGTACATACTTTGTCGTTGTTTGAAGGCTTTCGTGCCCAAGCAAGATCTGAATTGCTGCAGGATTGGCGCCATTTTCGACCAAATACGTTGCGTATGCATGACGAATTGTATGCGCGCTAATTGGAACAACGATCTCAAGCATCCGTCGATAATAGGCGATTTTCATTTGCAGATAATTGGTTGAAATTCGGGGATCATTGCCCTTTAAGCGCCTTCCACTCGTTGGTAAAAAAAGAGCAGGGTAGGAGTCTACTCTATTTTTCAGGTATTCCTGAACGTGCCCCACTGCTCGTGGCGTTAGATACACAAACCTATCTTTGCGCCCTTTACCCCTAACCAAAAGTTTTCCCTCGCCGTTTATTTGATCTCTGTTTATACTCACTACTTCTGATATACGCATACCCGTAGCAAGTAAAAGTTCAAGCGCTGCTCTGTTTCTCAGGGCAATGATAGAAACAGCCTCGTAATGTGTTGGAGCTTCTACCAAAGCGACTACTTCATCTAGGCTTGGAACCTGAGGTTTCTTTTTTGCAAGTCGAACCAAGGTGACTGCGTCGGGTGCAATTGGAGCTGGATAATCATACTCGACTAAAAATCGAAGATAATTTCTAAGAGCAACTAGAATTCTATTAATAGAAAGTGCATCAAGCTGTTCTGGGTTGTTATTCTTCACAAAGCCTCCTTTTTGCAGTTTTTTAACGTCCTTTTGATCAACTGAAGCTACATCGTTTGATTTTGAGGCGTTTTTACGCGTTTCAACGGTATTCTGGGGCTTTTTCTTACCATCACCATCTTGTTTTGCCATTTCTTGTTCGTGAACCTTCTGGTGAATATGATTTCTCTCCTTAAGCCATCCTTTGTAATACGTAATCGTTAACTTTGAGATATTTTCAAAAGATGTATTAGAAAGTAAAAGATATTCTGCAAAGAAAGATAGATCCCTATTGTAATTATAAACGGTTTCGTCGCTGTAATCGTCGTTATAAAGAGATAACAGGTACTCGTTTTGTCGCTCAAGTTTGGGCGTTTTATCGCCTTCCATCAGCTGTTGTATGGATATTTTTCTCATTCCTTCACAGTATAGCGCAGATTCAGCCAAAGTGTGAGGCAGGGGAGTCAAAAGATAAACAGCCGGCCGCGAGAGGGAGAACCGAAGAAAAGGCGACTTTCCGTCGAAATTCAGAAAAAATTACAAATTTAATAAACATAATAGAGAATTACTGCGAAAATATTTTGAAATAAGTTTTTTGTTTGTAACAACCGTAAATAGGGCACTACTCCCACCTTGACAGGTTTCGACTGCGTATAAGGGAGATTATACTCAATCTAAAAGCGCTTACAATTTTGGCACTTTAGCACTGCATGCACCGATATGAAGTAAGGCACAACATTTAGAGTAGAATATGAAAAATTATCACTCTTTTCTTTTGGAATTTCCTTATATTTCTGAAAGAACATCGAAGGAATAGCCACTCCTCCATATATTTGTATAAAAGATACAAATAGCCAGACTGATTACTATGGGATATGTACACTATAGGTCTATACTTATCCACACCCCTCTACCCTATGCACCTAGGATGACGAAAAACGCAAGCAGCAAAAGTACCATATATTCGATATTAACCACGCTTTTTAATGTGTTTTGTTCTTTGTGAATAACAAATCCGTACACAATGTAGGCAGAAAGCCCAGTCATAACAGCACTAAGCCAAATATGGGGCAATCCGAAGACGAAAAAGCCCCAAACAACGAACAAAAGCACAGAAATCCCTAGCGAAAAAGGTCCGACCGCTTGGGCGCTTGCGATGAAATAACGCCACAACGAATATGTGAGTATAAAGATGAATAAAAACGCAATAACACCAAGAAGTAATAACCAGAGCCAAAACGAGGTTGCAAACAGAGAAACTGCGGTTGCGCCTGCAGCATAGGTGAACAAAAACAGCGTAATAAGGCTAGATAAGTAGGCAACTGACTCGCCTAGTCTGCTGAGTGGTATGGTGTAAAACAATGTAACATTTAATATATTTACAGCGAGTGAAAGCACATATAATAAAATCATAAAGGTAATCAGCGCAAGAGAGAAAAGCCCCCATAAATAGAGCCTATTAACTTCGCCCACAAAAACAGTGCTTAAAAAGAGAACATTTGCAAAGACAAAAAGCGATGGCAAAGGCAAAACAGACGTTAGAGAATCACGACGAATTTGACCTTTTACCCCCCAATACATCCCTCCATACGTTAAAATTGCAAGCGCCAAGGCGATTAAGCTCCAGATAAGGGGTGACGTTGTAGAGGTAAAGAGCAGTAATTTACTTGCTGCAAACAACGCAGGGACGAGAAACGACACAATCATAAGCCTTACGCGCTTGGGCAAATCTTTAAATTGCTTATCCCCAGGAGATAGCAAAACCTGAAAATTAGCCCGAATTTGTGAAAGTTGATCACTTATCTTCGTTAGAGGAGAATCTTTGCTTCGTAATAAATCTAGTGAGTCTGAAACTGTGGCTACTCGCTCCGCTCCTTTCGTTATTCGGCGTTGTTCTTTAACCATTTGTTATTATATATCAGAAATTACGGGAATCCCAAGGTGTTCGTACGCTTTTGAGGTGACCACTCGTCCGCGCGGGGTTCTTTTTATTAAGCCTTGCCTCATCAAAAAGGGTTCGTACACCGTTTCGATGGTTTCTTCGTCTTCAGCAACCGCTGCAGCGAGTGTTTTAAGTCCCAAAGGTCCGCCATTATATTTGGTAATCATGGTCGAAAGTATCAGACGATCCAAGCTATCTAATCCAAGTGAATCGATTCCGAGCAAATCAAGTGCTTCTGCAGCTTGATTTGCAGTTAACTGTTCTACTGCACCGTGTACTGCATTATATTCTTTAACCCTTTTGTATAAACGCACAGCAATTCGGGCAGTACCCCGTGCTCGAGATGCAATTTCGTGCAGAGCGTCTGCATCGGTTCCAACACCTTCGTGTGTCGCGATTCGTAGTAGCATTGCCGACAATTCATCAACAGAATAAAAATCCAAATGCAACAATACGCCAAATCGATCACGCAAAGGAGAGGAAAGGAGCCCAATTCTGGTTGTTGCGCCAATGAGCGTGAAAGGAGGAAGGGTAAAACGTACCGATTGCGAAGCAGTCCCCTGCCCTACAATAATATCTACCTGAAAGTCCTCCATTGCTGGGTACAATAGTTCTTCAACGGGCTTACGAAGCCTATGAATCTCATCAATAAATAGAACATCCCCAGCAGCAAGGTTGGTTAAAATAGCGATTAAATCAGCCTGACGTTCAATTGCTGGTCCGGAGGTTACTTTTACTGTAACCCCGAGCTCGTTTGACAAGATATGCGCAATTGTAGTCTTCCCCAAACCTGGAGGTCCGTATACTAACACATGATCTGCTGCTGCTTTCTCCCCTTTTTCCCACTTTTTCTTTGTTGCGCGAATGAGTAAAGAAAGTATGTGCTTTTCTTTCTCCCGTCCAATTAATTCCTTCAGATGCTTTGGCCTGAGTGAAAAATCAGTAGTCACCTGCTGGCTGCCGAGTGAATCTACCTTAGCGAGTTTCTTTATTAAAAGATGCCCCTTTTCTGCAGAATTAGCCTGAATCATACTTATGAATTAGCAAGAATTAACGTTACTTTTTCTGCCGTCGTTTTGTTTTCGTTCGCCTGAAGTAACGGTGCAGCCCTTTGCAAGGCCTCTTTGGCCGCACTCGTGGAATAACCTAACTTGAGCAAGGTTGCATACACATCTGCATAGTTGGAGGATAAATCGTTCTGAACATTTGACTGGTACAGCATGTTTGCAACGTCAACTCCGCGACCTGAAAGCTCGACAACAATTTTTGCAGCAGTTTTATGGCCGATTCCTGGAACCTTCGAAAATACATTTACATCTTTGGCCACAAGCGCATGCCGTATCTGCTCTACGCCAACAGAATCAACAATGAGCATTGCAGTTCTCGGACCGACCCCAGAAACACTTAGTAAATCCAAGAATATATTCATTTTATCTGGAGTTGAAAAACCAATGAGGTAAGAATCATTCTCAGAATGAACCGCATACGTCCAAAGTTCGGTGAATGACTGCACAGGAATAGTAGACCCACACATTTCTGTTACTAGCACTGCGTATCCAATTCCATATTCTCCCTCCGGGGTCACTTGCAGCGTGAGCGTTACAACATTTTTGCCTGTTTTAAACTTTTGAAGGACTTTACCTTTTAGATACCCAATCATTGGTACATTATAACACCTTCTTTGTACATTCCTTTTTCGACTATACAAGTAACAATAGTATGCTTCTAATTTCTGTTGATATAACCAATCATTTCAACGCCACACGCAATGACTCTTTTATGATACGTTTTTTTATCCTGCTTTGCACTATATTTTCAATGTTTTCCAAATTTTTCTCCTCTGGTTTTCCACTTAAATATCATAATACTTACCACGTGTTGTTCCATATCAATGCAGTAAGATAGAAAATCTCATTTTTCTCTAACCTAACGAACTTACTTGGCGAACACCTTTTTTGTTCAATAGCGGTTATTTGACGTCGTGCAACAATACTTGAAATTCCGCTCAATAAAGCGAGTCAACGCTATGATATGACAGCGCACATTAGCCTATAGTTATTACACTGTGACTAGAGAAAAACACTCTAAAAGATAAAAAATTCTTATTTACGAGAAGATTTTCTGAAGCGGCAACGAGATTTGCTGCTGTTCTCCTTTTAGAGTCAATGAAACAGCAATTGCACACAGCTTCATTGTACCCCCAAGGGTATCTTTGTTCCCATATACACGGTCGTTTTGCACTGGTGCACCAAGGTATCTTGCCTGCGCTCTGATTTGATGTGTTCTGCCTGTATGTGGTTTGAATAAGAGTTGTACTTCAGAGTCAGATTCGGAAATAACAAATACTTCACTTACACACGATTTGGATCCAACAAGAGCACGAGCGGTGTGAGAATCTGGGGTATAAACCATATATGGAGTTCCTTTTCGCCTTCCTATATACCCTTCTAGCTTAAGGGATCGTTGCGAAGAGGTTACTTCTGCAACCAATTCTTCTGTCGTTGCGTATTCACTGTAGGTTTTGGAACCTTTCGTCGCTTTTTTTAAGTAGGAAAGATGTTGAGTCAAAGAAGCGTGCATTCGCGGTGTTTTTTCACAAACAGCAAGGTAATATTTACTAATCCCGCGAGTTTCAAATTGAGATTTTACCTCATTATAGGTTTCCATATTCTTTGCAAACAGGAGGATGCCTTGTGTATCTTTATCTAAACGGTGAAGTAAACCTGCACGAGGAATATATTTATGAGCTTCGCGCATGTATTTGATAAATTGATACACCATACTGTCTGCACCACGGTCTCCCTTTCCGGGGTGACTTGATACCCCCTGGGGTTTATCGACCGCGATAATATCGTCTGTTTCCAAAATGATTCGTGGACGTATATCAGCTGCTTTTTGAACTCTATATTCGTCTAATTCGATCCCCATTTCGCTTGCATCCCAAGCGCCAGCTTCTTCATCTTGCTTCTTGCCAGTACGGTAGACTGAGATAATGTTTTTTACTTTGTCTTCGATCAATACAGGAAGCTGCTTAGCAGGATCAAAATCAAAGCCTTTCTTCTTGATAACTTCGTCGTTAAATAAGACTGCTCCACTTTCTAAAATTCGTTCAATATAGGAGCGAGAGAGCTTAATTCCATATCCCTTCTCTATCGCTTCTTGTAGATACATGTCTAATCTCATACGCAATTATACGGCAAAATAAATCAATACAGCAAAATAGCCAATCATAAGCAAGGTGCCTGCCACTATTCTCAAAAGAAAAGCTCGCATTACACCACGCTTCTCAATTTTTAAGGTACGAACCAGCCTGAACGTAGGAATAGAGATAAGCCATACAATACCCGCGCACATTAAACCCCAAAGGAGGGGGAGCATAATTCCTTCTGTTATTCTAAAAAAGCGCCATGGAAAGAGTGTGAACCAAATAAACTCAGTTGCGCTTCTGCTATACGGCAAGATTCCCCAAGGTACATCTGCGTACACTGCTCTATTCATTACCATCCATACGATCCGAGAAATCAACAACCCAAACAGTCCTGAGTAAAGAATCTTGTCGAAATATGTTACGGAAGAGTTGCGGTGTGTAATACCTAATTCAGAAAGTCTTCCCCACGTCGATATAAAAACACGCCACACTGTATAAAGTACCACGAAACCGATACAAATAAGCGCAACAGTAAGCAGCATAATTATGCTTTTTCTTGGGTCGAAGTATTTTCTTTTTCTGTTGGTGTTTCCGGCGACTTTTCTTCAATCTTTGCTTCGGTTGCGGTAACTTCGGGGGCAACTTTTGGTGCTTTTGGCTTACGAGTTGTAATTTTTGTACGAATATCGCGTAACTTCTGAACTAATCCATTTTTGGTACCAATTACTGCTTCGCCGATTTTCTGAAAAATATCCTGCTTGTGTGAGACGATCTTTAACTTTGACACCTGCTTTTGCTCTTCTCCAATCTTTTCGCCACAATTTGTACAGTGAATATGGTAAATGCTCTGAGTTGCTTCGCACTTAGCACAGGTTACATTCATTTGAGTTCCACAAACAGGACAAAAATTATGCGATACAGGAACAAGTGTCCCACAAGTCGGACAGTCGTTTACAGAACTAAGTTCGTGCATTAAATACTTGCTTTCGAGTTTGGTCCATTGATGCTCATCGATAGTAACTGGAGGTCGCATAAACAAATATCCGACAAAGCCCAAGACGTTAAACGGAAGAACGAAAAGGAACCATAAAACGGCGACTTGCCACTGTTTGTATCGTGCACTTGCATCGACTGCAACCCACAACGCAAAGACCAGCCAGATAATAAAAACCCATAAACCAAGCATTTTAAAGGCAAGCATAACATCAATACCAATTGCCTGTTGAAACATACTTTGTAAGTAGGTGCCAATATCTGTTGCAGGGGTTCCTGCCTGTGCGAGGAGTGTATACATACTCAAAATTTTTCAAGTGAACTACTTTGGGCAGAGAGGGAGTCGAACCCTCACGCGGGGGTAACCCGCAGAAGATTTTGAGTCTTCCGTGTCTGCCATTCCACCACCTGCCCAAAGATTAGGAATTATAGCAAGAAAAAGCACAAGATGGTAGAATGTCCCATAAGAAAAAAGTGCACTAATCGACTAAATGAGATACTACCTATACCTATTGATCTTTTGCAAGATTCCTAAAGCTGGCCATTTCCTTAACCCACGCGAGATCAACTGAGCCAGTTGGACCATTTCGATGCTTTGATATCTTAATCTCTGCGATACCCTTCTTCTCGCTCTCAGGATCATAATAATCTTCACGATGGATAAACATCACAACGTCTGCATCTTGTTCGATAGAACCCGAATCACGTAAATCTGACAATTGTGGCATTTTGTCGGGTCTATCTTCGGTCTTACGCGAAAGCTGTGACAACGCCACAACAGGAACCTTAAGCTCACGCGCCATGTTCTTTAATTCCTGTGAGATTTGGGACACTTCTTGCACACGTCCTTCGCGGGCATTCCCTTGGATTAACTGCAAGTAGTCAATAAATATGGCATCTATACCCTGCTCCATATACAATCTTCGGGCTTTTGTTCGGATTTCTACGATATTAGCACCAGGAGAGTCGTCGATAGAAATATCCAAATCAGAAAGAATACCCGTTCCTTCTGATAATTTTGCAAATTCATCTTCTGTAAGCCCTCCAGTTCGCATCTGCCATAGTCCTACCCCACTTTGTGACGCAAGAAGCCTCGAGGCAAGCTGTTGTTGAGACATTTCAAGAGAAAAGAATGCAACTTTTTTACTTTCAAGTGCAATATTTCGGACCATATCGAGTGCCAAAGAGGTTTTACCCATTGATGGTCGAGCTGCAAGAATAACCAAGTCAGACTTTTGCAAACCACCCAACATTGCATCTAAATCACGGAATCCCGTGGGAACTCCGAGCATTGAACCTTGAGACGGATCTACTGCAGCTGCTTCTTCGTAAACCTGTGCTAGAACATCTTTAATATGTGTAAAACCTTTGTCTACACCCTGCACAGAAACCTGAAACAGCTCGTGTTGAGATTGATTTACAACGTCGTTTGTGGGCTTTTCTTCGTCAAACGCGAGATCGGTAATGGTTGCTGCTGCGGTAATCAAATTACGCCTAAGGGCCTTTTCTTTGATTGTTTTGGCATATTGCTCTGCGTGTGCAGAAGTTGGTACACCTTCAACTAACTCGACTAAATAAGAACGACCCCCGACCTCTTGGAGTGTATGCTGCTTTTGTAAATAGTCGGTTAACGTAAGCTGATCGATCGAAATTGAAGCCATAAAAAGAGACTTCATAGCCTCGTAAATTACGGCATGTCGCTTCTCGTAAAAATGCTCTGCACGCAAAAAAGTAAGCACACGAACAAGCGCATCTCGATCTAACAAGATCGCTCCTAAAAGACTTTTTTCAACTTCGATATTCTGTGGAGGAATCTTCTGAACCATACCTATAGTGTATCACTTATTTCGCCACAGTAAACAAGCCGTCTACAATCGCGTCCAATTTTTCCGAATCCATATTCTGCAATCTTTCAAATACAGGATGAGTTGGAGTAACCTTGAGCAATGCCAGTACCACCATTTCGTTAAGAATTCGTTTGTATAATTCATGTTCAGGTACATCAATAAATCCAGAGAGTAAGTCTTTTTTGCGCGAATTATAATACCCTTGCAATATCAATCTCCCCACTATTCTGGCGTTTTCTTCGAACATCGGTACAAGCGACTGCTCCGCAACACAGCGAGTGAGTAACTCTCGTGCTTTTGTTCTGTGTTGTATTTCGCCATCTTTATCTACAAGCTTGAAAGTATCGAATATATCCTCCACTGTATCTAGTGTAAAACCAGTCTCTTTTTGACGCGCGAGCACCGATAAAACGGCAGCAACTCGGTAATTAACTGGATCACGTGTTTTCTCTGATTTTGCAAGCGATACTCTCCAGTAATAGTCGTCCATGTAATGGTCAATATCCTCCGTTCGTTCTTTGGAGGCAAGTTCTCGTAACGCCAAAAGTGGCACAATGCTTTTCGTAAAACCTGCCGCAAATCCGGGTTTGCCATCCCAAAAGGCAAGCATTTGCTCACGCTCGGGAGTGTTCATTTCAAAGGCGTCGAGCACTGCACCAAGTTTGTTTCTAAAGTAGAGAGTATTGTGAACCTCTTTTGCGCTTTTTGCAGAAAGCGCTTGTGGAAGAGCGGAGTTTGCATTTAAAACTGGTATATGCCCCTCGCCCAATTTCCAACGTAATTTCCATGGTTTTTCGTCTGTATACTCATCTTCTTCGTGGAGCAATCCTTGTGTATACTCGGCAAACGGTACTTCATCTTGGTCGAACTCTGGGAGTTGTAGCTTCTCTTTTATTACTTTTTCTGCTGGAGCCACTGCGGCAGGTTCGTATTTTTTTGTTTCAGCAAAACGTTCCCCTTCCAATTCTGTAACTATGGCAGCGGTAATAGCGAATAAAGAGTTTGGAGACGTTTTATTTTCGAATGAGAGTAAGTCTGCGCTCGACATTATGCCAACGAATAAACTGACATACTCACGGTACCTTCTCGTGCCGCTTGGTCAATCTTCTTTACCGAAAGCTTGTCGTTTGAGGTTACTTCGCTCACGCCACTCTTCTTTTGGTATTCTTCGGAGAACGTAGCAAGTACAACATAGAAAGGCTCAAAATCGAGCTGGACACCTGCTAATGCCATGTCTCTTCCAACGATGACATCGATTGGTGCATATTGTTTAATAAATGAATCACTTGGTTCAGATTGAAAGAATCCAACACTGCCTTCTGGGGTTTCAACAACAAAGTGGACCTTTGGATCAAGGCTACTACCTTTTAGGTGAACATCTTTTACTCGATACTCTCCGGCTGAAAAGATGATAACTGTATTTCTTTCAGACTTGATTCTTTGTGAATATAAATCCCACTTCTCTACTTCGGAGGCAGAGGTAAAGGGCTCTGTACGGTTAACTAAAAAGACATCAGTACCTTCTGGAATTTTTCCGTCGATATCCGAGGGAGTCATAACGGTATCTATTAGCCAGATAACCTTTGTATCGCGAACCTCTAATTGAATCGCATTAATTTTCTTGAGTTTTGACAGTTGCATACCGTGATTATAGCACCCACAAGAGCGCCCTACTATTTCAAAAGGTCGGAAAGACTATCAAGCGAAGCCATAATCTTTTCCTTAGTATATTCTTCGACCAAGGCGATTTTTGTAGTTTCTAAAGATGAGATAACCGCAGTCAGTTGCGTCAGTACCTGTTTTGGTTCGTTTGATTCCTCTTCAATCATTCGCTGTACTGCTTTTACCTGACCTTCGATACGTTTTAGACGGTTAATGAGTTGGTCCCGGACCTCTTGTTTCATGCCTTCAGTATATACCCCCAGGGGTATCTCCGTCAACGTTTTGCGAATATTTCTGACTTGGCGTACAATACGAACATGACGGAACTCGTGCCCTTTCAAACAAAAAGAAAGAAAGAATTTAAAGAAGGAACACTTCCTGCAGATGCAGTTTTGCTTGAGCTAAAAAATTATTTTGAAAAAAAATACCCAACCCTAGCCTTTGATGAGCAAGATATGCTAGAAACTGTGCCCAAAACCATAATCTTCGGTATGCAAAAAGTACAATCTTTGACGCTGCCTACGCTTGCCCACCTTGTTGCTCTATTTACCTCTCCTGATTTGGCTACACAGTCGAAAAGCTTTGATAAAATGGAGCTATTACAGCTATCGACAACTCTTCTAGCAAAAAGAATTGAAGTAAAACGTGCCTACCAGATCTACCCCAAGCCCTACCAAAAAGTACTCAAACGATTTTTTACCTCTGAGGAAACGAATGTAGCACTCGCAACAGAGTTCTCTTCAAAAAAGAAAGCAAAAAAATACCTGCGAATACTGATAAAACGAATGGGGTTTTATACACAGAAGAAGGCTCCATTTATAAAAGGCACGCTCACCAGTACCTAACTTCTGGCACAAATAAGGTTCTGAGCAACTCTACATACCCACTCCTCTCACTTTCGCTATACACTCTTCCGTGTGCATGAAGCTTATCAAGATAATGTACTAATTCCAGCAGCTCTCCCCCAGTGTATTCGGTAATCAAGTAATATGCATACGATCGAATATCTTCGGGTATAGCTCGTGGAGCAAGAGGATTTTTTAGGAGAAATCTACCAATTTGTTTGGAATTCAGCTCCTCGTGATTAACAATAATTTCTTTTTTATCCGCATGAGCATTGCCGACAATTGGAGAAATATCGTCACCATTTGAAAAATAAGCAACTTTGCGCCACAAATCAAAATTATGAATACCGCTAAGTTCTAGATTTTCTTCCGGAGAAATCGACGGATAAAGGTAATTCATTAATTCCGTTGCTCCAATTTGAACAAGATTGCCACTTCTTCGCTTTCCTGCAAAGTCCCTAGCTTTTAACTTTTCAAAATCTGGCATTTCTGTACATTCAACGCCAATTGAATCAAGTATTTCAGTGGCTATTTCCTGTCTTGGTCGCCACTGCTTCCCTTTTCGAGTTACTACCTTCGTCATATGTGCTTCGGGTTGTTCAAGAAACCATTCAAAACCTTTTTCTGAAAGTTGCTGATACAGTGGTTTTTCGAGCTCATCAAGCTCGCCTCTTCCGCCATTTCCACCTATCCCCGATTCGGCTGCATCAAGAAGGATACTTCTCGGGTTTACTCTCGAGACATAACATTCATCGGCATCGACAACAGATTCTAACGAATGAAGATATCTATTTTTCTCTGTAAAACAAACTGCATGGGTAACTGTTTGAGAATATGGACCTCTATCTGAAATATGAATATACAGCTTGTTAGGATTTTTTGGAATACTTTCCATCACAAGCAAGGTCACTAACCTATCAATCGCGTACATTGCCTTTCTTAAATGGAGGGTCTCCTCTGGCGAGTAGCTTTTTTCTGCAAAATATTTGCCTCCTACTTGCCTGCTGTTCATTTTTCTAATCAATGCCCCTAAACCCCAATATTGAGGGAAATCCGTTTGCAAAACGACAACATCTTGTGGTGAATAACTCCTCCCTTCAAAGTGAATCTCTTTTGAAAATAGTAGCGATGCGACCGTGTTTTTTGCTGCATCACCCTTTCCGACGCTATCTTTACCCTCAAGATGAATATTCGGTACTTCGTGGTTACTCATTTGCCCCCTCTACTACTCCAGATCCGAGTACTTGTAAGCATCGCACACGAGATCTTGTTCCACTGTCTGTGAAATATTTATAGAGGACATCGGAATTTTTCTCAACGTCCGATTTCTCAGCAAGTTTGTCTACATTTTCATTTTTATAGAAAAGCCCTCCTTGTCCCAGAGCAGGAGCCCAAAACCCCTTATTGGATTGTGAAACAATGACTGCGTTACTGTTGTTAATTTCTTCGATAACGGCCGGAATAGGATTCTCTCTATAGCGAAGAGATACTTGAACCGCTTGCCCCTCGTGAAATTGCCCCGAAATCGAATGCAATGCCCCAAGTGTAAGCTTCTGCTTTCGCAAGAGTTTATTTTCTCTTCCTTTGGCAATTACTAATTCGTTTGTCTCCTTACGTTTTTCTACTACATAATATGGAATATCAGGGCTGCTTACTCCGATTCCTTGACGCTGACCAATCGTATAAAACCACAAACCTTGATGTTTTCCGACTACTCTACCCGACTCGCTTTCAATAATATTCCCTGGGTTATTGCTCAAATGTTGCCGAATGAAATCTCTTACATCGATATCACCGATAAAACAAATACCTTGGCTGTCCTTCTTTTGTGCGTTAGGGAGCCCTAAGTCAAGTGCCATGGCACGGACCTCTTGCTTATAATACCCCCCAAGTGGGAACAATGCACGATTCAGTTGGTCGCTGGACAATCGCTGCAAGAAGTAACACTGATCTTTTTGCGGATCAAGCGCAGTAAATAGCCCTAACTCACCTTGTGTTTCCCAAGGAAACCCTTGGCTACTTTGCCTTCGGGCATAGTGCCCAGTTGCAATGTGAGTCGCTCCCTCTGCAAAGGCTCTTTGCGCAAAGAGGTCGAATTTGATTAGGTTATTACAAAGAATGTCGGGATTAGGAGTTCGACCTGCTTTATACTCTGCAAAAAAGTAATCAAGTATCCGTTCTTTATACTCCTTTTCAAAGTTAAAGACTTTCCATTCTATACCTAAATGCTCAGCAACTTTTTTTACGTCTTCTACATCTTTTTCCCACGGGCAATCTGCGGATATACCAAAATCGTCCGCCCAGTTTTTCATGTACACACCTACGACCTCATAACCTTGTCGTTTGAGTAAGGCAGCAGCTACCGCACTGTCAACACCTCCTGACAATGCGACGTAGATTCTAGGTATCATTTTTTACCCTCCTTTTTCTTCTTTAGGAACGCTTTATTGTAAAAGTGCTGCTTTGGGTCCTGTTTGTTATTCGGATCATACTTATCATTGTGCCACTGTAATCCACCCTCTGCTCTCGTTCTATTCCACATTTCAACAATTTCAGGGGGACACTGCCCACGAGCAACCAGAATTCGAATGCCGACACTTAACAAGCCATGCATCGCGTCTTTATCAAACGCAAGCTCCCCGAGTTTTCGATCTCCGTCATATCGTGCTTGAAATGTCCGCGTAAGATAGTGACTAATAATAAAATGTACCATCGTACGCGGCGCAATACCTCTTGTATGACCACTATACGCTGCATCAAAAAGCGGGTTATCGTCGCCAGGTTTTTCACCTGCCGCTACTAATTCACTCCCTTTTACTAGACGTGTAGTACATTCATGTACCGCACCAGCAAAAATCGGAGAAGAGGCATCTGCGCCGGCAAGAGCGAGATCAAACAACTCGTTCCTTTTTTTTGAGTTGAGCATTCGAAGGACCTCGCCATGAGAGAATTTTGCGGCAGATCCTTTATTAACTTCTAGCCCTGCATCTGCTGCTCTTTTTGCATCGTCTTCGTCTATTAAGCGCTCGATTTTTATTATTTTTTTTACGTCCGCATTTGAAAGAGTTGCAACGGCCTTGAGGCATTTAAGGTACCCAATATACGTTCTTCCGATATACATCGCGCCGCTTTCCTTATCGTCACCGACCCATTCATCGCAGCCTGACTCATAAAAATTTTGCAGCTGAGGAACTAACCCAATATTCTGCCTAAATTGTTCTACTGCCGTTTCGGCTTGTCGTAATGCCATGCTGAATTATATCAATTTTGCCCAATTTTTCGAAATACTACACTGTAATGGTTAGAAATGGTGCTGGTTTCTTACCCCACTTTTTTTCAATCTCATCAATAACGGCTTGAGCACGTTCTCTTTTTTGACGATTCATTGAGTTTTCTGCTTCAAAAAGCCCCATTTGCCTTTCTTTTTCGGGGATAAGGTTATAAAAGAATACGCCCGCGCGCTTAACACGAGCACCATAAGGAAAAACCTTATCAATCGATTCGTCGATAAATCCAAGAAAATCAGAAGTATCCGCAGAAGCCGGGGCAAAGGTTGTAATCGCCTGAAGGGCCAAGTACCCACGCTCTTTGTGAAAACGATTTCCTCGCGTAAAGATTCCCATGACACCCGCTACTTCTTTTTGCTTACGTAGTTGCCTACCCGCTCTCTCTGCAAGGTGCTTTAGTTTTTCTCTTATATTTTCTACCTCTGTAATCTCGGCGTGATAAGACTCTGTGCACATAAGGGATTGGGCTGGTTTTGGTGACACGGTCTGGGTAAAACACGGCAGGCAATTAAGTTCATTTATCGTATAAGCCAACGTCACAGAAAATTGCTTTCGAATTTGGAGTGGGTCTTGCGCAGCAAGGTGCGCTGCGGTTGTAATGTTATACACCGGCAATTTTTTACTCAACGCTCTTCCTATTCCCCAAACATCCCCAACGGGTAACGCTTTTAATTGATTTTCGATGTCAGATTTGTTTGACAGAACTTTTACCCCAGATTCATCTTTTTTGGCGAGCTTAACTGCCACTTTTGCGAGTGTTTTAGTTGGGGCAATGCCAACAGATACCGGAACCCCGACCCAATCTAATATTTGCTTTCTCACCATACGGCAAATTGACTCTAATTTTTCATCCGAAAAGACAGAAGAAAAATGAACGAAGCTTTCATCAATCGAGTACTCTTCTACTTCAGAAAAATGTAGGTGAAGTATCGATGCAATCCGATTTGAGAGGTCAGTATAAAGCGCAAAACGAGTTTCCGCTACATGAATTCCCTTTTCTTTTACTAACTCCTGAATTTTGAAAAGTGGTTCCGCCATTTTGACACCAAGTGCCTTTGCTTCGTTAGATCGCGCTAAAACAATTCCTCCTGGATTCGCCACGACAAGGGGAACTTTCTGCAAGTATGGTTGAACCACCCGTTCACACGACACGTAAAAGTTGTTTGCATCAAAAACCGCATACATTACCTGATTATACTGTGAAAGTAGAGTAAAATACTTTATGCAATCGACAAACGGAAACTCGGCCACCAATATCAAGTGGATTTATCTTATAACCTTTCTTGGTGAGTGTTACCTAACCATGGCAGTGTGGCTATTTTTCTACACTCGATATCTTACCTTCTCTGAAATTACAACATTAGTGGTAATGCAGCAAGTTGTGCAACTTGTATTCGAAATCCCAACCGGAGCTATTGCCGACCTTCTCGGAAAAAAGAAAACGCTTGCGATAAGTTACCTGCTTTATACGATTAGCCTTGCGCTTACTCCATTCTTTACACATTTTTGGATATTTTTCGTTCTCGAGTTTCTTAAAGGTATTGCTAAGTCCCTCTCTTCGGGTACGTTTGAAGCTTTAACCTACGACTCGCTTGCAGGAGCCGGAAGGGAAAAAGAATATGGAGTAGTCAATGCAAAAATTACGTCACTCTCTTGGGTTGCCTACATAATCGCTGGCATTGCAGGAGGCGCGTTATATGACTATTCATATCGGCTCCCCTATTTACTTCTGGCAGGCTTCTATTTTCTCTCACTTCTACTTATTCTGTTTGCACTCCGCGAACCCTCGGTTGATACCGAAAAAGGCTTTACTTTCAAACAGTATCTACAGCAAACAATGTCGGGCTTTCACGAGCTATTTAAAACACGTCGAATCGCATACATGGTTTTACTGCTTTTGGTCGGAACATTGGGATATTACACCGCATCAGAATTTCTTGGAGTTTCTCAAGGAAAAGGGTTCAATTTATCTGCGACACAGGTCAGTTTATTATTCACCGGAGGTTACATTGTTTCTGCAGTACTTGCTCAGTTTTTTGCTAAGCTTCAAAATAAGTTTTCTCATATTGGTATTGCTTTAACCGCAGGGTGTTTCATGTTACTCTCGTACCTTGCTGCAATGTTTGTTTCTCCAATTGTCGGAATGACCCTCATTATGGGACGTATCAGTTCTTCGTCGACCTTTGCAAATATTAGAAGCGTACTCCTGAATAACGAAATTTCCTCAAAAAACCGCGCTACAGCGCTCTCAACCTTTTCTCTGCTCTACACACTCCCCTATACTCTCGTTGTATTTTTTGGTGGACGTATAATCGATGCGACCTCGGTAAATACGTTTGCATCTATGTTCGGAGTATTCTTATTGCTTGGAATGGGTATCTTTACTATTCTTTACGGACAAGAGGTTTCGCGCCAGAAACGCGGTGAATCACAAAGGTAACAACGCCCCATACCTGTACTGACATTCCTTCACGCAGTTCGATAGGATTGTACTCCTTGTTTTCGGCAATCAAAAACGATTTTCCTCCTTGTGAGCCAACTCTCTTGACGGTAAATTCGCCATCAAGAACTGCAACAACGATATCATTGTTGCGAAACTCCAGCGACCGATCAACAACGAGAATATCCCCGCTGCTAATACCGGCGCCTGTCATTGAACTCCCCTGTACTTGAATAAAATATGTTGCTGCAGGATGTTCAACAACCAAGTCGTTTAAATTCATTAATGACTCAGAAAACGATGAGGCAGGAAGCGGGAATCCTGCAGGGATTCCCGCAACAATTGGTATATTTTGCTTATTTTGGACCTTCTTTTTCATACTGAGAAATTTTTGCTTCCAGTTGTTGATACTTACGGGTAAGTGCGGCGATTTCAGAAGCCGAAGCATTTAAGTAATTCAAATACACGGCAAGGACTAAAAGTGCGAATGACAAAACAAGCGTGACACTTTTATAAATACTCATGAGTGATGTAACTAATCCGGGTACAAGATTCTTCTCAAGCAGCGGAGCGTTAGCAGCATCAATCTTTTCGACATCTTCAACTTCGGCAGACGGTGTTTTGTTCCACCAATTTTTAATGTTTTCAACAAGATTCGTAACAGGCACAACTGCACTTTCTAACTTCAGATACGAATCAATTGTTTTTATCGTTTCTATCGTGCCATTTTTTTGTAGTGTTCGGTATGCCATTGCCTCAAAAGGTCTTGTGGCAAATACTCCGAGTATGGCACCGACACCTCCAATTGCAAGGAGGATGTATGCAAAATACGTAAGAAACCGTTGAAGAAAAGAGCGAAGAAAAAAAGCACTCACCAGTAGCACAAGTAGTAATCCCAAAAGAAGTTGAATCGTTTCCATTGCGTGTTTAGTTAATAATTAAAGTCATAATGCAGACATAAACGATGTAGGCAAAAAAGAGGGCTATCCCCTCACTCTTTGAGAGTATATGCTTTCTCCCCAATTTTGCAGCAAGCACGAATAAACCAGACATCAAGCCAAGAAATATAATTTCAGGGAGAAGCTTATTCACCTGCACAGGAGCAAAAAGTGCGGTAGACCCAAGCACGAAAAGTGAATTAAACACGTTTGACCCCAAGATGTTACCAATCGCAATCTGTGGATTTTTTTTGACTACCCCAGTAAGTGTTGCCACAAGTTCAGGAAAGGATGTTCCAAAAGCAAGAAGTACTGCCCCAACAACTGTTTCTGATACTCCAATCCTTGTAAAGAATATCTCGGAATAGTGGAGCGTGAGTTCTCCACCTGAAAGTAACATGGCAAGTCCTGCAAGCAAAATACCGAAATCGAGGATGGTAAAGCGTGGGCGTTTTACTGCTGTTTGTTCTTGCCTTTCATATTCTTTTGCAGTAATCCCTACGTATGCAAAGTACGCAAGAATAAGCAGTATTCCAAAGTAACTTGTTAGAGTCGATTTGAGAATAAAGCCGAACACCAGTACCCCAAGAGGGGCAATACTCAATGGGATATCGTAATTTACGGTTTTTTTACTCAACTTGATTTCGCCCAAGGTGGCTGCTAAACCAACGATTAACCCAATATTTGTAATGTTACTACCAATGATATTTCCGGCAGCAAGCAACGGGTGCCCTTGAATGGCAGCAAGCACACTCACAATAAGCTCAGGAAGAGACGTTCCCATGGCAAGAACAGTAATACCTACCAACACGGGTGGCCAATTTTTTGCTCTTCCAAATTTGGCTGCTTTTCCAACAAGTAGATTTGCACCGTATAGCATAATTGCTATACCGCCCAATATTAAAAGAAGTTCAAACAAAACAGACATGCGCCAGTATAGCTGGAAGTGACACTACACACAACAATTCTATGGCGCAACAAGCTCTACAGCAGACCACATCTGAGAAACTGAAGTTGCCAACCCCTCTACCCCTTTATTCTTCCAAAGATCGTATTCTGCAAAGGTCCGAACCAGCGCAGACTCAAGACTAATAGAGAGTGGAATACTAAAATTTTGAGTATGAGAAGGACATTCAAATTGCTCAAAACGCACCTCCAAAGCCAGGTTGTTTTCTTGTTCGTTTACATTAGCAATTACTACATCACAATCCATGGGAACAAGAAACTCTCCATGTACTGATTTATGTTTTGCAAGCAAGATAGTACCGTTTGTCGACTGAACCTCTTTACCGCGAAATACCATGCCGCGCGCAGGGTTTGAGAGTGAGATATATTCACTAAAATCGCTTGTTTTATATGCCTCTGTGTGAATGAAGCGAAGGGCTTGCAACCGCATAGTATTACCAACTTTGCTGTATGTCCGTTCGATTACATAAGGTATATCCTTTAGGCATTCTGTAGCAACGACAGACTCGAGTACGACTTTATGATTCTCCTCAGGGTTGGTTGCGCCACGAAGAACAATAAGTGGGAGGTTGTTTTCACTGAATCCAGGGATTCCTGAAACCGTAATCTCGCAACCACGGCTTTGCCTTTCAATAACTGAGCGAGGTAAAGATTTGACCTCTGCTCTCTTCCTTTTGTTTCGGGGATCTCTAGCAACACCATAAGCAGCAATCCCCTCATGTCTGTACGTTACGCCGATACTCGTTCCGTTCTGTTTAATGTTTGCACCTACAATAAACGGATAACTCAGCCCAAACAGAGCATTTCGTTGTGGAAGTTTTCCACTAACAAATGATTCGCTCCCACCTGTTGGCCAAAAGGCTATTGTTGTATCTTTGCCTGTAATACGAGAGAGTGCATTATGAAGTATTTGCCCATCAATATCATCGTGCTTGCTCATCCATGGTTCTATCGCATTCATAATGAGCAAGGTGCCGTCTTCTTGCCTTTCTATTGCTTGTTCGTAAAAAGCGTTGACTGAAAGTGTTTTGTCGTCTAACTCTCCCCTTCCTGATTGCCCCATAGTGTATTATACCGTTTACTTGCTTTTAAATACAGAATGCGCGTATAATTACAAATGCAACAAACATGGGTCACATTTTCAACCGTGTTCACTACCCTTCGGGGTTAATCTTTTTATCGTTGCAAATTTTCAACAAAAATTTCTAGGGTTACTCCACTACCTTACGAGAAAGGCAAAAGTGTGAGAAGATATGGTGAAAACTGATTAATTATTACAAGCCAATATGAAACAAGAAAAATTCGAAGACTCGTATCACTACAAACTCTGGCACTCCAGTGAACACGTACTTGCCCACGCCATAACCAAACTTTACCCAGGCAAAATTAAGCTTGCCGTCGCACATATCGATGAAGATGGCTTCGCAAACGATGCACATTGGGACACGGCCCCAGTTATTGAAGATCTCGAAAAAATTGAAAAAGAGATGAAGAAAATTATTGAGCGAAATCTTCCAATCCGCAAAGAGGTAGTGACTTACGAAAAAGCTAAAGAACTGTTCAAAGATAACCCCTTTAAACTTGAATGGCTCGAAGAAATTGCGCAAGCAGATAAAGAAGTAACAGTTTATTGGACTGGCGACGAGTACGTCGACTTATGCAAAGGACCACATGTCGAAAGTACGGGCGAAATAAAAGCCTTTAAACTTCTTTCAATTGGCGGTGCGTACTGGAGAGCCGACGAAAAGAATGAAATGCTTACACGTATTTACGGTGTTTCGTTTAAATCTCAAGAGGAACTTGATGATTACCTGAAGCGATTAGAGGAGGCAAAAATGAGAGATCACCGAAAACTCGGCAAAGATTTGGACCTTTTTGTATTCTCAGAAGTCGTTGGAAAAGGTCTCCCACTCTGGACGCCACGTGGAGCAACAGTTCGACGTGAATTGGAACGATACATCGTAGATGAAGAGATAAGAAGGGGTTATCTTCATGTTAATACTCCAGATATTGCTCGCATTCAGTTGTATGAGAAGTCGGGGCATTACCCTTACTACAAGGAAAGTATGTATGCACCAATCGAAGATGAAGGAGAACGCTTTATGCTTCGCCCCATGACGTGCCCACATCATTTTGAGTTGTATTTGAGCAAACAGCGAAGCTACAGAGAACTTCCAATGAGAATTGCTGAGCTTGCACAGTTGTATCGCTACGAAAAATCGGGCGAACTTTCTGGGTTGATGCGTGTGAGAACTTTTTGTCTTGCAGACGCACACATCGTGGCCAAACCTGACCAAGCGAAGCAGATGATTTCTGAAGTACTTGACCTAATCGAAGACATCGCAAAGACATTCGGGCTTGAACCTGGAAAGAATTTCCGATTTAGGCTCTCACTCGGTGATCGTGCAGACGAAAAGAAATACTTCAAAGATGACACAGCATGGGATTTTGCTGAAAACGTCTTACGTGAAGTGTTAGACGAACGACACGCAGAGTACTACGAAGCTGAACACGAAGCTGCTTTCTACGGACCAAAAATTGACGTGCAGATGAAGAATGTACTGGGCAAAGAAGACACGGCATTTACAGTGCAATACGACTTTGTTATGCCAAAGCGATTTAAGCTGAACTACATCGCAGAAGATGGACAAGAAAAAGAAGCAATCGTTATCCACCGATCCTCAATTGGCGCGATTGAACGTGTCATGGCTTTCTTAATTGAACACTATGCAGGCAACTTCCCCGTCTGGCTACACCCAGAACAGGTGGTAATTATCCCAATAGGAGAAGACCAAAAGGCATATGCAGCACAAGTTGCCACTGCAATTAAAGAGGCAATCCCCGGCGTAAGATTATCAATTGACGAGGATAACAATACACTTGGTAAACGAATTCTGGTTTCTCAGCAGCAAAAAATTCCGTACATGCTTATTCTTGGAAAGCAAGAAGTTGCCAATAATACGGTTAGTGTACGACTTCGAACAGGAGAGAACCTCAATGGTTTAGCGCTTGAAGACGCTATTAGTCGAATCAAAGAGAAGATTGCCACTAAGGCAATTGATCTTTAGATTGTCAGGTTGTTGTATCGCGGATTTTTGCTTAGCAAAAATCCGCGGTATACTCCTCTATGAAGACTGCAATTATTACAGGTACTAGTTCCGGCATCGGAGAAGACTTCGCCCGACAACTTCTCGAGCTCGGATGGAAAGTTTACGGCATTTCTCGTCGAGAAAATAAAGAACTGGTTGCACACAAGAACTTTAGGCAATTGTTAATCGACCTTTCTAAACCTCTGGACAAAAGATTACTTACCAATGCAGTTGGAGAAGCGCATATTGATTTACTCGTAAACAATGCAGGTATGGTTATTATGCAAGATGCGAATGTGTGGGATGAAGCGAATTATCAGCAGATTTTTTCCGTACATTACGCAAGACCTATGGAGCTCGTATGTCACCTATCTCAAAAACTTAATGGAGGAATGGTTATTTCTACTCTCACAGATTCTACACATATAGGATGGCCGAGGTATGGACTTTACGGAGCGCCAAAAGCAGCACTTTGGCTTCATATGAAGTCATTTGCGACGGAGAATCCTGAAATTACCGTATATAACCTTCACCCAAGTGGTGTCGACACTCCAATCATTGAAGCGGTTGGCCCAGAGGCAGTTGCCGAACGAGACGAGTTCATGAAAACAACTGACATTACAACAGTTTTTCTACAATTAGTTACCGGAGCAATGCAGGTTCCAAGTGGTGCGAGCATTTTTCTCCACAACGAATGGGAAGCAGAAGAGATGCAAGAGCTTGGCAAAGATATGTTTATCTACAATGTAGAAACTGAAGTACTTAAAAAACTGTAGCATGTTATTCAAACTATTTTTTGCGTTACTCAAAAATGCCCGTTGGATCATCTCGCTTGTACTTGTTCTTGCATTGGCTTATGCAGTCGTTACCCAATATCAAACAGTAAAAAATTCACCAATCGGAGCTCTACTCCCAAGTATTACCCTCCCTGCTATTCCTTCGTTTACAGGAACACCAACAACGACCATTGTTCCAACGCTCCCAGAATCAACAAAAGTCACAATTCAAACAGAAAAAGGTGATATAACCTTTACTGCAGAAATTGCAGCAGACCAGACTTCGCAAGCGGTCGGACTTATGTATAGAACGTCACTTCCTCAATATAGCGGCATGTATTTTGTTTACGATCAAGACGTTTTCCATGGCTTCTGGATGAAGAATTGTGAAATACCACTCGACATGCTTTTTATAGATTCTAATGGCGTTATTATCGATATCCGTGAAAACGTTCGCCCCTGTAAAGAAAGTGATCCTGAGCAACGTACCTGCCCTACCTATGTTCCTTCAAAACCATACCGAAGCGTGCTCGAAATTAACGCAAAAAGTGCGCAACAAAACGGAATTACTGTTGGGCAAAAAGTACTGACAAAGCTCTAGAATTCCTTGCGTGACTACGCTCGATTCCCGTAAATGCTATTTGTGGACAACTACGTAATCGCTTCCTTGCGCGTTTCGGTTAATGTAAGAAAGGTCCGCGCTACTAAAGTATTTGGAAAGCTCAAGTGACGAAACGGTATAGATACCTTCTTTTGGCAAGCGCGCTCCAGGAATAGTTGAGAGTACCTGATACACTCCGTCGTTCCAAAAATACCCCTTTCCTTTCGAAATATCCACTTCTAAAAAGCGTAGTGTAAAATCGCCACCAACCATACCAGGAAGTTCATCTGAAACCACCAATTGTAAGTTACCGATATTTTGTCTCGTTTGCTCTTCCTCTTTTATTACTTGGCAATATTTAATCTCATTTTCAATCGCTTTTGTTAACTGTTCTGCAAGATTATCGTAATTTACCGACCAATCTTGTACCTTAACCTGAGCAACTACAGTTTCTCCTGCAACCAATTTGGTTTGTTCTACTCCGAGAGGTGCTTTTTTGAAAAAAGCTGCTACACATGCCGAATCGAGTGAGATTGTTCCCTCTTTACATGTAAACCCTTCGGTCCCACATCCTTTTGCAACATAACAGGACTTTAAAGAATCTAGCGGAAAAATTACTGTTTTATCGGGTGAATATAAAGTAATTGTTTTTTGCGTATCTATAAAAAACTGCTCCATCGTTTCTTTCGGAAGACAACTGGCTGGGGATTCCGTTTTTTCACCGAGCACTTGTGTGCCGCCTTCGGGTCGAACATACCAGGAGGCATATTCCACTACACCATCACCGACGGTCCAGGCCAAGCCAATAAATGCGCTAATACCTAATATTGCGACAATCGCAATTCTTTTTTGTAGAAGTGTTGCAAATTCCATTCCCCATTATAGCGCAGGCATCTGGTTCGTGAAAGAGCGGCATTTTCTCCCCCACGATTCTGGGGTAACCGGATTATAGCGGTACGCAATTCGCTCACATTGTTTGAGACCTCCAGCGTAATATCGAGACATTCCTCTTGATACATCATAAATGGCGGCAGTAAACGAAGGATACCCTGATCTCCCCCATCCAAAGGGATTATACGGCCTAAACAGGACCTTTCCACCACTTGACTCTATCATCGAAATAGAAGGAACCAAGCGATAATCTATCCCGTACATATCCGCAGCTCGAACAAAATCTTCAGCATTTTTTTGTAAAGGAGCGCCGTACTTCTTAAAAAAAGACTTAACTGCTGCGACCTTTTTTAAAAACAACTCTGTTTTTCGAGGATCGGCGACCGTAACGTCGTATTTATCAGGAATAACGATTTCAGATTCAGTGGCAATTACATTTGTGTAAAGTGCCATTGTTTGCAACATTTGTACATGCTCTTCGCCCTGCTCATTTGTCCATTTATAGAGCCCATATCCAAAAACTGAAAAAAAGATGAAACCTACAATTACCGTTGAAAGCACCAGCCGTTGTATTCTCTTACGCTGCACCTGACGGTGTAATAACATCCCGAATTATAACAAAATTTAAACATCCAAACCATCATACACGACCAACTAATCAATTAACACTCTCCCTGTCATATCGGATGGAATTTCTAACCCAAGAAAATCTAATACTGTTGGGGCGATATCTTGCAGGCTACCTAACGGAAACTGATAGTTATTTTTTGCGCCTTTGTACACGCTGACAAAAGGCACAGGATATATCGAGTGCTCCGTATCAATTTCGCCTGTGGTCTCGTTGGTCATTTCGTCTACGTTACCGTGATCGGCAGTCACAAATACCGCTCCATTGCGTGCAAGTACCTGCTTAACTACTTGAGCTGCGCATGTATCAACATGCTCCACTGCCTTAACTCCTGCATCAAAAACTCCACTATGACCAACCATATCGCCGTTTGCAAAGTTCATAATGAATAAATCATAAATACCGTAATCAAGGTTCTTTTTAAATGTTTCGGTTATTTCGTAAATACTCATTTCAGGCTTCATATCAAATGTAGGAACATCGGGTGAGGGAATACAAACTCGCATTTCTCCAGGGTAAACAGTATTAACGCCACCGTTAATGAAATACGTTACATGAGGAAATTTTTGTGACTCGGTTAGTCGGAGTTGTCGCATACCGGCCATAGAAACGACTCGACCAAGTGGCATTTTTACATCCATAGGAGGGAATGCAATTTTTGTAGGTAAATCTTTTTGGTACCTAACCATTGTTGCAAACGATAAATCTTTTGGCTTTTTTACTCGCTCAAATCCTACAAAATCCTCCAATACAAACGCTTGTGTAAGCTGCAGCGCACGGTCAGGTCGATAGTTCAAGAACACTACCCCATCACCATCTTTAATAAACCCATCTGCTTGCACTTCGCTGTCGTTTAGAATATACGGCTCTAAAAATTCATCGGTTATATTTTGTGCATAAGATTTTGCGAGAGCTTCGCTCCAATGTGCAATGGGGGTACCTTCATGCTGAGTTAACATATCGTACGCTTTTTTGGTTCTTACCCATGTTTTATTTCTATCCATTGAATACTGTCGACCGATCACTGTTGCTAGTTTTCCTACGCCAAGTTCCTTAAGCCATTGATCTAATTGTTCAAAATATTTTGAAGCAGCCTTTGGCTCAGTATCACGACCATCTGTCGATGCGTGGACGAAAACTTTTCTTAAACCATGCTTGGAACAAAACTCCAACATCGCCCTAAAATGCCCAAGTGCAGTATGAACATTGCCATCACTTAAACATCCGATAATATGCAACGAGGTACCTTTAACTTTAGTTTGTTCGACAACTTGCTTTAAGGCATCGTTCATAAAGAAAGCTCCTTTTTCGATAGCTGCGTTAATTCGAGGAAGATATTGGTATACAACCTGCCCTGCGCCAATATTCGTGTGACCTACCTCACTATTCCCTTTGACATTAACAGGTAAGCCAACATGCTCTGCAGAGGCGTGCAAAAGCCCATGAGGGTATGAATCCCACAAACTTTCAAGAAAAGGAGTTCGTGCAGCTGCAACAGCATTACCACTGTAAGGTTCGTTGCTTGCAACACCATCTAATATTAGTAGGACCACGGGGCCTGGTACTCGTCGCATTATTCATTCTACACTACCCGCACTTACACGTCATATGTCCGTGTTGCTTATTTTATATTCACTGTTAGAATGTGCGTATTATGAAATTCAAACTTTATCCTGAAAGAAAAATTCGCCACTTACTCTCAATGCCTTTTATCTATGGCATGATTCTCCCCGCGCTAGTGCTCGACCTAACCTTGGAGGTATATCACACAATTTGCTTCCCACTATATGGTATCGCATACGTAAAACGAAAAAATTACATAAGAATCGACCGACAAAAACTCGAGTATCTTACATTTATGGAGAAGCTTAACTGCATGTATTGCGGATACGTCAATGGCTTATTCGCTTATGCAGTTCAAGTCGCAGCAGAGACTGAAAAATATTGGTGCAGCATCAAGCATAAGTCGGATGCTTCTTTTAAAGCTCCCACTCATCACGAATCCTTTTTAGAATACGGAGATAAAAAAGCGTACCAAGAGATTACAGCTGAAAAAGAATAGCATTTACCTGATTTTTAGGTTTCCCTTCACATATTCAAAAAACTCTGGGTTCTCTTTTCCAATGTATTGAAATACATACACCATACTGTTCTTGGGATTCACAAGTACTAGAAAGTGCGCAGATTGTTTAACGTCACTAAACTCCATCGCCTTTATGCTGGCCACTTCACGTTCGGTGCGGGTAAAACCTTGCAATGTTACAGTTGTTTGCTGCGTTGTAAGCCAGGTTGAAATATAGTTAACCCCATAGGTTTCTAGCTGTTTATAGGTGATATCCGCAACATTCTCACGGTATCTATCTACGACCAACATGAATAACCTCTCTTTTGATGAATCATGTGTAAAGATGACATTGTTTACACCAAAAATTGGATTTTTTTGCAACTCGACCTCCCAATCCCTTGAGTACCGAAGTTGCCATTCTGCCGAAACAGGCAGGTCTTTACCAGAAGCTGCAGCAACAAGTTCCTGTTTTGCCTTATACGCAACGATTTTATCGTGCAGACCTTGTTCCGCCTGCGCTTGAGTAATAACCTCATACCATATATCAGAAGCGACCGAATACACATGCAACCCTTTTCCATCTTTTGTGTAATAGTCACCAGGAATATATTCTGTTTCTGAAACTGCCACAGAACGTTCTGTCTTCCATCCTAATTCGGACAATTTAGCTCGATAAAAGCTTTGGATATCTTCCCACTCAGCGTTCAAGGGCAACCTATATACACTCTGCCCACTTGCAAGAAATGTGTAAAGCGCTTGAGCGTCGTTTGCCGACAAAACTTTTTCCTTAATCTGATATCCATCACTTCCTATTCTTTCGACATAATCCGCAAAAACAAAGGTGCTTTCGGGATATTCAGGTATATTCTGCAAACCAATAACCTGAAGTGACTGTTGCTCTGAAGGCTGCTCACCTAAGAATGATCTCAACGGTGTTTTTTTTACCAATTCGGTAAATTGTTTTTTTAAGTTCAACTCCTCGCCACTTTTTATTGAGTACGCAATCATACCGGCAAACCCAATTGCTCCTATAAAAAGTACTCCGACAACGACTACAACTACTAGCGCTTTAAAAAAACGTGCTGCCTTTGTTGCCGCTATTTTTGCTCCACGTTCTCGTGCAAAGTTCGCTGTAGACCGCAATCCCCTAAGATCAACGTTTTTCTGTGGAGTCCACACATTCTTTGTTTGAGGTTTTCCAAATCGTCGCGCGCGCTGCATCGTACAGTATACTAGACAGGCGGCATAAAAATCACTAGTATTAAATATGGAACCACAAGCATTTACAAACGAAGGGTTTGAACAAGCAATACATCAGACCGAAAAACCAGTCGTAGTTGTATTCGAAGCCCCCTGGAGTGTCGCCTGCCTTATGTATCGTGATCGAATCGTCGACGCAGTTGAACTTTGTGGTGAGGATGCAATATTCGGCTTTGTTGATATTGATGTAGAAAAAGAACTCACTGAGCGTTTTAGCATAATTACCATCCCCACTACCCTGATTTTCTACAAAGAACAGATTGCAAAGCAATACATGGGCATTCAAGAGCCACAGTTGTTACAGCAAACAGTTTTTGAGCTTATCGGCAAACAGATTCCAGCATCAGAGACCGAGCCCACAGAAACATAATTGCTGATTATCTTTTTACAAGATACTTCTTTACGAGTAGTGCAATTCCACCAAGAACGAGTATAAATGGTACATACACCAATACGTAAATAGCTCCGGCAACTACTTTGTCTGCCGTTAGTACTAACGACCGAACAGCCAACTTAAAGGTTTTTGCGACTTCGAACGTTCCTTGAGGAACATATGGCAAATTGTATTCATTCGTGCTCGAGTAGAGGGTGTATTGCGTATTATTCGAGAGCTCTTCTAAAGCCATTTTTCGGCCCTTTACAGAGTCTATTTGCTGTTGCAACTGATCGAGTTGATTTTGTACTTTTAGTAATTCTTCGACAGAAACGGCCTTGTCATAGTACTTGAGTACCTTTTCGTACGTTGCTTCGTATTGGGCTAGCTTTCTACCTAGGTCGGTATATTCTTGAGAAATTTCGTAAGAATTGACCTGCCTATCAACAATCTTTATGGCGGCCTTTGCTGCAGCTTCAAAAAATTGCTGCGAGTTTTTGTTTGGAACAAGTACAGTCATGGTTCCCGATTCTGCCTGATCATCTGAAGAAACAGTTACATATTCATTCATAACCTTTCCTTCGACCGAATCAACAAACATCGTAATAGTATTATGAAAATCTTTTACACTTTTAACATGAACACTCACATAGTTATTGGTCACTTTGCGATCTTGGGTCATATTTCCTACGACCTCAGATACAGGAGCTGCCATTTTGACCGTATCATAAGCAACGTTTCCCATTGCTGAATAAAACCCACCACTGCTTTCGCTGTAGTTTCGGTAACTAGTTGCTGGCAATACGAGTGAACTGCCAAACCAAAGTACTCCAATAACGACCATTCCGCCAACAAAAGCGAAGGCCGCGTATTTCTTTTCAGGAAAATGTTGTGTATTTTCTGCCATACACAATCGTATACCTACAAATCTATCGACGCAAGACAACAAAAACACAAATGATGAAGATTTAATTACTCCTTAACGCCTCAATCGGTGATAACCTACCCGCCTGAATTGCAGGATACAATCCAAAAACAATACCAACAAAAGACGATACTCCGATTGATGTCAAAATAGCGTTTGTTGAAATATATAACGGAAGTCCGCCAACTTGTTCTATTAACAAAGCTCCTGCAGCTCCAACAAGAATTCCCAACAAACCACCAATTAGAGAGAAAAGTACTGCTTCTACTAAAATTTGCGTTTGTATATCCTGATTTGTTGCTCCAATCGCCTTTCTAAGACCTATCTCCTTAACTCTTTCTTTTACTGAAACCAACATAATATTCATGACACCAATACCTCCAACAATAAGTGAGATGGCAGAAATAACGGCGATAAAGAGAGTTACAGTTCCAAGAATTGTTGTTGAAGTTTCAATAATATCTGATTGTGTTGTAATTGAAAAATCGGCATCTTCTGATGGTGCTAAGTCTCTCGCATTTCTGAGCGCACGCTCCAGTTGCTTCTCGACCAAGTCCATTGAGGCATTGTTATTTGCAGCAATAACCACCGCATTTACACGTTCAGGTTTATTAAATGCATTTCTATATGTTCGAATATCCATATAAACCTCAAGTGTTTCCGATCCAAACGCTGCTCCTGCGACATCTTCGACTACACCAATTACGGTGAAATCTCTTCCGTCTATTGAAATTTGCCGATTAAGTGGACTTTGTAATTTGAATAACTTTTTTGCTAAACCTTGCCCCAGAATTACCTCTTGGTTGTTGTCGCCCGCAATTCGAAAATATCGACCAGAGGCCAAAGGAATATCTACAATTTTAAAATATTCGGGATCAACTGCGTAAAGCAAGGAGTCCGCTTCTGCACCCGCATAGCTCACACTTTGTGAAGCAATCAAACGACGAGAAACGTAATCAAGTTGTTCCGAGTCAAGCTTTTTAACTGCATTGTATTCATCGTCGGTAAAGCTTGAAAGAACTGAACTAAAATTAAAACTCACTCCACCTCTCCCATTGCTCTGCCCTCCAGGTTGCACGATAATCAGATTTTTTCCTAACCGACTGGTAATGCTCTGGCTGATATATTCTTGTGCACTTCCACCGATGCTTACCATCATCGTGACACTTGCAATGCCGATAAGTATACCGAGTACGGTCAAAAAAGATCGTACTTTATTAACTAATACATCACGGAGTGCGCCTTTTACAAATTTTGTAATCATGCTATTTTTCCGTCAAGAATCTTAATCTGTCTATGAGCGTATTCCGCAATATTCGCGTCGTGTGTAATCAGCACAAGGGTCTTTCCCATGTGGTGTAGTTTTTCAAAAATTTCAAGCACAACCTTTCCTGTTTTAGAATCTAGGTTACCAGTAGGCTCGTCGGCAAGAATAAGTTCTGGGTCTGTCATTAGTGCACGAGCAATTGCGACTCGCTGTTTTTGTCCACCTGAGATTTGCGAAGGAAGATTTAAAGCCTTATCTGCAATATCGAGCATTTCAAGTAATTCCATCGCGTGCTTTCTTGCATTTTCGACAGGAACGTAAAAGGAAGGAAGCATTACGTTGTCCAGAACAGTATACCTTTCTAGCAAATTAAAGGACTGGAATACAAAACCAATTACCTTGCCACGATAGTGCGCAAGTTCAGTATCAGAAAGTTTTGCGACGTCTTGCCCTGCAAGAAAGTAGTTGCCCTGTTCGTATCTGTCTAAACATCCGATAACATTCATGAGTGTTGATTTTCCACTTCCCGAAGGGCCTACAATAGCAACGAATTCGCCCTTATCGATCTGCAAAGAAACATCATCAAGCGCATGAAACTCCAATCCATCGTTCCGGTACCATTTATGCAGGTGCTCAATTTTGATTACTTGCTTCCGAAGAGCTTTTTCAGCCATGGTCTCACTGTAATTACTTTTTTATCTGGAAGTTGATCAATCACAATTTGTTCATTTTCGTTAATACCGCTAAGTACTTCAACTGAATCGTCACCGACCACTCCGATAGTGACATTCCGTGGTGTTACTTGATCGTTATTAAGAATTAAAACAGACCCCGTTGTGGCTGAGTCGATTGTAAGCGCATCGTATTGAACAGCTGACGCACCTTCTTTGTTGGCTGTAATAATTGCACCTTCAAGTTTGGTTCCGTAGGCAAGCTCTGATGGGTACGTATCAAACTTAACAACAATTTGATATTCTGCATCTGCAGTTGTTGAAGTAACTGGTGATTTCGAAATCTTTACAATTTTTGCACGATACACATTCTCAGACACTCTTGTAGTTATTGATACTTCCATGCCAGTTTTCAGTTTTGCGACATCTCGTTCCCCTACTGTTGCGGTAAAAGAAGCATCTTTCACATTTGCAATCACAATATAATTGCCCAATGTACTCACAGAGGCAGATAATGCACTGGTTGTCGTTGTTGAATAATCCGTAATATCGATTTCTACTACTTTTCCGGTGATTGGGGACTTAACTTTTTTTCTATTGAGGTTTACCTCTGCATTCTTGACTTGGTAGTAAGCACTATTTATCTGCCCTTGTAAAGTATCAATCGTTGATTGTGGTGTCATTGGGGTTGCTTCGGCATTCTTTTTCGCTTTAATTGCCGCATAATATGAAGCCTGAGCCGCTTTATACTGATTGTATTCTGTATCATCAACAAGCTGCACAAGCACTTCACCTTTGTCGACCGAATCCCCTTCTTTTACCTTAACGTGCTTTACATCTAAAGATGACGAACCGACCGCAACTTTTGCATACCCCTGGGGGTACCAATAGGAGGTAAAATCAACTTCTTTTTTTACAACTGCAGACTGTAATGTTGTTGTTTTATACTGAGGAATTGACGAAGTACCAAATATACTTACAACGCTCAGAGATATAATAATGCCACCGGCAAGTAGCTGTTTTAACGAAAGACGCTTCATGAATGGATTCTACCACTTTTTCGTACTTTTTACAGCCCTCTTCAATTCGACACTACAGGTTTCATACACAATTCCAGCATATTTGCGACAAACGGAGCAAGTAAGCCCTGGGTTACTCTAATGACCTTCCATTCAGTATCTCTGACAATAAAAGCTACTGTTTTTTCGAACACTAGAATATTGACGACATTCCCAGATAATTTGACAGAAGAACGTATACATTGAAAAGGTTTGTACGCCTTTAATTTTTTCACATATTCTGGCTGACCTGGATCCCGAGCATAAAAGAGCTCCTTAAATGAATACAAAGAGGAACGGAGAGAAATATCGTTAATGTGTTCCATTCGAATATCATGTAGGCCATCAAGCTTTGCAACATCAAGATATGAAAGAACTTCACCACTTTCTAGCGCCTCTTTATATATTCTTTCTAAAGCATTAACTCCATCTTCGACCACGAACCCAACACCATACGACTGATCGCCCGTTCCAGCTTCAGTTGCATCGCGCAGTACACGTGCGAGAGACTTTTCCATTGCGGCGACCTGCATTTTATGCCCTTCGACAATCTCAGCAAGGCGGTCTGTATTCACAGCAACAAGTACTCGTCTTCCACGGCGTACGCCTTCGGTTACCAACCCCTTTGAGATAAGCTGTTCTACATGAAAATGGACTGTCGTACGTTTAATGTTGGTTGTCCGTGACAGCTCAAGAACAGTTAGCGGTCCGGTAGAAGCAATTTCAGTGAACAACTGAGACTGAGCTTCATCAAAACCTAATTGAGATAAAAGCATGAGCAGTGATTTCATAAAAACAGTATATCTGATTTGTCAGTGATTGCCAACACTAAACCTCAAAACCCCACAAAACAGGCCCAGCGTACAGGTTTGCACCGTCAAGACATAACAATTCACGCGTTGCAATATCATAGTAATACGGGTATAATTACCGACTGAATTCAATCAAAGTGGCGTATGTTAAGTACAAAGAAAACAGCCACTGCCCACAGCGAAAATGTCTACGACGGTGTAACACACTCGCCGTTTAGTTCTGACGCTAACAGCAAACCAGCGCCATATACGGCAAGAGAGGCGATTGGAATCGTTTTGGATCCATTAACTCGACAAGAAACACTATTTGGTGGCAAACTCCCCTTTTATTCAATAAAAGAATCACGGTCACGAAAATTCACGTTATTATGGGAAACAACGAATGGGTTATCAAATGATGAAAAAACGCCTGAATCAAGATTCACCGCAGATTCTATAGCAACCGCGTACGCTGCACTACTTCGAGCAGTCCGAGAACGTGCACAAATGGTTTCTGCCATTCCTGACCTTAGCGAAGCCGACATGATTGGGCTTCCTGTAACGGATTACGTAAACAACATTCAGCTTGGTGAAGAAATAATCAAACCAATATGGAGGGCAACTGAAGTACCGGAAGAACGAGTACTTGCACTTCAATACATTGCGCGAGAAGTAGGTTTTGCACTCGACAATACCGCAACAACAGATAAATATCCTCCTGTAAACATCAAAAAGAATACGCCACTTTATAAACTGTGTGAAGATATTGCTACCGAATTACAACTTCAATATTATCGAGAATTAGATGCTTCTATCGACGAAGCAAAACTTCAAGAACACTTGAAACAAATGAGTTTTGCACTTGACTATGCCTACAACCCAGAATCCGGCGAATACATTCCCCGTAAAAAAAATATTGCCGTTATTTCTGGCCCACCAGCAGCAGGAAAAGGAACAACAGGAGATATTTTACAACTTGTAATCGCCGCATCAGGTACAGAAGGTGGCGCAGGCAGAGGAATTGAAAAAGTCGTCATAGAAAAAGACGGCCAAACATTCACAAAAACACGCGACGAGGTTGCAGACCTAGACGAAGTACTCCGAAAACGAATCAAAGTACAAATGATGGATGGGCAAGAATTGCGATGGGGGGAACCAGAAAACGACAGTACAGAGCGAGAGCCCTCACCAATAGAATTTATTGAGAAAATGAGTTGGTATGATCAGTACGAACACTATATGCGGGGCTTTGACAGACCAAGAAGCCGTGGCGTTCAGATTCCGAATAAAGTGCTTACGGTTATGTTTGCCGATATCATGCTTGAAACAAGACGCAAACTTGACGAGCAAGGCAGGATTCACGAACCTATCGTACTTGACGGCGCTCCAAGAAATAAACAACAGGCAGAATACCTATTCCAATACTTAGACAAAGAAAAGCTCGGCGGATTGTTCTATCAAATGATTTCTGAACAGACAGCAGCGGTACGAACCTTAGGTCGTGCTGCCTTTAGTTTTAAAACAAAAGGTGATATTCGCGCAGATGAACTAGTCGGCATTGATTTTTCTAACGCACCTACCCTAGCGGCACTTGTAGAAATTAATCCGGAAACCGGAAAACTCTCTGATGCTGCAAAAGAGCGACTCACCACAATAGTCGAAGCGAGTTCGCTTCAACCAGACAAAGCGGTTCAGTCTTTTATTCAAGACGTACTCGCAACCGGCAATGAAACTCTTGGAATGATTCCAACTGAACACACAGCTGCAGTACGCCAAATCGCGCAGTTCATTCGTAACGCCTTACAACAACTACCAGTTGTAGAAAAAGATGTTCACGAAAGCCTCGTTCTCAACAATGCACCATCGCTCATTACTTCTTACTTTCAGTTCGAGGGCGGGTTACTATCACAAGCAGCGATTGAGGCAATCAAGGAAACCTTCGGAAAAGCAGAGAGCCTTGCAGCGTTAGAAGAACTCGTACGAATACATCTTCAAGAAACAAACGAACGCGTTCATGTGAAATTTGACTACCTTCAAGGGCAGCGACCTTCTCGATACTGGCAGTACGTTGACTGGAAGTATGGATTAATTGATGCATGCAGATCTCTTGGAATGCAAACCGTCGATAAAAATTGTGACGGCGTCCCTCAAGAAGAAGTTGCAGCAATTGCCAAGCAAGCACTTGGTCTTGAGTCTTGATAATATGATATAATTCACCTATGAAACAGAACACGCATCCACAGTACCAAGTCATGACACTTACCTGCTCAAACTGCGGGACAGACTTTATTGTCGGAACAACAGCACCAAAAGGATTCAGCGTGGCACTTTGCTCACATTGTCACCCAGCTTATACCGGCGCACAGTCAATTATCGACACAGCCAACCGAGTATCAAAGTTCATGGAACGACAAAAGAAAGCAGAGGCAATGAAAGCAGGAAAGAAATAATTAATTTCCAGTCGTTCATCTATGCTAACGCAGTCTGATATTGTTGCCCTTGAACCACAGATTAATGAGAAAACAAAAAAGCTCAAGCAAGAACGATTGGATTTAACTGAAAAGCTTGAATCCATTACTGACTTCTCTTCTGATGATTATATTCAGGGACACAAGAGATTGAGTAAAATTTCTCAACAAGAAGAAGGGTTACTATCTCTTGGCGCATCGGTTAGTGCTTATCTTGACGCGACAAAAATACTCTCTGGAGCATCAACTGATCCATTACTCATTGAATTAGCTCAGCAAGAAGTAGCGCAAAGAAACCCTGAAATTCAAAAGCTCTACGATTCTCACATGAGCGAAACCTCAAAATTCCAAAACGTAGTCATGGAAATTCGCGCGGGAGCAGGCGGTGAAGAAGCTGCACTCTTTGCTCAAGAGGTGTTTCGAATGTACCAACAATTTGGAGTTGAACGAGGGTGGAAAGTTGAATTAACCGACAGCGAAGTATCCGAACAAGGTGGTTTTCGCCACGCAGACGCATATATTGAAGGTGATGATGCTTATTTCTGGCTGCAATACGAGAGCGGTGTGCATCGAGTACAACGAGTTCCCGCAACAGAAAGCTCAGGCAGAATTCATACTTCAACCATCAGTGTTGCAATTCTTCCAGAAGTTGAAGATGTAGATGTAAAGCTTGATCCAAGAGATGTGGAAATGGAGGCATTCCGTTCAAGTGGACCAGGTGGGCAGAACGTCAATAAAGTTTCTTCTGCAGTTCGTTTACGACATGTTCCAAGTGGGATTATCGTTTCTTCGCAAACCGAACGTTCACAACTTAAAAACAAAGACGCAGCAATGCGAATTTTGAAGTCAAAACTCTACCAAGCGCAACTTGAAGCACAAACAAAAGAGATGGGTGACCTTCGCCGAGGACAAATTGGAACAGGTGATCGCTCAGAAAAGATTCGAACATACAATTTTCCTCAAAGCAGAGTAACCGACCATCGTGTAAAAAAATCTTGGTTTAACATCAACGAAGTAATGAACGGAAAGATTGAAGCTGTGCTCTCCGATGTGCGAAACCTTATTGCAGAAAAAGGCATTCAGGAAGGTGGCGACGATGACGAATAACCAAGCTATTGGGGTACTCTCAGCTGCACTAAAGAGTGCCGATTATCCGCAAAGTTACCTACAGGAACTTATATCTCACCTTGCCCTCGATTACTCTACCGAACCACTCAGCGCAAATCAATCAAGCAAACTTCAATACCTATTGTTTCTTATTTCGCAGCAAACGCCAATTGAATATATCGTTGGGAAAGCGATGTTTTTTGGACGATACTTTAATGTTAACCGAAATGTATTGATACCCAGGTTCGATACAGAAAAAATGATTGAACAAGCGCTCCTACACTTCGATGAAATCCCAAACAAGGGAGATGTTACCGTTATCGACATCGGTACGGGTTCGGGAGCAATTGCAATTACCATGGCACTCGAAACGACACTATATGTCACGCCAATAATTGCAATCGATGATTCGGAAACAGCAGTAGCAACTGCGGAAGAGAATGCCGTATTCTACGGAGTCAAAGAGAGAATCCAATTTTTAAAATGCAGTGATTTTCCCAAAAATGGCAGTATCCCTATAGTTCCAAGCTCGTCACATATTGTCGTTCTCGCAAATCCTCCATATATTCAACAGAAGCACTTTGACGTTCTACCTTCATCAGTGAAAGATTATGAGCCCGAGCATGCATTACTTGTTCAACCGTTGTTACTTAAGAATTTGCTGCACTACCTTGATACTTTGGTGAGCAACCAAAAGAGTGTCAGTTTTTTCTTAGAGTATAACGATACAGAAGGCAAAATGATTCAGCGTTTTTGCACAGAATATAAGGATCAGAATTGCATCAGCGACCTACTCTGACGCTGGTCTTTCTGAAAGTGTTGCCTTAAGCGTGACGGTTTCAGAGTTACCAGTTATGCTCGTTCTTACTATCGTAATACTAATCTCGTCGCCAACATTATTTCTTGAGAGTGTTGCTGCAAGACTTGTTGTCACCATTTTACCGTTTATTTTGGTGATAATATCTCCAACCCGTAAGCCAGCTTTCTCTGCTGGGGAGTCTTTTGCAACAGTTCTGACCAAAGCACCAGGCTCGACATTGTAGAACTCTGCCTCTTGTGCCAATACCATTCGGTAATTTACTCCAAGGTACGGTGTTCTGAATTTTCCATATTGTTTATACTCACTTACTCGTTGTGCAACGATATCAATCGGTAAAGCAAATGAGATATTATCTGCGCCACTTGTGGTCGCAAAGTTTACCCCAACAACTTCTCCAAACAAGTTCAATAACGGACCACCAGAATTACCTGGGTTTACTGCAGCGTCTGTCTGTAATACGTTTTCGTACTCTTTCGCTGCTTCCCAAAACCCGTCCCCTGTTCTGACTGATCGCCCTACTCCACTAATAACGCCAACGGTTACACTTCCGGGATACTCACCAAGTGGGGTGCCTATGGCAATAACGGTCTCCCCTACTTCAATTGAAGCGGAGTTACCAATTGGCAAAGCAGGAAGGTCGTTTGCATCTACCACAATAATTGCAATATCGTTGACTTCGTCGCGTACGATTGTTTTTGCCTTATACGATTTATTATCTTGTGTAATTACTTGATATTCTGCCTTTAAATCTCGAACTACATGTTGATTTGTTACCACAATTCCCTTTGCATCAACGATAAAGCCGGTACCAATTTTGTCGAACTCCCCTTCTGTTCCAGGAACGGGATTTTGCTCACCTGCAATTGCGATACTCACGACACTAGGTGAAGCTTTCTTTACTACCTGCGGGATTGTAAGGGCATCACCAGTTTTTCCAATTGAATCATTATTCTGAGGAACAAATGGAGATTTGTCTTGGCCATTATTCGTATTAGGTGTAGCCACAAAGTTATGGCTCACTAACCAATTTTGAATTTCAGGAACAACAGAGCGTGCGACATAAACACCAAAAATCGTGAATAAAGTACCAAAGCCACAGATTAGAAAAAGTACAAACAAAATGGCGCCACCTCGGCGTTTTTTCTTAACTGGTTTCGCTGCTACTGGGGTTTCAACTTTAGGGGTTACTGTTTCTTTTTGCGCCGTGGTCGGCGCAACTGGTTGCTTTTCTTTTGACTCCATTTGTACGTATGTAAACTTATCTAGCTGCGGTTTCTAAGTACATGTGCACACATGGTAACATGACCATTGTGAAATTTTCAAGAAGTTCTATCCAAGTGTAGCGTTTGAACACTGACGTTTGCGTAAAAAGAAGAACCTATTTCCTCCCTGCTCCGTGATGTTGGCGTGCCTCGGTTAGAGGAACGATATCTACATACAAAGGAACCACTGTCATATCTTTATGCTCAGCTCCATCAACGTTTACAAGCATTTCGAATACATATTTTCCGGCATATTCTACGCGTTGTGGAATCTTAATCTGAAATTCGCTTCTATCTAGTGCCTTTAACTGTGGCATTTCTTCAAATAATCCATCGAGCACTTGCTGTGGGTCAATGCTTCCGAATACTCTTCCACCAACTGCCGTTTTAACAGAAACTTTAATGGGTTTCTTAATTAGTTGTGACGAAGCGTAGGAAATAAGTTTTGTAATCATTCGTTGCTTATTTTTTGCTGCTGATTGGGCGTTCTCTTGTATTTGCAACATTTTCTTTTCGTCTGCAGCTACTGATAATCGAGCAAGTTTTTTCGGAAATAGAAAGTTTGAGGCATAGCCCTCTTTTACATCTACAATCATACCTTTTTTGCCAATTTGCGGAACATCCGCGAGTAATACAACCTTTGCCATATGCGTTCCTTCAAAATTATCTCATTACAGAAATAGTAATTGCACACATTATACCATTGCAAGGAACCCTCGTTTTTTAACAGAAGATTGAATGCTATTTTGCGAGCTTAAGAGCTTCTTCCATCTGGTTATCTATACCTTTTGCGCGTAGATCGTAGTCGAGCTTCACGATTGTGTCTGGTTCAATAGTGTTTTCTGGGTTTAACCATTCTTTATCTGGTAGCAACCACTTGCTTATTGTGACATGGAGCGAAGCACCGTCACTAACAGGCAGAACTACTTGAGCTGTTCCCTTACCATACGTTTGTTCGCCAATCACTTTGGCTCGTTTATAGTATTGCATAGCACCAGTAAAAATCTCTGAAGCAGATGCACTGCTTCCATTTACAAGAATTGTGACAGGGATGTCTGCGAGGCGTGGCTCGGTGGCGGTTGGGAATACTTTATCTGCCCCTGCTCTTTCTCGTTGGTAGGCAACGATTGAGCCTTTTGGAAGAAAATCTCCAGCTAGCACGACGGCAGCATCAAAGAAGCCTCCGGGATTATTTCTAAGATCGAGCACTAAATGCGTCACGCTTCCATTCTTGTATTGTGTTGCAATATTGTCTGATACAACATTCCATTTGCTTACCCACTCAGACATTGTGCTCTCGGTAAATCGACTTATTTTGACAACAGCAATCTTATCTTTTACCTCTTTAATTTCAATACTTGGTGCTGATACATTCCCTCGTATAATTTCAATTACGTGTTCCTTGAAATTTTCACGAGGCCGAAGAATAGTCAGAGCAACCTTTGTACCTGCTTGACCTCTAATTTCAGAGACAACCTGAGTTATTGTTTTGTTTGCAGTTGACTTATCATCAACTTTTGAAATCACATCTTGCGCCTCGATACCCGCTTTCTGGGCTGGAGAACCATCAAAGGGCGCAACCACTACTACGCTATTATTCACAAAGTCGAGCTCTGCACCGATTCCAGAATAGGAACCGCTTTGTGCCTTTTTATATTCAGCTGTTTCTTCTGGGGTGTAAAAAGCTGTTGGGGCATCGCTAAGAGATTCAACCATACCTTTAATGCTGCCATAAAAGAGTTCATTCGTTTCTAGTTTTGCAGGGTCAACGTAATAATCACGAAGCTTGTTATACACTTCCCAGTACAGGCTAAAACTCTTTTTGCTGAGATCACCGGATGGAACGACTGTTACCATCTTATCGTTTACATAGTTTTTTAGTGGTGTACTCGAGGCTCCAATACCAACGCCAAACAAAAGGGAGATTCCCGTAAGTACAATAATGTTGGATACTGAAACTTTTTTATCAAAAAACGATGTTTTCGTGGTTGTTTTCTGTTCCATATTGAATTGTTACCTAATATTAAAAAGCTCTTCTGCCATAACGGGAGTTTGCTCGCCTGTTTCTAAGGTCGCAATTAAATCACCCGATTCGTGTTGCAACGATTTTACCTGTTTGCCCCACCAATACTCTTTGAAAAGGAGTAAATCCTGCTCTAAGCTTCCCATAAGTATATCACTGATAGGAATGTACAAATACGAATTAGCATAATCTACCTCAACAAGTACGTTGTGCATCTTTGAGAGTAAGTGATAGTACCACCGCCACAAGGGGAACATCCCAAAGCCGTGTAAAATACCGATGTTCCCATTTGGATTGGAAAAGATATCAAGATAATCATTCCAATCAACCGAAGGAGCAAGTACACCCATCGCTCCTCTATTCATAATCTCGTGATATGTTTCTTTGGTTACTGCTCCAGGCAGTAATACGATTTTTTCGCGAACTTCATCATTTATATGATGTGGTGCAGTTATTGCCCCCTTCTGCAATAACCCGTGTAATGGTGCCTCTACTTTAAATCCTCGAGAGACAAAAATCGGCATTTTTAAGTACTTAACTTCGACCGTATAAGAGTTTTCAGCGACCGACATCACTCGCCCCCACAAAGTGCTTACAACTGGCTCTTCTGTATCTTCTGCAACAAGCGAGACCGCATTTTTACTAATCCTTACGATACCCTCATGCATTGAGCCAACAATTTCACGGCGAAAACCTCTCTTGTATTCAACTAAAGGCGTTTGTGCTGTTACAAAGACTCCGTCGTCTACCAGTACCCTTCCATTCTCTAAAGAGTGAACCTCGAGTACGACCGGCACACGTGTGTGACCTAGAGTGTCATTTGGTCTAATAACACTTCCAATTTTTTGTGCAGAGGTAAAAGCACCGACCACTTGTATTGTTTTTCGTGTTACTACTCTTTCCATAGTCCTATGTTTTTATCTGTTTTCTTATTCTATCAATCCATTGCGGAATTTTTACACTGTTTGCAACTGTATTTGGGCCATAAACCACCGGCCACTCTCGCGTATCTATAGTTACAGATGCCACGTTACAATATTTAGGGAGCTCGAATGTCGATTTTTGGCCATCTATATCATACTCAAAGGCGTGGGACTTACTCCGGATACTATATGTATACAAATTTCCGTAAACTCCTTGGTATTCCGAATCTCCGGACTTAACTTTTACGATACTTTTTTGCTTTTTGATTTGAGGAATTATCCACAAACTACATTTTTCAGCCGATAGTTCATTGAAAACGTTATTCTCTTCTCCTTCGGCAAGAAACGGTAACATCTGATAATGCTCGTCTACTAAAACAGTCCACGCACCCGATAAACCAAGTCCATCAACCACGGCAAGTTGCAAACGAGGATTGTCATGCACAAACAACGGAACCTCACCCGTGACATACACATGCCCTTTATCAAACTGCTGTACAGATAAATACTTGCCTAATTCGATGAGTTGAGACGTTAATAATGCCCGCCAAATATCTCGAACCATTTGAGATGAGGTCGTGAGAGGTCTCCAGTAGATATAGTTAAGCAAAGTGTTAAATATCTGCCCTTCTGGCATGTGTTCGCCAACAAAAGGCAGAAACTTTTTGGTGGCAAGCATATCGACAAATTCTTGTTCGTTTGCATACTGAATTTTTGACGATTTGTATTCCCATTTCCGCATCTTCCCAACTATTCTAGGAATACATTCGATTACTTCAATCGAATAAAAGTTTGCAACAACGACCACCACGGGTTCAGTGGTCCCTTCGATATCCTGCAAAAGGAGTTTTCCAATTGAAAGATCTTTTCGCTTTACCGTACTGACAAACTTGTCTGACACAATTCCAGAAACAAGCCCGTTTGTGGAACTTTCCTGTAGCATGCTAACACGGTCTAAGCCTTCTCCAAACGACTTTTCAGGAACTATAAAGCGACCACTTTCTGTAACTAACTTCCAGCCAAAGGCAGCACCAGCTTGAGTAATTGCCTGAGAAAGAAAATTGATTGGTGTATTTACTGATCGCTTCGGCACCCAATGTGGATAGAGCAAATCGAGCAGAGGATATGAGGTTTTCCAAACATGCTTTTCATGCTCCCCAGTTTTCGTATCTTTTATAGCCAACGTAAAAACCAATCCGTTAGCCAATTCAGAAAGATACAACGTTGTTTTACGACTGGACTGGGCAGTAGATTCCATGAGTCCATTGTATCAGAATTCCAAAATAGATTCCCTTACAATTTGACCGACAATGTTTTACAAGACAAAAAAACGGCTGCACCTCATTTTCGAAGTACAGCCGTTTAACCTTACTAAAAGCTATTAGCCTTGTGTTCCCAAATCTACGTATGGCAACAATGCGAGGTATCGAGCTCTGTTAATTGCTTCTTTCAGTGCTCTCTGATGTGATGCACAAACACCAGACTTGCTTCGTGGGATAATTTTTCCACGAACCGACATGAATTTTTTCAATAAAGCAACATCATAATATTTAATGTCATGCTTTCCTAATCTCATATCGCACACTGGGCAGGTGTCTGGCACCATTGCCTGTTGTCCGTGACGACGTTCGTCACTTCCTGATTCCGTCTCGATAGACACGAGTGTATCAACCTGCGCGACATCTGAAAGTGTGCGCTTAATGTCGGCCTTAGCACTATCTGTTCCCACAGATACGGACATGTCTTTTACTCTTTTAACCATAGTATCTTTTGGCTTTTTAAATAATATCTTTCACTGCTCGCTTTCGCTCGCAATAATCGCAAATCTTAAAATGGCAGATCGTCATCAGAAATAGGTGCAGGTGCTGCCTTACCACCTGCAGATTTTGCTTCGTCTAAACCTTGTGCAACTGCATCGACATCAAAGTCAGCCCCTTGTTTTGAGCTTTCACTTTGTCCACCCTCAAAATCTTCACTGGCACCTGGTCTTCCGGATTTATCAAGTAAGACAACGGAGTCTGCACGAATACGAGCATCTTTGCTAATCAATTTTCCTGCTTCATCTCTTTTTTCATAGTACGTTAGGGTACCTTCTACGTAAACCTTCATTCCTTTTTGCAACGATTTTGAGAGACTCTCACCGAATTTACCCCATGCCGTTACATTGTGAAAGCTTGCTTCATCTTTCCACTCTCCATTTGCATCTTTCCATGCGCGGTTTGTGGCGACTGTAAAGTTACATAATGCAATACCACTTTTTGTATAACTAACTTCTCCGTCTCGAGTTGCGTTTCCTACCAAAATCACTTTGTTTACAGATCTCACATTGTTTAGAATTAGTTTATACTCTACTGTACTCTTCGAATGAAGATGTCGCAACTATGACTTACTCACTTTCTTTTTGCTTTCCGACTCTTCGCGAGTAATTGTTTTTTTAACTTTTATCTTTGTTGCTGTGCCTTCTTTTGCATCTTTTTTGATGACCAAATATCGGAGGATCTCCTGATGTCGGTTCATCAACTTCTTGATACCATCCATTGATGCTGCAGGTGCTTCGAATTGATACATTACATAGTATCCTTCTACATGCTTATCAAGTTCGTATGCAAGATATCGCTTACCCCAGATATCTCTGAGGGATACTGATCCATTTGCATCAGTAATGATCTGCTCTACCTTTGAGTCTGCTTCGTTGCGGACTTTATCGGGTAAAAAAGGCTTGAAAACGACGACCATTTCATATGGCACTGGTTTTCGAACCACATTGATAATTGTTTCTTCTGTTTTTCTCTTTGCCATAGTGGGAATTATAGCACAGTTACGCGCAATCGCAACGTGTTACGGGACATCTCTTTTCTCTTGAATTTGGTAGACCGTCCCTTCAGGAAACTCTTCGAGCAGCGAGAGCTCATAAAATTCCCCAAGCGACTCGGGACTACTCAGATAATTAAACTTTGGGTGATTTTTTGCGAACACAAAGACCAAGGGCTTATCTCGATCTAGTGCGCGTTTAAAGTATTCCGTAGTCTTATCTCGTTTTTCTTGCCCTTTTACGGGTATTCTATCTACATAAGCACCTGCATACACATACAGTGGTTCCCACGCATTACTTACAAAATTGAATTTTTCTCTATTCTCCCTAACATACGCGACCAAATCATTTTTCTGCCAAGTTCTGTAAGATAACGGTGGACCATTTTGAATCAATTTTACGCCAGTTCCCATATGAATCGACACTACCATTACCGAAAGCAGGACTATTCCTACACGCCGTACCCACACCTTTGTGATTGAAAAAAGCGCTGCGCCAACAAGCATAATCACAATTGGAAAAAGTGGAGTAAGTATTCTCTGGAAATCAGAGGCAATTGCTCTATCAAAAAAGGCGTAACTCGCAATAATAAACAGAATATACGAAGTAAAAAACCAGAGCAGAATTACTGCTTCTCTATTCTTATTTTTCAACGAGGAATACATACCGTAGGCAGCCACCACTAAAAACGCGCTGCCAATACCAAGTCCGAGAGTTCCAGCAGGAAACACCCACATCCACATTGTTTTTGCCGCAACCACTAAGAAATCAAGAGTTAAGGGATCAGAAACTAACTGCCTTGATTCCGCACCAAGAGAACGTAAGTACAAGAACCATAAGAGCAAAGGAATACAGGATGAACTATAAACTGCAACATGCTTTATTTTGAGTTTTAGCGAATCTGCTTGAACAAGTAATAAACCTCCGACAAAAAGCCATACAAACACACCTGCATAGCGCAAAAGAGGTAATAACGAAGAGAGCAAGACTACGACAAACAAGCGTTTGCCTTCTAACTTCCCTTCTAGAATCAGACGTAATAAAAAGAAAACTGCAGCCAGAAAAAGTGGCTCCGTTAATGCCATCGAGTAAGCGTAAATTATTGGAGCTCCAACAACAACTAGTGCATAAAGAATGGCTGTCTTCAACTTACTTGAATCCTTAACCAGTAATGTAATTATTTTAATTAGTGAGTGAGAGAAGATAAAAAAACTAATCGAGTTTAAAAGAAAAATACCAAAGAGTGGCATACTACGAAAAGGAGCAAGTAGGATTGGATACAAAAAAGGGAAACTCGAAAGTGGCGTAGAGTTCTCAAACAATCGATAAATTGTAAGCCCTCTTCCTGTCACAAGGTTTTCAGCAGCCGACAGGTAGGCAACTGAGTCGCTATGCAAACCGACATACCCTCTCGTGAGCAAGAGCATGTAAACGATTGCTCCAACTACCAAAAGTACCGTTGCCAAATGCTTTTTCACACTCTACTGTAACTCAAATGCTCATGTTTTCCAAGCAGTTTATACTTCAGTGAAAAAATGATAGTGTAAATACAATTAGATTTTGTTCATACCTATGACCATCAAACAGCGGGTGATTACCCTTCTAGCCAGTTACATGTTAGCTGCACTATTTTTGACATTATGTGTGTTCCTTCTTTTCCAAACACCCTTTTTTGGTCATGTCATTTTGTTTTACCGCGGTATCATTATTATTGTTACCGCAACACTGCTTACCTTATTATCCTTTTATGCTACGGTACAGTTACTAAAGAAGCGAGGTATTCAAACTGCACAGATACCTTCTGTAGAGACATATTTTTCTTCTGTTATTGCGGTTGCCTCACTACATCTTTGTTTTTTTATTCTGGTGCCAGTTACTCTGGACCGCTCAGTTTCGACTTTTCTTCTCTCAAGAATGAATAGCTCGGAGAATTCACAAGGCATCACAAAAGAACAGATGCAGACGATATTTGTCCAAGAATATGTTAACGAGTTTGACGCTGTTGGAAGACGAATAAATGAGCAACTGGCTTCAAATAATATCAAACAACAAGAGGAAAAATACATGCTAACGCCACAAGGACGGAACTTTCTCTCGGTTTCCTCCTATATTGCCAAGTTGTACAACATTGACTCACGCTATTTAGAAACTGACCAAAATAAGTAATAGTTTTCTATCGTTCTTTCTCTTTTTTTACAAAGAGAATGGTACCAATAGTCAAGAAAACAGTAAACATCGCAGCGATAACGAGCGCATTCACCAAAGGAGAATGGAGCAAATCTTTTTGTGCATTTACGTCATTAAGAAAATACATTCCGCGCATTAAATCAACTGCGTATGTGAGCGGCATAAACTTTGCAAGCGTAAGTAATAACCCAGAAGTACCTGCCAGAGGAACAAATACGCCAGATAAAAAGAGCTGAGGCATAACAAGAAAAGGAAAGATTTGATTCGCTGTCCGTTCGTTATTTAAATTACCGAGTACTAAAATACCAAAGGCTCCCCCAAGTAGCGCTGCTGCGACCATCGCAGGAAATATTGCGAGCAAACCAACCAGTGTAATTTTAATTCCAATTACTGCGCCAAAGATAAGGATTCCCACAACCTGAAGAAATGAAATGGTAGACTCACCTACTATTTTCCCGAAAATAATTGCATACCTGCTGGTGGGTGATACGAAAATTTCTTGGCTAAAATCATTTTCGCGGTCGTTTATGAGCGAGATGATACCAGAGGCTGTCGATTGAAAAAGTGTTTGTGCTAGTACTCCCAAAAAAGTCATAGTGAGTAAGTCTTTGCCAGACGCTGCACCTAAACTGGACTGAAGCCCTCCACCCAACACACCAACAAACATTACGGGAAAAACAAAACTGAAAATTATTCTCATTCGGTCGCGCAAAAATTTCATCACATCTCTATATGCAATGGTGGCAATTACAGAGAGCCGTGTTCTAAGTCTATTCATGTTCAGTTGTTATTAATTGAATGTAGGCATCGTTTAGAGAGGGTGAGTGAATATCGATATCAACAAGCTCAGATTCTATTGTTTTCAGGAGTTTTTGGACGTCGACACCAGCATTCTTTATTGGAATATTCACATGAATCCCTTCTACGGAGTATTCAATTCCAAGAGATTGCAGCTCTTTTACAAATTTTGACAATGTCTTTGGAGTCACTCGCATAAAATTTTTGGTAAGTTCGCGCTTTAAAGCCTGAGGCGTGCCATCTGCAATGATTTTGCCCTTGTTAATGACCACTACTCTATCCGCACCTTCGGCTTCATCTAAATAGTGAGTGGTAAGGAATATTGTAGTTCCCTGAGTTTTTCTGACTTGCAATATATATTCCCATAAACTTTTTCTACTTGCTGGATCTAACCCTGTTGTTGGTTCATCCAGAAAAAGTACTTTAGGATTGTGGAGCAAACTTCGTACTATCTCTAGCTTTCGCTTCATTCCGCCCGAGAAAGTTTTTACTGGTTTATCGAGGGCATCGCTAATTCCAATAAGTTCTGATAGTTCCTTTACCTTTTGTTTGTACTCATTTGGCATCCATGAAAAGAATGGGCTAAAGGGATATAGGCCATATAAAACTGCATGAAATCTAATATTCTCTTCTGCCGTAAGGTTTTTGTCGAGACTCGGATTTTGAAAAATGATTCCAATGTTTTGGCGCACTTGTGCTGCTTGTGTCGCAATATCATACCCTGCCACCTGTACTTCTCCAGATGTTTTAGCCAAAGTAGTTGTAAGAACTGAAATAGCAGTCGTTTTTCCCGCACCGTTTGGACCCAAAAATGCAAAGAATTCTCCTTCTTTTACAGAAAAACTAATATTATCTACTGCATTCACCGGAGACTTTGCATATCTTTTTATCAGATTCCTAACTTCAATCGCTGCATTCATCTAAGAACGATAGCACACTACTTCTTAAAAGAGAATCGTTTATTCAAGAAATATTGCATAATTGCGATAAAAACAATTGATGCTGCCTTAACTAACTCAAGTTGGTACTTTGCCAAAATTGGTGAGAAAAAGGAGAGAATTTCAAATAAAGAATGCCCCAAAACGTCATTGAATAGCCATAGAAACACGTTGCCTACCACTATCCCCGTTAAACCAACGAGATAAAAGGAAGCAAGACGAGCGAGTAGCTTGTCAGTTTGTTTAAAATTAAAGTATGCATTAAGGAAAAAATTGTTGATAATACCGACAGACATCGAAATCGGATTAGCAACATATTCACTGACGTGCAAAAACCGTACCATCAATATAAAACTGATAAGATCAAGTGTGAGCCCTGTAAAACCAATCGTAATATAAAGGAAGAATGAGCGTTTGCTTACTACAAAGTTTTTTACCTGACCAAGAATTGAACGGTTCATTTATTTGCCAAAATTGTAGGTAATAATCTCTTTCAATGCCTCAATACCGTGCTTTAACGCGTTCATTTTCTTTCCTTCTGCTATGGTTCTTGGATAATAGTGTATCGGTACTTGCGCAAATTTAACACCTTTTACTTTAGAGAATTTTGCGGTTATCTCGGGTTCAAAACCAAAATTTGTGGTTGCGACTAAACCTTTTGCAAGTGAACGGAAGAGGTCTCCTTTGGCCATTTTGTAACATACTTCCATATCTCGTGGCCACATATTTGCACGGAAACCTGTAATAACTGCCGACAAAAAACTCAATGCAGTATTCCCAAGCCAGTTTTGGAAGTAGACCACTTCATTTTTAAGCCCGAACCGATTGCCGTACAGCACATCAAGTCCTTCGTTTTGAATCTTTTCGAGCATAACTAATAAGTCTGCTGGTTCATATTCCATATCGGCATCTTGAATGACGACATATTCACCTTTGCTTGCGAGAATTCCTTGTTTAACTGTTTGCGACTTTCCGGAGTGAGCCTTATCAATAATTTCGAGCCGGCTGCCGTACTTATTTTGAAGTTCCTTCATGAGGGACAACGTTTCATCGGTAGAACCGTCGTTAACCATAATCAATTCGAAGTCTATCCCTGCGAGCGTTTGTACAACTTTTTCGACAATTTCACGAAGAGTATGTTGCTCGTTGCGTGCGGGCATAATAAGTGAGAGTTTCATACTCCCGTATAGTAGCAATGTTATTCGGAGCTGTCTACCTTCGCGAATTATGGGATTTTTGTTATACTCTCTTATGAAAACGAAATGGCGTACGCTTTTTCAATATATCCCACTTTTTGCGCTAGCTGTCATTTGTCTCCTTCCTTTTATATATAATCGAACAAAAGCGTTAGCTCAAACTGCCACAAGCCTTATAGCGAATCAATCTTTTTCTGTTGCATACCGAAAATCAGATCGATACAACCCAATAACCCAAGCAATCGAACAGTACCCAAACGCACTCCTCTATTTTATTTCTGATAACCCAGATTCTTCAGCAACGGTAACCTCTTGGCAACGAATTCAAACAACGTATCTTGCCTATCCAAAGGAAGTTTTTATCTTGGACCACCTAAACCATGCAGAGGCAATTTCCCGCTTAAGCCAAAACGAGACACAAGCCATTATCGTTAGCCCCTTCCAACAACCCGCATTAAAAGCTTCAGGTATTGAGCTTCACCCACATGCAGAATATTATCTTTACCTCATCAATAAAAAATAACATGGAAGTTCTCTTTACGTTAATTGGAATTGCAAAATATTTTGCTATTGGCGCAACTGGAATTCGAATTGCACAACGCAAAAAAATGTTGACAGAAAACCTCCCAATATCGCTTTTTACTGTGTATAGCTTTACAGCGGGTGCAGCACTTAGTGCAGGTATCCTGACATTTGGCCTCATCTTAAAGCAGCTCTCCTTTGCGACTCTCCTTGTTTGGGTTTTAGCCATCGCTGCGATTCTCTTTTTTCTTATTTATGAAAAAAAGTTCCTGTCAAAATTATTTTTTACAAATGTTCTCGCCAAAGTCGTTACTGCGGTTTTATATATTGTGAGCGTACTGAGTGTAAGTACACACGCAATACTTGCAAACGACGCGCGCGGGATATGGATGCTCAAGGCAAAAGGGATATTTTTAGGACACGAAGCATTTTTCGCACAGCTAAAAAATCCAATTTTTACCTACACGCACCAAGACTATCCTCTTTCAATGCCTATACTTTACGCTGATTTAATGCGTCCGATTGGTCATTTTTGGGAACCTGCGGTGGGTATTTTTTCTATGACCATCTTTTTCATGCTTGGGTTGGGATTATTCTGGGCAATCACTACATACACCTCGGTAAAAAGACCATTTGCACTTATCCTTGCGCTTCTTTTGGTTGGAACACCAGAATATCTGCGCCAAGGATGGGTCGGACTTTCAGATGTTCCTTTAAGCTTAGCGATTCTTGTTTCGGTCTCACTGCTTGCAACCAGTAGCCACACAGCAAAGACCCAACTACTTGCAATTGCAGCAGGACTATTCGCAGCAACAATCAAAAACGAGGGGCAACCATTTCTTATTATCGTTACTCTGCTCGCAATGTGGCAGATATTCCAAGCGCATAAACTCAGTAAAAGCTCGTTCAAACTATACCTTCCTGTAGTAATCGGTGCCGGAATCTTCTCGCTCCCCTTACTTGCATGGAAAATTACAACAATGCAACTTGGTATAGAGAATGATGTTGTGGGGGCACCACTATTCTCTGAAGTAATCACACGAATCCCCCTATTAATTACAGAGGTAATGCCTCGATTGCTCGATGGTTATCGTTTTGGAATTTTGCTCGTTCCTGCTATTGTTCTCCTCCTTATTCCAAGAAAAGACCAAAAGCGAAATATTGCACAGTTACTCATCGCAGGGCAATTCATTTTGTACATGCTCATCTACCTTATTACCCCACACGATATGGTTTGGCATATCTCGACTTCGTTTAGTCGATTGCTTCTTCATCTTCTTCCAAGTATTTATCTTTTAACTTTGCTCCACAGATCAAACAAAAGTATCGTATAATCAAACATGAACATCCTTTCTCCCATTCAGAATCTTGTTGCGAAAGTTCTCCCTCAATCTAGTACAAAAAAATTAGCGCTAAAAGGTGTAACGTGGCTTGCCGGCGATAAAATAGTGCGGCTTGGTATCAGCGTTTTTACAGGTGCCCTCGTTACGCGTTACTTAGGGCCAGAAAAATATGGTGTATTAAGCGCGCTTACGGCATACGCTGCACTCTTTGGACCAATCGCTAACATGGGGGTTAATTCCCTTATTATTAGGGACGTTGCTGCGCACCCTGAAGAAGAAAGAAAAGTCGTTGATGCTGCAATCTTTCTAAAACTTTTTGGAGGAATAGTTGCCTTTATTTTCGCTGTATCGCTCGCACTCTTTGCTAACCAGCCACAATATGAGCCTTTCTTAGTTGTTATCGCAACGGTTCAGTTCCTTTTCTATTTTTTGGAATCAATCGAAATCTGGTTTCTTGCAAAACACCAACAGAAAAAGCCAATCATCGCGAGTCAGATTAGCTTTCTCTTTACATCAGTACTTCGAGTTGCCTTTATATACTTTGACTTAGGACTTGCTGCGGTACTCTTCACATACGCGCTTGACTCGATACTAGGAGGAATTTTTGTTTACATCACCGCCCGAAAATACTTTTCCTTTACACTTACTTCACTTGTTTACGATAAGACTAAAGTCAGAAAACTATTTCGTGAAACGCTCCCACTTATACTTTCGGGGCTTGGCTCCAACATCTATATGAAAATAGACAAGGTCATTATGCCTTGGTTAACAACAGCCTTTACACTTGGTATCTACTCCGCAGCAACCCGTCTCTCGGAACTTTGGTATTTTGTTCCTTATTCTGTAAGTACAGCACTCGCGCCACTTATTGCCGAGGCAAAAAGCAAGACTCCTGATATTTACGAAAAACGAATCAGAAAAAGTTTAGTACTCATTAACCTTGTTACTTTTGTTATTGCAGCGTTTACCTTTCTTATCGGTCCACTCGCTATTTCACTGTACGCGGGTGAAAAATACAGCACGGCACTTCCAGCCTTGCAGGTTCATATTTGGTCACTTCCCTTTATATCGATGGGGCTTATTGTTGATATTTGGTTAGTAAATGAACGATTGCAAAAAGTTCAGGTCGCCCGAACATTTATGACCGCAGCACTTAATATAGTTTTAAATATTCTTCTCGTTCCAAAATATGGAGCGGTAGGAGCTGCCTGGGCAACACTTATCGCCTACACTTACCCAGGTTTTTTTGCCAATTTACTTGACTCACGAACAAGAAAGATCTTCTGGATAGAGCTTCAAAGTATTTTTCCTACACCAAAAAATATTAAATTCATTCTTGAAAAATAATATGCTCCGAATTGATAAAAAACTGAGTGAGTACTACGCCAAGGGGATTGCAAAAGCAAAACGATTTATCTACCGCACCGAAAAACCGATATACAACCTTTTTAAGCGACAATCTGAAAAGAAAGCGCTCATTTCGTATATCACCGCCCCTTTTAAACTAGGAATTAGTTATAAACACAATAATTCTCAATACGTGCTTGAAATTGCCAAGCTACTTGATACACGTGATTACACCGTCGATATCATGGATTTTAGAGACTCACGCCGTTATGATTTTACAGAATATGACGTGATTATCGGTTTCGGAGAGCCCTTTAACAACAGCTATAGCCAAAATTCAAAGGCAATCCGAATCTTTTACGGCACAATAATGAATACTGCTGCACACAACTCAAAAACGGTTGAAAGGCTTGTCGCATTCAAAGAGAAATATGGCGTATGGTTGCCAGAATCGGCGAGAATAGAGGCGAATGCTTATCCACTTCAAACCCAAGCTGTAGACGCAATTGTTGCTTACGGAAACAGCACCATTCATCAGAGCTACAAGCAAGATTTTAGTGGTCCAATTTACCCACTGCACAACATCAACTTTATTTTTCGAGATAGCAAAGATACCCTCTCAGTAGCAAAAGATTGGGATAAGGCAAAACTTAATTTCTGCACTTTTCCGGCGGCAGGGCTAATTCACAAAGGCATTGACGTTGTATTAGAGCTTTTTGCAAAAAATCCAGAATGGACACTCTATCTAGCAGGTCCACTTACAAGAGAACCCCGATTTTTGAAATTCTTTGAAAAAACACTCAAGTTGCCCAACATTAAACAGTTAGGTTTTGTTGATATGAGTTCACCCGAATATCTGAAGATTCTTGATCGATGCGCATTCTTTCTCTCCCCTTCTGCCAGCGAAGGATGCCCCACTTCTGTCATTAATGCCTGTACAAACTCAGCACTTATTCCAATTGCGACAGCAGAAAGCGGATTAGAGGATAACGCTTCATATGTTGTACCCCTCTCCGCAATTACAGAAGACGCACTTGAAAAAGCGATTAAGAACGCACAAGCACTCTCAACCGAAAAACTCGAAACTATGGCAAAAGCTGCACACAAGCACTTTTACACGGCACACTCCAAACAGAACTATATTGAAGAACTTTCCTTTGCTTTGGATAAAATAATCGCTGCAAAAGGTGAATAGCCGACCACTTATCTCTGTCGTTACCGTTGTAAGAAACCGTGAAAATGTAATTGAGCGATGTATCAACAGTGTTCTTGGCCAATCATTTACAAATTTTGAATATTTAATTAAAGATGGTAATTCGACTGACACAACGGTAGAAAAAATTGCGAAGTATCACAAAGCTCTCACATATTTTGAATCATCTCCAGATAAAAACCTGTACGATGCCATGAATATCGCTGCCTCGCACGCCAAAGGAGAGTGGATTTATTACCTCCAAAGCGATGACCAACTGATTGACACCCAAGTTTTTGAACGAGTTGCACCGTATCTTGAAAGAACAAGCGCAGATGTAGTCTATGGTACAGCACTTATGAATTTTGATTGGGGAGTTACAAAAACACTTAAGGCGAACCCAGTTTCTACAATGTGGCAACATATGCCGTTTTGTCACCAAGCAATGTTTCAACGAACCTCACTCGCGCAACAATATCCCTTTGATTTGAGTATGCTGCCTGCTGCAGATTATGATCAGGTATATAAACTCTACTCTCTTGGGCACAGTTTTGAAACGATACCCGTTTCTGTTGCAAAACTCGATGCCGGAGGGATGTCCGATGCAAAAAGAATTGAAGGACTAAAAAAAGTTGGACAGATAAAAAAGCGCTACGATAACAACAGATTGCACCATTTACTACATTCGGCATACACGGCAAAGAGTGCTTTTAATCTGAAATTACGGAGTTTACTTCCAACATCGATTGTTCGAAAGATTTTTAAACTGAGGCAGAAGCTTACGGAAAAATGAAACAAAAATTATTAGCACTTTTTTTTATACTTATCTGCCTTACACCATTCATTGAATTACTTAACGCCAATTTAATTAGGGATAATGTCTTTTTAGGAAACGTCGGACAGGTATACAAAGGTGCCGTTCTTGCCCTTAGTTTTGTATTACTCACAAGGAAAGAGAGAGCGTATTACTTGTTTTCTGTTGCACTGGGGTTACTTTTTGTTTTTATCCATGTCTTAACTGGTGCTAATTCCTCTGGAAATGCGATTGCACAAGATCTTCTGTTTGTCGTTAAGGTAACCTACATCATTCCACTTATTTTTCTCCTGAGGTATGCAACCTCTACTTTCATTTTTTGGGCAAATGCAATAGCGTGGGTAACAATTGTTGTAAACATTCTACTTGGTTACGTTGGGCTTGGGTTTACTCAATATGCACTGGGCTATGGATACAAAGGTTTTTTCTATTCGGGCAACGAAATGGCATTAACCCTACTTGTAACTTCTGCAACGATTCTATATTTGCTTTACACAGATGGTAAGAAGATACCTGCCCTTGCCTTTAGCGTTGTACTGTTGATACTCGGACCACTACAAGGAATGAAGTCCTTATTGTTTGGTCTCCCACTTTTAACTGTGCTTCTTCCTCTTATTCTCTATGCGAAACCTATATTTTCAAAAATTAATGGATTTTCCCTTACCAAAAAGATAGGTGCAACCGTAGCGACTCTTGTTATTTTCCTCGCAGGCATGTGGGTACTCTCAATTACATCACCACAGTTCTTTGTAAGAGTAAAAGAAATAAGTGAGCGAAGTGGTATTGTTGCCGCAGTCTTTAGCGAGAGGGATAAACATCTTAAATTCGGGTTTACGATGTATGCAAACGACTACTCTATTGTAGAGAAGATTGTTGGAAAAGGATATCTTGGAGCACAGCAAGGAATGATTCCCTACATGAATCGGTTAAAAACTATAGAAGTCGACCCAGTCGATTTACTTTTTACCTTTGGGATATTCTCAATTGCATATTATGCCTGTTGGATAACTGCGCTTACATCATACAAAACACGCACGCCTGCAGATAGGTTTATCTTAAGTATCAACATTCTGCTCCTGGCGCTAAGCATTATTACAGGACATGTAGTGTACTCAACCTTTCTTGCGACTTACTGGGCAATGCTTTTTGCACTTGGCAAAAAAAATAAAACCACCAAACCACAAGTATATTTTCTTGGAAGTACTGCAATGGGTGGAATTGCAACATATATAAAAGAAACCACAGCTCAAGCAAAAGATACTATTTCTATAAAAATTCTTCCAACCCATACCGACGGACCATTACGAAACACCGTGCAGGCATTTACTCGAAGTTATGTGTTGCTTGCAACTAATCTGCTGCTTAATGTCCTGAAAGGTCAAAGAAGTGTTATCCACCTCCACATGGCAACAGGTGGGAGTTTTATTCGAAAGGCAATCATACTTTTTGACCTCTCTTGGTTTGCCGACAAAACAATACTTCACCTCCATAGCGGAGAAGCTCCAAAATTTTTTGAGAAAATATTAAAGAGAACTGGTGGCAGATGGTTACTCCGAACGGTTTTTAATCGATGCAACACAGTCGCCGTCGTTTCCCAAACCTTATTGACGCAGATTTCCGATGTATTTTCACAGTACGGATTACAAGAGGCCTGCTCGAAATGGCACGTATTACCCAATGCGATCACTATTCCTTCAAAATTGAGAGAGGTAAAAGCAACGACCCAGAAAGAGCCACTTAAAATTGTTACAGTATCGCGTCTTGCATCTGTCAAGAATCTTCACATTATTCCCAAAATTGCTGCACTTATTAAAGAACAGAACATACCCTTTTCTATTGACATCGTCGGCGATGGACCCGAGAAAACAAAGATACTTCGTGAAATTTTAACCTATGATGTTGGCGATTGTGTCAATCTTGTCGGACAGGTTCCACACGAAGAAATTACAAACGTTTACAGTAACGCACATATATTCCTACTTCCCTCACTTTACGAGAGTTTTGGAATTGTTGTTCTAGAAGCTTATATTAATGGGTTAACCGCAATTACTAGTGCAGTTGGCGGGCTAAACGACTTAGTAACCGATGGAAAAACAGGATTTCGCTTTGCTCCAGACGATGCACAAGGATTTGCCGACGCCATCGTTAAACTCGCTGTCGATAGAAAGCTTCTTCATACAATGCAGGTTGCAGCTCAAAAGAGTGCGCTGAATTACAATTATTCAGATCACATTACAAAACTCGAGCAACTCTACGCACACCCATAACATGTTATACTCGTTATAATGCAAGCAGAGAAAAAACCACATCTCCTCCTTGTTTGCTCAACAGGAGGCCACCTTAAACAGATGTATGAGTTAAAAGACTTTTGGAGCCGATACGATCATACTTGGGTGACCTTTCCAAATGGTAATGGTCCAGGCCAACTCAAAGATGAAAAAAATGTAATTTGGGCACCGTTCCCTACCAATTTTCCTAACTTTCCAAACAATATCAAAAATACATTTCTTGCACTCAAAATTGTGTTCTCAGGTAAATACACTCACATTCTGAGTACGGGAGCTGGTGTTGGCGTTCCTTATATTTGGCTTGGCTGGCTTTTCTCTCCTTTTTTAAAGACAAAAACAATTTTTATTGATTCACTCACCCGTACCATTGGCATGTCTTTTTCTATGAAATTAGTGTACTTTTTCTCTCACATTCGCCTAACACAATGGCCAAATAACACTCGTTTGCACTCCAGATTACTTTATAAAGGAAAAGTTCTATGATCAAAGTCGCACTCGGCACGGAAAAGTTCCAATTTACTCGCCTTATGGAATGGCTGGATCAAGCAATTGACGATGGCTTATTACCAGAAAAAGAAGAGATTTTAGTACAATCAGGAGCAACCACGTACAAACCACGGCACAAAAATATTATCATGGTTTCAACAGTGCCCTTTCAACAACAGATGGCAGAGTTCAAAGAAGCTCGAATTTCGATTGTTCATGCAGGAATTGGTAACGTACTTGACCTCGTTGATTTAAAAAAAGTCCCAATTATCGTACCACGAGATCCGATGAGAAAAGAACATCTGGATGGACATCAGCTTGATTTTTGCCAAGTCGCCGGACCTGAACTTAATTTGCCAATTGCATATACTTACAACGAATTTACGACTGCCCTTAAAAACTACAATGCACAGAGAGAATTTCCTTCATTCAAAAAGGAACTCGTCGATTTTCTTGTGTCGGTAGTGGAAAAATAGTTACCGTTATATACCTGAAAATCCAATAATATCGAATTCATCGAACAGTCGTTCAATGATGTGATATTTTCGTTTTACAATATTTAGTAATTGCCCACGTTGCCACGAAACACTCGACATAGCGAACATTTCTTTACTACAAAAACCAACAAATAGAATAAGCTCGGATACTCCTTCATTACTATCTATGTCATGCAGTAATTGTTCCAAATCAACTTCCAAATCGTAGCCTAACCGTCCTCTCCAGTCCTTGATACCCATAAATATTCCCTGCGTAGTTGTGATACCTTCAGCTTCTACAAAAGACTGTGCTCCGTAGTTTGTCTTCCACCTCCACCAAGGTGCACGAACGGGAAGGTTTTCTTTTTTTGCTAATGTAACAAAAGGCTCAAGTACCTTAGGGTCGCCATACTCCCCCTTCTGCGCAACAAGAGCAGACGGTTTTCTTCCCATGTTTGTAACAAACCACTCGTATTGCGCAATCAATTCCTTTTCGATATCTACTGGATCAAAAGCGTCAATCACAGAGAAATCCCAATTCTTGGTGTCTGCATTTTTTAGGTATCCATCTTCAGTAGTTAGCGAACTTGGACCTGTTAACGCTTTGAACTTCGAATTTGTTAAACAAAAACAAAGATTTACGGGTAATTCAAACGATTTCGCAATATCAATTGCCGTGTTACTTGCAAAACCGTTTGGCAATAAGGAAAGCTCCGAAAATACCTTTTTGCCCGAAACCCTTATATATTCGAATCCTTCATTTACTGATTCAGAAAAACCGAGATCGTGGCCCGTGATAATTAATTGTTTTTTCATAAGTTGGTAAATGGCACAAATGTAAACCCTAACGCTTTCACATTATTCATAAATTCGTCATCAAAAAGAATATTCATATCTCGTACACGTTCATAGTTCAACGACGATATATCAAGTAGTTCTTTATCAAGGTACCCTGGGTGAAATATTACTTCTACGCTATCTCCGTCTTTGACAGTCGACAGTTCTTCAATTAACGCGTGTTTTATTTCCGACGCATCACTACCTAAAATATGGGCAAAAAGATGTGTCGGCATACGAACGCCCAAACGTTTAAGGTATATTTCTGCAGAGTAGTTCTTGTCTGTAATCTCTTCAACAACTAGTACAGCTCGTGGGATACGAACCGGAATATTATGTAAAATGGCATACTCCGCGACGTATTTTAATACTCGAAGATTACCATGCATATTCCACTGAGGAGCGATGAATGTTGGTTTTTGACCAAGTAATGATTCATATAGAGCGAATTCCTTGTATACTGCCTCCTTTACTTGTTCGTCACTTGCATTTCTAAAGAATTCGATAAAATCACTCCTCTGTTTACGTTCTGCACTCTTAAAGGAAAAAAGCGAAGTATGAATTCCCACTTCATTGATGCTGTTATCTTTAATCATTTGAATGGCCTCTTCAGTTTCGTCTGCCATAATCATGATTGCGATACCTTGAATGGAACCTTTCTTGTAGGCATCAAGAATCCCACTATTTACACTTTTTGTCAAACCGAAATCATCTGCAACAAAGGTAATATGCTTCATAACTACCAATTATACCTCATGAAAATTGCGTTCCCTAGCTCAGCTCGTCAGCACATTGATATAGTCACCGTCTTGCATCACGTAGGTTTTGCCTACTGTTTGCAATTTACCCGCTGCTTTTACTTCGTTAAAACCACCAAGTGAAAGAATATCTCCTGCATTCGTTATCTGTGCGCGAACAAACTTTTCTGCAATACTTGTATGAATACAGGCCGCAGCATCAACTGCTGTATCACCTTCGGTAAGGAACCAACTTCGTGTATCTTTCTCGTTTCCAACATAAAAATTGATAAAGTGAAGCTTCTTTTTTGCAATTTCAATTAATGTTTGCACATCGCAAAAATACGAAAGATCTTTTTTCATTTCATCTAACTCTTCGGCCGAGAAGCTTTGAATATCTGCTAGGAATTTAGAATCGATAAACGCAACATCACCAACAACATCTGGTCCAAAAGCAAAGTCGGCAAACTCGATTACTTCCTTTTTCCACTGAGCTACTTTCTCAACATATGCTGGTTCACTCATATCTATATACGAAATATTGAGTACAACCAAAAAGGGCTTAGAGGTCAATAAAAAGATATCATGGATAATTTGTCGAATTGCTTCGTTTGATTTGTTTTCTGGGTCATTTTTAAAGCGATAGGCGGTCTTTCCTTCGAGTAGTTGCTTTAATAATTTTTGCAACGCATCGTGCTGAACTTTAACCTTGTCGTCTTTACCGGAACGGACATCTTTACCCATTGCCACAATCTTTTTTTCTACCGTTTCAACATCCTTAAGAATAAGCTCGGTCAAAACATCTTCAAAGTCCTTTTTGGGGTCGATTCGGTCATACACATGTGTAACTTGCTTATCAGGAAAAGCCCGGAGTAGATACATCACAAGGTCGACTTCGCGAATATGAGACAAAAATTGATTTCCTAAACCTTCGCCTTTAGAGGCACCTTTCACTAAACCTGCAATATCAACAAATTGGATTACAGCAGGAAAAATTTCGTTCGACTGAAAGAGCTTTGCAAGGTTAAGGATTCGTTCATCGCGGTATTCAACAATACCTACATTTTTATCAATCGTACAAAAAGGAAAGTTCTCAGCAGGAACTGCAAGCTTGGCAATTACGTTAAACAAGGTTGATTTACCTACGTTAGGAAGCCCTACAATTCCGATTGATTTCATGCCGTCATTATATCACAAAACCTCACTGTTAGGGGTGTTATAATTTACTTATGCTTAATATCATTATTGTTCTTCTTATTCTTTCTGGAATATTGCTTTCGTTGTTTAACTTGCCTGGTATTTGGTTTGTGTGGGGTGCATTTCTTCTTCACAGCATGTCTACGGGGTTTACTGTTTTTACCACAACACAACTTATTGTACTTGCACTCATCTCGTTGGTTATCTCACTGCTCGACAACTTTATCACTCCACTTGGAGCAAGCCGTTTTGGTTCTTCTAAATGGGGGATTGTAGGTGCAATACTCGGTGGAATCGGTGGAGTTATCATTGGAGGTCCAGTAGGCATGTTGATCGGACCCTTTCTTGGAGCCACACTTTTGGAAGTCGTAATAGCAAAGAAAGATCTTTCAAATGCAAGCAAGGCAGGGTTCGGTGCTTTTCTTGGATTTTTGGTGAGTGTAATCCTCAAGTTCGGAGGAGTTGTAGCTGTTGCGTTATGGGGACTATTCAGAATTTTCTAGCTTACCCACTCGTATTCTCTTCGTACTCTGTCTTCTAATTCTTCTGGTTTTACCAATCCGAATTCGGTTATGTACCCAGTGATAAATTGATGAGGGACCATATCAAAAGCAGGGTTAATAATATCGAGTCCTTCGGGGGCATCTGCCCATACTTCTTCGTCTTTTCGGAGTTCAATTTTGATTGGATTATAGATGGTTGATAAGTCGAGTTTTAAGCTTGGTGTTACGACATAAAGTGGCTTGCTTGCAAAATACGCCGAGAGCCCCATGCTAAAGCTTCCAACTTTGTTTAGTGCGTCACCATTTACGGATACTTGATCAGCACCAAGAAACACCACATCTACTGGAAGAAAACTATCGTCTTTAATAAAGTACGGTGCCGCAGAATCTACAACCATTATCGTTTCTACACCAGCTTTTAGTAGATTTTTTGAGGTAATTCTTCCTTGGTACAGCGGTCGGGTTTCAGTGTTAATTGCCTTAACTTTATGATCGCTATTAATGCCTGCAATAATTGCCTCTGCAGTACTGGAATGGCAGTGAGTAAAAACAACATCTGCATGTTTACACAGCTCAACACCGTGGGTCACAATTTTCTGTTTTGAATCCTCGAGTAGTTTGACGTAGCTATTTGCAAGTTCAACAACTGCTTTTGCCGCGCTTTTTGTGTCTTTGACACCTTGGTATTCTAAAATCAACTTGTTTTGTACATATCGAACGCCATTTTTTGCAAGAGGTTCGTTGGGGCGAGCATTTGCCATCATGGTCAGATATTGGCCAAGTTTGTCTTTAAATTCTTCGTAATCAGTGATATCTGTTTCTTTTGCCCACTCCCCTATTGTGATAAAAGTTGCCAAAGCGACGTTGGTTGCACCTTGAATTTTGATTGCAATAATATCATCAATCGTTTGTTGGATGACCTGTGGGACAGTGTCGGACATGGCAGTGTTGTAGACTTTATTTACTTTTTCATTATAAGGATTTTTTCGGTTTTCGCAAACTGTTAAAACTATGTACAGGTGGCATTCGGTGACCGATGATGTTAGAATCCCTTGATGTATAGAGTTCAGGAAGTAACCAGCCAAGAAACATGGGATTCCCTCGCAGGAAATGTCTTACTTCAATCTTGGGGATGGGGTGAATTTCAGCAGAAGATTGGGCATAAAATTTGGAGGCTAGGTGTTTTTGATCGAGAAACCTTTGTCGGAGGAGCCTCAATTATTCTTGTAAAATCACGTTTGCGCTCTCATTTTTACATTTCGAACGGGCCTTTTCTTATATCGAAACGCCCCGATTTATCTGTTGCAACTATTATTGAAACGTTGTTACCGCATATAGAAAAACTGGCAGCACAGTACCCCGTTCACTTTATTCGTTTTGATCCACTGCTCCATACTTCAGAGTCTGTTCACGAAGAATTATTACTTACAGGACTCAAGAAAGCTCCAACGTACGTGCAGCCCGAAAGAACTATTCTTGTTGACCTTACCCCCTCCGAAGAAGATATTATGCTCGGCATGAGCCCCTCCCAGCGAAATGGGGTAAAGAAAGGAATGAAAGACGGCGTAACCGTTAGATACAGTACGTCAGATGAAGACTTTGCAATTTTCTGGAAAATGTACCAGAACACCGTAAGTCTTAAGCATTTTGTCTCATATTCTAAACGCTATTACTACTCACAACTTGCCACCCTTAAAGACTCTGGAAAATATGAAATAGTAATCGCTTCGGTAAATGGTGTTCCACAAACTGCCTCTTTGGTCGCTTATGATAAAACAACTGCCTATTACCTTCACACCGGACGTGCCTACTCTACTGACCCTCTAGCCAAGCACGCCTCAAAAGTTCAGGTTTGGAATATTATGCAACATGCAAAAGCGAAAGGACTCAAATATCTGAATCTTTACGGCATTGCAAAACGAGATAACGACCCTAGCGATCCATGGGCTGGTCTTACCGAATTCAAGAAGGGATTTGGCGGACAGGTTGTTGAGTATGTTGGTGCTTACGATTATCCACTCACCTCCACGTACTGGTTCATCTGGATGATGGAAAAAACAAGAAAACTTTGGGGATATCCCTATTACCTTGCAAAGAAGTTACTCAAGAGTTAAACACAACTTTCGCTTTTCACTTTGTGACCGATGTTTATTTTTTGCTACCGATTGTTACTATCTACAAGCTTTTGCGTCTACAAGGTAAGAGGCAGGATTAACCGCTCGTAACCCTGATTTACCAAGAAAGCCACCATGATTTACTTGGAAATGAAGATGTGTGCCAGTTGAGGTACCTGTGTTACCCATTTTTGCAAGCTTTTGACCTTGGACGACTACATCACCAACACCAACTACAATTGAGTTTGCTGCTAAGTGTCCATATACCGTTGAGAAGCCATTTTGGTGATCAATTTCAACAACATATGCATAACCACCACATGGAGTACCCCACCACCCCGGCGAACAGTGTAAACCGGCATAGGTGACTTTACCTGTTGCAGCTGCATTCACATTTGGATTTGATGACCCTGATCCAAGCGGAATAATATCAATACCATCATGATACCCAGAATAACAACGAGACACACTGTTAGAGCTCACAGGCCATTTAAGGAATTTTGGACCTTTAGGAGCCGTAAAGCTTCCACCAGAAGAACCATACAACAAATAGCTTTTTGTTCCAGTTTTCTTTTTAACAACAGGTGTTGGTGTCTGAGGCGCAACTCCAGGGAGAAATAGTACCTGCCCAGTTTTAAGTTTTGCGTTTTCACCTGCAAGATAATTAACTTCAACCAGCGTTAGCTTATCCATTTTAAAACGAGAAGCGATACTACTTACCGAGTCACCTGATTGCACGGTGTACTGACTCCCCGAAACTGGTGGAATTCTGATTTTTGTTCCAGGCTTTGGCTGATAGGTTTTTGAAAAGTTGTTTGCCCAACGAATACTGTCTGCGGTTATTTCAAAGTCAAGCGCAATGTTGTCGAGTGCCTTTCCGCCTAACGTATCATCGTAAGAGACCACATATTCGATTGTTTCGATACGCTTTAATTCTTTCGGCATACTGGTAATAAGTGAGCCAGACTCTACAACGGTATCGGACGACGACGCATACACTACCGTTTGTTCAGGTGGGCTATACTGACTGATAATACGATTCTGAATACCGCGGCTAACTGCAAAAGAAAAGCCAACAGCAAGTAGAACAAAGAAACCAATGGCTTGAAAAAAAAGTGCAAAAACATTGCCTCTGCCCCAATAAAAGAGTTGCAAAGTGTCGATTCGCAGATTAATGAGAGCCTTTTCAATACCTAAAATAAGCCCTAAAAAGAAGGATATTACACTGAAAAACTTTGATAATGCCCAACCAAAAAGTTGTGCAAAAAATAAACCAACACCAACTTCATCAAGTTTCTGATTCTTTGAAAACAAACGACTCTGCTTTTTTGCTTGTAAGAGAGCGTTGACATCCGTCCCTATAAGGCGTTCTTCTCCCAAGGTTTCATTAACAAATTTATGCCCATTTTACGAACCTGACGAACTCGGGCTTGGTGTATTATACCATTTTTGCCCCTTATTTTCCGGAAAAACTAGTCTAACTCGTATTCTTGCCCTGGCTCAGGGATAACCGCATTTAACTGTAGTTCGTTTCGTACCAACTCTGCGAAAACAGTTCTGTTTGTTTGGTCACCATGGGTAATAAAGACTTCTTTTGGAGAATGTCCAAAACTACGCAACCAATACAACAAATCGTGTTGATCAGCGTGGGCAGAAAATCCATTTAATGTGTGAATTTGAGCTTGGACGGGCACTTCGACTCCGTGAATACGGACCATTTTTGCACCATCGACCAATTTTCTTCCGAGTGTACCTGGAACTTGGAAACCTACGAATAAGATATGCGCGTCTTTGTGAGGTAAGGTATTCATCAAATGATGCAATACTCGGCCACCAGTACACATACCGCTCCCTGCCATGATAACGGCACCTCGCTCTCCCGCAATTCGTCTCGAATCATGCACGCTTTCGGTGTATTCCAAACCTCTGAACGAGAACGGATCATCACCCGAATGGACCAAGGCCATAGCATCTTCGTCGTAATATCGTTTGTAAGCCCTAAAAATCTCCGTAGCTTTAATTGCTAGTGGGCTATCGACGTAAAACTTCAGCCCTTTGAGCAGTTTTCGTTCGACAAACAAGTTCATTTCGTACAATAGCTCTTGTGCTCTTTCTACCGCAAAGGTTGGAATAATAACTCGTGCCTTCTGTTTTGATGCCTCTTGCAATATGGACAGTAATTCGAGTAACGTGGAGTTTTTGTCTCGGTGATTTCGACCACCATACGTACTCTCCATAATCACATAATCGGCCTCTCGGATAAAGTCTGGGTCTTTGATAATACGTGCTCCAGTTTGACCAAGATCTCCAGACATAACGAGTTTTCGCTCTCTACCTTGAGAGTTTGTGTACCACATTTCAAAAGTGACAGAACCTAAAATATGTCCTGCTTCGCGCATACGAAACGACATGTCAGGACCAAGTTTTACCTGCTCTCCAATTGGGTAGGTTTCAAATGCTGCCATTACTGCAGCAATATCATCGCGAGTGTACAAGGGTTCACCTTTAGAATAGCTTCCTTCTTCTTGAACGTTGTTTGAACGGTCGTTATTTCTGTAGTAAGCGTCTTCTTCTTGAATCTTTGCGGCATCCATCATAATAATTTCGGCCAAACTCTTAGTAGCATCGGTACAGATAATTTTTCCGGTAAAGCCGTGCTTTACAAGTTTTGGAAGTAACCCGACGTGATCAAGATGGGCATGCGTTAAAAGCACATAATCCAAACGTGCCGGATCAAATGGAAACGGCTCAAAGTTTAACCTTTCAACATTTTCCTCTCCTTGATACATACCACAGTCAACAAGGAATGTTGATTTGGGGAACTCCAGTAAATACGAAGACCCAGTCACAATTCCTCCTGTTGCTCCAATGAACTTTACTTTCATGACGCCTACCTTTTTCAATAAATTAGCTCGCTCAAACTAGACTAATATCCAACTATCTTGAGTTCCGTCAAGATTTTTGATTGCTAAATCAATGCGACTTTGTGCTTCTGCATATAAAGTCGCAACTGTTTCTCCAACCGCTACCCTATCTCCGACTTGTCGATGAAGATAGATTCCTGCACCTTTTGCGTAGGGAGCTCCAAGTGCACGTGTCACCTGAACAATTGCGTGGTTATCGAAAGTTTTTATCAAACCCGCTTTGGTTGATTTGATTTCGTACATATACTGACCTGGAAGCAGTTCATCCGCTTTTACAATTTTTGTCGCACCCTGTGCTTTTCCGATTTTCCAGAATTGTTTGTATGCTTCTCCGCCCTCGAGTGTTTCGCGTAGAACTTCGTGTGCACCTTGGTACGTGTATTTTCCAGTCAAGGCAATAAGCTGTGCGGCCATATCAAGTGCAAGATTTTCCATTCCAATTGGTCTTCGCTTGTCTCTTTCTAAAATCCATAACACATCACGAGCCTCAAGAATTGGACCAATTCCATTTCCATCTGGACCCTTTGCTTTTCGTTTATACACAAACACCTTAATTCCAAATTTTTCGAATAGCGTTTCAAATGCACGCGCGACTTTTGGAACATCACTGTCAGGAACCTTTGCAGTATCACCATAAGGGAGATCAAGTAACACGTATTTACATCCGGCGGCCAGTTTTTTTGCAATGATACTCACCACGAATTTGTCATAAGACTCAATGTGTAATGGTTTTTCGATCTGAATCAAAATATCATCTGCAGGAGCAAGATCAAGTCCGCCACCCCATACCAAACAACCGTTAGTTTCATCAACCACACGTTTTATCTCCTCCTCTGAAAGCGCAACGGGCATCATAGTTTCCAACACGTCGGTAGTACCAGCCGGAGCGGTAATCGCACGAGTACTGGTGTTTGGAATAATATAGCCGAGTGAAGAAAGCAGCGAAACAATAACAGGAGTAACGCCTTTAGACGGTAGCCCGCCAATAGAATGCTTATCAACTACAAGCCCCTTTTTATGAGAAAAATCGAGGGTAATTCCTGTGTCTGCCATTGCTTTGGTCAGATTGTACATTTCTTCGTCATCAAACCCAGGGTTATACGAAGTCGAAGCAAAATAAGTCATTTCAATCGGAGAAAGCCTTCGCTTTGCGATGTCGTACATGATTTCACGTATCTCATCGTAGTTGAGCTTTTCGCCCTTAATTTTTTTTCTGATGAATTTTACCGATTGTGCTTGACCTTGTATTTCAATCGCTACTCTATCGAGTTCAGAAACAGGAAAGGCATTCCAAATCGCTGCAGGAAGACCTATGTGGCCGTCATCGACGATTGTGTCGGTAATAAGTGCTGTTGCACCAGTTTCATGACCAACGAAATATAAATCTAATAAATCACCTTCTTTTACACCGTATTGGTCGGCAGTAAAGCGATTTAAATACACTTCTAGGGCAGACTTGTCACCTAAAATGTCTAGTTTCTTGGGGCGCAGATAAACCATGAGACAGTATATCAGAAGAAAGAGGATTCTTCGACAATCACTATCCAACTGTTTTTACCTGCCAATAAAGAGAAAGTGACGCTACTCCCTCAAATTCTTAAGAAAGTCGCTGTTACTTTTACTGGTCTTCATTCGCTCGATAAGCACTTCGGAGGCGTTTTCGCCATTCTTATCGATATTGTCAAGCATTCGGCGAATCAGCCATGAGAGTTGTAATTTTTCCTGGCCGAGCAATAAGTCTTCTCTTCGAGTTCCAGAACGAATAACATCGATTGCAGGGAAGATTCGCTTTTCACCAAGACTTCTATCCAAGTGTAGTTCCATGTTACCGGTACCCTTGAATTCTTCGTAAATCAAATCGTCCATCTTACTACCTGTGTTAACAAGTGCTGTTGCAATAATTGTTAAGCTTCCACCTTCTTCAAAGTTTCGAGCTGCCCCAAAGAATCTTTTTGGAGGATACAAAGCAGCAGGGTCAAAACCTCCTGACAGAGTTCTTCCCGAGCTCGGAATTACCAAGTTATACGCACGTGCAAGACGTGTAATACTGTCCATTAATATAACCACATCTTTATTCCATTCAACCAACCGCTTTGCTCGTTCTAATGCCATTTCAGCAACAGCGACGTTATTTTGTGGATGCTCATCGAAATTTGAGGCATAGACCTCACCTTGTACGGAACGTTGCATATCAGTTACTTCTTCTGGACGTTCACCAACAAGCACAACGATAATCTGAACATCTGGGTGATTTGCTGAAATACCATTTGCTATTTCCTTTAGTATTGTAGTTTTACCTGATTTTGGCTGGGATACGACCATAGATCGCTGACCATAACCAATAGGGGCAAGAAGGTCAATAATTCTGGTCGAAAGGATTTCAGGTGTTGTTTCTAAATGCAACTGTTTGTTTGGGAAAATTACTGTTCGTTTTTCAAAGGGAAGGCGCTTCATATTTTCTGCTGCGCCCATTCCACCGACATAGTCAACTTTGAGCATGTTTCGGTATTTCTCACCATCTTTTAATGGTCTTACAACACCTTCGAGAATATCGCCAGTTCTCAGACCAAACTTTTGAATTTGTGTACCCGACACATATATATCACGGTTACTTGGCAACACGCCCTCAACACGAACAAAACCGTGTGAACCATTGTTTACAACTTCTAGAATACCTGAGGAGTACTCAAATCCGCCTTTAATTGAAGAAGCTTTGAGGATTTCGTATATCAATTTGTCCTTCTCTTTTGCGGTAAATTTTTCTAATTCTTTAACTTCGTATTCTGCTGCCATTTTTTTGAGTGCAACAAGGGTTTCTTCCTGAAGTTTTTGTACTGTTAACATAAAAAAAGATGATTATCTTAAGATCTCTGCGAGTAATTCATGCGAGAGGATTATTTATCATTAATTATAACACAATGTCATTCTTTTTCTGCAACAAATTTTCAAATCAGTGAGATGGAAATATTGAGAAGAGAAAAGAAAAAAGGGGATCGGCACTGCCCCAAACCGATCCCGAGAAAAAACCGCATTACGGGCTTTTCTCGAGTGTTTCGAGGAGTGCGATCAAGATCTCCTAATCCTTTGGCTCAGAACTTCCGAACCAAGGGATAAAGATACCTTGTAATAGAATTGTACACTCTGGCGGGGTGAATGTCAATAGCAAATATCCTTGATGTCAATAGTCTTTTTAAACACCAAGAAATACAGGCAGAGCGCCAAACAATGGAACTCGCGCGAGCAACAAGAGGCGGCTCTCGTGGAGATAGAAATTTTATAGAACGACACAGTGGTTGCGGCCGAATTGGCGAGCGATTACGCAATAGAAGAGATGTTTTGAACACTCTTGTGAGCGAGTATAGTTTTAAAGTGAAGCTTCTTTGCCTCTTTATATCTTTGCTCAAAGGCAGTTCCAGGTTTAACTTCACCTAACAACCCCACTTCGCCTATAAAAAGCGTCTCTTTCCATGGCTTACCTGTAACAGAGGAAATCATTGCAGCCACAAGCGCCAAGTCTGTTCCAGAGTCTTTGAGTGTAATACCGCCGTTAACTTTGACGAAAATGTCTTTGTGATCAAGATGCAATCTTGGGTATTTTTTAGCAATAACCGCAGCGAGCACTTCTACTCTATTTTTTGACACACCCTCCACTACTCGTCGTGGTACGGCAAAGGGAGAATCGTTCACTAGTGCTTGAATCTGAACAATCATAGGGCGAGAGCCTTGTAATGTGATTCCAAGTGCGCTACCAGGCTCATCTGACGACAACGAAGAAACGAGCATGGTTGCAAAATCACTTTTATCACCTAGCCCCTTAACTCCCATATCTAAGAACCCAACTTCTCCTGTATCTCCATATCTATTTTTTAAAGTGCGTACCATTCTTGTATTTTCTGAGCCAACACGTTCCAAATAGACAACTACATCAACAATGTGTTCAACAGTTTTTGGCCCTGCAACATATCCTTCTTTTGTTACTTGCGCGATTAAGAAGACTACCGTACGAGTTCTTTTTGCCCACGACGTTAATGCTGTAGTAACAGCCTTTAACTGACTCATTCCTCCAGATTGTCCCTCTAAATCGTTATGCTGCAAGGAGTGAATTGAGTCGATCACAATTGCATCAAATTGTTGACCTGCAAGTCCATCCATAATATTCCCTAAATCTTGATCAGAAAGGAGAAATAGCCCCTCTGGGATTTCAGGGACCACCCTTTCTAACCGTTCAGATATCTGGTCTACAGATTCTTCACCGGAAATATACGCAACTGTTTTTCCGGCTTTGGCAAAATTAACAAGTACCTGCAACAAAAGAGTTGATTTTCCAATACCTGGGTCACCACCTACTAAAGCGACCGTTCCCTGAGCAATTCCACCGCCAAGTACTCGATCAACTTCCGAAAATCCTGTCGCAAAACGAAGTAACGGCTGACGTTCAACAGATCCCGCTTTTACAAAGGAAGTCGGACCTGAAACACCAAACTTCATCTTTCCTTTTTGTGATTTTGGAAGATCTGGTGCTTCTTCGTATGTACCCCATCCTTCGCATTGAGGGCATTTTCCTAACCATTTTGTTTGGGTTGCCCCACAATTGTTACAGACATACATATGTTGATTATATGCTACTCATTCACTTTCTGAAACTTCTTCCAAGGTGTGGCCTTCGTCACTACCCTGTCGTTTACGAGAAAGTGTGTTAATCGATGCCTGAAGCATCTTCAGGAGTTCTGTAAGCCCTTGAGTAACATCTTTAGCGGTATCACTCGAAAGGTACTCCATACCAACCAGCAAGTTCGTCCAAAACAACCCTTTCAACGTCGATTTTCGTGCGGTGTAAAGATTAATCGACAAGGAATTCTTTGAGTGAAGTTCTTGTGCAAGATACATATGTAACGCAACAGTAGCAACCGAATCTGCCCACTGCTGACTTAACAAAAACTCCTTCTGCTTTTTTTGCAGGTCGGCGACCTTTCGGTATACCGCTACTGCCAAGTCAAACGACTTGGATTGCAAAATTGATTTTTCCATAAAAGAGTATGCCGCGGGGAAAATGAACTGACAAAAGAGTGAATAAGAACCATATGTCGTTCATATTTCGTCTATGATGAATACTAGGTTATTGCAACGTTAGCGGCAATTCCAAACCACACGATTCTTACGCACGAATAACCAATTTTTTACCTTTAATATCGACCGCAAGCGCGAGCAACTCTTTTCCTCTTGTATCGAGAAGATTATGCTCAAGTACATAGTCGGCAACTAGGTTCTCTACTTCATGCTGCAACACACGACGTAATGGACGTGCCCCATATTCGGCGCTAAAGCCTTTGTCGATGATATACTTTTTACTTTTATCGTTGATATCAACTGAAATATTCATCTCTTGGAGTCGTGCATTCAATTCTTTGATAAGAATTTCTAGTACTTTTGCAGCGTCTTGCTTGCTAAGTCCCTTAAAGATGATTACATCATCAAGGCGGTTGAGAAGCTCTGGTCGTAGTTTCTTTCGTAACTCTTTCATTAATTTTTCCTTCATTTCGTCGTAAGCTTCGGTGCTTAATTCGACCAAGTTTCGTTGCTTTTGCTCTCGGTAAAAGCCAAGTACCTTATCTTCGGCAATCTGCTCTGCTCCGATATTTGAGGTCAAGATAATAATCGTATTTTGAAAGCTCACTCTATTTCCTTTTGCATCCATCAAGTGGCCATCTTCTAACACTTGTAACAAAAGGTTCAGGACGTCTGGATGGGCCTTTTCAATTTCGTCGAAAAGCACAACACTGTACGGATTTTCTGTAATTTTTTCGGTTAACCACCCACCCTGCTCAAATCCAACATATCCTGGTGGCGATCCAATAAGCTTCGAGACACTGTGCTGCTCCATGTATTCAGACATATCGATTTGGATAAGCCTATCTTCGTTTTCACCGAATAAGTTTTTTGCAAGAACTTTCGCTAACTCGGTCTTTCCAACTCCGGTTGGGCCAAGAAACAGTAAGCTAACCCATGGTCGTTTTTTACTTGTAATGCCTACTCTCCCGCGTTTTACGGCGTTCGAAACCTGCTTTATTGCATCTTCTTGACTAATAATTGACTCTTTAATCTTTCCTTCAAGTTGCAAAAGCATAGAAGTTTCATCTGCACTAACGGTCGTAATAGGTAGTTTTGTCCAAAGTGATACGATATCCCTTACATCGGCATCGGTAATTACAATCTTGGACTGCTGTACATCTCTTTTATGCTTGTCTTGCAATTCCTTAATTTTTCGCGAAGATGCCAATACCTCACGCTGCATTTCTTCTGCTGCTTTATATTCTCCAAGGCTTACCAAACGATCTTTTTTATCTTGAAGTTCTTTTCGCTGCTTGAGTAATTCACCTAAACCACGATACTTATATTCCCGAGAAAATTTCTTTTTGCTGGCAGCCAAATCGAGTATTTCAATCGCTTTTTCAGGAAGGACTCTATCAGGAATGTACTGCGTGGTGAGCCGAACTGCGGCATCTATTGCTGCAGTTTCATAAACAATCCCATGATCAAGCTCAAGTTGCTTAACAGCGTCTTTTAGAAGGGTCGATGTTTGATCTTGTGCAGGTTCTTCGACTTCAATAACGGAAAAGAAGCGCAGTAACGCTCGGTTATTTTCATACATTTGGTGAAGCTCTTCCGGAGAGATTGAAGCAATGATGCTTATCTCGTTTCGCTCTAAAAACGCTTTAAAGGTCGCTCCCATGTTTAAACCGCCACGAATTGGAGTACCAAGTAAGGTAGCAAAATCGTCAAAATACAACACGATTTCGTCGGAACCATAGGCATCGTTTAAGACTGCCATTACCTGTTTTTCAATTTCTGTTGGAAATTTTGCCGTCGCAATGATTGCAGGTAGGTTTAACCGAAGCAGTTTTTTATGCGTTGTTGAAATTGGAACATCACCTTCTACTAAACGGTAGGATAACTCATCGATAATGTGCGACTTTCCTACCCCACTCGGACCTACGAGTAATACATTGCGATTCTTTGCTCGAAGCAAAATGGTGAGAATTTGATCTGTAAATTCTTTGCGCTGCTCTTTTGTGACAACCGCATCAAACTGACGGTATCTATTGGTAAGATGTTCGGTAAAAAGCGAAATAGCTGATTCACCATTCTCTTGTTGTAACTGCGGTAAAGGCTTAGATAACGGAAGCGAAACATCTTCTGCCTGGCGAAGAATTTCAAATGGAAGCGAAACCGCCCTCAAAACGTCGTTTACAAAATTTGGCAATGACGTGATATGCGACAAGAGTTCTTTCACGAATGATAAGTCTTTAGTTTCACCACTAAAAAGCGCAAGTAACACATGTTCTGTGCCAACGTAATAGCCACTACCCTCGCGAGCAATGCGTGCTGCTTCGAAGATTAGCAAATTTGTAGAGGGATGCATCTCTAAAAGTGGGTTCTTTCTCCATGTTTTTGACTTAAAGTCTGAAGCACTTTTCGAAGTAAGTCGTCTAATTGTTTCTGCTGCATCTATCCCGAACTTTTCAAGCAAGAAAAAAGCTAGCGATTCCTTATCTAGAAGTATTGCGGCAAAAAGGTGTTTAGGTTCTACTGTTTCGGCCTTTGTTTTTTGCGCAATTCGAAACGCGTTTTCCATCATACGAGTAAAGGGTTTCGAAAATCTAGAAAGTTGCACAGGGGTGGTTCTTTTTTGTTGCTTACTTCTCATACTAGCAATTATAACAGTTGACTGCTAATACGCAAGTATTACACTATTAAAGCAATTACAAGCGGATACAAGAACAACGTTACAAATACCCCTACTACCGACATCTGAGCGACAAATTCCTCGTTAAGCCCGTACAGCTTTGCGTAGATAACAGGGAACAAACCTACTGGAGCGCTTATGGTCATAATCGTTGCTTGTTTAATCTCCAATGACAATGGTAAAACCCAAATCAATGCAGAAAGCAAAACTCAAAGCATAATTTTTATCGCCACAGCAGAAAACACCTTCTTGAATTGCTCTGAAGATGGCACGGTAACGGTGACACCAAGAAGCACTGCAGACAAGAAGGAAAAACTATTTCCAGCAAATTGAAATACCTGAAAAAGCTCTTGTGGTAATTGAACCTTCAGCAAACTCGCTGCCACACCAAGATATACCGCCCACAAAATTGGATCTCTTGTTAAGGTAGCGGTAAGTTTTGCTGCACCACTCTCTTTACTGACCAGTAGTGGCGCAATTGCCATAAACAGAATTAGCAGTGTTAAATCAATAATAACCACTTTGGCAAACACACTCTGTGGAAAAGAAAGTTGTATCAATGGATATGCGATTGTGCCGACAGCAAAGGATAAACCTCCTAACAGAAGTGCTTTTTGAGTCTCTTCTCCTGCAACTAGTTTCTTATTTAGTAGACCAAAAACGCCCCAAAAAGCAAGAAACGCGACTGTACCGATACCAATTAACAACAAAGAACCTGCATCCAAGCGTTGACTCGAGATGGCGACGTATACGAGTGCCGGACCAGACAATTTGAACATAACAGGAACCAGTACCTTTGCGGTATCTTCCGAAAACACCTTTCGTTGCTTCAAGATATACGAAACAAGCGCTATTAGATACAAAGGAGCCAAATTAGCGAGTACCTGCATAATCTACGTTCAAATTTATTATGCGGGATTATAGTATGTTTTCTTAGAGAAGCGAACTATTTATTCACAAACTCTCTAAACACCAACACAAAGCCATCTGGGTCTTTAATTACCACTTCTTTTGTTCCCCAAGGAAAAACGCGTGGTTCTACTGCGATTTGGATATCATTTCTTCGACATACCTCAACTAAGTCATCGACAGATGCTACATCGAACATGGCCGAGATTTTTGACGAATCAATGTGTACTTTGAATACCTCTGGCTTAACAGCAATATGTCCATCTGCGATCTCAAATAGTCCACCACCTATTTCAAACGTTACACCTGAATAACTTTCTGGTGCCGTAGGGCATGTGAACTGTTGGGTAAATTCGGCTGAACCATAGGCAAAAACAGGTGTAAAGCCCAGCACTCGGTAAAAAGCCAGCGATTTCTCTATTGACTGGCATTTCACGTGAATTCCCATACATGTAGGAGTAACCATAGTAAACATACAAATTAATTTACATACAATAACGATATTATCTAATAGCAGTCCCCTTTTGCGAAACTTTTTATATACATATATACTCACCTATGAATATATTTTTTACTGCACCCTACTCAGGAAAGAAAAAATTTCAATCAGAATTCGATTTGATTCGACAAACACTTGATACCCACCCCAACGTAAAACTTATATCACCAGAAAAGGGCAATTACCTACAAATTCTTGCCCCCTCAGACCCTATCCATACAGACACGAACCGTCGAGTTCACTATGAAGCGATTAGAAAAGGTATTGAATGGGCAGATGCAGTTATATTTGAAGTGAGCGAAGAGTGTTTTCAACTTGGACACGAAATGACGCTGGCAATCCAAAGCAAGAAGCACGTGTTGTGCCTTTCACTATTTGAAAATTTCGAAAGAAAAATTTTTTCTAAATATTTTCACGGTGCACGTTATACAAAAGAAACCCTCGTACCTATTATTGACAAGTTCATTGCGCGTTGCCAAAAAGAAAGTTTGCCAAACCGGTTTAATTTCTTTCTTTCACACTCACAAATCCGCTTCCTTGAAACAACTGCCAAACAAAAGGGAATGAGTGTTGCAGAATATCTTCGCACACTCATAGACAACGAGCGGCAGTAATTTATCTGTATAAAACGAAAGAACGGGAGTTTCCTCCCGTTCTTCGCCTTTTTATTTTTGAAAAGTTTTGATTACTTTCCTGCTTTGACTCGCTTGAGGCTTAAGCTTAAGTGTCGTTCCGTCTCAGAAATTGAGAGAATTGATACTTTAACTTTTTGCCCTGGAGTAACAATATCAGATGGGTTTTTGACTAATTTGTCAGAAAGTTCTGAAATGTGAATCAATCCGTTAATACCGTCATCGATACGAACGAATGCTCCATATTCAACAACACCTTCAACAACACCGTCAACAACTTCTCCAATCTTGTACTTCTTGATGCGGTTCTTCCAAGGGTCATCGATGAGGCGCTTGACGCTGTAGGCGATTCTGCGGCCACCTTCTTTGATCTCGAGTACCATTACCTTGACATCATCTCCGACGTTATAAAGTCGACCGACATCGGTAACTTTATCCCATGAGAGTTCTGACAAGTGCACCAAACCTTCAAGGCCTGAAGTGTTTACGAAAATACCATAAGGAGTGATGGCGGTAACTTTACCGTCAAGAATATCTCCTTCTTTGATTTTCTTAAGCAACTTCTCTTTTGCTGCCATATCTGAACCAAAAGTAACCTGCTTTTCAGAAAGAATAATTCGGCTTCTTTCACGATCAAGTTCAATAATTTTGACCTTGATTTGCTCGCTAAGAAGTTGAGTTAATCGTTGTTGAACAACTGATGTAACGTCTTTACCGTACATCTTCTTTCCGCTCTCGAAGATTCTGGCTGGATCCAACTGTGACGTTGGGATAAAGCCGCGAACACCTTCGTAGAGTTCACAGATAACACCACCAGTGTTGACTTCGACAACAGTTGCGTCTAAGACATCACCGTTACGTGCTGCTTTTTCTAGATCGAACCAGATTCTGACTTCTTCAGTTCTCTTCAATGAAAGAACCAAGCTTCCGTCTTTACTTTCTGGATAGACCACGTAAACGAGAATTGGATCACCGACTTTAATACCGGCAACGTCAATTACTTTACTTTTGAGCTCTCGACCAGCAATAAGCCCTTCGCTACGACCACCAACATCAACAACAAGAACACCTGGCTCTTTGTTGATAACGACACCTTCGACAATATCGCCCGTTTTTAGCTGTTTGTAAGAACGAACAACATCTGCGATTTGGCCGTCGAATTGTGTGATTGCAGGAACTTGTGCAGCGTTAGTAGCTGCGCTCTTTTTTGTACCTGGCATAATTGCTCTTTCGTATTGCTTCATAACTCAGTAAATACGAGCTTTGCTCATATTACTCGCTATGTTCACAATAAGAAAATCTCCTCCTATGTTTTTTTGTTTGTGCAATTATACCACAAGGTAGTGATTTTTCGAACTTTACAGGACACGCGATTGCACCATAGTTTTTACGCAGGTACAACAACAGTGCCTTCTTTAGTATCGATTACACGGACCTTTTTCTCTGTCAAGCGATTTCGAAGTTCGTCAGCCAGAGTCCAATCCTTCTCTTTTTTCGCACTTTCTCGGTCATTTACGATTTTTAATATTTCTTCAATCTCTTCGGCAGAAAAACTTGAGTATAATGTTGGTGCCTCAGAAAGTTTTAGCCCCAGTACAGTGTCGAACGCAGCAAGCAACGCCACTTTCGTTCCAACCGAGAGTTCTGAACTCTTTACCACTTCCCAAACAACTGACAAAGCACCAGGAATATTTAAGTCATCTGCCAAATAAGTAGCAAACTTTTCTCTATACTCATTTTTCGAAACATCTTCGGGCACTTTGCCCTCATGTAAAGTGAGAAACATTGACATTTGTTCCACAAGATTTTTTCTTGCAGAGCGCGCTCCTTCCAATGCTTCCCACGTAAAATTCTGTGGAAAGCGATAATGTGCTTCAAGATACAAATATCTGAGATCAAGCGGACTAAAACCTTTCTCGACAATATCTTTCATTGAGTAAAAGTTATTCTTGCTCTTTGACATTTTGACGTTATCGACACGAATAAACTCGTTGTGAAGCCAGTAGTTTACAAACTTCTCGCCTGTTGCTGCTTCCGATTGCGCAATCTCGTTTGTATGGTGAACTGGAATGTGATCTACACCACCTGTGTGAATATCAATATGGTTGCCAAGGTACGTCATTGCCATCGCAGAACACTCGACATGCCAGCCAGGAAAGCCTTTGCCCCACGGTGAATCCCACAACATTGCGTGATTCGGTTGATCTAACTGCCAGAGGCGAAAATCCATCGGGTTTCGTTTCTCAGAATCGACAACCACCTCTTCACGAACACCCTCAAGGAGGTTTTCAAGTTTTTGCCCAGACAGCTTTGTGTAAGTCGGGAATTTAGTTACATCGAAATACACCGCCTTTGAGGTTCTGTATGCAAAACCTTTTGCTTCTAGCTTTTTTATAAGCTCGATCATCTGAGGGACATGTTCCGTTGCAGGCGCAAGCTTATCGGGAGGTAGAATATTCATGCTATCGCGATCTTCGATAAACTTCTCAGTGTATAAATGTGCAATATCCCAAACTGTTACTTTTTCTCCTCGCTCAGCTGCACGGCGTACGCCAATCATAATCTTGTCTTCTCCGAGGTCTGCATCGCTATCAAGCTGCCCAACATCAGTTGTATTCATGACGTGAAACACCTTGTAACCCATGAAGGCAAGGGCTCTTTTTAATGTGTCTGCAAATGTATAAGCGCGAAGATTTCCAATATGTGCATAATCGTAAACGGTTGGTCCACAAGTATACAACGTCACTTTTTCTGGATTAATTGGAACAAACTGCTCCCGCTGTCGAGTCAGTGTATTGTAAAAATGTAACGTTGCCATATTCGATTATACGTGTTCAATGTAACAAGTGGAAGATTACGGCAGGTATTTTGCCTTCAGTTTTGCCAAAAGCTCTCGAGCTAACTGCCGTGAAGAATCAAAACAAAAGAAATGCTCTGAATCAATATGCCGTTCTTGATCTTCGATATGATCAGCGATAGCGCCTGTTCCATTGAGATAATCGGACATAAAGCCATACTCGTCGTAACGCCAAAGTTTATCAGCATCGCGCATAGCCCCTTCGTTGTTTGAGATAAAACCTTTTCTGGTGTCGTGTTGCGAGATAATTTCGAGTATTTCTGGAATAAGTGCTGTATCGTATTGCACTTTTTCAAGTAGTTCTTTTGCCAACAATACACCTTGTTCCTGATGTAGCGCTCTTGCCTTCATTTTCTGCTCTTTTGGAGTATCAAATCGAAATATAGACATTCTATCTTCTAACGAAACAGCGGACCACCCAATATCATGAAGTATTGCAGCAGGAATTACCACTGCAGCATCACAATTTTCTCTTGCTGCAACAAAGCGGGCATACGCCGTCACTACAAACGCATGACCTTTATCATTCCGTTTATCTTGATATGACTGTGCTGCTTCCCACAGCGGTAAGTAGTGAGCGTCAATTTCGTAACGCATCAACTACTCCAATTCGATATAAGCTTGAGATTCTTCGCTACCTACGGTAAATAGGCCTGCTAGCTGTGTTCCTTCTTCGTTTGGAGCGATACCCTTAATAACGGCCGTTTTATCGATACCAACGAAGTTTTTCATCCACTCTTGAGCGTAGTTTTTCACATACATTCCCATTGGAGAAGCATTATTCGCGATTGCATCGAGTCCAATATAATACCCACTCTTTGAATCGTTATTCTTCATGATGGCAAATTGTGCAATTTCGTACTTACTTGAAGAAAACTCGTAAAGTTTTGCCTTTGAACCAGAAGAAAGCACCATTCGTTGAAGTTTGGAGGTACCGGTCGAAGAATCTCGTTTGGTGGCGACATATAGATAACTCCCATTAACGTAGAAAGTGTTAACTTCACCATTTGTGTCGCTTGTGAAAACCGTTTGTGCGCCAGTTTCAGAGTTTGAGGAGTTTTTCTTTACTTTTTTAGGATCAGTTTCGCTAATAAAGTAGACGGTACTACCGACTGTTTGTTCAGTTACACCGTAGAACCAATCCTCGTCGCGAATGTCGTTAAAGGTTGAAGCTGTTGTAGGAGTTGGTGTGGGTGTAGTAGTTGTTGTGACTGTGGGCGTTGGTGTTGCAGTTGTGGTAACGGTCGGAGTTGCTGTAGTAGTAACCGTTGGTGTTGCAGCAAAAGGATCGGTAACTGAAGGTGTAGCAGTTGCAGTAGGTGTGGGAGTTGGTGTTGGTGTGTCTGTTGACGGAGTACGCCACGACACAATACCAATGGTAACTGCGGCAATTAAGACAATAAGAACAATGAGTGTTTTATTATTCATCTTCTAGTATACGTCAAGAAATGCAGTTGTACAACAAAGTGACAGTTTTGCACGGAGATATGGTTGACAAAGGGGAAAAGTGGTATAATACTATAGGTCTGCAAACCTGCTAACTAGAAAGGAGGCAAAAATGGAAGTCAAAAAACAAAAGACTTTCTTGCAGTACCTGTCGGATGCTTTGGGGATTTGGGGTGCCTACCAGGTAGGTAAGCACTTCGTTGAAATCCTCTCTCCGAGCGGTAGCGACTTGATGTCAGTTCTGATTGTCACCGCTATTCTCGTCTCGCTCTTCGCAGAGACCTCAGCGGCAATCAGGGCAGGCCAGTTCGTGCCGACGCTCTTTATCCTCATCGTATGGGGTACGGTTCTGAAATATCCAAATGACCCGAGCAATTCCGCGTTAATCATACTCGGCAGGGTCTTCGCTTGGATACTTCTTGGAATCAACTTCATCGATGTTGGTGAATGGCTGTTTGGCAAACTGAGTTCAATCTCAAACTGGCTGTCCAAAAACATCTTCAAACCGCTCAAAGAGGGTCTCAACAGGCTTCGTGAAAACGGTCCCTAACCCCCTCAAGCATTCAGACAAAACGAAGGCAGACGCCATGCTATGCAATTTTTGCTAGTGTCTGCCTTCGTTCGTCCGTTTTCCCTCCCCTATTCAAAGAAATTTCTTGCCTTTACTTTCGTGCATTCACTTCGTATAATACGGCAATATGAACGACGAATATAACAACAAAGTAAAGGAGTTTATCTCCCACATTATCTCGGCAGTTGGCTACACGCCAGAATCAATCGAAGTCACTAGCGAAGATGATGCAGAAAAAACGAACATGCAGGTTCTTATTAAAGGCCAAGACATGGACTTACTCATCGGATATCACGGCAAGAACCTTCAGGCACTTCACCAAATGACCGTTTCCTACCTTAAAAGAATTTTTCCTGCAGATAAGCGAATTGCACTTTTTGTAGATATTGGTGATTACTTCGAAAAACAGAACGATAAAATCCGTGAAATGGTCACCCAAGCAGTCGAAGAAGTAAAACTCCTTGATGAACCATACGAATTCAAACCAATGCCACCACGACTCCGCAGAGTCGTTCACTTGGAGGCAGAAAAGCACAAAGAAGTTCGTACAGAAAGCAAAGGCGAAGGAATGGATAGACGAGTCATCATTTATCCTGGCCATGCAGACACAACTCCAGCAGCTTAAAAACTACATAAAAAAGTACCCACTAGAAGGAGTAAGCCTTCTTTTTATATCCTCACTTCCATTATTCATTGGAGAAATTATCGCCGATTCCCACGCCTACTTACTGGGCAAATACATTAATTACCTCCATATTAGAATTACGCTCACATTGATTCTTGCGCTTGGGGTCTGTGTCGTTTACTTATTGAAGAAAAAATCTCAAAAAGAATTGTACGTTTTTTTGTCCATATTGACACTGGTGTCAATAGTAGCAATACGACCGATTTACGAGCTATCTAGAGGAATTGGCACCTCATTTTCTCCCTTGTTTATTGCATCCTTTTTCCATTTAGCTGCTTTCTTTACTTCCACAAGCGCATTTTTTATTACCACTAAAACGATTCTTGCTTCAGATATTTCCTTGCACAAAACGGTACTCAAAGTGTTCTCCCTCTCTTTAGGATTCCAGATATTTTTTGGAATTCTTCAGTTCTTTAGCAATGGACCTTTCGAACCATCCTTTTTTGCATGGCTTGGGCAACCGACTGTATTCACGAGCAAATCAATAATTGGGATTTTTGAATACACTCGACTGTATGGCACTACTCCACATCCCAATATTCTTGCTGGAATAATCGTATTTTGGAATTTTATAGTACTGTCTCTTACCGCACCAAAAGTGAACAAGCTTTTTTTCGGACTTGCGAGTTTGGTGCTACTTCTTGGAACGCTGTCTAAAACTGGATTACTGGCATTTATCGCTTTGTTCTTTGCATACTTACTAAGAAATCGATTAGAGAAAATCACTATACCAAAACTATATTATTGGGCAATACCATTACTTCTCAGCATGGCAATCGCAGTTACTTCTCTATTTCCGGAGACCAGCGCTACTTTTGTTGATTCAAGAGTAACGATTCAGTCGTTGTATTTAGAATTACTCCAAAAATTTCCGCATTTTCTCTTAACCGGCACAGGGTTTACCATGAGCATTCCTACTTTACTTTTCCATGCAAAAGACCTTACTCAGACAGTTATTTGGGGTAATCAGATACTTGCTGAGCCGCCACACAATATATTACTGCTCCTGCTTGTAGAATTAGGCCTTCCACTCACTACAACACTCGTCGGTGGACTTTGGTACGTCTGGAAAAAGAATTGGCAATTACTGCATACATGGCAGCATGTCGCGCTTGTACTAATTGTGCTTATACTCGGAAGTTTTGACCATTATTTGGTCTACTGACATTTGGGAAGAATGTTTGCGGAGTCTGAGCAGAGCCAATACTCCGCTGTACCATAAGGGCCGGTGGCACAATCTATATGTGCATCGGTCATTACCTCAATTTTGTTTTTCTTTAAGAAGGCGTTGATATTTTTTTGAACTTCCAGAGAGTAAGGATCCCCAACCACGGTTCCACCCTGCCCTCGATATAACGTGTCTGCTTTAAATGAAATCAATGCAGGTTTAATTTTTTCTCCTGAAACTTCGTCTGAAGCCCATTCGGGATCAGGTCCAAAAATTGCCTTTGTTATTTCCCACTGCGCAAGTATACCGAGGTCGCGTTTGTAATTTGCCCAAGTTCGGTATTTCACATTGATCGGGGATACAAGAAAAGCCTGTTTCGTATAGTTAGGAGACTCTGCTGCTTTTTGAATTCTTTCTTGATCTTCTTCGGTAAGTTTTGTTGAACCTTGGGCTTCCACACGAGCAGTCGCATATTCCATACACTTAGGGGTTCCTCTCCCTGTAAGAACAATCAGTTCATCTGTTGTTGCCTTTTCAATATAAGGTTCAGGTTTCCTAAAGGCACCCTCAAAAAAGTCGCCGGATCGAGTATAAGATCGAGCTACTTCATCATTCGACCCTTGATCTCCAGTAGTTCCTGCGTAGCTATCGGTATCATTTACCGCAGAGAGAATTATTTGGCGTAATCTAATTGCTACTTTTGCCTGAAACAGTCCCGAACAACCTGAAGTAGCACGAATGATCGGACAACTGTTATTTCCAGACTGTTCGTCGCACAAATACATGGAAGGATCGAGCTTTTTGGTATCATACGAGAGCATGCTCGGATTACCTCCTTTTTCTACTTCAGAATCAGGAATATAGTATATCCCTCCAAAAATAGCTGATTCGACAGTAGCTTTTTCATATTCATCTTGGTAGGCACCACCAGGGAGAATTTTTTTTGTTACTGGGTCTAGTTTATCTTCGAGCATTTCTGCCCCAACAGATAACATAGTTGAGCTATAGGAATCAGGCGATTTCTGATCAATTCCAGTAGCATTTTCAATTAAGTCTTTTGCCGTTTTTCTTGGGGCTGCATTAATCGCTCCGGCAAGACTTTGTGATGTAATGGCTGAACCAGCCAATTTTGCCAAATACGTGTCTTGTGATTTTGGCTGGAACGCAAGCCCTCCTATATATCCAACACCCGGAGCAATAATACCGCTAAGTCCGTCTTTGAGCATTTTCGGCCGAAAATGCTCATCCACTTCATTATGGAACTCGTTATTTTCAACAAGGACTTTGAATGTTGTTGTATCTCTGTCCTCATCCTGCTCCCATGTTTTTGCAAATTCGGCACTAGATTCTCCTGGTCTTCTTCCGTTACATTTCATATTGATAAACGAAGTCCAGTCCATGCCGAGTTGGTTTGAGGAAGGAATAATGCCATATATGTCCATTGAGCGGAGAGTATACTCCGAGTAATCTCCTGCAAGCGAGCAGAACAGCTTTTCAAATTGCTCTGGCTTAAGCGTTGATAGCCATTTGAGATCAATTCCGGCAAACTGGTCACCCTTGTCATTAATTGGTTTAATGCTTAAACCTAGGCCTTGAATTGTTTTTGGTAAAAGTGGCTGAGATAATGCAATAATGGCAAGGGACTCGTACTGAACTCCATCAGTCAAACAAAAACCAATTTTCTTTTTTACGTCATCTCGAGGATCATCGGGGTCCCCTGCATCTACCACTACAGTGGTAGAGGTACTTACACCACCACCAATTTCTAGACCATGAGGTTGCTTTTTTAAGAGTACGTTTTCAAAATATATTGTATTTCCCGCTTCATCTAACTTTTTTCCATTTACAAGATACCCCCGCTTTTTAGAATCATCGCAAGGCCAAGTCCATGCTTGCCCACATTTTCCACTACCAGTTGTCTCAGCAAGAACAGAGGGATTCAGGGTAATCTTTTTCTTTTCTGGAGCTGCTTTTTGGAGAACTAGCTTACTCTCTGATTCGGCAAAGTACTGTTGCTTAGGACTGTTGTCCAAAAACAAAGAGAATGTAGGAAGAACTCGAATACCAGAAATAAAGGCAACAGATAAAACCAATATGGACACGATTGGAGGAAGAAATCGTTTAAACTTTCTACGCTGTATACTCTGCCTCATGCTCTATTATAGAGCATTGATTTTGGTTTGTACACGTGATTTTTGACGTGCCGCTTTGTTTGGTTCGATAACCTTTTCTTTTGCTGCTTTATCCAAAAGTTTGGTCAAGAACGAAAACGCCTTGACTGCTTCTTCTTTGTTTTTTGCAGTAACTGCGAGAGTAACTTTTTTTAACCATCGGGTAATTCGATCTTTCACCTGTCGGTTCTTAGTTGTTCGTGCGTCTGCTTTTCGCACTGCTTTTTTTGCATTTGTCAGATTTGGCATGGTGGAATTATAGCACAGTGAGCTAGTTATTCAAGCAACAGGAGGCATCTTTACTTCCGCAATTTACTAATTCCTTTTTTGCACCTATAATAATGTAATGCAAACAAATTTACAGGGGCCAGCAGTTATAGTTTCCCTTGTCCTTTTTCTTCTTGCGGTCATAACCTTTATCATCAGTGTCTTTTTTGGGGTTGACCTTTCTCGCTTGTTTTTATAGAGACTGCTATACTCGGCCATGCAAATAGAAATACCACACTATGTCGTTTCCGTTGCACGAATCTTGGTAAAAGAAGGTTACAAGGCGTATCTTGTTGCAGGAGCAATTCGAGATACATTACTTGGCATTGAGCCACACGACTATGATATCGCAACCGACGCACTCCCTGACACACTCATCGAGCTATTTCCAAAATCTATTGCAGTAGGCGCTCAATTTGGCACTGTAGTCGCAGTTCAACAAGATACTAACGGAGAGAATTTTACTGTAGAAGTCACCACACTGAGAAACGAAGAGGATTACCTACAAGGCCGCTGGCCCTCAAAAGTCACATTTGTTCGCAACCTGGAAGAAGACCTGCAAAGAAGAGATTTTACTATCAATGCAATGGCACTAGACCTTTCTGAACACGGCATAGTATACCTTGAGCACCCGCTCGCTACTGACGAATTTACGCTTACGCATAAGCACACCTACGAATTCACACTTCTCGATTACTACAACGGACAGGGCGATCTTGCACAAAAAATGGTTAGAACGGTCGGAGACCCAATATCTCGATTTACCGAAGATGGATTGCGCCCTTATCGCGCATGCCGTTTTGCCTCGCAACTTGGATTTACAATTGAAACTCAGACCTTCGAGGCGATAAAAAAATGCCTGAACGTTTCCCAAATGGTTTCAGCCGAAAGAATAAGAGATGAATTTTTAAAACTGCTCTACAAGTCTCCCCGCCCTTCTATTGGAATTGAGCTTTTAAGAGAAAGCGGGCTGTTAAATCTTTTCCTCCCAGAATTAGTCCAGACTTACGGCATAAAACAAGACATTGGGCACGCTTTTGATGTCTACCATCATACTCTCCGAACTATTGATTTAGCACCTGACCGCGTGAAACTTGCAGCATTGTTCCACGACATCGCCAAACCCGAAACAGCGACAAATGACGGACATTTCTATGGTCATGATCAGAAAGGGGCCGACCTTGCAGAACAGGTAATGAAGCGCTTGCGTTTTTCTAATCTCGAGATAAAAAATGTTGCCAATCTCGTTCGATGGCATATGTTTTACTACCCCTATACTGAAGCAGAAATAAAAGCACTCCAAAACGGGCAAGATGAAAGTGCTGCGGCACAACAAAATGCACCAGCCCACTCCGAAGATGTAAAAGAAGTAAAGTTCTGGTCTGATGGAGCGGTACGAAGATTTATTAAGCGAGTTGGTATTGAAAATATTGAGGATTTGTTTGCTCTTCGCATCGCGGATGCAACAAGCGAACCCGGAAGCATGTGGTCACCAGAAGAAATTGTGGCACTTCAGGCCCGAATCTCAAAGGTATTAGCAGAAGATAACGCACTTAAAATTTCTGATTTAGCAATCGATGGAAATGAATTGATGGAGTATTTTAAACTCCCTCCTGGACCTGACATAGGAAAAACCCTCACTCACCTACTTGATCTTGTGCTCGAAAATCCAAATTTGAATGGTAAAGACGAGTTACTCAACGCAGCAAAACAATATCTTTCACAATCTGGAGTAATTACACTGTAGGAGGAAATTGACTAGCGGCATTCTGTAGTTTTTTTTTGCGAATTCGTTTACTCACTGCCGAAATGATACTGACAAGAATCAGATAGGTAAAAAGACCAAAAAGCATGAGGAGTCCCTGTTTGCTCAGTAATATTCTTCCTAACTGCGATTCACCTAGGTAATCGACAAATCGTTGTAACGCAACCCTCCATCCAGGTTGTGGTGGTTCTACCGAAATTTTTGCTTCTATTTGAGACAGTGTGAGTAGTGACTCATCGTCAGGAATTGAGTCAACCGGCGTGGTTGAAATTTCGAGTGCATCTTTACACGGCGAAGTTGCATCCCAAGACAGGCAGTTAAAACCGTTCGGTTCATTCACCGAAGCGGAGGCAACATACCAAGTGAAGTGATTAACATCATGACCAACGTATTCTCTATTATTGTCACTCCACGTTGGGTCGATTGGAGTCCAACCAACACCTGGTAACCAGACACTGACCCACTGATGACCAATACCTTCAAGTGTTCTGTCTACTCGGGTTCCAACACCATCTCCAAAAACTGCCCTAGTGGGGATTCCTTGCGAACGCAGCAGGGTTAAAAGCAAATCAGAATACTCCATACACACACCTACCTTTTGTACCAACGATTCTTTGGCACCTAACCGAACCAAAGACGAAGCTTCTTTTATGTCTGCATATGACAATGAACGTGAAACAAACGCCATTGTTTTACGCACCTGATTCATAATTTTGCCGCTACTATCAATCTCTTTCTGCGCCACTGCTACTATTGAAGGATCCAGCGTTTGCCAGTAAGCGGGTTCACCAGCTGTATAAATTTTCATGTCTTCAGAAATTGCTGTTTTAACAGCATTTAAGGCATCTTTTGTTAATGGTATATTTTTGAGCTTTGCATATCCCTCAATCATAATGACTCCAGACGAGGCTGCTGAAACAGGAAGACGGGCGATTACGTTTCCGTCGGAATCAGTTCGAAGCGAAATAGGAAATGGTTCAATTTTCGAATACAAGATCTCTTGGTTGCCATTTTCGGTACCTTCCCGCGAGGAAGGGAGAACAACTTCAATATAATTTTTCAAAAGTCCCTCGAGAATTTCTGGAGTATCATTGTTCGTCTGATAGGTTTTTCCCTTCAATTCGAATTTAATTAACCTTTCGTTTCCCACGGAAATCTGAATCGATTTGCCTATTAAGTCTAGGAGCGAAAACTGTAGTGTCGTATTCCCTTTCTTGTCGATTGCCTGTCGGGCCGTAGTCGGAAAATAGCTAGAAACTGCTCCAAAACGTGAAGGGATCGATACACTGATGGTGATGTTCGTCATTTCGGTGTATCCCTCAGTATTATGAGAAACGCGTGATTTGAAGTCCTGACTTAACCCAGGCAGTTGTAAATCGAGCATACCTCCGGCCAAATCAATATAGAGATCGGTCTTATACGATACAACGAAAGTTAAAGGCGTATCGTTTCGTAAGTCGTCATAATACGGTATCTTGAGTTGAATTGCCCCGTTCTCAATCGACTGAGTGAATGGAATTTTTTCTGTGAATCGAGTTCCACCAACAACAGTCAAATCTTTTATCGAATTTGGAAGTGCATCAACTTGGTTCTTAAAAGCGGGAGTAATGTAAGCATATACGTAATTTTGTTCTTTTGGAAAAAAAGATGCATAGTTGTCCCACGTTAGCGTATGAGATTGGGTAACCATTACCTCTTCTTCTGATACGACATCGACAGTAGTATGAACTGATTTGAGCAGCGTATACGCAGACACATCCGAGGTTGAGATAATAAATCCTAAGGAGGTAATAATCAAAAATAGAAAGAGTTTTGTGAGCAGTTTTTTCATCTACTTCAGTATACTGTTTTTTATACCTACGATTTGAGTACGGAGCAGATGGTCGTTTGTCATAAGTTTTGTTACTTTGTCGACCGCATGCAGTACCGTTGTATGATCGGTTCTCTTGAGCGAGCGTGCAACACGTTCAAGTGGGTAATTCAGTATATCACGAATCAGATACATGGCTATTTGCCTTGGTAATGCAACCTCAGCAGTTCGGGTAGAAGACTTCATTTGACCAACAGTGACGCCAAACGAATCAGCAACCTTAATGAGTACATCTTCGACATCTACTTTTTTGCGTGCCGCCTCTTGGTCGACACCAATAATTTTTTCAACAGTTACTCTATCCATCTGAGTATTCGTTACGGTTGCATACGTGTAAACCTTATTGTAGGCACCAATCAATTGACGGATATTATCTTCGACCAAAGAAGCGATGGCTTCGAGACAATCAAGTGACAACGGTGGACTATGATCTTTATTGAAGTTAGCAAGAATTGCAACGCGAGTCTCATAATCTGGAGGGATTATATCGATCATCATTCCGCCTTCGAAACGAGAGCGAAGCCTGTCTGCAAGGTTTTGGATTTGAGCAGGTGGACGGTCAGACGCTAGGATAATTTGCTTGCTTGCGCCAGATAATACATTGAACGTATGGAAGATTTCTTCCTGTGCGCCTTCCCACTTCGAGATGAATTGAATATCGTCGATCATAAGTATATCCAGCTTGCGATACTTTTCTCTAAACTCTGCAGTTTTTTTACTACGAATCGACTCGACCATCTCATTTAGGAAGGTTTCACTTGAACAGTAGTAAATTTTCTTTGTTACATCTCGAGCGAGCACCGCATGTCCGATTGCATGCATTAAGTGAGTCTTGCCAACGCCAACACTTCCATACACAAACAACGGATTATACTGTTGCCCAATATTCGAGGTAACCGCTTGTGCAGCTGCATGTGCAATTTGATTGTTGTTTCCAACGATGAATGATTCAAACGTAAACTTTTCGTTAAGACCTGCCTCTCGAATAGCTTTATGTAGTTTGTCCTCAGTTTCTGCTGCTTGTGTAAGAAGATTGCCGATTTTTGGTAATGTATCTTTGGCAAGTAATTTTGACTCAAAAACCTCTTGATTTACCTCAAGTGACAATTCACTCCCCTCTCCAAGTACATCGCGGAAAATGAGTGATAATTGCTCGCGTGCGTTTTTCTCCAACCACTGCAGCGTAAGGTTATTTCTTACCGCTATAACAATTTTGCCATCTTCAACCCCACGCAATTTTGTAGAATGCGCGATCCACGCTTTATACGATTCAGGTGAAAACTTTTTTGAAAGTGAGAACTTCACAAGATCCCAAAGTTTTTGCATCTCTTGTGGTGAAACAGCAGGTGCATTCATATTTTTTTAAGCATAAATTTCAGCCTGTGGTAACACATAACGTAGTCATATCACACCGTGGATAACTTGTCCACAGGCCTATATCACTATAAGAAAAACTTTACACACTATTGACCTGATTCAACCACATCACCAAAACGCTTGAGCGTTTTCTTAATCTCGAAAGAGTATGAAATCCCGCCTTTATACGCAACAATCTTTGTACCTTGTGCGGCAGGTAACTCAAAAGAAAGCTTAACATCACCTGGGTGAGCTGCGATAAACGCCTTTAAAGAATCAAGATCCTCTCGGGAGAGTTTAGGAAGCAGCTTAACTTTAATCGCGGTTACCTGATGGGATTTTTTGGCTGTTGCATCTGGAGTAACCAACTCGAAATTCGAAATGACAAAACTCACTTTATCCAAACGCTTATCTATTCGCCCCTTGAACACGAATGCCTCATTTAACGCATCCGCCTTTTCAAGCAGCAATTTGGCAAATTGTTGATACGTACGTGGGAACAGTACAGCACTCACTTGCGATGTTGTATCTTCGAGATCAAGAAAGGCCATCATGTCACCGTTTTTTGTGTTCAACTTTTTCATTCTAGAGATTTGTGCGCCAATAAAAATCTCTTCAGAGGGGAGCTCGGCTATCGCTTCGTCTAAAGATTTGGCACCAATCGACATAAAATAGTCGGTGTATTGATGAAGAGGGTGAGAAGATAGATAGATTCCGAATAAATCTTTTTCCCACTTAAGAATCTGCATAATTGACACTGGCTCTACCTGCGGCATTGCTGTCTGCTGAATTAATTCTTGTTTTTGCTCACCACCAAAGGCAAACATGCTAATTTGTTCGACATTGTCTTTTTTTGTACCTGCTTTGTATCTGTCGTAAAGCACGGGGATTAATGTGATTAAGGCATTCCGTTCACCCCAGTCATTGAGTGCCCCTGCCTGAGCCAAAATTAATAGTGTTTTCTTGTCAACACGGTCTAAGTCGACCCTTGATATCAAATCGTCAAGGTGTTTGAATTCACCCCCTTTGCCACGTTCTTCGATAATCGCCTCAAGCGCTTTTTGGCTTGCCCCCTTGATACCTTTTAACCCATATCGAATAGACCCAATATAATGATATTCACCTTTTGCTTTTAGCTTCTCCAACTCTTCGGCAAAGTTGTCATCTAACCATTTTTTTTCAAGTTCATCGTTATGGTATTCAATCGAGAACTCTAAGTTACTCTGGTTAATTTGTGGAGGGAGTACCTGAATATGCATAGAAACTGCCTGAGCAAGATCACCTTCTAGCTTATCTGCATGCCCCATATCTGCTTGCATCAAACCGACGATAAACTCGATTGGATGGTGCGCCTTTAAATACGCCGTGCGATATGCAACTACGGCGTAACAAGCTGAATGTGATTTATTGAATCCATAGTCAGCAAAAGGCAACAAGTACGAGAACACCTGTTCTGCAAGCTCTTGTGTATAACCTTTCTTAGCCATACCTTCAAAGAATTTTGGTTTCTCTTGGTCAAGAATTTCTTTCTTCTTTTTACCCATGGCTCGTCGCAAAAGGTCTGCTTCACCGATCGTATACCCTGCCATAGCGACGGCAATCGCCATAACTTGCTCCTGGTAAATTGCATAACCCATTGTCTCTTTAAGCAACACTTCCATGTCTGGGTGGAGATATTCAATCTTTTTCCGTCCATGTTTGCGCTCGATATAATCTGGGATATATGCCATAGGACCGGGGCGATACGCAGCACACATGAAACAAATGTCGAGAATATTTTCAGGAACTAGTTCTACCAAATATTTTTTCATTCCTTGACTTTCAAACTGGAAGATACCGTCAGTCAATGCTTTCTGAAACAAGACATACGCTTTCTTGTCATCTATAGGTTGTTTTTCCCAGTCAATAACTATACCGTGCTGCTTATTAATTGCATTCTCGGCATTTTTCAAGACTGTCAGCGTGCGCAAGCCCAAGAAGTCATATTTCATAAGCCCAACATCCTCTAGATACGCACCTTCTATCTGAGTAATAACCAAATCTGTATTTTGTGGAGCGCGCCTTTCAGGCACATATTCCACAATTGGATTCGGCGTTATCACGTAGCCACAGGCATGTACTGAAACATTACGGGCAATTTTCTTAATTCTCTTCACTGCTTCCACCATCTGGACCAACTTGGGATCTGCTTCTACATAACTTCTGAATTCCGGCATTGATTCCATTGCTTCTGCAATTGGCATTGGTTTGCCTCTTTTTACAGGAATCATCTTTGCAACTTTGTCTGCTTGATCTAATGGAATGGCAAGCGCGCGAGAAACATCTCTAATTGCTGCTTTTGTATCCATTCGACCAATCGCACAAATTGCCGACACGTTGTCGTGGCCATATTTTTGTTCTATATATCGAATAACTTCGTCTCGGCGGTCGTCTTGAAAGTCAATATCAAAGTCAGGAGGAGACGGTCTATACGGGTTTAAGAATCGTTCAAACTGCAAACCCCACCAAAACGGATCAATATCTGTAATCCTCGTTGTGTAAGCAACAACGCTACCCGCACCTGATCCACGCCCTGGCCCAACAATAATCCCCTGACTTCGCGCCCAGCGGATATAATCAGCAACGATCAAAAAGTAATCATCGTACCCTTTGTCGTGAATAATTTTCAGTTCATAATCAAGTCGTTCTCGCGTTGCATCAGTTATCTCACCGTATCGTTCCTTTGCACCTTCATATGCGTGGTCCCTAAGCAAATCTCCTGCGGTCATACCCTCTGGAACATCTGGGTATTTTGGCTGAACTCGGTCAAAAAAGATTGAATATTTCTCGATTTTTTCGGCAACTTCATTAGTATTAAAGGGGGCGTCTGGAACATCAGAGAACAACTCATACATTTCGGCCGGACTTTTAAAATACAGCTGATCGGTATGCATTGGCTTGTGCTTTGGATCATAAATTGTTCTGCCTTCTTGAATAGCCCAGAAGATATCTTGGATTTTTGCGTCTTCGTGCAGAAGATAGTGAACATCTCCTGATGCAACAAGTTTTCTATTTACTCTTTTCGCTAAATCGATAAGCAGAGGATCCATAAAATCCTGACTTGCCTGATCCGAAGTTTTGCGCTGGATTTCGATGTAAAAATCATCTCCAAAGATTGAACCATATTCTTCGACAAGCCCCATTGCCTTTTTCATTCCCGCTTCTGGGTTATTTTTATTTGACCAGAATGCCCCTGGAATCTCTCCACCGTAACACCCACTTAGCGCGAGCAAACCCTCGCTATGTTGTTTTAAAAGCTCTTTGTCGATACGGGGTTTGTAATAAAACCCCTCAGTGTTTGCGATGGATACTAGTTTGAGCAAATTCTTGTAACCAGTAAAATTCTTGGCAAGCAGAGTCAGGTGATAGTAAAGTTTATCTTCGTCATCATTTTTGCGGATGCTACCTTCTCTACTCCTGAAATCTTTTGCGATATATGTCTCAACTCCAAAAATAGGCTTAAGTTCATTTTCTTTTGCAACTTTTGCAAACTCAACAACGCCATGCATAACACCGTGATCAGTAAGCGCAACACTCGACATACCAAACTCTTTGGCTTTAGCTCCCAACTCTTTGAGCTTAATAAGCCCATCAAGCATGGAGTACTCTGAATGAAGATGTAAGTGGACAAACGATTGCTCAGCCATAACGCACCATAATACTTATATTACCCAAGAGTTTCAACATCTGCCCCTAAAACAGAATCAAACGCAGACTCTAAACTTGACTCGACACTGTTCGGTTCAATCTTTTGCACGAGTGGATTTTCGGTTGCAAGTGGCGATTGCGACGAATCGTGAACAACCTCTTTTTTAAAGACGATTTGATCCTTACTTAAAATACAAATAAATTGCACTGGCGTACCATATACTTTTAATGCTGCCTCTGCCATGGCAATCTGATGCTTCGGATTTTCAAGTTGCTTTTTGTGGAAGTCAAAAGGAACCTTAACTTCGACCTTTAATACCTTGAGTTGCGCATCAAACTGAACACCACAAGGAATTGCTGGTACTAAAAAGGTATATAGATGCTGATGGTCTTTTCTTACTTCTGCCGTAAAAGTTCCCCATAAATCAACGATTGTATCAAACGGTACCGGCTTTGCTTCTACCTTTTTCGCTTTTTTCTTTTTTAATTTCTTTTTTGGTTTTGGTAATACTTCAGCTTCTTTTTGAAGTATGGTTTTGACTTCTGGAACTGAAGCTTGCACAGAAGCCATTTGTGTTTCTTCGGAAAGCGATGTTGCGGTACTTGTTTCTTTTACTACTTTTGATATGCGAGTAGCGTCAAGAGGTGCTTCTTGTTCTGGAATAAGTTGAATTGTGGCGAGTTGGAGCGGAAGCCGTTGGTCGAACGCGTACTTTTGTGCACTATAAGCGTCCAGCAACACCTTGATAATTTCAAGAAATCTGGGCTTTCCCAAGTTCGCGAGTTCTGTACTAACTTCTTGAGCCTTTTCTTTATCGAGCATGCTGTCTCGGGCGAGAAGAATTACTGATTTAATAAATTGTGATATGTTGGTACCTCGCGAAAAAATCTCTTCTAACGTTGCAAGCGCGCTCCCAAGTGACCTCTCTGCAATAGCCATCATATAGGTGTTTACAAGTTCTGCATCAGGTAACCCTAAGGCACTTCGAATTTCAGCAAATGTAATTTCCTTATCCCCTGTTGAGGCAATAATTGTATCCAGAAGCGATGCTGCATCTCGATAACTACCACCGGAATGAGTAACAAGTAAATCAAGCCCTTTTTTGTCGATTTTGATGTGCTCTGCCTCCATAATTCCGGAAAGTGATTGCAAGAGTTCTTTCGATCCACCTAAACGGAATTCGTATTTTTCACATCGAGACATTATAGTGGCGGGAACTTTGTGTGGTTCCGTGGTTGCAAGTATGAATGTTACAAAAGAGGGAGGTTCTTCGAGCGTTTTAAGTAGTGCATTAAAAGCTTCTTTGGTTAACATGTGCACTTCGTCGATGATATAGACCTTTTGCTTTCCCATTGTGGGGTTATATTCGATCTTCTCTTTGATTTCACGAATTTCATCGATACCTCGGTTTGAAGCTGCGTCTATTTCAAAGAGGTCAATAAACTTACCCTCTTCAAAAGCTGTGCACATACCACAAACTCCACAGGGTTCACCATTCTTTAATTTTTCACAATTGAGAGCTTTTGCCAGAATACGTGCCGTGGTTGTTTTACCAGTACCGCGAGGACCTATAAAGAGATACGCATGACCAAGTAAACCTTTGGAAAGTTCGGCTTTAAGTAGTTTTGTAATATGAGACTGGCCTATCAGCTGAGAAAATTCTTTGGGTCTATGTGTACTGTAAAGCGATGGCATGTGCACAGTGTACGACACCTATTCGAGCGGTTCAACTGTTTCACATTATGTCGCTCTAATAAGAACACTACTGCGCCTTATTGAGATAACGCTGTAAACGTTGTAGATCTTCGCCGTGCTGCTGGGTAAATTGCTTTGTCATGTCCGTTCCGCACTCGAAGATATCTCCTCCTTCATGCTGTTTTCTAAAGCTTGTAACATCATAAGTAACGCCTAAAATAGTGACATTACAGACATTCAAAGGGGTTTCACTCCGATTATTGCGGGAGATAAAGAAAAAAGCTGCGAAAACGACTCCGACGACAACCATAATTACTACTATTATGTTCTTCATACCGTTATTGTACCGCAACGCTACGACATAAAAAAAAAGAGGGAGCCTTACGACCCCCTCTTTTTTATCGGAATAAATCCGAGTTAAGCTACTTAACAGTAACCGTTGCACCTGCTTCTTTAAGCTTGGCTGCAATTTCTTCTGCTTCTGCTTTTGCGACACCTTCCTTAAGTGTCTTTGGTGCTGCCTCTACGAAGTCTTTTGCTTCGGTAAGACCAAGTCCGGTAAGATCTTTTACAACCTTAATTACTCCGATCTTGTTTGAGCCTGCATTTTCGAGAACTACGTCAAAGATTGACTTCTCCTCTGCTGGAGCTGCCGCTGCTGCTGGAGCTGCGACTGCAACTGCTGGAGCTGCTGCGCTGACGCCGAACTTCTCTTCCATTGCCTTTACTAAATCGGCAAGTTCGAGAACGCTCATCTCGGAAACGAGGTCGAGAACTTCCTGTTGTTTTTTGTTGAGTTCTGCCATGTTTCTCTCTTTAATATTATGTTGTCTAAAAAAACCTTGTAGCTGAACTACTCGGCCTTCTTATTCTGTAAATCAGTTAATGTATACATAAACGCTCTTGGAACGCCTTGCATAACATTGAGTAATCCAGAGATTGGTGCGGCCAAAGTACCAACGAATTGCGCCAATACTGTCTTTCTGTCTGGGAGTTGTGACAAACGAACGACATCTTGATCATTTAGTACGGTTCCACTGACATATCCCAGTTTATAGGAGAATGGTACATACTTCTTTACGGTTTCATCGTCTTTTCCTGTAAGTGACAAGAGTGCTTTTGCTTCTTTAGTTGCTTCTTCGAGTTTTTTTAGTGCTTCTGACACGTCGTTTCCACCTTCGATTACTGCGAGAGGACCAACGAATTTGGTTGTATCCATATTCTCTACTTTCTCTGCTGCTTTTGCGAAAACAGTGTTCTTAATAACGTAAAGTTTTGCATCAACTTCAGAAAGAAGCTTACGAAGTGTAGTGATTGCTCGTGCTGGTACTTGATTTGTTTCGATAACAATAAAGTTCGACTTGGAAACAACATCTTGATATTGGGACATTAACTCTGCTTTTTGTGCCTTATTCTTTGGCATGTTTGTATAAAACCAATTTACTTGTAACCAAAGACGTGAGGGGAAAATGTGTACTTTTGACCTCGGCAAGATTTTTACTTCTTATCGCTAAGAGCCTTGCTGTCTTTGATCGATAGGTATTATACAGCACAATTATGCATAATTACAAGGTCGCAGTGCCAGGTAGCAAAAAATATGTGTACTTACCTCTTCCATAACGAAAGAACTTGCGCAAACTCTCCCACAAAAACTGTAGTGACAAATATTCAAACAAAAAACCGATAGCAGCCAGCTTTATTGCCCACGGCAGCGAAAAGAAACTTCCAATCTCTTTCGCTCCAATTTTTCTTCCATACTCCTTAATCTTAATATTTGAGGTGCCAAAGTATGTCGGTCGGTTTTTACTTTTCTCAACAACATGGAGCAAAAGCGCCGAACCTACGCCATGTTTCTGGAATTCGGGAAGTACCACAATTGGACCAAGCTTCCACCACCCACGGCCATACTGGATACCGCAAAAACCGGCGAAAACACCGTCAATTTCGGCAACATAGCATTCGGTTAAATGCTGCACAACCGAATATTTAAGAAACGATAAATCAGGAAACAGCTTAATTGCTTTGCGCGAGGAGCTGTACTCTGATTGAGTAATTGCTCTGCATGATATACAAAGCGAAGAGTTATTCATTAAGGTCTCTCCCCTCACCTCCGCCACCTTTTCCGTATTTTGCATATACTCTTTTGGCCAATTGCGAGCCGAGATAAATACCACTTCCAAGAAGTACAAACAGACCAATTCCCGAAACTATTGAATTAGCGGTCTTTTTTGGTGTGTCATATCGCCTTGTAGAAGTCAGAACATTTTGTGACAAATGCAGATACTTATACCCAAGCTTGACCGCACGTACAAAAATATCACGATCTTCACCCATTCCCATGCGCTCATCAAACCCTTTGACATGTCGAAAAACGGTCTGTTTCATTAACACAAAAGCACCACCTTCTAGCGCAGGTGACTGAGACAAACTTTGTAAGTTTCGGAGTGCATTCCACGCGTTAAACATAACAAACCCCGTTGCGTATCCGAACGAAGTTGCACCGTCTTTATCTGGTTTAAAGCCTGCAGAAGCGATATCGGCCTCTCTCTTTACAAATTCTGTAAATGCTTCAAGCAATGTTGTAGGTGACATCAAGCAGGTATCAGCATCCATAAACAGCAAGTACTCACTTTTTGCGACTCTTGCACCATTGTTTCTTCCGACTGCGATTTTGCCTCCTTCGACTACAATACAACCATACGATTCCGCGATTTCTTTGGTTTTGTCAGGAGAATTGGCATCTGCGACTATTATTTCCGCTGGACCAATTACTTGTTCTTTAATACTTTTAAGTAATTTTGGAAGTGCAACCTCTTCTGAATACGTGGGGATAATAATTGAAATTGGCAGCACAGGCTTATTTACATGAGTCATGTTGTTCCTTTTTGAAATAATGAGTGAATCCAATGTTTAAATAACGAGATAGTTCTGCTTCCACCTGCAACGCCAAGAGCCCCCATTGCGATAACAATAACACCAAGCGCGATTTTTTTGCTTCGTGAATAGAAATCTGATTTCACGCATTATTCTAGCATGCTACAATGACCACAACAATCTATGAACATCGTGCATTTTACAGACACCTATCATCCATTGATTAATGGTGTTACTATGGCCGTTGAACAATATACGGAAAAGGCCTCAGAAAATAATAACGTACTCGTTTTTGCCCCATCATATTCAGTTTTTTCAAAAGAAACGAAACAAGGTCGAGTAACAAAGAAATACGTCCGCTCCATACCATTCCCTATCTATCCAGGTGTACATGCCGCACTCCCAAACCTCGTCGGCATGTATCGGATGCTCAAAAAATTCAAACCCGACATTATTCATATCCACAGCCCCTTTGTGCTTGGGATTTTGGGGGTTATATTCTCTCAAATATTAGGGGTCAGGCTTGTTGGGACCTATCACACGCTCTTTTCAATGGGATCAATGTATCTTTCGCCAAAACGTTTACTTCCTGGAGCGAAATTGGATTCGGCAACAGAGTCAGAACATACCGTTCTTGCGCAAATTGCATGGAAACTACAACTTATATTCTTTAACATTTGTGACTCTGTGATTGCACCAACCAAAATAATCGCTACAACGCTAAAAAAACAGGGAATAAAGTCTCCCGTTGTTGTACTTCCAAGCGGGGTTAGTCTAGAACAATACCCCGTAAAAACTGATTTTTCACCTACGAACAAGCTCATTCATTTAGGAAGACTCGGTTACGAAAAAGCAACCGACACCCTCCTTCGCGCACTTTCTATTGTCCAGAAAGAACTTCCAAAACTCGAGCTCATTCTAGTAGGAGATGGACCAGCAAAAGATTACCTCAAAAAATTGACTAAAGAATTAAACCTTCAAAAAAAAGTTGTCTTTGTAGGAATGGTCCCAAATAAAGAAACACCAAGATACTACAGTTCTTGCGATGCTTTTGTGACCGCGTCGCCTTTTGAAACACAAGGACTAGTACTTATCGAGGCTATGCTTTCAGGTTTACCGGTAATAGCAGCAAGCGTTAATGCCCCTATCGATTTAATTACCCCTGGTAAAAACGGCTTTCTTTTTCAAGAAGGTGATATTGAAGGATGTGCGCAGTATATACGCACACTCTACAAGAATCCTGACACAATAAAAACGATGGGATTGTCGGCTCGCGCGTTTGCGGAACAATTCGACAGTACAAAGACCTCTGACAAACTACTTGCACATTATAGGAGTCTTCTCAAAGCGCAGCGCGCATAACTACTATCCAACAGCGGTAATAGTCTTTTCAAGTACATCAAGATAATCCAATGCAATTCCTGTTCCACGAGCGACGCAATGGATTGGGTCGTCTGCTAAATACGCCGGAACGCCGAGCGCCTTTGAAAATAATCTGTCCAGGTTCTTTAAGAGTGAACTTCCTCCACTCATGACAATCCCTCTGTCAATAATATCGGCGGATAGTTCTGGAGGGGTACGCTCCAATAGTTTTTTTAAGGATGCCAAAATCTCTCCCAACGGGTTCTTTAAGGCCTCGGCAATTTCATTTGTTGTAAAAACATCCACACGAGGAAGACCTGTTGCAACATCTCTTCCACTTACCTCCATTTGTTCCTGCTTTTCAACACGCACCGCGGACCCAATAGTCATTTTTATCTTTTCTGCCATCTGTTCGCCAATAATTAACCCTCTTTCACGTCGTGCATAGGTACTAATTGCGGTATTAAACTCGTCGCCAGCAACACGAACCGATGTCGCGACCACGATTCCATTTAAAGAGATTACCGCAATCTCGGTTGTTCCACCACCCATATTAACCACCATATTTCCGGCAGAAGAATGAATAGGTAACTTGGCCCCAATTGCAGCAGCCAGTGGCTCTGGAATAAGGTACACCCTGCCTGCACCTGCATGAATTGCTGCCTTGATGACCGCTCTTTTTTCTACACTGCTTATACCAACTGGTGCAGAAATCATGACCTCTGGCCTGAAAATTCGTATTCTTCCTATCGCTCGTGAAATAAAATATTTCAACAATTCTTCGGTTACACGGGCACTGGCAATAACACCATTGCGGAGAGGCCTCTTGATCATTATACTTTCGGGAGTTTTTCCTAACATGATTTTCGCTTCTTGCCCGATTGCAATGATTGATAAATCTGAAGTATCAATTGCAACAACTGTTGGCTCTTCGAGCACAACTCCACGACCCTGCACAAAAACAACTGAGTTTGCCGTTCCTAGATCAATACCTAAGCGTTGTGGTCGTAGCGAAAATGACATACCTTATTATACTCTATGGCTCTTGCAAGTATGCTACAATAATTAACTGTGGCAACAATCAAAAGACCAAAAATTCGGTCCTATATCAAAAAGGTAATAACAGTTCTTCTTCCTTTGTTTTCTACTCTTTTTATTGTTGGTACAACAGCCATAATCATTGCGCTTATCAACGGTTATTCCCTTGACTTCACCAAAAGGACTGTCATAAAAACTGGGGTTCTCAACGTAGAAACGATTCCAACAGATGCCGACATCAACGTATCTGGCGAATATTACGGAAAAAGTAACCGCGCAATTCCGAACCTTAAAATTGGAGACTACACTGTTTCATTATCCAAAGAAGGCTATTATTCCTATACAAAAAAAGTGGAAGTACAGCATGGGCTTGCAAGCCCCGTTATTGTCCCACTTCTTCGAACCGACGGACAAAAAGAGATTATCGACCTGAGCAAAACACTAACCTTTGATTCGAACAGCACAGGTTATTATGTTCTCTCCTCCGCCGAGCTAGTAACAGAAGGTACCACCTCAGAAGCAACAACACCTACCCCAACACCAACAAAGGAAAAAGCAAAGCAGGAACCAACGAACTCATATGTTTTAACGAGAATATATGTAACAAAACCATTATTCGATGATCCTCATCCAGTGCTAGACGAAAAAATGACAATTACAACGCTGGCTGCAACTCCAATTACTTCAATTTCAGTTTCTCCAACTGGAAAACTCTTGCTTGTTACACTCACCGACAAGGCAGGAAACAAATCAATTTCACTGGTACCTTTTAAGCGAAACTCCTCCGTAAATGCCAACCTTACCGATGCTAAGTCACTTACGAGTTACAATAAAATGAAGGGAACTACCCTCAAATGGAGCGAGAATGGCGACTATATTATCGTCGATACTCCAGATCAAATCATCTCGTATAACGTAAAAGCTGGTACGCGTGTTATTTTGGCAGAAAAATCTGAACTAACTGCAAACGGAGAAAAAATGATTTGGAACATGACCGAATCTGGTATCGCAATTATTAGAAAGCTCTCCGGTACAAAAACAAACACTTACGAGATTAACGACGTTTCATACAATGGAAATCCTCTAACAACTCAACTTCCAACCTTACAGTTTGAGCAACCACCAACGAACATCTGGAGTTTTTCCACAGATGATACGCCAAGATTTTTAGTTACAACAAAAACTGCATCATATCTTGTCGGAAAACTATACGACGCAAAAGAAAGCGATTACTCAATAACACTTACACAAGAAAAGATTGGTGATATTGATATCGAGCATTTTGCAGAAGATTACAGCAGAATAAAAATTTCGAGCGAGGAAATTACTGTCCCTCCAATTTTTATAAACGAGAAACATATGCTTTCGTTTACTGAGAATAAAGGCACACATTTAGTTCTCTTTATTTATAACAAACGCAGTGCAGATAAACTTACAAAACTTGGACGCACAGAATTGTTTTCTGCAAAAGACTCACTCTCGGCCATTACACCTCTCGCACTTGCTTCTTATATCGCTGCCAAGAGTGCTGACACACTTATTGTTTCAGATACAACAGGTGAAAATGTACTCACATTCCAGACAGGTCTTCAGACATTTGTACTCGGACAAAACGACACCGCACTTATGTTTACCGACCAGAAGAACATCCTCTACTTTAGAGTTATCCGATAGCACACTGTACATTGCACAAAGAAAGCGTGTAAAATACTTGTAGGCACATAAATTGTTAGAGTTGAATATGCCAAAATATACATTCGCCCCTTTATCCGAGAAAGAATACGCCACACATATTAAAAAAGCATCTTACACCACCTTTTATAATTCACCCGAAAGAATGCGCTTTATTGCACACCGAAACCGAAAAACTGGCTTATACAAAATTTCAGTAAACGATAGCGTTGTTGCACTTGCTTTTTATCAGGTTATTCCTGCACGTAGCGGTTCGTTTGTATATTTCCAGCACTCTCCCGTATTCATTGATACCCGTTCTGCAGAAGATGTCACCTTTTGGCAAGAACTCCGAAGCTTTGCAGTTGAAATTGGGCAAAAAGAACAGGCCGTTTACGTTCGATTTACACCAAGAATTCCTTCAAAGAAAGAGATTGTTACCGATATTATGACCGCAGGTTTTAAGCGAGCTCCAGTTCAGGAACTAGATGCATGTGTCACACGAACCATTACAGTTGCACAATATGCAGAAGCAAACTTACGAGAAGATCATCAAAAAATGCTTGAACGAGCCCGAAAGCGAAACCTAGAACCTGCCTTTTCAATAGAGGTTGCTGCTTTAGAAGACTTTGTATCAATATATCGAACCTTGGCTGCAAAAAAACAAATTGATTATGTACCTGTCGATTATCTAAAAGAGGAATTAAAGACCTACGCAGAAAGCGGCCAAATACTTATTGCCTCGCTTCGAGATGATAAAGAAACCCTTTACGCTGCGTCTGCAATTATTATTCAAGGTCACTCTGCATGGAACTATTGGTCAGCAATAACCGACCAAGGCAAAGAACTTGGCGCAGATGTACTCCTCCTTCACGAAACACTCGAAGAGCTAAAGAAGCGAAAAACTACCGTTCTTGACCTCTGGGGTGGCTCAGTTTCAAAAGAAGTAGCTGAAAAGGGCTTACCACACCCTTGGAAGTCAATGGATCAATTTAAGCAAGGATTTGGAGCAGTACTTTCAGAATATGTTCCAACGCTAGACCTACCAGTAAAAGCACCTCAATACCTCGCTGCAGTCTTCTACCAAAGAGCACTCATGTTAAAACGTGGTTACCCATACCTTCCACTTTCTGGCGTATAGAAACACTGAACCTCCAACCAAAAAATGATTAATCAAATCTGATAGCTCTATAGCTTTTCGTAAATATATACTGCACTTTTCCATCCGTTAGATGGAAGCTTTACAGTTTTTTCACTAAACGCATTCGATTTCATTTTAAAGACATAAGATACAACCTTTGTACCCTTCTTTAATTCCTTTTCAAATTTTGGAACCAGTACTTTGTTAACAAACGGCGACAACATAAACAAAAAAATGACATCGTAGTCACTGTACGAAATTTTTGCTGCATCTCCACGCAACAACCGGATATTCCCTTTTCGATGAAAAAGGAACTTTCTCAGTAACGTAATAACATGCAGCACCGGGTTTAGCTCAATTCCAGTTAAATATAGCTTCGGAAACTTTTTATGAAGATGAAAAAGGATTGTTCCCCAGCCCGAACCAATATCAACTACCTTTTCGCTACCCTTAAGTCCAATTGCACTATACATGGTTTCGATGCCTTCTGTATCTGCCGGAACAAATGGTACAAATACTTCCTTCTGTGTTATTTTAAAATAAAATACCGTAAGAAGGTACATTACTCCTATGAGCCAGAGAATTCCAATCAGTGCAATTAGTAACCACGTCATACAGTATAGTACCAAGAATACACTCTACTTGCATACGAAATATTGATTTAAAGGAGAACTGATTTTTGAAAAAGTGGACCGTGGGGGATTCGGCCACCTCGTAACATCATATCTTTCGCTACGCGTACTTTTGGGTTACTTCCTCGGCCCCGCCCACTTCGTCGAATGTACGTTGGTACATTCTCCTCGGGGTTTCGAATCACTTTGAAAAAGTGGACCGTGGGGGATTCGAACCCTCGACCGAGCGATTAAGAGTCGCCTGCTCTACCACTGAGCTAACGATCCACAACTGTGAATTATACACAAAAAAGAGGGCTCTTTGCAATAATACGCTACAACCGTCGAGGCAAAGTGATTATTGCTCTCTACGCGAAACAGTCTTCCGTTTACTTTACGAGTTTCTGCACTGGGTAAACGATGATATCTTCTGCGACAAGTTTAACCCCAGAGTTACCTGGAGTCTTTTTAATAATAAGCCCATCTTTGCCTACTCCACGGCTAAGAATTTTGTAATTGTTATCGAGTAATTGAACAAAATAGTTTTCATTTTTTACTACAAAGTTGTATGCGCCTTGTTTGTTTGTAAACGTTCTTGCCACCAAATTCTTAAACTCTGCATCAAATAACCCAATTTCTAACCCGCTCATTACCCGACCCTCAACACCTGTTACGATACCGAAAAGGCGAGGTCTCGTAATATACACATAAATTTTTATCAAGAAGGTTAGTGCATAAAGTGCAAGAATAATATAGTTAACTGTGATGGGGAACATAACCGTCACAATAACACTGTAAACGAACCCCGCAATTAAGATGATTGGGCTAATTAGTGCAACAACATCTTCAAGGAAAGAAAGAATTTGCTTGCCAATCTGCTTCTTCACTTTTCCTTTTTCAGGATCCATAGGAATAGATAACATCAAGGCCTGAGTCTCTTCTTTTACCTCAATTACTTCACCGAAATATATATTGGTAAATCCAGTATCAGTGCCTGAGGTAATTAATTTCGAAGGGAAAGTGTAGTTCGAAAGTGAGACTTTGATTACGTATTTTCCAATTTTTGGTGTCAGCTTAAAGATTCCGTTTGCATCTGTAACCACTGTATCAACAAGTTTTCCAGTCTCGGCATTCCACAATCGGACAACTACCCTTGGAAGTAACGATTTCTTGACCGAATCATATACAACTCCCCAAGGCTTTCGTTTTTTACTTCTGTCGATAAAACCAAGCAATGCAAACCATAAGTTTCCTTGTGCAGCACCAATTTGCATTCCAATTGTCTCGAGTGCAAGAAGCCCGATTAACATGCCACCTGCACCTTCCCATGGATAAGTTGAAACAACCTCAACCTCTTTTGTAGCTGTTCGCTCACATGAACCTTTTGTTGCAAATAATGTAACAGTTTGCGACTTCTCTAAAACAACAGATGAAGTACCCGATAATGACGTAGAGGCACTAAATGAGTCGATAACAACTTTATCAGCATTAGAGACTCTCCATGTAATTGTAATAGGGTTCCCTTTTTTAATAATTCGATTGTCCACAGTAAAAACCTCAATAATGGGGCAAGAAACTTGCTGTGTTTGAGGCCTTGGCCTGCGAGTAATTGTTGGAGTTACGGAACCACTCGGCGTAACTGTAGGTGTTGGTGTATCGGTGTTTGGAGGTGTTGTTGTAACGATAACCGTTGTAACGGGAGGAGTCACCTCGCCAGTTTGCTCACTCACTGTTATCGTTACGGAAGCAGTAAGCACTCCACCACTCTGTCTATCACCTTGAATTGTATAGGTTGTCTGCCCCAAAGGAGGTGTAACGACAATGTTTCCAAATGTATCTACTGCTCCTATCCCATTATCGATGATGAGATTTGAAAGATAATTGCTCTGCCATAACAACGTAGTGGATTCGCCAAGCAACAAAGAATCATCAGTAGCACTTAAACTAATAAAAGGAACTGGTGGTAGGCTTACCGTAATGTTTTTTGTATCGATAAGTACAGGGTTAACTATGTCTTCTACCGTTACTGCAAAAGTTCCTGCCTCAAATAATTTTAATGCGTCATTAAAAACGTGTGTACCCGCATCGCCACTAGTAAAAGTATAAGAAGTTGGTAATTGAGCTGTGCCACTGGTTGAAGTAAACGACACTGTACCTCGATATGATGAGTCAACTTCTCCAAGACTGTTTTTGGCTACAACAGTAAGCGTTGAACTATCTGTGAGCTCCATACTTGAAGGTGAAAGCGTTAACTCGAGTGACGCAACAGTTGTAATAGTGAAATCAGCTGAATTACTTGGGTTTCCGCCATATTCCTGCCAATCGCTTGCGAGACCTGTATCGATATTTACAGTTCGTGCACGCCATTTATATGATGCCCCCATTTCCAAGTTTTGAACCGTAACTGACAGAATTACTGGCGAGCCACCACTGAAAACAACGGTATTAGAATCATGCAGGCCAGATACACCATCGTAGGCCTGTCCAACTTTCTTAAGCTCTACTTGAATCTTTAAGTTTTTTGGTGAAATTGATCGAGCCCCAGAATCAAACGCATCTGCTTTTAAGGTAACCGTTGTACCGTTAATCACTCCGCCTACTGGGATTGCATTTTCAATAACATTAAGTACATCTTGAACGGTATTATTGGCTGCGAGTACCAATGGTTTTCCATTCTCAAAGTAACTCACTTCTTCTTTGACTTCGAACTGCTCTTGGTACTGTGACGGCCATGGGACAGAGTTTGGTTCTGGTGGGAATGTTCCGACCTGACCAATTTGTGCAGAGTAGTTTAATGGATCAGATGGAGTTCCTTCTGAAATATTAACCGTACCTTCTACTTCACATGGACCGACATTATAAAGGACTGACACGCGACCTCCTCCTCCACTACCACCGTCTATATCACTATTTCCGCCTTCACCACCTGTTGCACTTAATGTTCCATCGATGACACATGTATTACCGTGCAAGAGAATTGAACCACCTGCACCACCACCACCACCTGGAGAACCGGTAAGACCTGCAGTACCATTCATTGAAATAGTTCCATTTACTACAATGTTTCCATCTTGATACTGCCCTTCGGGACTTAATTTACCTTTTGCAATAACGGTAAATGATCCACCACCTGTACCACCCTTTGCACCGACTCCTGATGCACCACCACCTGCTCCTAATGTAACAGGCAACAACTGATCCCCGAATTTTGAACCACCTTGAGCTGGTTGGTTTGATCCATCAGACTGACCATTACCACCATTACCACCGTTTGCACCACCACCACCACCAGAGTAACCAACTCCTGCATTACCACGACCAATTCCTCTGTCGGAGGGGAAGCCAACACCATCACCAACTATTGACGCTCCCGATGCGAGTGTAAAATCACCTTTTACGATAAGACGGACTCCTTCTCCCACCAACTGCTCCTGAGATGCTTGGTACTCAGCAAGGGTGTAGCCATTGTAGGCAGCTCTAACTTCCTCATTACTTAGGGCTCGGTTTAGCATGGAGAAGTCGTCCATTAACCCTGTATACAAAGCGTCACTGCCTGAACAGCTTTTACCAATGTAATTAGTCGTTCGAGCAACGTTTCGTGGAAGGGTCATTGGTCCGGATACCAACAATTCACCATCTCTATATAAACGACCTGTTCCAGTTCCATCTATAGTTGCAGTGTAATGATGCCATTCGTTGTTCAAAATCGCACCTGATGCAACGAGTGTTGCAGCACCACCTGTTCCTTGGAATGTTTGGAATAACAGGTCATTCGAAGTTCCACTTCTAGAAAGTAGTATATTGTCGTTAGGACAACCAGCTACATTAAAATCCATGAATCGAGCATAATTCCCGATGGATGTTGGATTTGCCCACAACGAAACAGTGATTCCTTGTGAGAAATCAGCCTCAAACTGTGGAACTACTGCATAGTCCCTTAAGCCTGTGAATTGAAGACCTTTACCATATTTCCCAATAACAGACGCGGTTCCAACACTTCGAGCGTCCAAATCCTCACCGCTTCCATCTGCAAGATATTTTGCCGTTGCATTATCAAAATGCACCAATAATTGTGTCGAATTATCAACAGCTGGAAGTGATTCAGCTTGGGCATTCGCAAGTAGTTCATCTGGTCCAACTGCTCTATTTCGGATTCTAACTTCATCAATTTCACCAGCTTGTTGTCTTGCACCGTTAACTTCGATATTTCCTAAAGCTGATATTGCTTGTGTCACCTTGGAGGCAGATGTTCCAACTAATAGCCCATCTATATACATTTTTGTAGACGTATTCTCACCAACGGCAGCAACATGATGCCAACCGGTAAGGGCACTAATATTGTACCCAGAACTAGCCCAGCCATTATTATACGTTCCTATTGTTCCATCTGAACTAACTATTATCGGATGATATGTACCACCTGCGTTAGCAATAAGCGTTCTCCACCCATCACCAGTAGAAGGAAGCGGGAATTTCACCCACATATCAATAGTCCAATTTTCGCCAAGTGTAACAGCGTCTGTTTTCATTAACTGCCCCTGTCCAATCGTTTTGCCGTAATTAAACCTTCCGACCGACTGTAATGGAGCACCGATACCAAAAACTGCATAACCGTTAACAGATGCATCTTGAACCGGAGTTACCTCTTCATCCATATGCCATAAAGCGAGCGTATAAGCATCGGCGACATACGGCTCTGTCGCTGTTGCAGCTGCCAATATTTCGGCAGAACTCATTGCTTTGTCTTGTATACGAATCTCGTCTAACGTGCCAGCTGGTTGGTTTACGCCACCATTACCAATCACATTGATTGAGTTATGCATAACAATTGGAACACTGCCTACTAGTGTGCCATCAATGTAGTATTTTGTGGACGACCCCGAAGCAACCGCAGCAAGATGATGCCATCCACTTAAACTGTTCACATTGTAACTTGAATCGTACCAACCACTATTGTATGCACCTAGTTGTCCGTCACTACTAATAATAATATTGTGATTGGAATACCCATTGTTGTGAACTAAGGTTCTCCAACCTTCTGGCGTGGCAGGTAGAGGGAATTTAACCCACATATCTATACTCCAGTCACCTGGCAGTGAAATTGACTCAAAAGACATACCAATATCACCCGCGAGGAAGCGCTGCGCATTACCGAACTTACCATCAACAGATTGAATATATTCACTACCAGTTGCATGTTTTTTATTACCTGATGAATCAAGATACGCACTTACAAGATCGTCGTTCATGCCATACGAGACAACCGTGGCAGATTCAGTAAGCGACTCATGCTTTACAGCAACCGACAAAGGATCAAGTACTGCATCCAAATCACTTGAGACCCAAACGGTAACATTTTGACCTATTTCAACATCTTCAAAGGTATGAGTACCAGCAGCAAAGTTTTGCGCTCGACCAGTATGTCCGTTGTTGTCAATTCTCAGACTACCTTGTTTTGGTGCGTCTGTAGTGACATTTTCTAAATAAACCGTACCAGGTCCACTGTATCCACCCCCACCGAGTCCTCCAAAGGCTTGAGTACTCGTCTTTGTTAAATCGAAACCATCATTGTTTTCGTAATAGACAGCGATTCGGCCACCAGTACCACCTCCATATCCACCACCACCATAGCCATTTTTACCTGCGCCACCATTGGCTTTGATTGTTCCTGTACCTTGCAACAACCCTGTATCGAGCCAAATACTTCCACCAGCACCACCATCTGTAGCCTCTCCATTACCATCGATACCATTTGCTGAAAGTGATCCATTTAATAACGTTGTTCCATTAACAAAGATTTTTATTGCGCCACCACCGGCACCAAGATTTGACCAACCAGCGTAGGACCTCATAATACCGCTACCTAAGGTGGTAGGTTCATACATATCACCATACGGCACTGTTGAAAGATTGTGTTGATATCCCGCATGAACACCACTGCCTGCACCAACATTAACAGGGTACCCTAAACCATCTGCGGTAATTTTTCCATCGACTTCTACCTCAAGATTAGAGAGATTTAATGATACTCCATAATCATCTGAGGTTTGTCCTACTCCATTTTGATACGACACAAGTGACAAAAGTCCATTACTCTTTACAAGTAAATCTCCAAAGGTAAATGGAACCGTCTGATTGTGGAACCATGTTCGAGCATAAAGCGTCATTTCTCCAACATTTTGCCCACCAATAGTTATATTTTGTATACCCTCTACCTTTCCATTTATGCCAAGATTATAGCCACTTACAGCGAAAGTCTCACTCCCTGTATACACAAGAGTTCCAGACATCTTTACCTGTGGCTTTGTGCTGTCTCCAACTATACTGTCTCCAGCTGCCAATGTAACTCTACTTTCCTGCCCGATAAAATCCACATGACCATAACGTGTTGCTTGGATTTCTTTGAAGTTGTAGACACCTTCTTTCACTCCAGAGAAGCCACCATTGTGACCGTTATTGTCGACGATTAACTTCCCTCCTTTATTGGTATCAGTACCTTTGTGTTCAAGATAAATGGTTCCTGCTCCTGAATAGTAAGTTCCGCCGTTTCCGCCAGCATAGGCTTGAATATTTGCCTCTGGAAAATTACTTGACTGATAGTACACTGCAATTCTTCCGCCTGATCCACCACCATAGCTCTCACCGAAAGAGTTCAGTAAGCCATTTCCACCATTTGCTGAAATTGTTCCGGTACCAGTAAGTGATTGTGTATCCAACCAAATACTTCCACCAGCTGGACCATCTGCGGTGTGGCCATTCGTTACATTTGTTCCATTTGCTGTAATAATTCCATCTACAATTGTGTCTCCAGAAACAACGAGTTTTATAGCGCCACCACCATGACCAGTACTAGTCCAACCCGCATAATTCCGAAGTGTTCCACTTCCTAAGGTTACTGGTTCAAAAACATCACCATATGGTAGCGTTCCATCATTTCGTTGATAGCCACCGTGTACTCCACTTCCTACTCCAATGTCATCTGGATACCCTTTACCTTCAGCGGTAACCACGCCACCACTCTTTACATTCAACGAAGTCATTCCAAGGTTTACACCGAAGTCGTCCGAGTAAGAAGCAGCACCATTTTGGAATGATTGCAAAGATAAGGTTCCATTACTTTCAACCGTAACATCTCCGAAGCTATAGGGAACGAGATTGCTGTGATACCATGTTTTCGCGTACAACGTGACCCCCGCTGGATTTAAACCGCCAATTGCTATATCTTCGATTCCAAGCGTTTTTCCATTTATTCCAAGGTCAACCCCGTCAACTGTAAGTGTCCCCACACCGGAGTACTCTAAGGTACCAGATATTTTTACTTGAGATTGGGTTGTATCACCCATCATCCCTGCACCACTAACAAGATTGAGCACACTGTTTTGACCAATAAACTCGACATGGCCATAACGGGTAGCCTGTAATTCTTTAAAACTATAACTACCTTCAGGAACTCCGGAAAGCATGCCATTATGCATATTATTATCGACAATAAGCTTGCCTTTACCGCTCACATCAACTGACTTGTCTTCAATGTAGATAGTGCCAGCACCAGAATAATTTGTACCACCGTTTCCACCCGCATAGGCCTGAATACTTGCGACGGGAAAGCTGTTTGTATTGTAATACACTGCAATGCGCCCACCGCTTCCACCACCGTAGCTCTCTCCAAAAGAATTCAATAGGCCATTTCCACCATTTGCTTTGATTGTTCCACTACCAGAGAGTGTTTGCGTATCTAGCCAGATACTTCCACCGGCTGGACCGTCTGCAGTGTGACCATCGGTTACATTTTTCCCACTTGCTGTTAAGGTTCCATTAACCACTGTGTCTCCAGTAACAACAAGTTTTATTGCACCACCACCATGCCCCGTGCTTGTCCAACCTGCATAGTTTCTTAACGTTCCACTTCCTAATGTAATAGGTTGATATATGTTTCCGTAAGGAAGAGTTCCATCATTTCGCTGGTAACCACCATGTACACCACTTCCTACGCCAACATCGTCGGGATACCCCAACCCATCTGCCGTAATACTCCCACCATTGGCGATATTAATACCTGTCGCAAGTAGTGTTACACCATAATCATCTGTATACGTTGCCGCACCATTCTGATATCCCACCATACTAACCGTTCCATTTGACATAACCGTAAGATCGCCAAAAGAATAGGGATTAATATTGCTATGGAACCATGTTTTTGCATAAAGTGTGAGGCCTGCAGGATTAGATCCGCCGATTGTTATATCTTGTATACCGACCGTTTTGCCGTTTACTCCTAAGTCAACTCCGTCGATGGTGAGCACTCCGCTACCTGAGTATTGTAGCGTACCTGAAATTTTAATCTGAGGCTTCGTATTATCACCAACCATTCCTTGACCGCTAACGAGGTTCAAAACACTATTCTGGCCAATAAATTCGACATGACCGTAGCGCGTTGCCTGAATCTTTTTCAATTGGTAAGTTCCTTCAATAACACCAGAAAACTGACCATTATGATTATTGTTATCTACAATCAACGTTCCACCTTTTGGCGTATCGACTCCAAGCTGTTCTATATACACTGTACCAGCTCCAGAGTAGTTCGTGCCTCCATTTCCACCTGCGTAGGCCTGAATATTTGCCTCTGGAAAACTACTTGTACCATAATAAACAGCAACGCGACCACCACTTCCCCCACCGTAACTTTCTCCGAAGGAGTTTAATAATCCATTTCCACCATTTGCTTTAATCGTTCCACTTCCGGTAAGTGTCTGTGCAGAAATCCATACACTTCCACCAGCTGGACCATCTGCTGTGTGGCCATCAGTCACATTTTTACCACTAGAAGTCACTGTTCCATTAACCGTCATTGAACCAGCAACTATTAGCTTCATCGCTCCACCTCCGTGACCTGTACTCGTCCAGCCTGCGTAGTTTCTAATAGTTCCACTACCTAAAGTTACAGGTTCATAAATATCACCATACGGAAGAGTCGCGAGATTCCTTTGATAACCACCGTGCACACCACTACCTACACCAACATCGTCGGGATATCCTAGTCCATCTGCAGTTACAAACCCACCACTGGCAACAGTTAAGGAGTTTAATGAAAGCGTAACTCCATAATCGTCTGTAATTGAAGTTGTACCATTCTGGTAGGAAACAAGGGAAAGAATACCATTACCATTTACTGTCACATCATTAAAACTGTGAGTCGTAGTTTTATTGTAAAACCAAGTATTCGCATATAATGTTACTCCGGCTGCGTTTGTTCCACCTATAGAAATATCTTGGACACCAAGTACCTTACCATTTATACCAAGATCTACGCCATCGATTGTCAGAAGTGAGTTACCTGTGTAATTTAATGTACCAGATACTTTTATCAATGGCTTTGTATTGTCGCCTTCGAGCTCGCTCCCACTTGAAAGATTAAGGATACTGTTCTGGCCAATAAATTCGACATGGCCATATCGGGTTGCTGAAATTTTACTGAAAGAGTAGGTTGCCTCTGGCATGCCTGCTGTAAGTCCATTGTGTGAATTATTATCAATAATCAACTTTCCTGCGTGTGAGGTATCAGTTTGTGTGTTCTCGACATACACTGTACCAGCTCCACTGTAGCCACCACCAGCCGTTCCAGCATAAGATTGAAGATGTGAAGCATCTAGCGAAAAACCACTATTGCTGTCGTAGTAGACTGCGATGCGCCCACCGCTTCCTCCTCCATAACTTCCCGAGAAAGAGCCTGATTTACCGTTACCACCGTTTGTTTGTATTGAGCCTGCTCCGCTTAGCCCCTGTGTATCAATCCATACGCTTCCACCTGCAGCACCATCAGATGATTCCCCATTAGTTGCATTTGTTCCATTTGCTGAAATTACACCATCAATTAGCGAGTTTCCGTCAACAACAAGTTTAATTGCACCACCACCGTGACCGGTACTTGTCCGCCCTGCATAGGAGCGCATTGTGCCACTTCCAAAGCTAACAGGCTCATATACATTTCCATATGGAAGTGTAGCTAGTGTTCTTTGATAGCCACCATGTACACCGCTACCAACACCAGATCTGCTTGGATACCCTGTTCCGTTTGCAGACATTACTCCAGTATTTTCCACCTTCAGACTATCCATCAAGATAGTCACACCATAGTCATTTGTATAGTTTGTATCGCCGTTATTGTAACCCTGAAGAGTTAAGGTATAACCAGCACGTACAGTAAATTGTCCAAACCCTCTACAATCAAAAATACCACCCGGCGCATCTATTGCGTTCCATGTTTGGTTACGATCGATAACGACAGAAGGGCATGTTCCGACAGATTCTACAAAGAAAATTGAACTTGAAAAACCTTGATTTCCGAGAGAATCGAATACTTTTAGTTTAATACTCTCTGCATACGAGTAAGTCGCTGTTGTAATTGAAATTGAGCCAGTTGCCCCATCTTTATACAACGCATTTGGCAAAGATTCCTGTTGTTGGTCAAAAACGATAGATGAAGGAAGCAGTGAGCCAAGCCCAGGACTATTTATATCTTGTGACGAAACGGGGACTACAGAAAGGGCCCCAACAAAAGGAACAATATTTCCATAACCATCCTTTGCAGTTACCGTATAGGTGAATGGAGTGTTTATCAAGGATGTGTTGGATGCCGCATCTACCGTATAGCTTGCTACTGCACCCGGAAGTGCGCTTGCAGTAAAGGTTGCACTTAAAGCCGGAGTCGTCTTACTAATTTTAATTGAGTTATTCGCAACTCCTGCCGTTGGACCAAGAGCCCAATCGGTTGTTACTTCACCCCACTTATCAGTGGTAATCACAGAATTCGAAAGCGTTCCACCTCCAGTTAATACCGACCAAGAGGTTAATGCATAAAATGGCACGCCATAACCTGCAGCATCAACGACTTTTGCTTTTGGCTTTGTGGCAACCAACTGACCGACGACGGCAGATTGGCTATTTCCGTCAAGAATTATAATCGAAGAAGCTGCGCCAGAAATAACAAAATCATAATCTGAGGTCGAGTTCTCTCCAAACTGAACCCATGCCGATGGAATACCTGACGTGCTAACTACACGCGCCTGCCACTTGTATTCCTTACTTGTACTCAGCCCCGTTGTTACTTCTACATAACCACAATAGGTGGATATTGTAACGTTATTTGTTGCAGGAATACCTGTACACGTTTTGTTGCTCAAGGCAGTCACTTGCGCATTTGTTGGGGTATTTGTAAACGACTGCGCCTTTTCGCGTATTTCTACTTCTAGTTTCAAGTTGCTGCCTGCCAAATCGGAGGCGAATGTAAGGGCAGTTTTTGTAGTTAATTCACCAACCAATATTTCACGATCGACCCTTCCTGCAGTTGCGTTCTTTTCGTAGAACTTAAGGACCTGTGGGTTTGATGGCTTACAACCTGGACCAACCAACGTACCAACCTGACCATTTTGAGAGCCGATACCAAAGGCAACACTTACATTTTGAGATGGAAAAGTCGTAGACGCAGTACAAATCAACGCGATTCGACCACCACCACCACCACCACCGTAGTAACTTGCTGATGTATCAGTGCTTCCACCTTCTGCCTTTACCTGACCAGTTCCTGCTAATATCTGAGCTTCAACCCAAATCGAACCACCTGCTCCACCACCACCTGATGTTTGATTGTCTGCGCTTTTCTGGCCAGAAAGACCGTTAGCAGTAATTAAACCGTTGATTGTAACGGTTCCGGTTGATTCAATTTTTATAGCACCACCACCATTTCCACCAACTCCACCGCCACCTGCCGCACCACCTGCGCCACCGAGGGTTAATGGATAATCTTTATTACCGATGGTATTACCTGTTGCTCCAACTACATTTCCAGCGCCACCTGCAGTATTACCCGCACCACCTGCACCACCATGACCACCACCAGAACCTGCAGCCACTCCTGTCGATGCGACAGCGCTTCCACCATCAACCGCACTTGGAATATATCCTTGGCCATCTGCAGAAACCTCTCCACCTGCATCGATGGTAAGATTGGCAACTTTTAGCACAACACCAACATCATTTGAGGTGCTTGAATCTGCAGCAGTATAACTTTTAATGATTAATTTTCCGGTTGAAGTAACTGTGATATCTTGCCCCGAACAATCAATTATATTGTCTGAGCTTTCAGGTGTTAATTCAATTGTTGTTGTAATTGTTGCTGGAAGAGAACAAGCTGCTGCCTCTGTGTATTGCGGCTCTTGCAATTGTTTGGCAAGCGTAACGAACATCATTGAGAGTACAACAAAAAAGCTCAAAGAAACTGTGTATACCGTTCCGAGCACATTCATAACTGATGCCCTTTTCTCCCACATTCTAGCGTCTCTTTTTGTCATACCCCATTCGTCTCACTTTAGTAATTGGCAACTCATGAATATTCTTTTCAAATGAACCGATGCAAAGGTACCCAATAAAAACGAGCGTCATAAATATAACCGTCTCAACAACCATAAAGAAGCGAGAGGCATCTCCAAGCGTTAACAATAGTATTTTCTGACTAATAAGCGAAAGCACCATCACATACGCCCACCCAACATACAAAGCAGAGGCGATTTTGTATCGACCACCTTTGGTAGCAACAAAATTCCTCGTGAGCACTTTTAATATAGCACCAACAACGAGAATAAATATAATGTGCAAAATCGCTCCGATTAGTGTGAACACTGCAAAAACTAAAGGTATAGCATAAAGTGCGATACGCAACATTGTCCCAGAAGACAACATATTCATCGATTTTTCATATGCCTGTTGTTTTGTAAACGTCACCTCGCATCCCGCGCACATATTCTTAAAGTACATCTTCTTCATCCACGTTCCTTTTTTGGCAAAGATATACTCTGGTGTAATACCTACTCCGTTGATTTGCTTGATTTGGCCCTTCTCGACTCTGTCATCCCAGTAAAATTTATTCATATGGCCTGTTGTATCGACCACAAACTCTACACGTTCTCTTTCTGAATCACTGATGGTAAATGGCCAGATCAAAGGCTTAATATCCACTGTCGCTTTTCCATCTTTTATGGTGACACTTGAGAAATTGGCGTTAGTAAGGATTTTTTCAGACGTCTGACGAAGTTCATTCGCCATGGGAAAAGCAATAAACACCATTGCAAGTATCCAAAGGATAACCCCCCAAAGCCCCTGCATCAGTGCGAACTGGACAATATATCGCCTGTGAAAGGCCTTATCTTGGGACTTTACATATTCTAAAGCCGAGCAGTGAAGCACGGCGGGGGTGAGCAGTGTCATATTTCGTTTTCAGTATAACAACATACGACAATTCACGCAAGTAAAAGCAGCCTCAAATAAGATTGCTAAATATTACAGGGAGCCTCTTCCTTTCAATGCCTCTTGAAGTGTGTACGTATCGACATAATCGATATCAGTGCCGACAGAAATACCAACTGCTACCTTGGAAAGCGAGACATCCTCACCAAATTCATTTCGAATTTCTTCCCGCATATATAGGGATGTGGTTTGCCCCTCGGTCGTTGGACTTAAAGCAAAGATAACTTCTAACTTTTCACCACCACGCTGAAGTTTTTTTAACTGTGCAATTCTTTTAAGCAGCCCTTTTGTATCAACCTCTTCTGGTCCGTGACCTTTTACAGGAGAAAGTAAGCCACCCAATACATAATACATACCTTTATATCCTGCAGTTCGTTCAATTGCATACACATCCATATGATCTGCAACAACACACAGTGTTTTTACTTCTCTTGTTGCATCGCCACAGATATCACAAGGGTTTGTGTCTGCAAGCATATGACAAAACGTACAAACCGTGACATTTTTTTTCAGGTTATGAAACGACTCGCCCAAAAAACTCAACCGATCTTGTGGGAGCGTAAAAAGAAAATATGCAATTCTTCTGGCAGATTTTGGACCAATTCCAGGAAGTCGCTGTAACTCTAGTGTAAGGGTCTTGAGCGTTTTAGGTATAACACCCATGGATTACATACCTAACATTTTTTTCATCTGCTCAAGGTCTAATCCCTTCATTAACTCTTTTTGAAGTTTTTGTTGGGCATCCTTATACGCGGCCATAATATCGTTTTTCAAATCTTTCGCTTTAGCTGGAGACAAAAGTGACTCATCAATACTAATACTGACAAGTTCTTGCAGCCCATTCAGGTGAATTTTTACCAAGTGATTCCTTGATTCGCCGAATACCTGAATTGCTTTCATTTTATCTTGCTGTTGCTTGGCTTGCTTTACGGTTTCAGCCATTTTACCGAATTTTTCTAGTCCGAACATGCGGTAATTGTAACAGATACATGGTAAAATACAAACGTAATGAAACTCTCTGAGAAACAAAAAGTTGGACAAAGAATTCTTGCCAATAACACGAAACTTTCACACGAAAAAATTCTTTTATTGTACACTCCCACTGCCGCAACAGCTACCGGAGCGAAGCCCACAATAATTGTAAGTGTGCCAAAAAAAATTGTTCCAAAGGCAGTCGCACGAAATTATATAAAGCGAGTGCTCCGAGCATTACTCCGAATATCATTAACTAAGGAGACATTAAAGGCATATGATTGGATGTGGATTTGCAAAGCCCCTGCCATAACAAAAGAGACTCGGTTGCAACTCAGTGAACTAATAAAACACACCTTTAACGACACTGCACATGACAAAAATTCTTCTTAAACTCATTACCATATACCAAAAGACTCTATCCCCCGACCACGGCGTTAACCACAGAGCTACATGCCGTTTTATTCCTACTTGCTCTGAATACGGTGCAGAAGCTATAAAAAAGCATAGTTATTGGGGAATCTTTTTAACAATTTGGAGAGTAATTCGCTGCAATCCGATAATGACAAAAGCCGGAACAGTTGATTCTGTTCCGTAACTCACTGAATGGGAAAAAATATTCAGCGGGGCAGTGCCGAATAGGGTCATAGTAGCACACCTCTATTTTGTGTCAAGCCACTGCTTGCTAAAAAAGCATAAACCTCCTAAAATAACACCTATGCTTGGAAACATTTGGAATTTTCTTATTTATGGACCGATTCATAACCTTCTTACCTATCTTTATGTGATAACAGGGAGCCTTGGATTAAGTACCTTTATACTCATCATTGTTATTCGTATAGTCCTATGGCCAATGGTTGCCAAACAATATAGAGACACTAAAAAAATTCGATCAATTCAGCCACGTCTTGATGAGCTAAAAGAAAAGTACAAAAACGATCCAACAGGTATGGCTCAAGCACAACAGGCAGTGTACAAAGAAATTAACTACAACCCACTTGGTTGCTTCACTAACTTTTTGATTCAAATTCCAGTACTTATTGCTTTATACCAATCTGTACTTGCCTTTACGAAAAGTGGAGTTACCCCGCAAAATATGCCCGGTTTATATCCATTTATTGAGCAGATATTAAAAGGAACTGGACAGTCGTCATTCGCAACCGATTTATTTGGTATACAACTGCTACTCTCTCCTGGAAGCATATTTTCAAATGGATTATTCGCATCGCCCGCAATTCCATATCTAATACTTCTCCTTATTCTTGGGCTTTCTAACATGCTCCCAACTCTTGTATCCATGAAGCTTATGAATACTCAAGTGCCAAAAGTAAAGAAAAACGAAGCCAAAACCGACGCAGAAACAATGCAAGAAGCGTTTTCTTCTTCACTAAATACCTCAACGCTATACGTGATGCCTGTAATGCTCACACTTAGCATGACTCCCCTTCCAAGTATCGTTTCCGTCTACATGATTGCTCAAAACATCATCTCCACTGTACAGCAACTACTCGTTAAGTATTTACATGACAAGAAACTCTCAAAAAAGCTCGTTACCGTGCTAAAAAATAAATATGCATACAGCAATGCAGATGCTGAACCAACGGCAGCAAAACTACTTAGACTCTCACAGAGTATCAACTTTCTTGCCGATGAGCTCGGAGAATTTGACCACATTAAAACACTTTCGGTAAAAATACACGATATCCCATTTGAAAAGGTCCTTAAGAAGATAAAAGATCCAGCAAAGGCACTTCTCCTTTTCGATAGAATGGCAAAAACACCAGAAAAAGCAGAGGAAATCCTTTCACAGGCATAACGGGCAAACAGTATAGAAAGCATCAAGACGCGACCGCTTTAAAGCTTAGTGATTGCATTACATTGCGGCAAATCTTGTAGGCCAAAAAAAAGCTTGGCAACGACCTATTTTCCCAGGAGAAATATCCAAGTATCTTCGGCGCTGGAGTGTTTCACTTCCGAGTTCGGAAAGGGATCGGGTGGTGCCACTCCGCTCTAGTCACCAAGCAAAGAATTATAACACGCCAAAAACGTGTTGGCAATACCATAAAAGAGGAATCAGTTATAATACGATATGAACACTCAAAGAGCTCAGATTTTCAGCATTCTGCTATTGTTTGCGATCGTGCTATCACTCGGAGTTTATGGAGATTTAAAACTTTGGCACGGCAAACTAAAACAAATCGAACAAATAGGGAGTATTCCTGTATCACAAAACGGGATAGTTACTCCTACTCCTAATGCGCAAAACAAGGATAGTATCAAAAAGGCAATTATCCTACCCAACAACTACTGGCCGAATAATACTGAGGAAGTGATATTGCTATCAACAGGAATAACCACACTGCTATTAGACTCCCCTTCGGAAGACTATTTACTCTCCATACAAAAAAAGTATCCTGCCCTAGAAGTCACCTCGCGCCAAGACAAGCTCACAGACAATTTATGTGAAATATTCGAGCAAGCAGTAAACTCTGAGTCTGCCAGCGAATTATCAATACACACCCCAGATGGATTATTATATACATGTAACGGAGACATAAAATCTCGAGAAATCTTCAAGACTAGCTGTGATATCAAAAATCAAAAATGCCAGAGTGATTATCTTATAGCGACTACTCACGGCGATTATTACTACAATGCTCTCAACCCGTTCTTGGCTTATTATGGAGTAGCATTACCCTCCGTTTCAAATCCCTACGGAACATTTGTTTTTGATTGGAGTTCTTCAACACTACTAGATAACTCATTGTTGTCACAAGCTGCCTACAGCATAGAGGTACTTGACGAGAAAGGAGCAAGAATTTTCGCCACTGGAAAACTTGCAACATCCCAAAAAGGCGACTATTTTCAACCTACAGTTCCCTTAGCTTCACAGCAACTGACATTGATACTTAGGATTTGGCCAAAGATCGGTAGCACTATATTTAGTACCTTCTTTGAATCTAGAGTCCAGTTTAACTCCGACTTACCCACTGAAAACGCTGTCTCGTATAACGGTTCCCCGAATATTCCGGAAGAAATGTCATGGATTCCCGATTGGGGAATGACACCAGCACTCACCTCAATAAGAGCTAATCCAAAGAAGTACCGTACACTCTCTCCTGTTTGGTTTACACCAAAAGCCAACGGTTCTTTAAATGTTGAGCCGACGCTTAACAACAGAGTGTTGCTTGATCTTGTACAGCGCAACAACATAACGTTAATTCCCACAATTTCACTCTTCGACGCTGACATTCTCAGCAGTATACTAAACAAACACATGGACGCGCATATCAAGGAAATAGTGAGTGTTGTGACCAAAAACGGCTACGATGGAATTGACCTTGACTATGAAAGTACCTATGCTTCCGATAAAGACGAGCTCCTCCAATTTCTGTCAAAACTTGCCGATGAACTTCACAAAAACAACAAAAAGCTTGTATTCACCGCACTCCCAAAAATTGATGACCGAAAAATTTACTCATTTCTCCCACAAACACATGAGGCTCAGGACTGGAAAGCAATCGGCGCAATCGTAGATGAGTTCAGAATCATGGCCTATGATTTTACTGGGCAAGGTAGTAAACAGCCTGGACCTCTCTCTCCCTACGGATGGAACGAAACATTGATACGCTACGCATTAAGCCAAATGCCCGCAGAAAAAGTGGTACTTGCACTCCCTTTGTATGCACATGGATGGCCGAAGCCAAAGAGTAAAAACCTAGCTGGAACTAATAACGACCAGTCACTTTCTTCGGGCGAACAAAAAAACACCATATCTCCGCAACATGACAATATTGCATACATAAAGAACCACAGCACGTATTATCGAGAAACCTATGACAGCACGATAAAAGAAGTGCGAGCAGAGTTTAAGTATAACGGAGTTGAACGGGTAATGTATTATCTTAACAAGCAGGCAATAGATAATAGGCTCAAGCTTGCCCAAAACTACGGCATTAAAGGCATTTGCTACTGGAGAATCGGAGGAGAAAAACTTTAGTGCTGTAACGCCGTAAAAGTCGCAACCCCAGTATATGTTCCAGAGGTAACAGATAATGGTATCCCAATTCCCCAATAGGTTGTTCTTGACTGGTTTGAAGGTCGAACCGTCGATTTAGCAATGTTGTACCCATTAAATACAGGAGAGTTTGTGAGGTCGATCCCTGCTCCATATGTGAACGCCGTATCCTTATACTCAATATTCCCCGTACTAATTACATTAGTTGCGCAAGTTGGATAATCTGTACACAAGTTTGATCCAGAAACCTCAACGTCTATGGCCACATTGCCAATATTATAAAATTCAGTCGTATCGTTATTACTCCCTGAGTTTCCCCCTGCGGAGAGTGCTCCATTAAAATCAATACTACTTGGAGTAACAGATATTGCAGATAGTGAGTTCATTTCAATGGTATCGGTTCCATCGCTTCCAGTGCCATCGCCATCATATGGAGTTATTTTACAGGTCCAGTCGTCCGCTGCATTATTTGAACCAACGTCCGTAGGATCTGCAATAAACCACACGGGGAACGTACAGGTAAATGGTTGCGTTGTCCCGCTTCCGGCTCCTCCCGAACAGGTACTTGAATAGTGATTGTTGTCGTTATCTGCTGCACCAGCCCCAACTCCTGATCGATAAAGCACCGCCGTTACTGAGGTAATATCCAAATATCCATCAAGGTCTGATACTGTTCCCGTACAACTCACATTTAAGGAACTCCCAGCGGTTAAGTCAATTGCAGCAGCCCCTGAATTTATGGCAACACCGGAAACTGAAGGTAAGTTATTTGATGATTCTAGGTAAACAGTTCCAACCGAACCAGTAGCATAACCACTTCCGCCGCTTGTGGCTACTGCATCAGTCATTGTATTGCCAGTCCAGCCCCAACCAGCGTAAAAAATGGCAATTCTTCCGCCGCTACCACCACCTCCAGTACCGGGTCTTCCAGCTCCTCCACGTGCATACACAGTTCCAGCTCCAGTAAAGGTACCGGCGTTAATACTAATCGTACCACCTGCTCCACCTCCTGAGTCGTTTGCAACGTAACTCCCACCATCAGCAAGAATACTGCCCGTAATGGTTACTGTTCCTCCTGCATTGATTGTGACATTTCCACCACCGAGCCCTCCATTTCCTGCACCATCTGCTCCACCTCCAGAACCAATATTTGCAGGTGCTGTAGCAGAACCATAGGATGAACCACCTGCACCTGAAAGCCCTGCGCCTCCGTTCCCTCCATAACCTCCACCACCTGAACCCGAAGCATGATCAACTCCTTGCCCTGTACCTTCTGAAGAAGCATACCCGCGGCTTGATACATCAATTTTACCTCCTGCGGCTACTGTCACGTTGTTTGTAACGGTATACGCAATTTTATAAGTCTCAGCAGTCGTATTGCTTGAGTGAGTGATAGTACCATCGACTGTTACTGAACTGTAACTTCTTGCCACGTCAGCATAAAGCGTTGTATTTGTGGGAACATTTAACGCACCACCACCACTTAAAGTCCCAAAAGTACCACCTCTGTCATATAAAATTGAAGGCCCGGTCCAGTTAAATTCCGTATTTGCGGTTGTCCCCGTTGCCTCATTCACTAATGTAGCGTTTGCAGAGAGATTAATTGTTGTTGCCGTAATCGATGTCGTAAAGTGCAACCTCCCGTAATTTAGAATATCAAGCGTTGCTATGGAAAGGCTAGCTGGTAAGCTCGCTGTTTTTTTTGCCCCGGCATTGCGATTTCCATTGTTCACAATAACAGTTCCGTTGCTAGAATCTGGTTTTTGGTAAATTGTTCCTGCTGCGCCGATGTTCCCCCCCGAACCACCCTGAGTTCCTCCGTATGCCTGATAGGAAATCGAAGAAGTGTTGTTTGTATAGTACACTGCAATTCTTCCCCCACCGCCTGCTCCTCCATACCTATACGCATTCGTACCATTAGCGGCGACTGTTGAATTTCCAGCAAGTGTTGACGCCGTAATGTTGATGGACCCGCCGGACCCGCCACCAACATCGTCAGTCCCACCGCCTTGATTTGCTTGTCCGTTAGAGTAAATCGGGCCATCGACTGTCAACGTTCCCCCAATCGATAATTTCACAACTCCTCCTCCATAATTTTGTGCACCTTCGTTAATTCCGCCACCACTCCCGGAATCGAGTGGATTTGTGAGCGAACCATATGTTGTTCCTCCAGCGATATTTGCATATGCATCGTTTCCACCTTCTCCACCATATCCAGCGCCACCAGCACCGTTACCGTTGGTTCCCTTGCCCGTACCGTACCCACCTGCAAACCCCTTTCCCGTTACGTCAATCGATCCAGTTGCCGATATTGTGTAGTCACCTGATGTTGTATGATTAGTTTTATACGTTTCAGCTGTACCATTTGCTGTATGCGTCACTGTTCCATCAACAGTAACAGACGTGTATGTTCTTGCAGTATCAGCAAAAAGCACTGTACTTGTCGGAACAGTAAGTACAGCTCCTCCACTTAGTAATGAGAACGTCCCTCCTCTATCTATTAAAATTCCAGATGTTGACCAGTTTAGGTTTGTATAAGAGATACTACCAGTTGACGCTATTGCAAGTTTTCCTGAGTTAGTTAGATTAACTGTCGTTGCTGTAGTTGAATTATCTGCCCATAACGATCCCTTATTCGTTACGGTCAAGGTGGTAAGGTTTAAACCAGATTGAATTGTTGCGTAATTATCGTTGTTCTCTAAATTTCCATTATCTATAGTCACACTCTTTGTGCCACCTGTAGACTCTTTGTAGATTGTACCTGCAGCACCAATAACCCATGTTCCTCCACCAGTTGTTCCACTCTTTGCAGACACTGTCAGCGTCGAGGTGTCAGTTGTGTAATAGATAGCAATTCTCCCACCACCACCTGCACCTGAGTTTTGCCCTGAAGGCCCCCCATTTCCTCCATTTGCAGAAAGAGCTCCAGAACCAGATAATGTAGATGCAATAAGCCATATGCTTCCGCCACTTCCGCCACCAACATCGCTTGTTCCTGTTAGTGATGCTCCACCATTTGCTGTAATACTACCGTTTATTGTTAACGTACCCCCAACGTCCAATTTAACCGCCCCTCCTCCACCTTTGTTTAGCCCTAGACCATCAGTACCGCCACCACTCCCTATATTATTTGGTTGCGTTGTAGAGCCGTATGTTGTCCCACCAACTGCACTAGTTCCTCTTCCGCCCCCTCCGCCATGCCCTGCACCGCCTGCTCCATTTCCGTTAACCCCCTTGCCTGGGCCGTAACCTGGCGTGTAACCTTTCTCGCTAACGTTGATTACACCAGTTGAAGAAATTGTGTAGTCACCTGATGTAGTGTGAGAAAGCTTATAAGTTTCGGCACTTGAGTTCTGACTTGTGGTAAGTGTTCCGTTTATCGTGACACTCGTATAAGTACGAGGATAATCTGCAATCAGTGTGTTTGAGGCAGCAACAGTAAGTGAACCACCATCGCTAAGTAATGCAAATGTGCCACCCCTATCCATAATCGTTGTTGGCGTACCAAGATTAAAGGTGGTGTATGTACAGTTTGCAGCGGCATCAACAGTTAGCCTTGTGTTATTTTCTAACGTAAGTGTCGTAGTGGTGAGTGTTACGTCAAGCCATAAATACCCGTAACTCGCGACCGTCAGCGTATCGAGCGTCAGTCCTGTTTCAATTTTAGAATAGGTATCGTTGTTATTCTGCCCAACATTGTCTATAAAAATTGTTTTGATTCCTCCATTTACTTCTCGATATATAGTCCCAGCAGCTCCAATTACTGAAGTACCACTTGTGGTTCCTCCTGATTTTGCGGAAACTGTTCCACTCATACTGTCGGTTGTGTAGTAAAGGGCAACACGACCACCACCGCCCGCACCCGCTAACTGACCACCTGTTCCACCATTGCCTCCGTTTGCAGTTATTGAGCCCGCACCTGTTATAGTTGTTGCAGTAATCCAAATACTGCCGCCAGCGCCACTCCCTACATCTGAAGTTCCAGTAATTGATATTCCCCCCGTTGCAGTAATAGAACCATTAACGGTTAGTGTTCCTCCAATCGTTATTTTTGCGGCACCTCCCGCCCCTTTGTTTAGCCCTGTCCCATCTGTTCCACCACCACTTCCATAATTAACAGGTTGCGCTGCTGAGCCATACGGAATTCCCCCAGTTGCACTTGCACCACTTCCACCACCTCCTCCATATGCGCCACCACCTGCACCATTTCCATTATTCCCCTTTCCTGTTCCATATCCAGGACGAAACCCTTTTTCGTTTACATTTATACTCCCAGTAACCGTCATGTCACCATTCGTCACCGTTATATTGACCTTTGCTGTCTCGGCTGTTGCGCCCAACGTATGCGTTACTTGTGCATTTGAATAAATAACTGCATTTGAATCATCAACAATAAGTGCTCCGTTTGTAATTGCATCATAATTAAAGTTTAAAATCGGTGAAGTTGTACCTCCTGAGTTTCCAATTACCAAATCATCTATAGTTGTGGTGGCGTTGATATTTACTGTTACATTAGAATCTATAACTACGCGATCAGTTGCAGTTGGTACTCTATTAACACTATTGCAATCCCAGTTGGTACTTGTTTCCCATGCACCACCGGTTGCTCCAGTCCACGTGCAGGTTTCTGTCCATGCATTTGATTTAGGAGGTGAGGGATAAAAATGAATAAATGTAGAAATAACAAGAAAAACCACAATCGAGGCAACGGAATAACTAACAGCAAGCCATTTAGGTACCTTCTTCATCTTTGTTTTTGCGCCTAAATACAACGATTATCGCGATTGATCCAACCAGTGTAAGTATGCCCACAAAAACTAAGGTAATCATCAAAATATTGCTTGCAAAAATTGAACCTTTATCTACTGAAGGTGATACACTGACTGATGGAGTCGATTCCGTAATTCTAAAGGAGAATTTATCTGAATACAATTCTTTCTCTCCCCCAAATACGGTAACTCTTGCCCAGTACTCTCCTATTGAAAGTGGCGTTGGATCTTGCAGGTAAATATCATAATCTTTTTCACTAAACGCCGCTACTTTTTCATTAAACTGGGCGGATAAAGTTCTCAGCTCCTTCTCATTAATGTCTAAGATTACCAAGTTTAGCTTTGTAGGTGAAGCTTCGGCGTTTCCTAAATTCTTGACTTTTACCATCACATGATATGGTGCAAGAAACGGAGAATCTTTGGCTTGTACGTACAAAACCTTAATGGATTCCGTTATTTTATCAGTGACCGTGAGTTTAACATCAACACGAACACCTGGAACAATGTTAACTTGCCCTTGTGTTTGCTGTGTTACCGTAAAACGGAGACTTCCTTCGTATTTTCTGTAGGCTGCGTCTTGCGGTACCTTGATTTTGACCGTTATCTCTTTTCGTTGTTCGCCCTTAGCGATTACAACACTGTCTCCAGCGGGAAAAGTTACCCAGTTTGAGATTTCCTGTCCACTTATTTCAATCTTTGCAACAACTTCAATAGTTGCTGATGCACGTGAAATCGTCAATTTTGTTTCATACTCTGCCCCAGGGGTAAGAATATCGTTCGTAATCTGTGACGGGGAAACTCCGATACTTGATGATGCAGCATGCGCATAATCAGGAAAGAAAACCAGCTGTACCCCCGCAAAAAAGATGAATAACGCGACAGCAATATAAAGATTTATCTTACCATTCATTTGATTCACCTTTTATGGCTGTGATGTTATTTGTCCCTGTATACGTACCAAAACTTATACTGCCTGGAATTGCAATACCCCAATACAGGCTCTTCGTTGCCGGAGTTCCCACACTCGTTGTCTTAAGCACATTTAGTTCGATTTCAACGGGTGTTGTGCTTAGCGCAGTCCCCCCCGACGAATAGGTGAAAGCCGTTGTTCCATATTTTTGGTTGGCGACAGGAATGGTATCGGTTCCATTTGTCATTGATGTACCGGACAATTCAGTATCAATCCCGACATTACCAAGTGCCGTTACGGTTGTTGTGGCATTAGTCGCTCCAGAATCTTGCCCTAAGCCTATGTTGCCATAGGAAACAAGCGCGTCAAGGCTGAGTGCAGTAAGACTTGCAACTTCTATGGGAGTACTCGACTCAGCAGTTGCAGTTAACGCACCTGAATCGGTTACCAAAATCGTTCCAAGCCAGTTTTCGGCAGAATATACAGTCGACACATCGGTTGGATCTGTATGATATTGCATCGTTACGGTACAAGAGTAGTCAGCAGATGCGTCAGTCCCACCAGTACAGGAACCTCCAGAAACTGAACAGGTAACGAGTGAATAACAGTAGTTATAATTTAACTCACCAACGGTATCACACGCAGAATAGCCCACTCCAGAACGGTAAAGGCTTGTTTTCACCGAACTTATATTTTGACAAGAGTTAGCATCGGTAATTGTGCCCGTAACCGTAACGTTAGTTGTTGTACCTGCCGTCAGCGTAATGTCTGCCGCACCATTTACGACAACATTTGACACTGAGGGCGAAACATTATTAGTTGTGTAGGATTTTGAAGGAAAAGGATTGTTGGTTGCCCCTAAATTGTGACTATCATAAACATAGGAATAATAGCTCGTTGTACCGCTATTTTTTACCGCGGGTAGGGTGTAATCACAGGTAGGATTGCTCGATACCGCTGTCGAAATACAAAGTTGATTTGCAGGTATAGTACATCCACTGGCAGTTGCTCCAGATACTGAACAAACAACAAGGAGAACGGTATCTGCACTTCCACTTGTATCAGCATCGCTGGCCGTTGCGGTGAAGGTTATTGTTGCTCCTGGATCCCCCGCGGTAGAGTTCATTGCAGTAAAGGCAGGCGCGTGATTAACTGCAAAAGGAGAGCCTGCGCTCCCACTCCCTTGGCTTGACGACGAACACGTACTTCCGGTTGTTGAATCACAAACAAAAGCAAACCAATCATTTGATTCGGCATCCCCTGACAAAGCTGTATAGGTACAGGAGGCTTGCGCACCTGAGGCAGCTGTAGAAGAAACACACCAACTTCCGCCATCACATGTGGGAGCACCTACACCATTTGGGGTTACTGCATTTGTTTTGCAGATTGCAAGCCGATACGAATCATTATTTGCATCGGTGGCAGTTGCCTGAAACGTGACAACATTTCCAACGTTGGTTGGAGTTGTTGTATCAGACACAGGTGATTCTGCAGGTGCGACTGAAAACGTAGGTGACGAGTTTGAAACCGTAACTTGTGTATTGATAGAGTCAGCGACGACCGAATATGAAATGGTTCCTGCAACAACTATAACTGCGAGTCCGGGTAATTTTTTTAGAAAGGCAACGACACGTCGATTCATCTCTTCATAGTAAAACAAAACACCGATAAATTCAACTTTCTGACAAAAAATTATTCCCTAAACCTTGCTCCAAAAATAGTCTCATAAGAATTAAGAAGAGATTCTCTATCTGCCTTATCTGGAAAATCCCTCAAACGCTGCGCGAAAAATACAGGAAACGGCTCAAGTCCCATACTTCGTCGCCTTTGCTCTAAGCGTTCTACATCTTCAATTTGAGGTATTACCCAATGCTCTCCATTTCTTCGTAAAAAATATTGACCGTAAACGAGTGGCCTTTGACTTTGCACTCTAATCGAATCAATCCAATTTGTTAGCCATTCTGGCTTCAATGCACGTGAATCTTGTTTATATGCAGAAAACGCTATCTCATAAAGACGTTCCGAGCGATCCAAAAAGCTCGAATGTTGAGCAATTAGTATCGGTACACGAGCCAAATCTTCACCTAATACAGCAATTGTTGGCCAGCCAAATTTTCCAACTATTTCCTCCAACATTAATAGATTTTGCTCGTCAAGCACTTTCTGTTCCCGTAAGTTGGCATCGAAAGTTTCGATATTAGTGCGATATTTTTGATCCATCGCATGTAGTTCTGAAAATTTTTTTCTCAACTCTACTTCTGGCATAGCTACATTTTACTCAATAGGTCGTAAAAAACAACCGAGCACGTCGGTTACGCATATAAAAAACAGAGCATTGTCTATTTTTATTAGATAGAGTTGAAAAGTGTTTACAGAAAAATGCAAACACTGACAATTGAATAACACTCCTTTACCTACAAGTAGGTTGTATAACAAGTTATACACAGACAAGTCTGAAATTCGTGTTTTCAGTTGCTTTCGTACTAGACAGAGTCTAATGTAAAAGCAACTGAATAGGTATGTGACCAAACAAAAAGATTTCGTCCAATTAGTACACCTTGGCTGAACACATTGCTGTGCTTACACCGAGTGCCTATCAACCTGGTAATCTCCCAGGGGACTTCCGAAACCTCTACGCAAATTGCTTTGCGCAAAAGAATCAACAAAGAATAATCTCGAAGTAGGTTTCGCGCTTAGATGCTTTCAGCGCTTCTCCTGTACTAACGTAGCTACCCTGCGATGCTCCGGGTGGAACAGCAGGTACACCAGAGGTTAACTCACCCCGATCCTTGCGTACTAGGGGCAAACCTTCTCATTCTTTGGACGAACACACAGGATAGAGACCGACCTGTCTCACGACGGTCTGAACCCAACTCACGTGCCGCTTTAAGGGGTGAACTCCCCCACCCTTGGGGCCTTCTTCAGTCCCAGGACGCGACGAGTCGACATCGAGGTGCCGAACCTGGTCGTCGCTGTGGACGCTCGGACCAGACTAGCCTGTTATCCCCGGAGTAAGTATTATCCCATAAGCTCTGACGATACCATGATCAATCAGAGGATCACTTGAACCCGCTTTCGCGACTGCTCGATCCGCCGATCTTGCAGTAAAGCTTGCTTCTGCTCATGCACTCTACAGAGGATTTCCATACCTCCTGAGCAAACCTTTGTGCACCTGCGTTACTTTTTAGCAGGTAACCGCCCCAGTCAAACTTCCCGCCATGCACTGTCCTGATATGAAATCTCCAATAAATTGTTGATCCATATGGATCCAGTTAGAAGCACGGCACCAAGTAAGTGGTATTACACTGTTGACTCCCCCTCAGCCGAAACCAAGAGTTCAAAGTCTCCCACCTATTCTCTGTGCCCAGAACCATGCGTCAATGCAAAGTTAAAGTAAACCTTCCGGGGTCTTTTTGTCCATGTGTGTTTAGGCCGCATCTTCACGGCCACTTCAATTTCGCCGGTTTCCAGATTAAGACAGTGTTCAAGTCGTTACACCTTTCATGCAGGTCACTAATTATGTGACAAGGGGTTACGCTACCTTAGGACCGTCAGAGTTACAGCCGCCATTCACCAGGGCTTATGTCAGAGGCTCACCCTTGCGGGATCACCCCCTTCGTTGACCTTCTGGCATTGGGCAGGTGTCAGCACCTATACTTCCTCTTGCGAGTTTGCAGGCACTTGTGTTTTAGGTAAACAGTCGCCCGAACCTATTCTTTGCAACCTAGATCAATCAATATATTGCTATATCGGTGCTAGGTCCCACTTATCCCGAAGTTACGTGGTCAATTTGCCGAGTTCCTTAATCTGGAGTGGACCGTACCTCTTGGTACATTTATACCAGTCTGCCTGTGTCAGTTTGCGGTACGGGTGCATGTATTTTACAACGCTGAGAAGTTTTTCCTGGCCTTTGAATCCTTCAACTCTCTCTGTCCTAAAACAGAAATTGGCATCACAGCTCGAATAAACGACCTGACGGATTTTCCTATCAGATCTGTCTTACTGCTTGCACCCTGACCTATCAGGGCTCGAAGTGCTCCAACTGCGTCACTCCTTCGCTAAATACATACAGAGCAGGAATATTAACCTGCTGTACATCGGTAATCCTCTCATTACAAGAGGGGTTCCTTAGTTCCGCCTAACCCAACGTCGACTGCCGTGGCGTTGGAAACCTTAGACTTCCGAGGGACAGGGTTTTCACCTGTCTTTCGCTACTCATGCCTAGATCCTCACTACTATATGCTCCACCATACCTTACGACACGGCTTCAACGCTTAATTCCAAGTTGCCTTCGCACTTGGCATATATAGTACGCTCCTCTACCGCGCGGTACCAATAAATTGGTATCGCACCCTAACCTTCGGTACTGAACTTAGACCCGATCATTGTTGGCGCAGAATCTCTCGACCAGTGAGCTGTTACGCACTCTTTAAAGGGTAGCTGCTTCTAAGCTAACCTCCTGGCTGTTTGAGAAATTTCACGTCCTTCTCTTTCACTTAGTTCAGATTTAGGGACCTTAGATGTAGGTCTGGGATGTTCCCCAACTCGCCCAACGGGGCTTACCTCCGTGGACTCACTGCCAGGGTGATAGATGTGGTATTCGGAGTTTTTCTGGATACAAAGGTTGCCCCCTGCACCCAAAAAGTACTCTACCCCCACATGTACATACCTGACGCTTGCCGGACAGCAATCTCGAGGAGAACCAGCTATCACCGAGCTCGATTGGTTTATTGCCACTTATTCACAAGTCCTCCCATAGCTTTTCAACGCTAACGGGTTCGGCCCTCCCTCTGGTGTTACCCAGAGTTCAGCCTGCTCATGAATAGCTCGCCCGGTTTCGGGTCTAATATTGCCAACTTAACACCCTTTCAGATTCGGTTTCCCTTCGGCTCCCTGACTTCTATCAGTTAACCTTGCTGACAACATTAATTCCTAGGCTCATTCTTCAATAGGCACGCCGTCACCATAATAATGGCTCCGACTGCTTGTAGGCACAGAGTTTCAGAAACTTTTCATCCCCCTACCTGGGGTACTTTTCACCTTTCGCTCACGCTACTCTTCACTATCGGTCACAATACGTATTTAGTCTTGGGAAATGGGCTTCCCTGCTTCACACAAGGCTTCTCGGACCCCGTGTTACTTTGGTTCATATCGAACATTCCAAGATGATTTTCAGATACGGGACTTTCACCCTTTATTGTACGTCTTTCCATACGCTTCTCCTGATCATCTTGTGCAGTCTGTTTCCTCTTGGGAAAACAATGATACGACCACAACACTGTGTCTGGCACGAGCCAAGACCTGCGACTGGACGGAACGATGCTCTCGCAACGCGAGATTACCGCACGTACAGCCTTACACCAGACCAGTTTAGACTTTATCCGCTTTCGCTCGCCGCTACTTACGGAATCTCCATTCAGTACTGAGTACTGAACGCTTCCTTACGGAAGGTTGATTTCTTTTCCTGCGCTTACTGAGATGTTTCACTTCAGCGCGTTCCCCCCCAACCTTGCGGTTAGGTCTCTCCGTAGAGAGGGGTTTTTACCCCATTCGGACATCTCGGATTAATATCGCTTTTCGGCAGCTCATCCGAGCTTTTCGCAGCCCTACACGTCCTTCATCGGCATATTGTACCAAGGCATTCACTCTGCGCCCGTAACTTTCTTTTTGTACGGTCACAAAACCTAATTCAATTGTCAATGTTCAAATGTGTTTTCCCTCATTTGCTTGCGCAAATGAGAGAGGTCAGAATTCCGAAGAAAACCAACGCACATCCTTTATCAGAGGCGAACCTCCTTTCAGTAAAAGAACTGGGAATTTTCCTTGCGAAAAACTCCATAATTCCTTCACTCTCTTCTGCTTTCTTTACGAGCGTAAGCAGATTTTATCAAAGAACCGAGGTGTATGCAATGCTTTTTGGCTCCGTTTATATTGGAAGCCGACATTGACTAATTATGATAATGCAATTTTTCCATTTCCTCAGACTCAGAACCTTTTAAAGATTCTTGGACCTGAGGGGATTCGAACCCCTGACAACTCGCATGCAAAGCGAGTGCTCTACCAACTGAGCTACAGGCCCGGGTCCCTAGAAATGGGCATGCTTGGGGTCGAACCAAGGACCACTGCATTATCAGTACAGTGCTCTACCACTGAGCTACATGCCCCTTAACAATCCTGGTGTGGCGAGAAAACCGCTCATCTCCTAAAAGGAGGTAATTTCGCCGCAGATTCCCCTACGGCGACCTTGTTACGACTTAACCCCCATTACTGATCTTACCCTAAACCCTGAAAATAAATCCTCAAAATCTTTAGGTAATCCCAACTTTGGGAGTTTGACGGGCGGTGTGTGCAAGACCCGAGAACGTATTCACCGCAGCTTGGCTGATCTGCGATTACTAGCTATTCCGGCTTCATGCAGGCGAGTTTCAGCCTGCAATCTGAACTAGGGTTGGGTTTATGAGATTAGCATCACCTCGCGGTGTAGCGACTCGTTGTCCCAACCATTGTAGCGTGTGTGTAGCCCAAGGTATAAGGGCCATGACGACCAGACGTCATCCCCCCCTTCCTCCGTGTTTTACCACGGCAGTTTCCCAAGACACTTGTAACATGGGATAGGGGTTTCGCTCGTTACCCGACTTAACGGTACACCTCACGGCACGAGCTGACGACGGCCATGCAGCACCTGTACTGCACCCTCGAAGGCGTCCTCTATTTCTAATGGACTGCAGCAGTATGTCAAACCTTGGTAAGATTATACGATTACCGTCGGATTAAACCACGCGCTCCACAGCTTGTGCGGGTCCCCGCCAATTCCTTTGAGTTTCAACCTTGCGGCCGTACTACCCAGGCGGTCTGCTTATCGTGTTAACTTCGACACTGAATTGTCATAAAAGCTCCCGAAGGAACAGTTACGCTTAATCCAACGCCTAGCAGACATCATTTAGGGCTAGGACTACACGGGTATCTAATCCGTTTCGCTCCCCTAGCTTTCGAACATGAGCGTCAATATAAGGCCAGAGATCAACCTTCGTCACCGGCGTTCCGCGTGATATCAACACATTTCACCGCTCCACCACGCGTTCCGATCTCCCCTCCTCAATTCAAGTCAAGCGATATCCCATCCCTTTCCCCAGGTGAGCTGGGGTCTTTGAAACAAGATCCTCTTAACCGCCTACGTTCGCTTTACGCCCAATAAATCCGGACAACGCTTGGGGCCCACGTATCACCGATGCTTCTGGCACGCAGTTAGCAGCCCCTTATTCGCCAAGTACCTTCCTTCCTATTCCTTGGCAAAAGAAGTTTACGATCCGAAAACCTTCATCCTTCACGCGGCGTCGCTCCATCAGACTTTCGTCCATTGTGGAAAATTCCCGAGTGCTGCCTCCCGTAGGAGTATGGCCCGTGTCTCAGTGCCATCCTGGGGGGTCGCGCTCTCACGCCCCCTACCCGTCCTCGCCTTGGTAGGCTGTTATCCTGCCAACTAGCTGATGGGCCGCAGACCTCTCCAAAACCGGCTTGCGCCTTTACCGTACCGGAATCTCACCTATACGGGCTATCAGATATTACCCACACTTTCGCGTGGCTATCTCTGTGTTAAGGGTAAGTTGTCTACGTGTTACTCAGTCGTTTGCCGCTATCTTAACCCACTCGCTTCAATTTCTTGCGAAACATCTGTTTGTGGAAAAAGATCGCTCGACTCGCATCCCTAAAGCACGCCGCCAGCGTTCGTCCTGAGCCAGGATCAAACTCTCAACTAAGGAGTCATTGACTCATGATCGAACCTGCGATTGCTTTTGAATTCTTTCGCGTTTTCGATTTATTGAACTAGCGTTCCGATTTGACCGAAGTCGCCTCGCAACCCTAATTTTGTTTTTTGTAGTATTTCTACTGAATTGGTGCGGTTTCCCGCCACACCTCGATTGTCAAGGAGCAAATCCTTTCGGATTAAATGTTCGTAATTGTAACACAAACGAATGCAGTGTCAAATTGCGCTTTATTAATCTTTTGGGATACAACTCTTCTTACTTTTTTTCTTAAGAGCAGGGGTATTATACACAAAACAAAACCAGCAAGTCAAGAGCCGTAACTATCTCTTCTCTTTGATCTGAGGAATAACCTTGAAAGTGACCATATCTAGGGTCGATTGCAGTCGGGGCAGGCAAGATACATTTCCACCATGTCGCTGGTTTGCAGCATTCAATTTACACAAACGGCACTGCGCTTTACGCAAAATGAGTGCATCAGTATCTAATTTGACGTCACCTTTTCTCGCTTTTGCATTTACAGCAGGTAAGGTTGCAGCAACAAGCAGGTCAGTTCTATCTGGCTCATATTGGAAGGTAAAATCTTGATCCCCACATAATGCGTCGGCTTTACTAAATGATTCCTCAGGATTCATGCTTTATATTTCTTAGAAAGACAATCACAACTCCTCCAATACAAATAGCAACAGCAATATAAGGTAGCACGCCTGAATCAACAACGTTAGACCATATTCTATTCCAATCTCCACTATACTGTGGAAGTGGATTGGCAACATAATTCGGCGCAACTTCACTTGGGTCAGGCCCCGGCTTATTCTGCACTCCAGTTTCCGTTGTCGTTGTAACTCCTAAAACCGACTTTCCCTGCCATACTTTTGTTGTATATACAACAAAATATTTGGTTGCGATGATCCCTGTTGCTTTATCTTGGAATTTAAAGACATACGCGTAGCGCTTACCCGTCGGTAGAAGGCTAGTTGTTCTAAGAAACATTGACGATGTTGTCACCTTTGACTTGGTAAACCCTTGATTCCCTTTTTTTGCATAGTCATAAAGAAAAACCTGTAACAATTTCAACTTACTCGTATTGAAATTCTTTATATACGCCGTATCCCCCGTGCGAAGAGCAGAAGGAGATACATATTTATTATATTTAAACTTTGCAAACGTGACATACACATTCTGTAGCGAGGCAGGTGTTGTAGGTGCAGCTGCAAGCGTAGTGAATTCGAGAACGGAGCCGTACGATGTTCCTTGTGCGTTTATTGCATATGAACGCGCGTAGTAATGAGTTGATGCAGCAAGACTACTTAGGCTCGCTGTGTATACTCCTACCCCCATACCACTTGCTACTTTTATATCAGAAACCGTAGGGGTACTTACTGTTGCTGAATACACAATACCCCGCTCAGTTACAACACTCCCTCCATTGCTTGAAACAGTCCCGCCAATCACTGCAGAGCTGGAAGTAATTGAACTCGCTGTACCTGTTGCCACAGTTGGGGTCGTCAGCGCTCTTACTTCAAAGGTATATTCCCACGCATTTCCATCAGGATATGGTTCATTAGTAAAACCTGAAGCATCAGTCGAACGAATCGTTACTATATGTATACCTGCACTTAAGGCATCAACTAATTGACATTGATATACTTCTGCAAGCTCATCAAATGCACCATCTTCAGAGGTACAGGCGTGCCACACTCCCGATGCTTCAGAGGTTAACTCGTACTCAACACTCACAATTCCTGAAACAAGATCAACAACTGTTCCCGTTAATAATGGTGTGGTATCAAACGTTTTGTCCTCCGGAAACGCTTCGTTATCTATACTAGCAGGAGCATCATCAATAATTGAAAACGTATAAGTAAATAAATTATCGTCTTCTTGACGGTTGGTGTTTGCAACATTATCAGTCGCCCGTACTGTTAGTGTGTAGCTCCCAACGGGGATACTGTCGGCTGGTATACATGTAAATGCTTCAGATAATGAATCGTACGAATCATCAGAAGGGGAACAATTGGCCCAATCACCTGTATACGCACCACCCTCTACCTTGAAATCAACTGAAGTAACCGGACTCATGGTATCGACAGCCAAACCTTCAAAAGTGGGTCGACCTGTCGCAACCGTATGACTATCAAACGGTGTTACATTTATAGTTGGCGCTAAATCATCCAACGTAAACCTGCGTAACGTTGTATCTCCGGCAACGCTTACAAGAATCACATTACTTTTGGCAATAATACCGTACGGATTTCCCGGCACATCAATACTGGACAAAAACAATCCAGTGTTATCGTAAACCTTTACAATATTATTGTAGGTATCAGCAACAAAAGTTTCACCAGATGGGCTTACATCAATATCAAAAGGCATAATGTACCATGATTCTGCAGGGCCAAAACCTGTCACCTCATACAAGTATTCAAAGCCCGAGGAGAACACCTGCATTCGTTTATTGGCTTCATCTGCAACATAAATATTCCCTGCTGCGTCAATAGTGAGGCTCCCTGGAGAATCAAACTCTTCTGGTTGGTCACCTAAAGTTCCAAAAGACCCAAGCAATGCACCGGCAGAGGAGTATTTTGCAATCTGCGAATCAACAGGCAGCGAAACATATACATTGTCAGCAGCATCAATAGCCATTCCTTTTACCTCACCTGTATTAGCAAATACGGAGAGAAAGGCTCCATTATTTGAAAACTTCTGAACGCGAACTTCGTCTGCAACAAACACATTACCTGCAGAGTCAATAGCCATACTAGAAACATAGGAGAACTCCCCGTTACCTGTTCCTTCGGCACCAAATTGTAATAAGTAGTTGCCGTTTTGGTCGTATTTTTTAATTTTCTGATTATTTGTATCTACAATAAAGATGTTTCCACTCGAATCTTCGGCAAGATCAATCCCTGGATACCCAAGGTCATAGGAGGTAGTTTCTACATAATTAGCAGCATGAACAACACCAAAAGAAGCGATTAACACCAAGAAGCTTAACGACATCGCCCTCATACCTTTTAATAACTTGTTCATCCTTACCTTTCTTATATTAATCTTCTCCTCTATCCACATTTACGACATACCATGCGAGTTCGATATCCTGCGAACTCGCAGTTGCTATCGAAATAACAAAATAGCCATTATTTGTCTTGACAGCTGTTACCACTGGAATATTTGGAGTCACAACAACTACGGATTCAGGAGCAACCAATTCGCTTTGTACGGTTGTGGTTGTTTGACCAGCTGGGAGAGTTACTTTGCCTGCCTGCTGCTCGCTTACTAATAAGTTATTGACTTTAACTCCTTTCACGCTTGCCTCAATTGCCTTTGTATCACCAACCGAAACGGTAAAGGTTTCTTGCTCTCCAATATTTATATTCAACCCACCGGCGACACCTTTTATTACTGGCGTTTCTATCGCTCCGGCAAAAAGTTCTCCGCTTGTAGAAACATTCCCTTCGTCGTCTACAAGGAAGTTATCGTTTACATTGAGTGTTCTGGCTTTCAGTACATTTACTTCTGCTGTTGTTGCAACTAATGAATTGGCAATAAGTCTGTATGGTGTCTGGATCGAGGAATCATCAACTGCCGTAAAGTAGTTACTTACCCCACCTGCAACCAGAGCAGCATTTTGTGAGCCACCATTCATTGCAAAGACCTTAATGAGTTTTCGCTTTGATTGCCCTTCGACTCCATCAATGACATTCCAGTCTACGACTTCTAGTGAACGTGCAATTATCTGTCCACCTTCAACCGACAGAACACCTTCTGATTTACTCGAAAGTCTTAGCTCTTGTCCAAGGGTAATATTTGTTTCTCCACCCTCTTCTACCCACGCATAGGTTGGACCGTAGAGTGCAACAGCATATGGATTTAATCCAATTTCAAAAGGTGCATTTGGATCAATAAGTCCTGAACCAATACCAAGAACGGTCGAATCTCCAGCTTTTGATTTTTCAATGTTGTACACTAATCTATTCTTTCCGTTATCATCGAATTCTGTGCTATCAGTAAACGAGACGACGTAGCCTTCTGGAATCGTTTCTTCGCTTGCACCTTTCGCGTAGGTTGTATCACTGTAAAGCATGTGATTCTGAAGTAAGTTTGAACCATCAAAGCCTGCGGGCAACTGTCCAGGCATACCTGAAACCACTGGATCATCTTGCCAGAACTCAATTGAATCAATGTCCACCGTTTTAGCTGCTGCTGCCGTTGTCGCGTGACCGACTACGAATTCGAGGGTTGCACCTGACGCAGGAATATTTGTTCTCAAATCTGCAACAAGTACATCGTTAATATAGTAGCGTGCATGAGTAGCTGATGCTTCAATCCTCAGAACTTGATACGTATTTGTGTTTGTTGTGACTCCTGTGGCCTGTGTGGTTGAAACAGATGCGTTACGGGCAACCGCTATCCATTGATCAGAAGGAGTACCTGCCGTGCTGGCATAGAAATACAAGCCTGCAGTAGGTTCGGCAACCGTTGCGGTTGTCTGGTTAGAAAAACCAACAATCATTGTTTTTGCCGAAGTCGCTCCTGGGTTAAGGACCACTTCAAGCACTGGCGCGAGTGAGACATCAACTTGCTTAATATTTGGTAACCCTGCAGTACCAGCCTGAGAAAGCAAACAACCTAAGGCCGCCGTAGCACCAGATGTCATTCTATATACTCCGTTTGCGACACTCGGATAAGAAGCTGTACAACCCGATGTTCCGATTCTTGCAAAACTCATTGCATTGCCTGCGTTGATTACTGCGTTTGCCGTCTGGTTTGCTCTGCCTCCAAAGAAATCCTCAAACATATAGTGCCATGTCTGATTAATCCTTCCGTCTACCGTGAGTGTGTCTCGTGGTGGTGTTTTAAGTGTGCCAATTCCTACGTTACTTGTTTCATCGAATACACTCCCTGAGTAACCACCCATGATACCAATACCCGTGTCATCAAACTGCAATGTACTGTGTGCATCAACTGTTCCAATGTACCCCGAGGTGTTTGGAGAAGTACCCGTTGCGACGCGATAAATTCTATACGCAGCGGCACCTGGAGTTTCGGACCATGTAATTCTATTGAAATTTGTCCCTGACAAAGTGGCATTACCTGAGGTGGTTGAACCATCTGCAGACAGCACTGTTTCATTGCCTGTTGCATTGACCGCTGAAATTTTATATGTCCATGTTGCAGCGCCAGTAGTGCCTTGAGGAGTGACTGTTGGCGCACCTGGAGTTCCAAGTCCCGTAAACAAAGCACCACCTTTAAATAGGGCTGCACCTGTCACATCAAAGGTATCTCGATACACTGTAATTTGGCTATCTGCACTATTATCGAGGTATGCCCTGTCGACTGTTAAGGAAGTGTTGGAAGCAATAGAAACAACCGTTCTTATTTCGGTTGACGTTCGCACTATTGATGTGTCGTTTGCTGTGTCAGTAAAAGCAACACCAACGGTCAAAGCAGTGTTCGAGGCAATTGCGATAACAGTTCGAGTCTCGGAATTAACGGTAATTTGATCACCAACCTTAAGCTCAGTAAGGAAGAGCGTTCCAACTCCAGTTACTGCAGTTGACGCAGTAGGGTCAATGGAACCTGTAATAGTAGCTGTGCCATCTAGTGCGATTCTGTCTCCTGGATCAACTTCACTTAAGAAGAGCGTGCCTGTACCGGTAACGGTAGTTGAAGCAGTTGGATCAATAGAGCCTGTAATATACTTCACACCAAGCGCGCTAAATGCTCCGGAACCAGCTACGTCAAAAGTAGTTTGTGGCGCAGTTGTCCCAATACCAATCCTGCCGTTCGATACTGTTGTACCCGTACCATCGATTCCTGTTCCAAAAATAAAGTTGCCAATATTGAGTTGGTTCGAAGCCGTAGCAGATGGCGCATCAACATTGTAACCGATAACGATATTGTTGGAGCCAGAGGTAAGATTGTCTCCTGCCTGATAGCCAAACAATACATTATTCGCTCCAGTACTCAAAGAATACCCCACAGAACTACCAAACGCGGTGTTATTATTGCCACTTGTTACATTGTAAAGTGATTGATAACCAATACTTGTGTTATAAGAGCCGCTTGTTGAACTTCCAAGTGCATATACACCGACCGAAGTATTGTAATTTCCAATGTTATTCCAACGAGAAGCGAATGTACCAAATGCAACGTTATCATGACCAATCGTATTCTCATAGAGGGCGTTGTACCCGACTGCACTATTCCGATATCCGGCAATATTGTGCCCTAAAGCCTGACGTCCTAAAGCTGCATTGTTGTACCCTGTTGTATTGGCTTGGCCACTTGAGTTACCTACAAAAGTATTATATAGAGCTGAACCACCGGCACGTAATTCTGACCCAATTGTTCCATCTGCATTTCTTAATATTTCTACAGCATTGGTAGGTGTAACCTGAACCACAGAGATATCATCCAGGTAACCTTCCCATCCACCTGTGTTAGGTGTAAATGTTAGTGCACCTGTGCCTGTTGCAGTGATGACTACTGTATGAGTTTCAGTATTCAATTGTTTTCCAACTAAAACACCCGAGTTTGCACCCCCGATACTAACAAGGAGAGAGCCCACGGTAGAAGTTTCTACCGTAAATGTAATTTTATAAACATTCCCGGAAGCTGGTGCCGCAGACAACGCAGCATTACTTAAAGAAAATGGATGCGAAAAGCCAACTGAAATTAAGTGCCTTGCTCTTCCGTCACCACTTGGTGCCCAATCAGTGCCCGACCAATTTCCAGTCCAAGAAGAGAAATCACGGTCTGCAGTTGCAGTAATCATTTCAGCTCCGAGCGAAGCTTCGGTCACAGTACCTTGAATATCTAATCTCGCAGTTGGCGTAGCGTATCCAATTCCAACATTCGCATCAAGAATATTGACGTAGTCTATTGCTTGGTCATCAAACGCTATTCTTCCCGCACTCGCACCTAAACCTAACCAATCATCGTCTGCGGTTGCATCGCCAAAAGCCGGAGTGCCCGTCATCGAACCAACCTGCCCAATACCGCCACCACCACCGGCAACCCAACTCAAAACGCCTGCAGTATTGGTCAATACACCGTTTGTAGAAGTCGTTGGCAACGTGTAGGTAAGATTTGCCGACTGATCACCACCTTGGAAGATTGTATAAAAGCTTGGTGTACTCCCACCTTCAAGAATACCGAGCGTTCCACCAACCGCTAGTTTGTAGGCAGGAGATTCTACTCCAATTCCAACGTCACCATTAAAATAAGTTTCGCCTTTATCATCGGGTGAAGACCTTACGTAGAAATATTCATTATCATTTTCATCGACAATCGAAAGTGCCTTAACCTGTGTTTCGTTGTCTACTCCATAAATCAATACTTGTGGATTCGTAATATCTGCCCATTGTGAGTCGTACACATATAATTGATTGTTTGAACTCGCACCAATTCCTACGTTACCTTGCAGTAATGTTTTTGTTATGGAGTCGTTACCGAGTACTACCGAGTTACTTCCTAACCCTTCTGCTCCGTAACCAATCACAATTTCATTTGTGCCACTTGCTGCAAGTGCCTCTGTATCCGAACCAATGAAAATGGATGATATTGAGTTTGTATTTGACGTCACCCCATCGGCAAGGTAGCGCCCCGAACGGCTACCGATTGCGGTATTGCGATACCCTGTGGTGTTATTCTCCAATGCAGCAAAACCAATTGCAACATTTCGGTTTCCTGTTGTATTTGCCTCAAGTGAGTAGATGCCCAAAGAAGCATTTTCGTAACCCGTTGTGTTCACATTAAGCGCGTACGTTCCAACGGCTGCGTTATCATACCCTGTTGTATTTAGTTCTAAGGCGTTCGAACCAAGTGCAGTGTTTCTGTAACCAGTTGTATTTTCACTCAACGCAGAATATCCAATTGCGGTGCTTCGATAACCAGTTGTGTTTTGGGCAAAGGACCAAGTGCCAAGTGCAGTATTTCTACTAGCTGTTGTAGTGTATCGCCCAGAATCATAACCAATAAAGGTGTTGTAAGTTCCCCCACCGCTTATTGTACTAAAGCTACCTGCATTCGTTCCAATAAAGGTATTGTTGCTTGAGCTTCTTCCTGCTCGTAACTCAATCGGGCTGCTCGTACCATTGCTACTTTCGAATGTTGCATCTGCTGTGGAACCCGTTAACGCATACACTGTTACATCATCAATAGTACCGACAAACGTACCAAGTGCTCCGAGTTTAAACTCAAGTGTTCCTGTGCCTGCTGACGGAACGATATATAGTGTTTTTGCACCAGCAGTTGTAATTGTTTCACCTGCGTCTTGCCCACCGAGGGATACTGTTAATCCATCACCTGCTGTTGTAACTGTTGTTGTAAAGTTTACTTGATAAACGGTTGATGTATTTGTTGCTGTAGTTGTACCTGAAAGTATTCCTGTATTCCCTGTTGCGTGCGTTGCAACACCAGAACCAATTGTCCAACCTGTTCCCTCTGTCCATCCTGAGGATGTCGCAAAAGTACCGTCTGCGGTGACTAAATTGGTCACCCCTACACTTGCGAGGGAACTAGATCCTTTCACGTGCAATCGAGTATTTGCATAATCTAAACCAATACCAACATCCCCACCATTAAAATAAGAATCACCATTTGCTTTAATTTCAACCTCACTTGAACCATTACGATAAAGACCTAACCAACCACTGTCATTATCCGTCGAATATCCTAACCGACCTAATTCGTATGTCGGGTTTCTCCAGTTTATTGCATCTTGTCCGGCTGCCGCCTGAACCGAGAGTGCATAGGCAGGAGATTCGACACCTATTCCAACATCTCCTAAGAAGTATGTTTCTCCACGATCATCGGTCGTCGAACGTACATAAAAGTACTCATTATCGTTTTCATCTACAATCGAAAGTGCCTTTACTTGGGTTTCATTATCTACTCCATAAATCAATACTTGTGGGTTGACGGTATCGGCCCATTGCCCATCGTAAACATACAATTGGTTGCTTGAACTTGCACCGATACCCACATTACCTCGCAAAAGTGTTTTTATAATGGAATCATTTCCAAGAACCACAGAGTTACTTCCTAACCCTTCTGCTGCATAGCCAATCACAATCTCGTTTGTTCCACTGGCCGCGAGTGCTTCTGTATCAGTTCCAATGAAAATTGACTCGATTGAATTCGTATTGGGAGTAGACCCATCTGCCAAATAACGACCTGAACGACTACCCACTGAAATGTTGCTATGTCCCGTTGTGTTTTCTTCAAGTGCGGCGTAACCAAGTGCAACATTACGATTACCTGTTGTATTTTCTGCAAGCGAGTACATGCCAAAACCACTATTTTCGTAGCCCGTGGTGTTCAGACCTAAAGCGCCATCTCCAAAAGCGCTATTTCGATAGCCAGAGATGTTATATTCCATTGCCCACGTACCGATTGCAGTATTAGAGTAACCAGTTGTATTTCGTGCCAAAGCGTAGTGCCCAAGGGTTGTATTACTATTTCCTGTTGCGTTAAACCTTCCGGAGTTATAACCAACAAAGGTGTTGTACAAACCATTTCCACCACCACCTGTTGTCGTATTGTAACGACCTGCGTTAGTACCGATAAATGTGCTTAGCGCTCCACTACCTCCTGCGCGTAACTCGAGAGGATTAGTAGTTCCGTTGCTGTTTTGGACCAAAACATCAGCATTAGATTGACTTATTGCATATACTGTTACGTCATCAATCGTTCCAACAAAAGTTCCAGCAGGTCCTGGGGTAAAGACGAGGGTACCAGTTAAATCAGTTGGGCGAATATACAATACCTTTGCACCAGCCGTAGTTATTGTTGTTCCCGCATCGTTCCCGCCAAGCGATACCGTAAACCCATCACCCGCAGTTGTCACCGCAACCGTAAAATTAACCTGATAAACGAGATCATCGTCGGTTGCACCAGTCGTTCCGGACAATGTCGCAGTGTTACCTGTTGTGTGAGTCACGACTCCGGAACCAATACTCCACCCTGAACCTGCTGTCCACCCACTCGAAGTAGCAAAGGTGCCGTCTGCCGTAATCAAATTACTCACACCAATAGTGGCTACTGATTGCCCACCTTTTACAGCCAATCGATTTGCTGTCGTTGACATTCCAATACCGGTATAGCCGGTTGCTCCGTCTATATGAAAAACGTTCGTTGTCACGTTGTCATCAAGCGTGTCAATCATAAAATCACCGTTAGAAACGTAGAGACTGTAATCAGTATACGTATCGGTTAACCACGTTCCCCGTTGCAGTTTAAGGCCGCTTATCTGTCCAGATCCATTAGTTGCGTTGATATTTAAGTACGTGTCCCCATTGTTTGCTATATGAAGTCGTTCTGTTGGTGCTGCAATTCCGATACCGACATTCGCATCTAAAATGTTCACGTAGTCAGTTGTTTGATCATCAAAGGCTATGCGACCTGCACTTGCCCCTAAACCTAGCCAATCATCATCTGCGGTGGCATCGGCAAACAAGGTTCCCCCTGTCATTGAACCGACAGTTACGCTACTACTTCCGGCTGCCCAACTGAGTAACCCGCCTGTATTTTGCAAGAAGCCATTTGACGAGGCGGTTGGCAAAGTATAGGTAATATCTCCAGCTTGGTCTCCACCCTGGAAAATAGTGTAGTATGTAGCCCCAGTGCCTTCCATCACTCCAAGCGTTCCCTTTATTCTAAAAGAATCATCTGTAGTCCACTGATTTGCAGCAGATCGGTATAAGTTCGTATCTTGAAGCCCTGTTCCATCTCCAACACTCCATTTTCCGTCACCACCCATCGTGAAACGCCTATAGGCATCACCATTAACTCCACCGCCAAAAAGTGAGTTTGCTGCATTATCAGTAATATAGTTAACAAGCAATCTGCCTGTAGAGGAACGGATAAAACCATTCGTAAAACCACCAGCGAGTTCAGTAGCCCCTAATGTGTCATTATTAAATTTTAATACCGTATTCCATGCATTTGGAATTGCATTGCCCGACAAATCAAGATGACCACTTGAGTTTATGGAAGTTAAAGCAGTACCAGAAGAATTCTGAAACTCAACCATATTTGCACTTTGCGTACCATTATTTCTTACTGCAAACTGCACTTGATTTGCACTTCCCCTAACATTTAGCGTGGCATTTGGAACACCAGTCGCACCTATTCCTACATTTCCCCCAAAATACCCTGCGGTCCAACTTCCTCCTGGATTACTTCCGGTAATATACAGTCCGGTAATATCTGCTGCCACACTTACATTAGTTGTTATCCGGATATTCTCAGTTGTAGGTGCAGAAGCGTTTCCACTTGGATTAATGCCAATTGAACCTGTTGCCGAGTTCATTTCGAGTGTTTCTACCGCACTCATTGCTCCTGGATCTTCTCCAACTGCCCACGTTGGCTGATTAAACAGTCGGAACTTACCTCCACCACCAATATTCATTGCAGCATTACCGAACTGGACCACCTTCGAAGTGCCGGTAGCGTTAAAGGAGGTAAAGACACCATCCGCGGTGCTTGGTTGAGTAGTAAACATAACCATCGGATTTGTACCATCTCTACCTATCAATCTCCCCGTCGAGGATTCCCAGAAAAGAGAACGATTTACACCAGAAGCATTAAATGTCGCATCATATCCAGCCGAAGAAGTACCCAAAGAAAGTGAGCTATAAAACGTAGAAGCATTACCGGAAACTCGAAGTGACTCATATTCAGTTCCACCAAGCATTGTTTTAAACGATAGTCGGCCATCTTCTGAGCCTGTAACTGTATCAACTGCATAAGCTTCTATCGCTGCGTAGTTTGCGTAGGTCGGAGAAGTATTATCATCAAATCGATAGATAAAACCGCCATTTCCACTACCCGCATACACAACTCCATTCACTACACCAATACTTAATATCGAGGTTTGTGTCGAATCATAAGATACTGACCAATCGCTCGAGCTGTCACAACCGGTAGAAGTCGCACATTGATATACAATTCCGGTGTTTCCTGTTCCTGCAAACATTCTTTCGTGTACAGTATCGTACCCTAAACTGTAGACACCAGAGAGATTCGTATCATACGAGATTGACCAGTCGGTAAGAGCATCACAACCACTGCTCAAAGGACACCGATAAATGACATCATCTGACGATGCATATAAAATATCGTTTGCGGTATCGATTGCAAGTGCGTGAATTAGATTTCCGGAACCAGGAAGATCTCCTGATACAGTCCAGTCAGTTCCGGCGTCACAATCCGTTGCTGTGTCACAACGATACACTTCACCTCCCCATTCACTGCCCGCGTACATCGTGCCATTTGTAGCATCATAGACCATTGAGGTAAGACCATCGTCTGGAGTGTCAAAACTTGTAGTAAAGTCGCCAGAAGCATCACAACTAGTTGCTGCAATATCACATCGGTAAATTATTCCTTGTGTCCATGCTGAACCAACGTAAAGAACACTATTAGCGGTATCAACTCCGAGTGAAAGTACATCATCATCACCACTCGTGAATACATTTGCCCAATCACCAGGTGCGTCACAACCAGTACTCGTATCACAACGCGACACCACTCCATCAGATGTAGAGAAGACCGTATTTGTTGCAGCATCAAACACAATGGCAGGTTGATCCCACAAACTAGCTGCATCGTACACTTCCGTCCAATCGCCTGAAACATCACAACCAGAAGATACTACACAACGATAAATTACACCATTTCCGCCACCTGCAGCCGCGTACATAACTCCATTCTCATAATCATACGCAAAGGCTGATACCGTTACCTCTGGTGTGTTGTAAACTGTTGTCCAACTTGGGGCTTCCGTTGTTTCCGCTCTAAATGCATACCTTCCTAGCGCCCCTGTTGTTCCTGGATCACCCAATAACGTTGAGGTAAGCGTTACAGGGCCAGTGTTATCTGCAATATTTAGTGTTGAAAGTGGTGCAGTTGTTCCAATTCCGACATTGCCACTCGACTTATCCAAGAAGAGTTGATTAGTAAAGAACGCAATATCACCATTAGTCGTTGAGTCTGTAGAGATTCCTAAAACGTTGGTCGTGGTGTTATAAGATATGGTACCTTCGTCTGTTAAGGAGCTTCCAATATGCAATGTGTTTCCACCTAAATACAAATCCCTAAATCTCAAAGAAGAAGATCCTAAATCGTATGTATCGTCAGCGTCAGGGCCAATGTCTCCAGCCACCTGCAGTACAAAACTTGTTGGTGAAACAGTTCCAATACCAACATTTCCTGCAAAGTAGTTCACTACATTTGGGTCAGCTGAATACAGGCCAAAATCATTCACTGCCGTGCTTCCATCTTCATCTTCTGCAAGATAGAGAGTGTAACGATTTTGTGTATCTCCGATTCCATCGTTGAATGCTCCGACATAGATTCCATACAGGTTAGTAACGCCTGGAATAGTGTCATTAGCAGAAACATTCAATCCAATTAGATTTGTTGCACCGCCCCCAGAAGCCCCAGCAGAGATTGATGCACCCATAATCGAAGTGACCTGATTCGACCCTGAATTGTAAGCAGAAGTGATCATACCAATGAGATTATCTATATCTCCACTTCCGTCATTTGAGACTTCGTTTTGTATACCAATTAAACCGCTCATTCCATTGGCATTCCCGACGCCCACACTCACTGAATTTATTATTCCAATTGGATACCCAGTGCCTGCTGTTGCTGGAGCATAATCATAAAATACAGATACACCGCCACCCCAAATCGCATTATCTGTTTCATTCACAACTAACGACAGTGCGTCAGTAGGCGTCGAAGTTCCAATACCAACTCTCGCACCAAGAATGTTTATTTCATCGATGGTTAAATCATCAAATTCAATCCTCCCCGCCGAAGCACCCAAACCAAGCCAGTCATCGTCTGCAGTTACATCACCAAAAACCACAGAACTAGTCATTGAACCAACTTGGCTAATTCCACCGCCACCTGCTGCCCAGCTCAGTACGCCACCCGTGTTGGTAAGTACCCCGTTACTCGAAGCCGTAGGCAAAGTATAGGTAATATCACCTGCTTGGTCCCCACCTTGAAAGTATGTGTAGTACGTAGGTGTCGTACCGGTTTCTTTGATGCCAAGAATACCTTCGGTCGTAATACTTCCACCGAATCTGCTAGGCGTTGTACCATTTGTATAAATCGCATAGTTTGTATCGCCACCTCCAAAATTTTCGAGATATAAACCGTAGGTTGTATGCACCCCAGACCCAGCATTATCGCCACCAAGTTCGGCATAAATACCATACGTATTTACAGTGCCACCTGTTGCATTTTGTCTTGATACACTCACATAGGACCCATATGTATTGTCGACACCAGAAGACTGTGCATATTGATTGGAAACGAATGAGCTAACGCCTTTGGTGTCTACATTTGTTGCGCCCAATTGTCTATTAGCTACAAAACTTCCAGCAATTATATTATCGCCATCAGCGGCATATGCGCTAATTCCATAAGTTGTACCCACTGCCCCTCCGGTACTAGTATCCCTCGAAGCTGAAAAATGACCACCGTATAAATAATCTGCCGTACCTGAACTACTATGTATCGTCTCTCCATAAACACCATACAGGCTTGATAGATTCTCAGAATTTGCAGCATTGCTATACACTAACGTTAGTGAACCAACTGAATCTGCTATCGGAGTTGCAGATGGGTTAATATTTAATTCCGTAAGACTCCCTGTTACTACCTGCATTGAAAGGTCTACAAGGTCCCGTTTAATTGTTAATCCATTGTTAAAAGTGCCGCCCCAGAGCGCTGGACCATAAGTGTTCGACGGCGCATCATCGATGGCAACCGCACCTATTTTTGCTAGCCCTGCCATTTCAAAGGTACCAGAAGTATCAAAAGAGCCTACTACTGAATTGTTAGTTCTAAATTCAAGACCATAATTATCAGTAGTTCCGATAACCCCAACCGCCCCAAAGGCATTGCCTCCTTGGATAAAGAAATCGTTAAACCCGTAGGCATTACCTGCACCATCCGTTAGGTATTTTGCTCTAAATGCCACAGGGACAGCAGTAATTGCTTTTCTTGTCGAAAATACCTCTTCATAGCGATGTGAACCGCTTCCACAATTCGCATCAGAGCTATCCAAGTCAGTTCCATTTGCATCGAAACAGACCTGAAGATAGAGATCAGAATAATCAAATAGATCCGATGGAAAACTTTGAACCGCCCCCAAATCAACAGACACAACGCCAGCATTCACGACTAACGATCTATCTTCAGTCCAGTGGGAAGTGCCACCGGAAGACACGGAGTACATTCGAAAACGGAAGTTGTACGTACCGTTCGAAATGTTTGTACCATCGGTATTTGTAAGCTTGCTTTGAAAAGAAATTGTGTCAGTCGTCGCTGCACGAACTTGCCCCAAGAATGAAAAAGTCGTCAAAAGCAACGCAAAAAGCGTTACCCGAAGGAAAGCGGAGGGGCTCTGCCCGCTTCTGTTTCTCATTGATTAAATATACAAGACTTATACACACAAAACAAGTGGATAATTCGGTACTTTTTGCCACTTTCGTCTGCATTGTGAAACAGCTCCTCTGTTTACAACTCAGAGTGTTTCACAGTGCACCTGTTCTACATTTTCACTTTTTTCATGTTTGGGTAATAGAACGAATTCAAAACCACTCCAATTTACGCATTAGATAACTAGCAAAAGAACCCTTGGGAAACACACCGCGCGACCACATCCATTCAACAACGGGAAATTTTACGATTTACTGGATTAGAGGACATATAAAAATGCGCCCGGCGGGAATATGTCCTACATCACAATAAAGCGGCGTCTATATTGCTACGCAATCGATTCCTTCACACACTGAAGATTTGAGATAACTGAGTAAAGGTCGAATCCGAATACTCAGGTGACTGCCCACGCAACAGCGTGGTCACTCACCTGCGCCCGGCGGGAATCGAACCCACAACCCACAGATTAGAAGTCTGTTGCTCTATCCGTTGAGCTACAGGCGCACTTCGTAATTATATCAAGAACCTCCACTCTTGTCAGTATCGCTATCAAGTTCACCTAGATTGTACTGCACAACAAAATCACGCAATCCAGCACTTGAAAGCTGCGATTTTTCATACCCCAACAATTCAGCTATTCGAATCACCTCGATGGCATCAATAGCTTCAATTTCCAGAAGAGGAGGAATAACTGCATACCTTCCTTGAAATTGGTCAATAACAATAACTGCGTCATCCAACCGGTACTCTTCACGAATCTTTTCAAACTCTTGCGACACCGGATATCCTAAAGAAAGCAGCACTCCTTTCATTATCTCAAAATTTTCCACTTCAGTTTCCATTTCATTTCTCACTTTCACTGAATCGTCTGGGCTTTTAACAATCGTCTTAAAGGTTAGAACTGCTCTTTCTCCCTCTTTTCTTAATCTCAATGTCGCCTTGCTTAGATCTTTTGGCAATCGGAATAACAATGTATGAAATAACTTCTCCGAAATAAACTGCGCACCAATACTTTTGAGTCTGGTTCTCACTAATTCACAATCTATATTCAAAATTTTAGATTCTACTTCAATCATGCCCAGATTGTATTCTTTTTATCACGAACAAGCAACTAAACAGCCCCGAAAAAATGGCTTCTCCTACACGTTTTTGATATAATACAGAGTTAAATTAATACAACGTCTCATGGTTTTCTTACCAGACGTCCCGGCCATCCTCCTCAATATTCCGATAATCGTATCTCTTGTTGCTATTACTCGTTATATGATTGGTTTTAAAACATGGAAGAATTATCCCGTCATTGCGCTATCTCTAGCGTATTACTTCTTTTACCAGTTACTCGACTCAGCACTGTTTGCAGTTGTTCTTTGGCTCCTCTTTTCACTCCTAACTATCGGTACTGCTGTCGCAACAAGATATCTCATCAGGAGATTTAAAATTAACTACTACGCACGTGTCGCAGTTATGTACTTGGGCGCGACCTTCTTTTCTCTTATCGCAATGGCCGTAATTGCGCAGACTTCCTATGCCTCAATAGTAAGTGACCACTTTTTTGGTATTGGTGTTTTCCTTATTGCAACGACAATCGACGAGCTGGCAACGTTACTATTCAAAAAAGACAGTCAAGAGTTTATTCGCAGACTTGCGACCACCGTTGTACTTTCACTATTTGCTGGCCTTCTTATTACCTGGAGTACCTGGAATACCTTTCTCGCGGCACATCACGAGGTACTCATATTCGTATTGATTGTTGACGCAATTGTTGCCTTTTGGTCTGCAGTTAGGTTTACAGAGTTACTTCGTTTTGGTTCTATATTAAAAAACCAATAAATCATGTTTGGCTTTTCACTTTCTGAATTCTCAAGATCAATACTGGGAATTAACCAGCGAAATTTAGGGTTTATACGAAGACTCAATCCGCCAAAGTATAAGCGCTACGCTGATGACAAGCTTTTGACAAAACGTATCCTAGGGAAGAAAAAGATTAAAACTCCTGAACTATTCAAAATTATCCGCAGCAAACAACAGCTCGAATACATCAACTGGGCAGCACTTCCAAACAGCTTTGTGATTAAACCCAACAAGGGGACTCACGGGTCAGGTATTATCGTTTTCTACGGAAAAAAGAAAGGAAAGTTGGAGTGGATTATGCCAAACATGGAGACGATGAACGTCGAATCGATAAAACAGCACGTATCCGACATAATCGACGGAAAATATTCAATTGATGGAAAGGCAGATGTTGCCTTTTTCGAAGAACGAGTTAGTAATCACCCAACACTTAAGCCCTACTCCTACAGAGGAATCCCAGATATTCGCGTTATAGTCTACAATTCTTTTCCAATTATGGCAGAATTACGACTTCCTACACGAGAATCAAGAGGTACAGCAAACTTGCACGCAGGGGGCATTGGTGTCGGAATTGATATTGGTTCTGGGGTAACTACTACAGCGATACACAGAAAAGGCTTCGACCTCATTGGAGATCGCTACGACTTAATAGAAGAAACATTAGATGAGCCAAAGCTTCTCCTCCGAGGAATCAAAATTCCTTACTGGGAAAAAGTACTTGAGCTCGCAGTTAAAAGTCAGCAGATTTCAAAACTGGGACTTGCAGGAGTAGATATTGTTATAGATAAAGAAAAGGGACCTATGATTCTTGAGTTAAACGCACGCCCAGGACTTGCAATTCAACTGGCCAATCAAGAAGGTCTTTTACTCAGAATGAATCAAGTGCAGCGCTACAAGAAGAAAAAAACAGTAGAAAAATACGTTGCAATCGCAAGGAATCTATTTGGTGGAGAGATTGAAGAACAAGTTGAAAACCTTACAGGACGAGAAATCATTGGATTAGTTGAAAGAGTCTCTGTATCTCCCACACCAGCCGTTCTTGATCTTCTAAAAAAGAGTAAGAAAAAGAATATGACACCTCCAAAAGAGTCAGTAAAGTCAAAGATTGACACTGGAGCGCTTAAATCTGCCATAGATTACAACCTAGCCATTGCCCTCGGGTACAAAGAGCTCATTGGCATCCAAAACATCATTACCAAGCGATATCACACACTCGAAGAAGCACACGAGATTCGAGAAGAATATGATGAAAAAGTACGACAACGACAATTTGAGACAATTAAAGATTTTGTCGTGGTAAAGTCAACAAACGGTTATACAGTTAGACCAGTTATAGAAGCAGTTATCACACTTGGCGCAGTTACAAAAACGTATAACTTGAATGTAAGCAACAGATCTGACTTACTCTACCCTGTGATAATTGGACGAAAAGATTTAAAGGAATTTCTTATAGACCCTACACGGGTTTTTGCCATGAGGCAACAATAATTTCATTGAGCTAGCAATGTCAAAAAGTATTGCCATCCTTATCCAAAAAGGATTTAAAAACAAGTTCGAGCCACAAGCTTTGCAACAATCTTTTACAAAAGCCGGATGGAAGGCCGACATTATCACAATTGAAGATGTTTATGCGCATTATGGACCAGAAGGTGACTTTTTTGCCCACAGTGAGCATGGAGATATTGCACAATATGATGCTTTGTTAGTACGCGAGGTATTTGCTTACTTCAAATATGCACTTAACATAATCTCCTACATGAAAAACAAAGGGAAATTAGTCGTTGATAACAATCTGGCAGAAGAGAAAATGATGATAAACAAACTCATTGATGGACAACGCATTGTACAAGCAGCGCTTCCTTTCCCAAAAACATACCATGCACACACACTTTCAAACTACCTGAAACTCATCCCGCGAATAGAAAAAGAATGTGGCTACCCATTGGTTGTTAAGCATCGATCGAGTGGTAAAGGAGCAAAAATCTACAAAGTCGATGATCGACTTGACCTTGAAAACTTGTTAAGCGAACTAAACGAAGAAAACAAACTTGGAAGATTCTACATACAAGAGTTTTTACCTCTTGCAGCTGACTATCGAGTTCTTGTTGTTGCAGACCAAGTGGTCGGTGCTATGCTTCGAATTCCTAAAAAGGGCGATTTTCGTGCGAATTTCTCTCTCGGTGGAACAGTACAGCCAGCAGAGCTTACAGGTGAGTTAAAAGACCTTGCAGCAAAAGCAGCAAAAGCAACTAACTGTAACTTTGGCGGTGTAGACGTTGTTTACACTAAGGAAGGAAAACCATACCTACTCGAAGTCAATCGAACCCCTGGATTCCAAGGATTTACACAAGCACATGGTATCAATGTTGCAAAAATGTTCGTTGACTATATTGAAAAATTACAGCACAATTAACCATGAAGATTGCAATCATCGGAATGAATCCATATTACGAGAGTGATCGGATTCTATACGAAGCACTAAAGAAAGGCCACGAGGCCGTTTTCCTTTCAAAACGACGAATTGTGGAGACTAACTTCTTTAACGGTGGAAAATTCGGTATTTACTTTACGCCGCCAACAACAGAGGAGCAAATAAAGTTCCCAGAAGTGTTTACAGACAAACAACCACTTCTAATTACCCCACCAAAGGAGTTTCAAGCAGAGATTGAGCAGAAAGGTATGCTTGGAAAAAAAATGGTCTCTGTAAAAAATCACTTTGACATAAATTACTTTGATGCATTTTTATTCAGAGAGATCTCAAAGACATTAGAATGGTCAACAATTCTCGCCCACTACCTCCTGTCCCATAACAAAACTCTTGTCGACGAGAAAATCGGGAAGGAGATGTACTATAAGTCCAAACACGGAACCTTTTACAAAACTAGCAGCGATGGATATCCTTACGCAAAAACATTTGCCGTGACCTCAGAATTGTCGCTATTGCAACTTCTTGACTACATGAAGTATCCACTAATCGTTAAAAAGTCCGAAAGTTCAAAGGGCAAAGGTGTATTTAAGTGTTCATCAAAGAAAGACGTTCTTGAACTACTAAGAACAGAAGAATTAAAAGTAGGCGACCTGCTCTTTCAGGAATGTATCGACTACATGGGGGACGTGAGAGTGTTCGTTGTTGGTCAAAAGATACTCGGCGCAATGCGAAGAGAACCACAAGAGGGACAGTGGAAAGGCAACGTGGCACAAGGCGCCAATGCGTACCCCATAGACATAACCCCCGAGGTTCAAAAACTTGCACTTGACGTAGTAAGACTTCAGAATGCAGAGATAAGAGGCGTAGATATTATGTTGCCCAAAAGTGGTCCAGTACTTATTGAAACTAATAGTGCTCCTCAATTTAGAGGGTTTGAATCCTCTACCGGCGTTAACGTCGCAGCAGAAATAGTGCAGTACATTGAAGAAAAACATGCAAAACTTTCCAACTCTCAAAACAAAAGTTAAGGAACTTCAGCTTCAGCCTTTGCAACATAAGCATCTTAACTTTATTGTTGAACTTCTCTCTAATTCTGATATTCAAAAGACACTATTTAGGACAAAAACAAAGATTTCAAAAGAAAAGCAGTTAAAATCCTTGGAGAAAATGTACGCGAATCCACCAAAAGAGATTACGTATGTACTTACAATTAAGAAACTCCTATCAGAAAAATACATTGGATACGTAAAGATCAAACTTATCGACTGGGACGTTAAGAGTTGCTATATCTCAATAGCAATTGACACTGACACAAAGTACAGAGGGAAAGGATATGCCAAAGCCTGTTACGAAAGTTTTTTTGACTACTTATTCTCATTAGGATTTATGAAAATTTACGGAAGAACCTACGAAAACAACCTCGCGACAATCAAACTTAACTTTGCCACAGGTTTCCGCTTTATTGGAAGACAGCAACAATTTGTGCTCTTTCCAAACAAACAGTCACTCGATGCATTACTTTTTGAGAAACTTAACCCAGCTTTAGAGGAGAACTACCCAAAAAGAGACGCCCTTGCAATCAAAAAGTTAACCGAATACTGCAAAGAGATAGCATTAGCGTACGAAAACAGGTCAACCCCACCCGATTCGGTATTAGATGCCCTACGGCTTCTAAAAGCCGATTCAACCCTTCTGCCTGCGACCCAATTATTCATTGAAGAGATACTCACGAGCGACTTGCAATATAAGCCCTGCCCAACCAGTCGACAGGACATGAAAATTACCGTACTGAGAGCATCAAGAGCTAGTCACGCGAAATCTATAGGCCTCGATTACCTCGCGCTTCCGCTCACCCCAGACCAACGAGTATTTGAGCATGAACTGGCAGAAAAAATTGAAAAATTCGAGTTACATGATATCGAGAACTATTTAAAGGCTGGTGCGGTAACAAAAGCAAATTGGGAGAAGCTAAGACCACTATTCTTAGGAAAATAGCCTCTTAAGCATCAAAAAACCAACGCTCGCAAGTAAGATAATCAATAATAGAAGTATCCACGAAAACAACGATATTTCCACAGACTGTGTAGGTTCAAGTTTATCAATACTTTCTGATATTTGTACTGCGTTTCGCAAAGCAGGAAAACGCACACCCAAAACCGGAGCACTCGAAACAAACACCTCACGTATCGCCCCTACTGCTGGTTTTTTTGCCGTACGTTTAATGCACCTCCTAACCTTAGCAGTAACTCCACTGACTGCCGGTGATGCACGCAAACCACCAGTCACAGGCGGTTTGTGTAAAATTTCAAACTCAACCGATCCCTTGTAATATTTTCCCTTAAACTCTACTTCAACACCCTCAGCAGGAATTCCTCCTTCAAAGACGACCTCACCTCTTTTTTTTACAACAACAACCTCCACTCCTTCAGCCTGAGACGAATCCCCCACCATAGAAAGATATATCGTTGGGTTAACTACCAATCCTACTGAATCAAAGTAGGTGGCAAGCCGAAATAAGTTTTCATTACTACAATCTTGTTCAAAAGTAACAACCTTAAATGTCCCGCTAATTTCTGGGTGAAGTCCAATACTTACCGACTTTCCTTGGGTTTCAAGTCGAAAAGCAAAGTCATCACTTTGAGCATGGCTAAACAATACAGGGGAAGTAACTATTATCTCGCCAGTAATAAAAGTGTTTTTATCTAACAACAATCCAAACTCATCCCCTTCTTTAACAATAGATGGTGATTCTTGAAGCTTTAATTGAAGCCACTCCTTCCATTCCTCAGGGGCTGCAAGGGTCAAAGAAATAGGATTTTTGGACTCTCCCCCTACATTAAGAATACGAAACGGAATCCTAATTTCTGTGTTAGCTGGAAGAGTCACAAAGGCTTGTGAGACTTCTATTTGGTAATTTGTTGGCAACGAGCATTCTTCCAGCGGTATTTCAATTGAGTAACCCATCCTCTTAATGCAGAAACGTGGCGAATTACCTTCTATCTGTTTACTCGCGACAATACCTCCCCATAAAGGCTTTCCTTCGTCATTACGCGCAACAAGTACAGCATGAGCATCAAGCGGTGACTCAAACAAGCCCCTGCCCAAGTCCTCAAAACAATAATTCTCACTTTCCTCAACTTCAACTACAAACATAGCTTCTTGAAGATCGTATTCTGTTTCGAGCATGACCTCCGAAGTCACAGTTGATGACTCAAGGGTTTGTTCTTTCACCCCTAAAATCGTATTCTTATATCGTATTGTTGCTTTTGCATTGCCGTTATTTTTTACTTCAAACACCACGTCCCGTGATTGCACTCCACACGACACCGAATCAAGACGCACCTCAATCGGTTGAAGAACACGGCCTACATATACCTCTTTCCGCTTTTTGCCTACGTTACCAGCACCATCAACCGCTGCTATATTCCCCAAACCTTGGAATTCAATACTCCTTCCACCTTTTGTAATTAAACTACCTTGGTAGTTCAACGCAATATTTCTGTAAATTATTGAATTACTCGACTCAAGAAGTACATCTACTCCCTCCACCCCATACCGCTGGACAAATAACCAAAACTTACTTACCCCAACCATATGAGAGGTTTTGTTTATGCCTAAAATATCGAGATAAACATCTGAACTTGGGGGGAGCACCAACCTTCTCTCGCTCCAACTGGAAGATGGGTTACTTATTTCTGCATACATTGCCTCTGCGGTAACATCAGACCTATTTCTTCCAACAGCTTGTTCGAGATCATATGTCACAAGAGGAAGAGCTCGTGGCGAGAAAGATAATCCATAATAGAAATCCACCTCCGAAACAAAATTGTCTGCTTCAGGGTAGAAGGAATCAGCTTTCACCCTGTTTCCTAAAAATGTAAACACTAACAACAAATACTCCAGGACCACTACCGTAAATAGTGCGAACTTTATCGAAACATTATTGCGACTCATTTGTCTTACTCTAGCCGGACAATAATGACTCCTCTGAATATGGATACTATCAACTTGCACAGACTATTTTGTGTGACTATGAAAATCCACACCATGAAACAGAAGCAGGCAGCGGGGACAAAATACCAGTCAAGACGCGAGTGCGTGGAACATGTTTATAGCAAATAGTATTACGGCGGTAAGTGAGCCGAGAACTATGGAGACGACCTCCGATACTATTGGTACCCTTAGCAGCACTACTCCGAGATATCCCAGTATTGATACATACTCAACAAGTGGCCCAATTACGGGCATCAGAACCAGACTTCCAACAGAAATTTGTCTAAACACAATAATTTGCGCAGGTACCACACATCCCCAAACAACAAGATTTTCTACTAATAATTTTCTTACTCCAGAGATTCTCCACTTTTTTGTTATAAATGGTACAACGATGAACACCCCAAAACATGCTGAAAAAACAAGCCAATACCCTACATCCATATAATTCCACGGTTCCAGAACCAGCAAAGCTGACATACTTAGCCAGTACACATTCTCACCCACGACAACACCGACTCTCTTTATAAAAACGGCCCAAAAAAGAGTTAAAAGCGCTCTTACTAGTGAAAGTACCTCTCCAACAACAAGATACAGCACTAAGAGCAACACCCACTCACCCACTTTTCGAGTTGTGTACGAGAACCTTTTACTAATAAGATTGTAGAATTTAAGCAAATAGGAGATATTCACCCCCGAAATCGCGACAACATGCATCATTCCAACCCCCTTCATCACATCCTTAAGATCATTTGAAATATTAGTTTCGCCAAACAACATACTGGTAACTAGCGATGCTACATCGCTGGAAGTCATTTCCCGCAATCTACTGAAATACACCAACTTAACGTAAGAAAATCTCCGCAACAACCTATAATAAACATCTTGTGGTGACGATTTCTGCTCATCAGACAGCACAGTCACCACAATCCCCTCTCCCTGAAATTTCCCAAAACTTTTTAACGACGTAAGCCGAAAATTTACCTTCTGATATGTCATCGGACACCACCCCAAACACTTAGTGTAGATATACGCCCCTTTCCCGCTCGATTTCAAACAATTGTCAACCCTAACTGACAGATTTCTGTCGTAATTTTTTACAACTCTTCCACTGCAGGTGTCGCCCAAATACCAAACTACAGTTGCCCTACCGCTCGCACGCATTCCTGACACAATAAGCCCAAAAGCAAAAAGTACAAGCCACACAAGCTTTGCATATATAGGGCGATATTTAATAGAAACCCACACACTTGTACATATCAGCACAAAGAGAACGAAATAATAGCCAAACGTTGCAAGAACGGTCCCGAGCAAAACTCCCAAAAAACATAACAAATAAGGCATGCGCTATTACAACACCTCCTTTGTGATATAGTTTATTGCATGAAGAGATACTTAGGAGCACATGTTTCAGTCGCTGGCGGACTTGCCAACGGCATTTCAGCGGCAAAAGAGTTAGGAATAAACACAATTCAAATTCATCCTACTCCACCTCAAAGATGGACCTCTAAGGCAATTACCGAAGATTCAATACTTTCAATGTGCGAAGCACTCCAGCAATCTCAGGTAGAAAGAGTATTTGCACACGCGATTTACCTTATTAACCTTGCGCAACCAGACAAACAGAAATTCCACTTGGGCAAGCTTTCGTTGGTCCACTACCTAAACTTCATGGAATATCTCCAAAACAGCGCGAAAAAGAACGATCAGGACTTTGAAGCAGGAGGCGTTGTCGTACACGTAGGTTCGGCAATTCACTATTCAACCAAACAAGAGGCACTTGACCGTGCGGTGTACGGGATTAACTGGATTTTAGAGAATGCACCAGGAAAAAGCCGACTCCTTCTTGAATCTAGCGCAGGAGCAGGGCAAGTTATTGGCGAAAAATTAGAGGATCTTAACTGGCTAAGAGAACAAACTGAACAAAAAGACCGTGTTGGCATCGCCCTCGATACCGAACACATGTTCGCCTCGGGCTACAACTGGATTAACACAGAAGAGGTAATTACAGAAATTGAGAGCCTGATCTCACTAGAACTAGTGAAAGTAATACATCTTAACGACTCAAAAGTTGAATGTGGCTCCAAAAAAGATCGTCATGAAAACCTAGGCGAAGGCCTAATCGGAGAGGATGCACTTAAACGCATCGTCACACACCCGAAGCTTACACATATCCCTATGGTTCTCGAAACACCTCGCATGAAAAACATCGAAGAAGCAAAACTCGACGTAAATAAATTGCTACAGTGGGCAGCTTAACCTACAAAGTTTACAGCTTTACCAGGTACATATACTACTTTTTTGTGCCCGTCAGGTAAGAATTTCTTAATCTCGGTTATTGTCATTGCAACATCTACCACCTTTTGCTCCTGTTCGTCGATAGAGACTGAAAGGCGAGCTCTCACCTTACCGTTGACCATTACAGGAATTTCTACTATCTCAACTCCCTGTCCGCTCTCTTCTTGTATTTCAAGTGATTGCGCATGAACACTACCTGTTTTGCCTAAACTTTCCCACAACTCTTCAGCCAAATATGGCGTGAACGGAGAGATGAGTATCAAGAATTGCTCAATATTTTTTTCGGTCCAGTTTGCCTTTTCATTTTTATTGAAGAATTCCATCAAGGAAGAAACTACCGTATTGAATTTGAGGTTTTCGACATCATAAGCAATCTTATTTTTAAGCTTACCGAGGCCTACTGTGTCACCATTACCAACCTCGCCAGAAGCATCCTTCACCATTCGAATCTTAGAGGATAGGTTTTTATGCAGCCTTGCGACGAATCTAGCTACACCAATTACAGACTTTTCGCTCCATGGTGTAACTGAATCGTAGGGACCAATGAACATCATATACAAACGTACCGCATCTGCGCCGAATTTTTCCACTACTTGGTCTGGATTGACTACATTTCCCCATGACTTGCTCATCTTTCGATTATCTGGACCAAGAATAATGCCGTGATTCCTTCTCATTTGATAAGGTTCCGCTCCAGGAACTGAACCAAGATCATACAAGAACTTGTATACGAACCTAGAGTACAGCAAGTGCAAGGTTACATGTTCTTGCCCCCCGTAATAGATATCAAGTGGCATCCAGTATTTTGCAATATTGAAATCGACTAGCTTCTCTTTGTTGTGTGGATCCAAGTAGCGCAAATAGTACCAGTTTGAGCCAGCCCAGTTAGGCATTACATCTGTTTCTCTTTTAGCGTCTTTTTGACAATTTGGACACTTTGCGGCAATCCACGAGGTCGCTTTTTCCAATGGAGAACTTCCATCTTCTCCCATTTTATAATCGTCAAGCTTTGGCAATGTAACAGGCAACTCCTTCATTGGAACTGGGTTCCATCCGCAATCTTCACAATAGACCATTGGAGTAGGTTCACCCCAATAATGCTGACGGGAGAAGACCCAATCGTGGAATTTATACATCGTAATTTTCTTACCCCAACCTTTCTCTTCTAAATAATCAGTAATCACTTTTGTTGCTTCGTGAATATCAAGTCCATCCAAGAAACCTGAGTTAATCATTGTTCCCTTTGCTTCTTGTACTTGTGAGAGTGACGTGATTTCAGAAATATCTCCATCTTCGTTTTTGACGACTCGAATCACAGGCAATCCCATCACTTCTGCAAATTGGAAATCACGTTTATCATGCCCCGGAACGCCTACAACAGCACCCGTACCAAAGTCCATTAACACAAAATCAGACACGCAGAGTGGCATTTTGGTACCTGTAAGTTGGTTCAAACAGTAGAGTCCAGTAGCTACTCCCGTTTTCTTTTTGCCTTCTGCTTCACGCTCTAATTTAGTCTTTGACTGTGCCTTCTTTTTATATTCCTCAACCGCAAGTAACGTCTCTTTGTCCATATAAGAAGCAATGGTTTTGAGCACAGGATTTTCTGGGGCAACGACTACAAAGGTTGCACCGAAGTTTGTATCGGGCCTTGTGGTAAAACAGGTAATGCTTCCTACTTCCTCATTTTTATCGGTTACTATTTGGTAGGTAATATTCACTCCCGTTTTTTTACCTATCCAGTTTCGCTGCGCTGCTTTTACCCCATTAGGAAAATCTACTGTATCTAAATCTGCGAGCAACCGCTCTGCATACGCGGTGATTCGTAGCATCCACTGCTCCAGTTCACGTTCTTCTACAACAGTGCCGCATCGCTCGTGAGTGTTATCTCCTAATACCTCTTCGTTTGCCAAACCCGTTTTGCATTTGGGGCACCAAGCGACCGGCATTTTTGCCTTAAAGGCAAGTCGGAAATTATCTTGGTAAGCTTTAATCGCCTTTAATCCTGCTTTTTTAATCTCCGCAGGAATCGGTAAATCTGAAATTGGACGAGCCTGCCCTATTCCGCCATCTCTTCGAGCAAAATTGGAGTCGTACCAATGTTCATACATTTGTATAAATATCCATTGCGTCCATCTGTAGTATTCTGGAGAAGAGGTATCAATTTCTCGCTCCCAATCAAAACCCAATCCAAGTTCCTTCAATTGTCTTTTAAAGATTTGAACATTTTCAGTCGAAACTTCGTGTGGATCTCTGCCAACTTTTACCGCGTGATTATAGGTTGGAAGCCCAAAAGAATCCCACCCCATAGGGTAAAGTACGTTATAACCGCGGAGTCGATAAAATCGTGAGTAGGCATCAAACAACGTGTAATTCCAGCAATGCCCCATGTGAAGACCTGCCGCACTGGGATACGGTAGTTCTACAAGAGCGTACTTTTTAGGTTTCTTAGAAAAATCTTCTGCGCGAGCAAGTCCAAGGGTTTCCCATTTCTCATTCCATTTTTTTTGCACTGCTGCGAAGTCGTACGCGCTATGAGTCGGCATACCGGTTACCCAATAATTTATCTTTGTCGTGGATTATAGCTAATTTTGTGTCACTTGCACATATTGAGGTATACTTGTACATGATTAAAGCACTTATACTAGACATCGACGGAGTAATACTCGGTCACAAAGAAGGTACTAATTTCCCCCTACCTACCCCTGAGGTTCAAGAGCGTTTACAAAATTTGTCAAAGAATGGTGTGGCAATTTCGCTATGCACTGTAAAGGCGTACTTTGCAGTAAAACCAATCTTAGAGGCATGCGGCATCGAAGATAATTACCATGTTACCGATGCAGGAGCAACCATAATCCACGGAAAGACAGAAAAGATAGAGACCTCTCTCATAAAAACAACCTCTGCGAAGGCACTCATCGAAGAACTCAGACAAACGAATATTTTTACAGAGTGGTACTGCGGAAACGAATATTTTGCACTCCCACATTCTGACCGAATAATTCTCGACGGCAGAACAAAACTTTTAGGAAAACAAGCAACAATGCTCTCAGAAGCAACCCAAAACAACATTTCAAAAATTATTACGCTACCAACAGACGAATGGCAAACCAGTCAACTAAAAGAAATTGCACAGCACTATACAAAACATGCAGCAATGCATTGGGGAATCAACCCCTCTCTTGTACCTAAAATGGCAGCTTTCTTTACGAATCCACAAGCTACCAAGCGAACCGGCGTACAAAAGCTCTCGGCATTGCAAAAAATTTCACTGACCAACACACTAGCGATGGGTGATAGTACCAACGACTGGACGTTTATGGAACTTTGCGGTTCGGTTGCAACCCTAGATAACGGAAGCCCCGAGCTAAAAGAACTCGTGAAAGCAAAAGGAGAACAGGGTTATATCTCGTCTCATTCAGTTGACGAGAACGGCATAATCGCCGCTCTTGATCACTTCAAGTTATAGGTTTGCCTCTTGCCTCTTTTAGAATGAAATCAACGACTTGCTCCTTCTGACTAAAAGATACTCTATTCTTTTTATATACCCCTTGAATGCCAAGCTCACTGCCGATTTGAGTCGCGAGTTCGTAGACCAAGCTGGAATGCTCATCCAAAGGTGTCGAGATCATAACGACTTCGGGATCAATATGAATACCTATACGGCAAAGCAGTTTAGCCACTCCCGTTTTGCTATCAAATATGGGGAATCCCCTAAATATTCCTAAGAAGGCACACGGCTCATCCATTTCTTTGAGGTACTCTTCGGGAAGATCAATAGTGTCACGATTTGCAAGAAACTCGACCGCTTGCTTAATTGTTTCTTTTCGAACCTCATAGGTAAGGTTATCAGTTGAATATCGGTTGTAGTAGGCTGCCAACTTCGATTTATTCCAATAAAACGAAATATCATTTTGTGAAGCGACAACTTCTGACTGATCAAAATATGACGGATATCGAACCCCTAACACTCGAAGTGCAGGTATAAGCGTACTGGTATTTGAAGACATCTGCGTGCGTACATGTGCGTGTCTCAGGTCTTTAACTTGCTCGTAAACAAGAGGAGTATCTTTTGTTGAGACGAACTCCTTACCCTCTACCATTACCCCTTGCAAGTTTGAATCGAATACAAGCTTTTTATCTCCAATCATTACTGGAAATTCCATATGAGTCCGATGATTTTATTGCAGGCTATTTGCGCCTACTCAAAACTCTTTTTTCGAATTGCTTTTTTGGATCTGCTTTTTCTTCGAGTTTCTTTCCGGTTGCGGTAACCTTCTTTTGTACCTTTGCACCAATCCCATCAAGTTTTGCCATAACATTCGCACCACCTGGGGCATAGAGAAGATATACTCCGAAGATAATTATTACACCGCTCATTGCGAATACTGCGAGTGGCTCGTCAAAGATTCCAGTTACTGGGTTACACGTTTGAGCGACTTCGAATTGGTAAGTGATGTTATCGATTGCATCTTGATTCTCAGGCGTTACTACCACTCGGTTTGTATTAATGCCCGTCACAGCAGTTGTAGAAGCAATAGTAGTGAATACAATGGTCAATGACTGATTTTGATTTAATGTCCAGGCTGGTTGACCTGAAGGTGGTGCAAACGTAACCTTTTGTGATGTACCTGAATTCACTGTCGTTACATAGGAATCAGACATTACATTTCCGTTAATTCTTGTAGAGTTTGCTTTGTAGGTAAATCCTTGTGGTAACGCGTCTTCAACGTTATCGATTGTTGCTTGGGTTGACCCATTATTAGTAACCGTAATGGTAAAGGTTGCCTCGTTATTTGGGGCAACTCTTTCTACACATACCGGCCCTGTTTTTCTTGCGCTAATAATTGTTGAGGGTGTTGGGGTTAAGGTCGTAACAGTATTTGATCTACAGATGTACTTAAACTTTGCGAGGTTGCCTTTGAAGTTTATCGCATTATCATTTGCACCGGGCATTGCGTTTGAGTATGAAGCATCTGCCAAGGTTTCGTAGGCATACCCCATTTTTACCCAAGAAGGATCACCAGCGACTTGACCTGCTTTGTTTGAGAGGTTGTAGTAAAAAGCCTTATGATCGGTTAACACTGAATAAAAGACATACTTATTTGTTGGGCAGTTAAATACTCTGGAAGTTGAGTTAAAGGAACATAGTGAGTCTTGATACGTTAAACTCCCATTCTGACAAGATCCAGAAGAACAAACATCATTGTTACAGCGCCAGTTGTAAATTGGGAAGATTGAATTCGTATCGACTGTGGCTAAGGTTGATTTGTCGATGGTATAAGTCACACCATTCCTTGTTATCGTATTGCCTGCTAAGTCCCCCATATTCTGGTTTAGAAAGACATCGACCTCGTTATTATCGTAAATCAAATTCCCAAGCACTACATTGCCTGGCCACGTAACCATATAATTTGTAACGGTCGAATCTTTTGTTACATCATAAAAGAAGTTTGCACCTGGAATTGAACCATCATCACAGGCATAAAAGTCCGCAGGATTACATTGCCCATCTTGAGTGTCATGACATCGGTTGGTTGGATCGGTAGCAGTTTTCCAATTACATTGTGGGTTTCCAGTAGTTGCGCTAGAACAAACCGTTCCAAGAGCTGTACCGTATTGCCCCACATCTCGTTTTATTTGCCTAAACGTGAAACGCGCTGCCAAGAGGAGTTTTGTGCCGGTTGATTGGCCGTTCGCATCAACAACTTCACAATACGCCAATGCACCAAGTTGCCTAACTGAGTATGTAGGATCACTTGCTTGTGAAACTGCTGCTGCAGCAGGGTTTCCGGCAGTATCTGCGCTAGGTCTGTTTGGACGAACACTTTGCAACTGCTGTAGTCGAACTGCAATACCAATAAGAATAGAAGAGACAACGAACATTACATACACCGCAATCAACACACGCACCTTTACGGTGTTTGCTTTTTGTTGCACTTCGTATTTATATGCCATAGTAACGCAAACTTTTACAGCTTAATAATATAAGGTTCGGCTACGCCATTCTGATAATCTGTCACAGAACCGTACGGGAGCCAATACTTTTTGTAGCTAACAACAACATAGTAGTAAGAATCGCCAGAAGCATTTAGAACGGTTTTAGGAAACGTTGATGTATGATTAACCGCGCCCTCGGCTTCGGCTGTCACATTAAACCACTTGCCGGCAATAGCAACTCCGTTATTGTAATCTTTCATTGCTTGAGCAATTTTTTCGGTTTTGCTTGGAGTAACATAAAGTAAGGTACCAACTTTTTCTGCAGTCTCGAATGTAACAACAACGTTATCGCCTTCCACTTTTGCTTGTAAATTTCTTGGCTCTAACCGTTTCATATCACTAACAGTTGGAACATTAGATGTAACAGAAGGAGTTGGCGTCACACTACCAGAGGATCCGGAAGTTGGATCTGGAAAAAGCTGCTTACTTGCGTAATAACTCCCAACTCCAAAGAGTAATAACGATATTGTGGCTATTACTCCAATTATGATTTGCTTGGTCAAGGACATTACATTATAATAGCGATACTGAAGCATCATGTCAACGAAGACTACTACCACAAAACTTGTCCCTGCAGTCGTTTTTCTTTCTGGTAGCTACCTCTTTTTCGTCACACTCGTTTTAGCACCCTTTGTTAACTTCACAATGTTCTCGTCTTTTCATAGCACAAGCAAGATTATTTTTATTAGTATTGCGGCACTTTTCGGAGTCGTTCAACTGCTACTAGTCGTCCCCTCATTAAGCAAACGGCTTTTCGCAAAAGCAGGAAAAATACTCAGTACTGCAGCGGGTTTCACCGTAATTTCGTTCGTTTTATCAACACTTTTCTCTACTTCTCCATTGGCATCAGTTTTCGGTATGTTTACAAGCTGGGAGAGCAACTGGATGATGTGGCTCGCTTATACCTGTCTTTTCTTTTCATGGTGGACGTATTTTCTCCTTTTAAGAAAGTATTCTTCAGAACGGATGGTGTTTCACACACTACTTTCGCTCCTTATTGTACTCACTATCATCTATAGTCTCGGAGAATATTATTTATGGAAGCCAAGTACTGGTTACATTTCTCAAGGTGTAACACGACTATCCCTTGGATTTAAAAACCCACTTTTTGCAGCTTACTTTTTAGGAATGCTGTGGAGCTACAACTTCAGCCAGGCACTTACAAATTTTGTAAACAAAGCATCTATACTTAAAACACTCGGTTCGACCATCTTATATCTAGGAATAAGCACTGCACTCCTCCTTACATTCACACGAAGCGCACTACTTATGGCAGGAGTAACGGCGGTTATTATTACTATTCTTGCTGTCATACAAAAGACCTCCCGGCAAGAACGCGTAAAAGTAGTGATTGCAGTAACTGTACTAACGACATTCATGGGACTAATTGGCTACCAATACCGAAATGATTATAGCGCCAGAAATACTGATCTCGTTGCCGAGTCACAACAAACACTCACCGCGATTTCGCAATCTATTGGAGGAGAAGGTCTAGAAGACGGACTCGTTTTCTATCAAAATGCCGCCCAATACTCTAGCGCAGATATTCGTTTGCTTGAGTGGAAGTGGGGGATAAAAACATGGCTTGCAACGCCAAAAAATTTCTTCTTTGGAGTTGGACCAGATGCAGGTTTCTTTGAACTACCAAAATACAGAGACCCAATTTTTAATAACTTTCCTACGGACAGTGCTACTAAACCCTTTTATATTCGAAGTCTTTACATTAACTCATTAGTACAGTTCGGAATTCTAGCAACAGCAGGAAGTGCAATACTTCTCTTTTTTGTCTTCCGTTATGTATTCACAAAAATGAAGATTGATATCTCAATCATTGCGCTTTTAGTTGCATACTTTGCGCAAGGTGTCTTTTATTACCCTACTCACGTAACCACGATACTTGTAATACTGGCCTTTGCGTATATTGCTGCGCGAGCACTTGATTATGACGAGACCCTTAGAAAACCGATACCAACTGAAAAAGCACTCCTTCTTGTTATTTTTGTAACATTGCTTTTATGGATATTCACTCAGGCAAAAGCTGAATTTGCTATAGAAAAACTCACTCAAAATGCAGTTCCTCTCGAAGAAACAACCGTCGAAGCATACGCAGCACTCCCACTTCAAAATAATGTACTCAAGCGATTTCTTGTCTATCAATATCCTGAGCACCGCCTTACACAAACATACCTTACTCAACTTTCACAAAGCAAAGATTTAGACGACTTACGAATTGCTGCCGATAGCTACTACACTCTCGCCAAGCTAAAAAACGATCCAACCTTCGTTTCTGCATCTATTGATGCATATAAAAAGATTTTATCCGTAGATGCGACTCTACCTGCAACATGGGACTCGCTTGGCCTTCGTTATCTCTTTATTAAGAATTTTAGTGACGCCAGACCTGCATTCGAAAGAGCCCTTCAACTTAAACCAGACTACTGGTACGCCTACATGCACCTTGGTGAATTGTCTAGGCAGCAATGCAAACCGCAAGAAGCGATTGAGTGGTACAAAAAGGCAGAAGCTTTTATCCCAACAGCAGAAAACGAGATACAGGAAGCCGAACAAGAAATTAAAAATCCTCCTTCTGAGTGTCAATAGTTCCTGACACTACTCTGGGGGGACTGACCTTTTCTTTTAGTGCTATAATTCACCATTATCGCGGACGTAGTTCAGTGGCAGAATGTCTGCTTCCCAAGCAGAAGACCGCGGGTTCGAATCCCGTCGTCCGCTTTTCAAAATCTCTTATCGTCATGAAAAAACAAAATATCGTAAAAAAGAAAATCGATAACTGGCAGCGTTTCAAACGATTTGTACGAATCAATCTCTTCGTACAGCAGATTCGTATAAAAACCTTTGGATGGTGGTACTGGGTTGATTTGTCTGCAACAGTTGTAGAAAGATTACGCCCTGTTTTCGAAACCTTTATGCTTGGACTTATCCTTAACGACACGCAACGTTTTGTTACAAAAGAGATTACGTCACTTAATAATCTCTATTGGTATATCGGTCTTACGATTGGAGTGCGTCTCTTCTCTTCACTTTATACCAACCTTTACCGACGATACGATTGGTATTTTTCGGTCTACGCAATGCAGTTAGCTGTAGAAAAAGCCTTCATAAATAAACTCATCTATTTAGACTGGGAACATATTGAAAACCCCCAGATGGAAAAACGTATAAACCGAATCTTTAACAGAGCAGCTGATTATATAGTCCGACTTGCCGACGTACACGTTGACATTGTTGTGGCAGGAATTACACTTGTTTCGACCTTTTTGTTGGTAAAAGCGCCGTTGTGGGTTATTCTTCTGACGTTTGCGAAAGAAGTTCCCAGCCTTATTCTTACCGCCTACGGAACACGCTTACATCATAAAGCAGAAGATGACGCCCAATACGATTGGATTCGTAAGGGAACAATTTTTGACTACTTTAGAACTTTCTCCACTCTACTCGAAATAAAAACATCGCAGGGGCAGAAGTTTCTTCAAAAGGAATATGAACATATTGCTGCAAATGTCAGACAATATTATTTAAAGAAAGATAAAAAACTTGCGACTCCATGGCTACTTGTACTTACCTTCGAAAACATCATTAACTCAGGAATTTATGTTTACTATCTTGCCCAGGTTCTCTTTCAAGGAATGCTCCTTGGTACGTTTCAATATACGACCAACCTTATCAGCCAAATCGGCTCGAGCATGTATCGAGTTGTGACCAGATTAAATCAATCAGTTGAATATTACCGCTACGTTTCTTATGCTCATACGCTTCTTGAACAACAGAACGATCGCCCAGAAGGAACAAAAGTACTAGACACGGAGCATATTGAGATAGAATTCAAAAATGTATGGTTTAAATACCCTGGGTCAAAAAGATATTCATTAAAAGATGTGTCATTCAAGATTTATGATAACGAGCGTATTGCGATTGTCGGCGAAAACGGAGCCGGAAAAAGCACGTTCTTAAAACTCCTTAACAGAATTTATCTTCCAACTAAGGGCCAAATACTTGTAAATGGAATTCCCTCACACGAATACACGACAGAATCATACAATGGCAAAATATCAGTAGTAACGCAAGATTTTGCACGCTACGGTACATTAACCGTTGCCCAAAACATTTCTATATACGATAAAAAACTACAAGTAAATATGGAACAGGTGAAAAAGGCCGCAAGCCTAGCAGACGCCAATACCTTTATTGAAAAACTTCCAAACAAATATTCAACCTTCTTGACCAAGAGGCTTGAAGGTGGCACCGAACTTTCCACTGGGCAGTGGCAGCGAGTTGCTGTCGCACGACAGTTCTACGCAAATCGACCACTCGTTGTGCTCGATGAGCCAACTTCCGCGATTGACCCGATTGCCGAAGCAAAAATATTTACGAACCTTTACGAGCACGTAAAAGATAAGACCGTTATTGTGGTATCGCATCGCTACAATACAGTTCGAGCAGCGCAGAAAATTCTTGTATTTAACGACGGAAAAATTATTGAACAAGGCACTCACGACGAACTTCTTTCACTCGATGGCTACTACGCCAAGGCATTTGCAGTACAACAAGAAGAGAAAAAATTATAAAAACCACTAACTTTACTCGCGTTTAACCTCCGAATGATGCTGGACAGTAAAAGTGTAGAAATCGACCGAATCGACTGCTTTTTGACCTTTAACACCGAGGCGAAGTAATAGTTTTCGAACTCGCTGTTCAACAGAAAGGGCCTCGCTAATCATTTGAGGTAAGTCGTAGGCGATTCTCCCACGGGTTTCTAATATCAAACCTGTACTGTTTTCTGCCAGTTCAGTAGGTAACCCCATTCTTCCATTACTTACTATCTGTTTTTCAGAAGGTACGAGTAAATGCAATACCATTTCGTTTAATTCAAAGTTTTTTAAACGAGGAGTATGAGGATCAAAAAAAGCGGCGTTAACGGCAACTTGGTGAACAATTTTCGCGAGTGGCTCTACCCTTTCAAACACCCCATTTTCACCCCTGGTATAAGCAATCCTCTTATTGCCAAAATAAGATTCAATAAGAATAAAAGCCCCAGATAAAGCGAGTACTTCTTCTTTTATTTGCTCAGGTATCGTTACTTTTTCGAATGGAAAAAGGTTCTTAGTTTCTAAAAAATACTCAATAGAAAATCTTGATTGCTGCAAAAGCCAATCGACTGCGGTGGGAGTGAGCGTATTCATAAGATTATTCCGCTAATTCGATACTTCCCTTAAGTGCAACGATATCACCATTAGCCAGCTTTTTGCTGCCCGAAATCACCAACTCGGTTATAAGAACAGAGCCAGTTTTACAACCAATAGCGAGTCCCTGTTTTTTTACAAAGACGATATCTCCTTGATTCAGTTTCTCGTGAAAGAGTTTCGCCCTCATCATATTCATTTCTAAGATGTGGGCACCTTTCTGAATATGGCACCAAGCCATCGGCTCCGGGTTATAGGCACGAATTTTATTGATAACCTCGTCAGCCGTTAATTCTTCAAATACAATCTTCCCGTTTTCTCTTTGCAAATCCTTTTCGTAACAATAGGATGGCTCACCTGTCTGTTCTTTGAATTGCCACTCGTTCGGAGAAACACGAAAGATTTCGTCGAGCACTTCTGGTAAACGACTGTCCATATATGCCTGAAGTTCAAACGCAGCCCAAGAAGGTTCAATATCTATTGGAACAGAGAGCAGCAACGGGCCTTCGTCCATAGCTTTCACCATCTTTTGAACAGTAACTCCCGTGACTGTATCTCCTGAAAGTAGCGCTGCTTCAACAGGTGTTGCTCCTCTGTATTTCGGTAACAACGAAAAGTGAATGTTAAGAAGGGGTAAGGCAGACAGAAGTTTTTCTGGTATGAATTTACCAAAATCATATACGATACCAATATCCCCCTTTATCGGTTCATACTGCTGTACCATCGCTGCAAAACTATCGAGCGTTACCAATTGATACGCAATATTATTGCGCTCAAAATATTCGACTATCGTACGCGGTTTTGAAGAAAAAAGATAAACCATGCGCAATATTTCTACTTCTTTGTAGTTGTGGTTTCTACTTTGTTTGCTTCAAGTGCTGCCGAGAGCTGCTGCAACATGTTGTTTGCACCCTCTGGAGCAGGATCTATAAACATCACTTTTGAGTTTGGAGACATTCCAATTGCCTTGACGGTATCGAAGTATTGCGACATAACGATAAGATTCATGACTTCGTGAGTATTTAGCCCTGGGATACCTTTCATGTCATCGATGGAGCGCTTTAAGCCATCGATAATTGCTTGTCTTTCGCCTGCAACACCTTCACCCAAAAGAACACGAGAGTCTTTTTCTGCTTCTGCCTCTTTAACCACTCGTACCTTTGTTGCTTCGGCTTCGTTCATGGCAGCTTCTCTTAATCGCTGTGAGGCAACAACTTTGCTCATTGCATCGGTAATAATGGTTGGGAATACAATATCCATAATCTGGTATCCATGAATAACAATACCCCATGCGAGGAATTTCTCGTTTAAGTGTTGCACAAGATAAGCCGAGATCTCTTCACGTTTTTCTAGCAATTCTTCGTGTGTTTGAGTGGCTACAAAACTTCTGACATAGTTTTCAACAAAAGATGCAATCGTCTGTTTTGGATCACTCAATTCGTACCAATATTGTGTAACTTTATCGACAGAAATTGCATAGATTAGGTTGGACTTCAGGCGAACCTGAACTTTGTCTTTCGACACTGCATCTAATTCAAACAAGAAGTTACGGACCGCAAGGTTAATCTGAACCGAAACGCGTTCAAATACAGGAATAACTAAGTTAAAACCCGCAGTCAGAGTTCTCTCATATTTACCAAGGAATTCGACGATTGCGACGTGGTTTTGTGGCACAATTTTAATCATTGCACCCAGCAGAATAACACCAAGAATAAATATCACCAAGAAAACATTCATGATTGGACCTTACAAATTAATGTTCGATTATAGCACTTATTACAGAGAAAGAATGTCGTAAAAAGCAAGATACATTGCACCGATTTCTCGGTAGTTGTACCAGTTACTGTGGTATGTCGAAAAATTGCCTAGGGCGTAAATTCCATATGACTCAATGTTTACCCCACGACATAAAAACAAAGCACGAGGTAAATGAAATCCCTGGCTTACTACGAGCAACGAGTCAATTTTGAACTCACTTTTTGCACGTTTACAGGATTCAAAAGTTCTTGTTCCTTGATTATCCTCAATTATCGATTCGGCAGGAATTCCTGCCTGAACCAATGCACTTTTCATTGCCCTTGCCTCATCGTATGCGCCAGTATCTGATGCACCAGACACTAATATTCTGTCCACTTTCCCATTTTTATATAACTCGACCGCCATATTTAAACGCTCTTGAAGCGCACTACTTGGGGTATCGTCTGGGTAGACCGCAGCTCCTAAAACCATCACAGTACGGGGATTATTAGCTACCGACTCAACCGAAACGTAGATATATCTTCGATAATAAAAATATATAAGAGGAGGAATAGCAACTATAAGAACGGCAAAAATGACAGTAATAATACCCGCCAATTTAAGAATGTTTCGAGAGAAAGTATTTCGCACTGATAATTATACCTTTTTTACGTTATCCCATGTTCTCCACACTCAATTTTAGCATGGAACACCTCATCATCAAGTTTCACTACCGTGAAATATGTCAAAACTTATTCGCGTTGCTGAATTATTATACTCGGTCTCTGCTTTGCGCCAAAGCACCAAATCCTATCTGCCTTTAATCCCATAGCCAATTTTTCACCCCCACTATCACGTCTGTAATGTTTCGGGAAACGTATAGTATTTTTAGCATTAATTTACCTACAGACATGAGCACCGTCGTCTCCCTTGAGCACCCCTTCTTTCCCCCTGATTCGTTTTGAAGCGAATTACTTTTAAGCTTCAGGTTGCTTATTTATCGTTATTTTGGAATCTTTTGTATTGCGGTAGATACAAGAACTGAAACGCGGTATTAATTACGAGGCTGTTTCAAAAAACGAATGACCACTCTTGTGACACAACACAAGGAAAACGACTCCACAATCGTACATTATTATGCATCCTCCTCTGCCTACCTTACAATTTTTGCCCCATTCTTGCAGTATAGTTATTCTTTTATATAATTTTTCTATTTCCACTCTATAAAACGATCCAACTTATTACTCAGACACCTAAGGGATACGTATATAGGAATCATCCAGTTGGGCAATAGTAACCTTTCAAATGATGGTTCACACAAACTACAGACAATACAATTGACTATTTACCAACAATCACCAAAGAAGCAAAAACACTGGCAATTAGGACTCCAGTATACCCCCTACCCTTTTCAAAAGTTCTTCTACTACAAGCTCTTTTTTGTACACTATCGAGTTGGCAATTTCACCTGCGAGAGACAATATACTTTCCCATTGATCTGTTATTTCAGCTGCACCAGCTAACGTGGTAAGAATCTCTGCAATAACCTCTTGAGGTGTACCGGCGGATGAAACGACGTAGTACCCCTTTTTAGCGTTCTTTTCTGCTGTTTGCTCCAAAAAAACTGGGGCAGTTTCGCCAGTATATACTGCCAACCGGCGAATAACACTTAATGGATATTCATCAGGACGTGGGATTCCACCTTTTTCAACCACCAAGTTAAACCGGAATTCCATTCGGTCGCACACAATTTTTAGCTCTTCAATTACAGCGAGTGACAAGCTATCCGAATATTCTCCAGTCAATCGAGAAAAAACCTCTGTTAGGCCTTCTTTTTCAACACGATACCTTTCCTTCATATCTTCGACCAAGGCCGCTTTATTGCACAAAGCGGCATACCATTCTGATTTCAAATACTCATTGATTTTTGCTGCAATTACCTTTGAAATTTTTGCGCTTTCGGCAAGATGCTGTTTTACAAGTTCCATACTCTCTTTCTTTAGCACTTTAATTGTGACTACTTCTTCTTGGACTTTTCCTCCGTTAGCTCGAATTTTTTGTACCAACCTATCAAACGCCACAAATTGCATTGCGGTTCTTGGCCACAAATCGATTTGAATCTTATGCGAATGCTGCACTAATCTGAGTAAAATCATCGCCTCAACCAATATTGATACAACAGCGTCAGGGACAAAGCCGCCAGCTGCAACAAAGCTGCCGAACTCAGGAACAAGAGCCGAAAAATACGTAGCATATTCTCCCTCCGGTTTATTAAACATTCCTTTTGTACCTGTACTGATAATCGACTGGGCAAGCGAAAAGTTCAATAACCTCGAGTGCATAGGTTCAGGAAGTTGCCGCGCCCAGCCCTGAGAAGCGACTTCAGCGTATAACCCTCCAATCACGTTTACAGTCTCTATATTTGTCCCCTTTCCGGACCCAGGAGGACCAGCCCATACACAGAGTGTTATGCCCTGAACATGGCGCTTAACGACCTCTTCTACAATAAGATCCTCGAACGCTTCATCATATTTCGCTGCCCACAGATTCATTGCTTCAATCTTTTTTTCTGTAGCAGTTTGATCGACCGACTGCAGTGCGCCAGATAATTCCGAAACTACTTTTGTAAGTAACTGCGCGACCTCGATTTCTGTATAAACTTTTTGCTCAAACCGCATATTGTCGAATACTTAATTTACCTTTTTAGCTGTAATAAACATAAATAAGGGTATTTCTTCTCGGGCGATATTCTCTCTATTAGCGAATTTTCCAACACTTTCTTTAGAAGAAACTAGTTCCTCAAGCCCATCAACATAAAATCCATTTTGTGAAAGGCACTTAATATAATAAGAAAGGGGTACATGAAAACTCCAGGTAACTGTTTGCCTTCTCCCTTTTGCGCCAGGATTCATAGTTATAGGAATGCGCTTAACTTTAAGGTAGTCGCTAATCCAACGAACTTGCTTACTATTCCCTTGCAATACCATCCACCCAGAGGCACGAGGGATTCGATAATATGGATGATTTAAAACAAGAACAAGCGAGCCACCCTTTTTAACGTGTTTTGCAAAGTTATTAATTACACCCTCATAATTTTCTATATTCTGAAGTGCGAGCACACTAACGGCACAATCAAAATCAGTGTCCTTTATCGGCAAGCTTTTACTGGCGTCTGCATGCACAAACCTCGATTTTACATTCTTCTTGCTTCTTTGCGCTTGGGACAACAAAGAGGAAGAAAGATCGACCCCGACGTACTCTTCTCCAACAAATACTCTCTCTACTACACCTTGACCACATCCCAAATCGAGCAGTTTTCTGACATTATTCTCTTCTAAATATTTTTTTAGCAATGGCAAAATGGTTTGTTCGTGATAAAAATGACCGGAATCTCCCACTTTCTTTCCATACCAACCTGCAACCTTATTCCATGATGTATCTCTTTGCTTCATTGTAGTCATTATATTACACCGTGCAAGAAAGCAGAATACCTACATTTCAATACTTTGTATACCCCCCAGGGTATCACGAAAGCTTTGTAACGACAGTAACAATAAAGAACACAGTATAAATGCTTCCTACAAGAAAAAGAAAGATTTGCTCCCAAATCTTGGGCCTGTAAAGTTTTGGAAGATGTGTCGAATTCATCCAAAGAACAGCAAAAGAAATCACAGCCATGGCAAGCGCGTTACACACGGCCCCGATCGTAATTAACCACAATGGTTCTCTAATTCCAAGCGCAAAAACAGCGACCCCGAAAACTCCTTGAAAAATAATACTTGCCTTGTACCAGAACTCCTTCTTTGTAGACGCAATATCAGTCGAGATTCGCCCTAACGTATCAAAAACCCCTAGTTGTACAGAAAAGAGAGCAACTGCGCCAGAAAGTAGAAAGGCACTTCTGCCCCACCACCCAAGGTCAAGCGCAATTTTGTTTGCCTCAAGAACAAGAAACTGAAGATTGTTGCCTAAACCTTCTGCGGTACCAAGCAATACTGGACCAAGGTACGAAAGCCCTAAGATAGTAACAAGCCCCATGGCTCCGAAAACAAGAATATTTTCGATAATTATAAAGCGGCGAAGTCCATTAAAATGCCGTGCACTCTTATCGGTTTCCGCTGGAAGGTGATTTGCAGTATCGCCATAGCTTGCCATTCCATGCTTTTTGGCAAGTATGTAATAACCCTGTCCGAGTAGTAGATTTCCCCCACTCCCTGCATACGCAAATGCCCCAAGTAGGACAGCGATATCAATGTTCTTTGGTAGCCAAAAATAGCCATTTCCCTGCCCAAGAAGTCCTTTAAGTAGATCTTGAAAAACTCCCGCATCAAAGTAGTACCACACAAGAAAGAATACAAACGCAAAGGAAAGTGGCAGCACGTACCTAAAAAATCTCTCGATTCTAGCGTAGGCGTTTCTACCAACAACCAACAGCAAAACGGCAGCGATAAGTAGCACATAAGGGAGCCACACAAATGGCTTGTCTGAATATATATGCGAGAGCAAAAACGAACTACTTGAAGCAAATCCAGGCCAACCAAATCCCGCCAAAGTCGAAAACAACAACCAAAAAGAAAAAAGTCTACTCACCTTCAGAAAGCCTGCAACTGCACTTTTGCCCGTTACCGCTGCGTATCGCTGTATTTCAATATTCAAAAACACTTGAAAAGCTATACCAACAACAGCTGCCCACAATATGCCAAAACCATGCTTTGCAGACAGATATGGCCATAAAATGAACTCACCACTCCCAATTCCTAGCCCAATGGCAACCAAACTAGCACCTAAACCAGCAAAAAAGGATGTGTTATGTTTAGGAAACTCTTTTACAGGCATTCCATTATATTATCAGAAATTGAACTTTATGGCAGATTATTGATATATAATTCGACCTCACAGACAAGCGTGATGCTATTTCACAAGTCGTGGAACAATACTCTAATTTTTCTCTTTTACTATCAATTGAAACTTTTTCTTTCTTAGACCAAGTTTTATCCGTGCCTGTGCATTTTTAGTTTTAGCACTTTCCAACCACTCCTCTGTTGGGTAAAGCTTCTTGTTATCGGTAATTATCTCAACTATGTCACCATTCTTTAACACTTCGTCCAATTGAACCTTCTTTCCGTTTACATCTGCAAAAACTGCCCTATCTCCAATACTTGTATGTACCTGGTATGCAAAGTCAATAACAGTTGCCCCAACTGGCAATTCCACGATTCTATGCTTTGGTGTAAAGGCAAAAATTCGATCTTGGAACAAATGTAGCTGCAATGGTTTTGAAATAGGCAAACTTAACGATTGTCGAGATTTTTCAATCGCCTTGTGTACAGTTTCTACCCACTGAAATTCCGAGTTTTGCTTTGCAAAGCGCTTTCCTTCCAACTTATATGCCAAATGCGCTGCAGGACCATACGTGTTGTGCCAATACATTTCATTCGTTAAAATTTGCACCTCAATATTGATTGCGAGCAACTCAGGGAACTCACAAATCATTTGAATTTCGCTAAAACCGTTTGGCTTTGGGTTTTGAATATAGTCCTCAAAACTATCATCTGACACTTCTGCATAATCTTTTAACGCATAGGCAACCGCATAACATTGATCCACTGAGTCAACAAGAATTGTGAACGCCAACAAATCGTTTAAAGCATCTATGGTTGCTGGCTTTCCTTCTTTGTCGTGCTTATAAAGCTTCCGCCAAATACTGTAATATGACTTTGCTCTTCCCCATATTTGGGCGTCTACATTCACGAGAGCTCCAATTTCACCCAGCAAAAGCTTAACTTTTTCAATTTTTTCAAAGATATCTGCCTGACGTTTATGTACGTATAGCGCCGTTTGCTCATACTCTTTTGGATAGTAAACTCGAAAACCATTAAGTTCGAACTCTCTTCTTGCGTCGGATAGGTTCATATATTCGGCCAAAGGCGCGTAGATATGCAATAATCTACGCGCAACATCCTTACGCTTTTCCTCTGGTAATAAATCGATTGTTTTTGCATTGTCAAACTTCTCTGACAGTTTTATCAAAGCTATTCTAATATCGTCGCGAAAGCTTAGAATATACTTATAAATCACCTGTGTATCGACACTTTCTTTTTTTGCATGCGAAAAGACCAGTTCAACATTATGCAAGAGTTGCAAAATATCGTCGTTAAAAATTTCCTTGTTTTCATATTCTTGCTTTGGGAGGGTGTGATGCAAAAGTGTTGCGATAACTCCATTAAAATCAATTCGTAGTTCTGCATAATATCGCGCAGAGCGCAAAACATGCTCTAGCAAACTCTCGCCAGACAATCGAATAACTGAGCCATAGTTCCTTTCTGCGATTTCTATCGCTTTTTGAAGCGAGTCTCTATGTTTTTTTGGAACTGCTGCAAGCAACAGAGCTTTATTATCTTCACGACGTACCATGGACTGAATTATAACAATATCACTTACACAAAATATAGCTTGCGACTATTTCTTTCTTTGCGCCAACAGTTCCTGCAATCGGGAAACCTCTTTTTCGAGTTCGACTACATAGCTTTCATCAAACTGTTTTGCTAAAGGAACGTACAATTCCCTTGCCTTTTGCAAAAGCCGTTCATACTTTTCAATGTCATGCAATAACTCCGTAGTCATAAGATTGTTTAACCAAGACTCGAGTTTTACAATTTTCACGTGGTCTGAGGCCACGGCAATTTTTTCGACGTACTTTTTATTTGCTTCCATTCGATCGTTCAGGTTTTTTAGACCACGTTTCGGCTCTTCTGTGATAGCAACAATATTTTCTGCGATTGATTTTCCAAAAAACTCTTCTATTACATCGATGCTAAAGTATGGGTCTTTTTCGTATGCGTCATGCAAAAACGTTAGAATTACTAAATCTTCGAGTCCCTCTTTATTTTTATGTAAATCGAGAACTCTAATTACCATGGGGAAAATATGCTGCTCTAAATATGGGGTTCCGTCGTCGCGAATATGGTATCTATGCGAAAGAATGGCCCGTAAGAGCGCCTCTTCTACCCGCTCATTCCAGATCCCCGCTTCAATTAAAGATTCTTTAACCTGCCCTTTTAGTGCAAATGGTTTCATTAACATATTGTATATTATTGTATTATGTATGCAACTCACGAAGAATTCGGGCAGTTTCTTTTTCCATCGCGGTTGCGAGTGTTTTATCTATTTTCTGTGCAAGTGGCAGATAGAGTTCAATTGTATCCTGAACAAAACGTTCGTATTTTAATGGATCACGACTTACATCCGTACAGGCAAGATTATTATTTCTATCCAGAACCTTAATTACTTGGCACAGAAGCGGTGATTCTCTAATTTTCTGCATAAACTCTACTTGTTCATCGTGCCTGTCTTTTTGCGTACGAATTTGAGTATTCTTTACCGGTTTTACCAAGAACATCACAAGATCAGCTATTTCTTTACCAAAATCCGCTTCCAATCTTTTCTGGTCATAATAATGATCCTTTTCTGGAACATCATGCAAGAGAGTTACAACCACAGCAGTTTTCACATCTTCTGTACCTGCGAAATAATTATAGACCTCCTGCGTTAAAGGGAACACGTGCTGCGTTAGATACGGTTGCCCGTCGTCTCGGTAGTCATGCCGATGCGAGACCTTTGCTCTCTCCACTGCTTTTTGCACCATTTCATCGTCTATGTTCGCATTTTTTAGTACCTGCATTAATTGGTCTATAGTGCAGTGTGGTTTCGTTTTTTCCATAACTACCGATTTATATTATAGGTCATAAGTGATATAATTCTATTCCAATAGTTAAGTACGAACTTGACATGAATGTGACATACCCAGAAACAATCTGGGAGTACAGTCCAGAGAGCGAAGCGCAAAGAGTGGTATTTGTCGCGCAAATGATACAGTCGTACTTTTACCAGATAAAGGGATTTCTTGTGTTGCCTGACATTGCAACTGATAGTGTCAATACTATTTATTTTCCTAATCTGCCCATTGTACACCATCCGTATTTCTGGAAGAAAGTCTTTGAAGAAGGACAAGTGGAAGGAAACATCAGCAGGGACATTATTGAGCAGATAAAAACTGAACTCCCCAAGGTCTCGCCACCAACGCTAATTCAGTCACAGTGGGACAAGGTTGCTCCGGAATTTTGGAACCATTTGCAGACTTACCTTCCTGAGGTTTCGGCCAAAATTAACAAACTAGTTATTCGACAAACCGCATATGGGTCACGAGCCTCTGGCGTAAGAAAAAAGAAATCTCAACCAGGTGAAGTTACCATTTACCTTCGCTTTGATGCTAAACTATCACACATTCCCGCTGCCATATTTATAGCGACGCTAGACAACATACACAAAAACGGACTCCTATATGGGTTCAACTGGGAAGAGCGGCAAGCAATAGGTGATTTCTTACTCTGTCATACCTCTCTTGCAGGGCTTTTTCCAAAACATGAATCCACAATTCTTGCTGTGCGAAAAGAACCGACTCTTGAACTCCGCAACCAATCCCGCGCTTTTTTAACTAGCCTTGGTTTTCCTCCAAAACGGTTATTTACTGTAGACGACACTCGCCAAGTGGCAATTAACGAGGAACGCCTGCCACTTAGACCAAAAGAAAAGGAGGTAATGTCATTGTTGATTGAAAAAAGAAATCAAATTGTATCTGCAAATGATATTGCCGAACGACTTTGGGCAGAAGATGCACAAACGAAGTACTCTCTTTATGCAATTTCAAAAGTTGTTGAGCGACTGAGAAAACAGGTGCAGGCCCACGGAATATTCCCCGGAATTATTGAAACACGCAGAGGACAAGGGTTCATTCTTAACGATTAACTCGCTCATTCTTTTCTAAAGCTTGCCCAAGATCGAGAATATCTTTGATTATAGTGTCAGGCACAAAAGCGGTATGCCGTGAGGCAGCATTTTCCACCAAAATAGTATGCATAAGCAGGTCACGCCCCGAGGCAAGCGCTTGCTGTGTATCATCTACAAGGGCAATATTTTCTGGAGAAATATCAGGATACAAGGTTAAAAGATGGTTGTATAAGCGGGCATCGGGTTTTACAAAATCGGTATCACCACCAAATATCATGCGATCAAATAGTCTATCTAAACCTCTATTCTCAAAAATCTGCCTACCCCACTGCTGCGGAAAATCGGTAAGTAACACTAATTTGTATTTTTTCTTTAGTTTCTCGAGAAGCGAAATGACGCTTCTTCGGATAGTTATTGCTGCATCAATTGCCTTGTGCGCCTTTTTGACCTCGCTCACTCCTACACGAAACCAGAACTCTGATTCGGTAATTGTCCCCTGCCTAAACAGTTGATATTCCGCAGACACAAATGCTGGATCTTTTCGTACAAAAGTTCCAATTACTTCTTCAATCATGCTCTTTTCTGTCGTAAGAGTTCCAACAAAGTCGAGTACAAGTAATTTCTTTCTAGAATACTCAACCTTCGGAACACCAAGCCACTTCATTACCTCAGAAAAATCTTGAGCATAAAATGTTTCTTTACCTTTTTGGTTTTGATATAGCCCACGTGGGTCAAACAATACAGACCTTAATCCAAAGCGATGCGCCAATTCGATGTCGGTTTTGGGGTTATTACCAATCATCACTACCTCTTCCTGCCTAAGATGGAGTTTTTTTAGAGCAAGGACCGCCTGCTCAACATGTGGTTTATCGGCTCCTGCTTCTTCTGAAGTGACCATGTAGTCAATATACTTCATGATACCGAGCTTTCTGATTTTACGAATCTGAATATCTGCAGTAAAGTCGGTAATCATACAGGTGCTTAGCTGGTTAAACTTCATCTGCTTTAAACCTTCGAGTACTCCGGGGTATAGTACAGTTTTCTTGAGCATTTCATCGAAATAAAAATCAACAGCACGCTGAATAATATCAGGCACAAAATTTATTCCACAGAGTTCGAGTGTTTTTTGGATGTAAAGATAACGATTATGGGATGCTGCTGTACCATGCAATTCCGCCTTTATCTCCTTGTTTGCACGAATATAAAGTTCAATAAACTCTTCCCACGAAATGACTTTAAGAACAGGACGAAGAAATTGGTACAACTTGTATTCCAATAATTCCTCTACCGGCTTGTTTGTTGCATAGGCGTAATTATAATCCTCGGTGTTTGCGAGTGTTCCGTCTAGATCTAGTAGGACTCCACGTAGTTTGGGCATAGAAAAGTATAGTATATTTTGAATAAGAAAACGACATTAAGAGAACTGCGACACCAAGGCGGTATAATCATCAATAACATACGGAGCATTCCTTACAACTGAGTCATTTTTTCCTACATTTCTAATAACGACACAATCAAAACCACCATTCTTTGCGGATTCCACACCATTTTTCGAATCTTCGAAAACTATTGCTTCGTTCACATTTCCACCTAGTAACTCCAAGGCTTTTAGGAATATATCAGGAGCAGGCTTAGTGCGCGGTGCGTCTTCGACAGCAATAATGGCATGAAAATAGTCATATAAACCTGCACCTTTCAAGATTTTTTCTGCAAAATGCCGGGCAGTTGAGGTGCCTACAGCTAACTTGTATCCTTTTGACACAAGCAGTCCCAAAAAGTCTTTGATTCCGGGTTTAAGCGCGACCACCTCACTAAACTGTGTTTCTAGTGCGACTGTTTTTTGCTCACGATATATTCCAACGAGTTCCTTAACATTATGCGATTTCTCAACACTTTGAAGGTAATTAATAAAACCCTGGGTCGACCCTGCACCAGCCATATACTGCATATACTCTTCAAAAGATAAATGCATATTCAACTTTTCTTTGCAGGCGAATTTAAAACACTCGTAATTCAACTGTTCCAAATCGACCATCGTTCCATCCATGTCAAAGAGAAAGTATTTTTTTTGTGTGAAATCTATCATCCGAAAGTCTACCATAGCAGCAATCCGAGGTGTAGAATTGAAAACTTTATGGCACGTATTTTTCTTTCCCACCAATACACGTTAGAGGACAAATCGGTTCTTGTGCCAACACTTACAAAAATTGTAAATGCACTCCAAGCCTCAGGTCACACTGTTTTTTGCTCTGCGCTACAACAAGAAGAAATAACTGAAAACAAATGCTATTCCTACGATGAACGCCTTTCTTACTGTATAAAAAAGCAACAAGATGCCGACCTTGTACTCGCAATACTACTCAGCCACAACCCAAGTAATGGAATGCTGCAGGAACTAAAACAAGCAAAGGAGCTACAGCAAACCTATGTTCTAGTAGCGACACCATCGCATACTTTTGAAGAATATAGAGCTCAAGCTACTGAAGTTTTGGAATATGAAATTGTAGAATCAATGACAGAACATATTACAGAAAAGCTAAACAACCTCGTCATAAGTAGTAATGAGCAAACATTAAATCACTCAAATACGTATGGGGTACAATAATATTTTTGAACTATTGGACATTGCGAAAGCCTCACCCGCCGGACTAAACAAGAAATTTCAAGAGCAAATAGTCTCACTGTACCAAACGCACTACAAAGCAAAAATCTCAGAGAATTTACCATTACATCCGAACGAAGATGATATAGTGACATTTATTACAAAACTATCTGAAATGCACTCTAAAAACATTCCCGCTTTTTCTTACTATCTTCCTAATCAGCACATTCTCCATGATTTTCCTGGTCTGGAGTGTACGCTATCATCCGCAATTCTTAAGTTGACCTTTATTGACTTTGGTTTCTCGAATATTCGAACACTTCTGCTTGAGGGTCACCAAGTCACCGCAAAGATAGAAGAAAAATCCATTACAATATTTGATCCTTCAACAAAAATTACACAAAACGGTGAGGTACATGGATTTATACACGAATTTTATGACAGTTCAATTATATGGGAAAATAACAACATAGTAACACTTGCATCCGATGAACAAATCCCGAATACCGGAATGTTCGAACTTCATAACAACAAGTATACGAGAAAATTTTATGTACTTCCCGACAGCATACATGTACACATAGTCACTATTTTAAGGAATTTAAAAGAATACTTCAGCGCTATGGGTGATAAAAGATTAGCTGACGAGAGCACGTCTCTCATCAAACAGTTTGGAGAGGATAACCCTCATTTACAACTTGAAAATATTGATAGTACCCTCACCTATTGAGACACCCTGTATTCAGATTCTCTTTCATTGGAAATTCTCTTGTGTACTTTTGGAAAAATTCAAAATTCACACATGGGCAGTATAGGACTCGAACCTATGACCGCGCGAATGTAAGTCGCGAGCTCTACCAGCTGAGCTAACTGCCCGTAGGTGAATTATATCACTAATTCACCCCTTATTCCTAGGTTATTCAAGCGTAAAGTCGTTTGTTATTACCCTTACGGTATCATTGCCTTTCGACTCAAGCTGTACACCTTGAACAAGTTGTCCCTTTTGTGCGATTCGATACCTGTCATCCATCACCTTTAGGTTGTACGTTTGATTTGGCACAACAAAGCTATACTCACCGTTCTCGTTAGTAAATGTACGGTAAAGCAAGTTCTTAAATTCGGTATCGAATAAGCCGAGCTCTACTCCCGCAACAGGCGATCCATCTGAAAACAGCGTTCTTCCTACCGTTTTCTTAGGAAGTACCAAGAAAAGCTTTAACACCAGGAATACCCCATATACCGCAAGTATTGCGTAATTGTAAGCATGAGGATACTGATACGCAACATACAAGCCATAGGCAAAACCTGCGAATACGAGCAAGTTACTTAGGAATTCTACTGCCTCTGTTACTTTTCCTTTAAGCTGAGCACTCCTTTTTTCTGAGTCACTCATAGTTGCGCTATCCATAGGAATCGAAAGAAGGATACCTTTCGCAGTATCGGATACTTCAATAACTTGTCCTCTGTATACATTCGTAAAGCCGCCGTCATTTTCGGCCGTTACGACCGTTGAGGGGAAAGTGTAGCCACCTAATGATGCGACGACCGTGTACTTCCCGACCTTTGGTGTCAAACGGAACGTTCCGTTCGCTTCGGAAACCACGGTGTCTGCAATTGTTTTATCTTCTCTTAATAGACGAACAATCACACGTCCTAGTGGCTTCTTGGTTCCTGAGTGGTAAACAATACCCCAAGTTTGACGCTTTTTACGACTTAAGAAGCCAGCAATTGCAAGCCATATATTCCCAAACATGACCGGTTGCTGAATGGCGAGTGCTGCCTCGACAAGCAAGAGCCCCGTTCCAACGGTGATTGTGTTTGTCCATGGCAACGAGTCTACAACCATTATATTTGCAGTCTTTTTAGCAGTACAGTATCCATTATCCGCAGTAAACATAAGTTCAACACTCTTCTCCGGAGTCAGCATATACTCGCCGACTGCTGGCAAATCATCGGCAGAAAGTGGCATTCGCACTATCTCTGTATTCTTTGTCGTCCATTTGATCTTTACGCTCTCACCACGCTTCACAAGTGTTTGCGATACGGTAAAGGACTCAAAAGTAGGACAAACTGGATTATCTCCCTTAACTGCAGGAGGTAGTGTTACCGCAGCGATAATTGTTCCTGTTGGAAGAGGAATACTGGTCACGGTGGTAGTGGAAGTTGGAGTTGGAGTCACCGTTGCCGTACCCGTAACAGTTGCTGTCGGGGTAGATGTAACGGTTGCTGTTGGGGTTGGGGTAATATCACCCGCAACACTCATAATACCAGTACCGGTAAGTCCAGTAACTTTCCAGTAAGTTTTTCCACCAATTGTAACACTTGAAAGGCTTGGAGAGCCTTCAGTTAACTCATACCCACCGGCACAATCTTCGGTTACTTCTGCAAGTTGATCTGCATCTGGACAAACTCGAACTGATGTCTGCCCTGCCTGTTTTACAATATAAAGTGAATGCGAAGAAGAGACTCCAGGGGCATTTGTTGGGTCAAGATTAACAACGAGTGATTTTGATTCATTCGGAAGAGTTAGTACGTTAACATTTACCCAATCCCGATCAGCACTTAGGTTTACAGAAAAGTCAGAAACAACATAATCGCCGAAGTACAGACTCGAAGAAATATTACTTATTCCGGACGATTGTGGGTCGTAATATCGGTACACCAAACTCGCACTATCGGTATTAGATAGTACGTCTGCACTTGAAATCAAATTGTAGATTCGTGTTCCTGAAGGCATAAGTTGAACTCGGTGATTTTGCGAATCAGCAATTGTCATATTGTCTGAAATTGGATTGAGGGCAAGACCACTTGGTTCAAAGAGTTCCTCTACACCACTTCCTGTACGTACACCACCATTATCACCACCAACAGCGGCATATTTGTGAGAGTATGTTCCGTCTGCATTAAATACTTGAATTTTAGTGAAGTAGGCCTCTGATACATGTAACTTACCCTCTGCATCAAATGCCATTCCACCAATTGTAAAGAATTGTCCATCGTCAGAGCCAAAACTACCAATTGTCCTTTGATAAACGCCACTAGTATTAAAAACCTGAATTCTCGTATTGTCCGAAGCCCCACTCCATTGATTGTCTGCGACATAGATATTGTCCGATCCATCAATAATTAACTCTTCGGGCCAACCAAATTGTCCGTTACCTGTGCCACGTGTACCCCATTGCGCCAGATAATTGCCTGCACTATCAAACTTTTGAATTCTCGCACTCTCCCCATCTGCCACATAGATATTCCCAGCGGAATCAATATCAATACCTCTTGCATTGATAAACTGCCCATCTCCTGTTCCATCGGCAGCCACTGTCAAAAGCAGATTGCCGTTTAGGTCAAACTTCTTAAAACCATGATACTCCGTAATATACAACTCATCATTTTTAATCTTCATTCGGTAGCTTGCGATATCCATATCTTCAGGATCAATAATTGTTGAAAGATAGGTACCCGCATTTGTGAATTTCTGTACTCGAGCCTCGTAGGCACCATTATCAAGAACGTACAAATTTCCAATTGAGTCATAAGCCACAGCAGTGGGAACTGTCAATTTTCCGCTTACGTTTCCGCTATTTCGAACACTTGAAACGTACGTTCCCGTTGAGGTGAATTTTTGAATTGACTTTAGCGTCCAATCAGATACATAGATATTTCCTGATGAATCTTGCGATAACCCTCTAGGGGCAAGAAACTGCCATGCGCTTGAACCACCCTCTCCCCACGATGTAACCCAGTTCCCTTCAGAGTCAAATTCCTGAATTTTCTGTGAGTTTTGAGATGCAACAACAATGTTTCCATTAGCTTTGATTAGCACATCTTGCGGTGCAGTGAACTGTCCATCGCCACTTCCTGGGCCACCGAAGGTAAACAAGAAGGTTCCGTCAGGAGAAAATACTTGTCCACGTTCGTTATCTCCATCCATCACATAAATACGTCCATTTGAATCGGTAGTAACTCCAGTTGGGTGACGGAATTCGCCATTGCCAGTACCTTCTGTTCCAAATTCCGACACAAACACGCCTTCTTTAGTGAATTTCATCACTTCGTTGTGAATGCTATTTGACACATACAAAGAATCGCTAAACTCGTCGTAATGAATAAAGCCTGGATTAGAGTAATCTTGTGGGCCAGAACCAAGTACTCCCCACATTTTTATAAATCCACCGTTAAAATCTAGCTTATAGGTATGCTGAAAAGTCTGGACATAAAGATACCCCTCGTTATCTACAGCGATATCCATGATGTCGCCTTCAAATTCACCTTCTGCTGAACCATATCGACCAACCGTTCTTTCAATTTCACCAGCTGCACTAACTTTTACAACTCTTCCATTTTGTTGGTCAGGATACCAATAACTTCCATCTTCGAGCACAACAACAGACATTGGGATACCGATATTACGATAGTTTGTTGGAATGTACACTGGTTGTTCAGAAACCGCCTGTACCTCCGGCAATTGTTGTGGTTGCACCAAGAAAGGTTGCAGAAAGAAAGCTCCAAAAAGTAGTGTCAACACTGCTGTTATGGAAAAGAGAATTTGCTTTTTTTTCATGGAGGTACCTAACAAATAAGTATCTTTCATGATAGTGCGATTTGATATTCAAGTCAATGATTGCGGATTTGCATGAAATGAGGGATAATCTCCAATAATACAGTATTTGCGGTACATTCGGAGTATGGCTCAGTTGGTAGAGCACGCGTTTCGGGTACGCGAGGTCGTGGGTTCGAGTCCCACTACTCCGAAATTATTTGGATTACTTGCTATTTTTCCCTTTGCGAATCTTTCGTTCGACTAACTGCTTGTTTTCCAGCTCATATACTTTATCCATATAGTCGGCATGTACTGTATGCTCACTTATCCAAATAAGGGTTCTATTCCCGATAAACGCAAGTAGCTTAGGGAGTATCTGTTCTACAGAATGACTATCAATATACGTAAAGGGTTGATCAAGCAAGAATATCTCTCTGTTTCTATAGATTGCTCGAGCTATTGCAATTCGCTGCCAGTGGCCAGAAGAAATTGATACACTACCCTCGAAATAATTACCCAGTACTGTTTTTTCGTCATCAATATTATTTGCTTTCATCCATTCAGTTAGCCCGGTTATGTTTAGTGCCTTTTTGTATAACGCCTCATCAAAAGTCTTTTTTGGATCTCCCAATATAATATTCTCTTTAAGTGTCATATAGTAACGGGCGAAATCTTCCGGAACTACCGACATTTTTGTTTTTATTTGACCACGGGCAAGTTTTGGTATTGGTATATTTCCAAAACGAATAATCCCATCACTGAGTTCATACATTCCGGCAAGCAGCGCCAAAATAGAACTCTTTCCTGTACCGTCTTTCCCTAGAATCATGACCTTATCTCCACCCTTAATTTGCAGAGAAACGTTGTCTAAAATTACCTTTCCGCTATCCACATACTTGAAAGATGCTTGCTCCAGAGAAATTGTTGGGCTCCCTTTTTTGAGATGCTTGCCTTTCTTACGTTCGTCGGCAAAACCTTTGATATCCTGAAACTCATATAAGTACTCAATAAAAGTTAACTCATCGAACATTGAGATTAAGTTGTTTTGTAAATCGTACGAGTTTCTGTACAGCGAATCGATATACCCTATTGTTGCCGTAATCTTACCAACAGGAGATTTGGCGAGAATACTCGAAATAAGCACGTAGCCTTTTAAGAGCATTAGTAAAAAATTATCAAAGATATTTATAGACAATATTCTTTTTTCACCATCTGCTAGCACCTTTTTATACCCACTGCTTACCAAGTCAGCAACGTGCCGATACCGCTCAATCAAGGATCGGAATACTCCATTAATCTTTCGTTCTGGAAAGGTTCTTGGGTCAGTTAGTGCTGAAAAATAGTAATTTCGTTCTAACATTAATGGGGCAATATCATCAACATAATGAGCATGTTTTCGATAGTGCTTAAACACTATGAAAATCTCAGGGATTGGTACTAAGATTACAAGCAACGCAATAGTGGGAGAAATCGCAGACAACGCCCCAAAAGCGATTATGATTGATACAAAATACTCCCATACTCCAACAAAGCGGCCATAAAAGTTGGTTGCGTTGGTAATCCAAAATGTTTCTACTTTTGTTATTAGATCCTTAACCTGCTCTCGATCAATCTCTTGTGAATTAAGTTTGTGAAATTTTTCGGATAAATCCTGCCTATAACCTACTAGCGCATTGTTTCTAATTCTAATAAGAGAAACATTGTACACTGCATCCAAAAAGCGTTGAAAACGGGAGATTAAAAATAGGGCAAGTATATAAACCAACGGATATGGTATTGAGAAATCACCAACCATGATAAAGCGTGAATGTTGGTAAAAATCAACGATACTGTCAACAAAAAGCCCCGTAATAAAAATTGTAAGTGCACCCAGTGGCGCGCGAAGAAGTCCTGCACCAATTCCTTTCCAAAACGATACCTTATCAAACGCAGCGTAATAACGAAGATGTCGCTTAAGTACAGCCCAATAATGCCACAAACGTGATACTCCGGGGGGTATATTCTTTACGTAGAGACTCGCGCGTAAACGCTTCTTTGGGGCAGACATACAGAATTATAACAGAGAAAAAGGACGCTACGTGTTCATGCCGGCTGCAAAATCATCGATAATCCGATACGCTTCTTCCCACCTTTCACGAATTGTTGCTTCTGATTTATGCGCCATATGCGGGGTCACATGCACATTAGGGAGGAGAATAACATCACTGTGGTTATCTTGCTTTTTTTCGTCTGCAAGTACATCAAGCATTATTGCTGAAAAATGATTCTGGTGACGAATTAATGCAGCTTCGTCAATTAGTTTTCCTCTTGAAGTATTTACCAAAATACAACCTGGTTTCATCTTCGAAATTGTTTGGTCATTTATCAAACCTTCGGTTGCTGGATTTAAATCACAATGCAGCGAAACAATATCGCTTTGCTCCAAGAGTTGATCTTTTGTGACAAATTCCGCGTTCCCTTCTGCATCTACATCTCCAACACCATGCTTTCTGTCTACCGCCAATACTCTTACTCCAAAAGCCTTTGCAATTCGTGCAACCTCTTTGCCAATTTTTCCATATCCAAGAATTCCTAACGTCATATCTTGCAGACCTTTTGGCTCAATTCCTTTGCTTGTAAATGAACCCGTTTTCACCCTTTCGAAGGATTCCTGTAAGTGCCTGACCGCAAATAGAATAAGTGCCCATGTATGATGTGCAATTGCAGACCTGTCGTACTCAATATTGCAAAATTTTATTCCCTTTTCTTCGCAGTATCTTCTATCTACGTGATCTAAACCAATCCCTCTGGTTACAATAAACTTTACTCCGTGAATTTGATCAATAACTTCTGGACGAAATTTTGATGAGTCAAAGCAACTAACCACGTCTGCTGTAATTCCATCGGGCCTAGTTGCTAAATATTGGTTAACGGTATCTGAAATATATTCATGGTCTGCACGCGTTTGATACCGTGCCTGATCTGCATGACTGTCAAAATGTATGACTTTCATAGTAATTTTTGAACGGGGCATGTGTAATATGGACCTGACGGGATTCGAACCCGTGACCCTTCGCATGCCATGCGAATGCTCTAGCCAGCTGAGCTACAGGCCCACAAGTGCAGAATTATAGCACTTATTACGAAGCTTCGGTACCCAGATATCTACTAATAATAGATCAAACGCGCCGTACCTTTTGTGGTAAGTGGCCGGATTTTGTTTGTATCCGTATCTAGTTCCACAAGTTGGAATGTAGAATCTGGTTTTGTTTCGTCGGTAAGCATATGAATAATGACCGTATGGTCAGACGTCCACAAGCACCCTTTAAGCCAGTACCCTTCTTTTACTGGCGTATTTGTAGTTACCCAACTTACCGCTCCATCCTCAATGTCGACTCGCTTTATTGTTGAAAAAGTATTATCGCCCGTCCTTATATCGTATTCATACATCACGGATTTTTTGTCCGGTGAAACACAAAAGAAGGGTTGCAATACAGCCCACGTACTCGTATCTACAGTTTTTGATTCTTCGGATTTTTTAAGCACAAGCTTTACCTCTTCATCGGGGTTTCCTTGCAATTCAAGAGAAGTATTTTCATCAATTTCTAAATAATCGCCTTCACTTGGGATACTTCCAATATCTGCGCTAAGCAATGTTTTCTCTTCTGTCCATACGTGATAGGCGTACCAGCCAGAATCACGAGCGAGATGAACGCTATTAGGATATTTTTTACTCCACTGCATTGATATCGCCGGAGCTTCTGGCAATTTCTTTTTTTCTCCCGTCGCAAGATTGTAAACATAGTAGGCAACTTCATCACCCATTTCGCCAATCTTGTAAGTTGAATAAATATACACAATATACTCTCCACCTGGAGAAAGAGTCGGGCTCACAACCGACCCAACATACCCTTTTGGCGCAGCTGCATTTTCTACAACCAAGGTGTCGCCCGTTAACGATGAGTAATAAAATAGCTTTAAGGAATCGCTTTTTGTTTTTTCTTCTGTACTACTCACAGTATAAAGGACTCCTCCAAAATAAGGAACGTTCTCAATTTCACCCGCAATATGCGATACGCCAGTAAACACTTGCCCCGACCCATCTTTGTTCATTACCCAAAGCTGGCGGACGTTATCATCCATTTCAAGTGAATAAAATACTGGATACAAAGGCATCTGTACTTTTGGATCAATCATATTTTTACCGCTAACCGAACCAGATTCTTTGTTCACCAGAATTTGAATATCAAGCTCTCCTTGTGCCATCGCTGTAGTAACTTTTACTTTACCGTTCACGGTGCCCTCTTCTGATGGAGTCCACGTCACTAATCCACTTTGCGATACTGTAGCTCCGGGAATTCCTAGAACTTCAAACAGTGGATTCTGCACAGTTTCCGCAACTCTAATTTGAAAGGTAAAGGGAGTTCCTATGCTTGCTGTTAACGGCGCGAATGGCTTTACAAGAGTTAATACGGCCAATGTGGGGACCGGTGTCGGAGTAGCATTACCTTGTCGTGAGTTTATAGGAAGTATTCCTTGTGAAATGAGGTAGCCAACAAGAAGGGTTAACAGTAACCCACCAACAAGTATTATACGAACGAGATTCTTCTTTTTTGATGAAGGGAGCGCATTTTCTATCGGAGGCGTATTTACGTTTGAGCTATCAGAGAGATTCACTGCAGAAATGTTTGGTTGATTTTCTTCCATAGTTCAGCGTAACACAAGCAACGATACACCTCAACCTATAAAACGGACTTAGGATTTTTGAAACTTTTTACCCTTCCCGTATCCACTTGCGGTTATTTTCTTTTGCTGGAGAAGAAACTCTGTGTACCGACGAATAGTTCTATACGGAATACCCGATTTGTCGACCAAATCTACTTGTGAGTACATGACTCCTGGCTTAAAGTATTTGAGCAAACGCAGCGCATTACCCTGTTTGGTTTTGGCTAGTTTTGATTCCTTTCTAGACTTTGCCTGTTTTTTCTTTTTTGGCGTAGCAATTTTTATCGGAGATTTTTCAATAATAGCCGACACTAATTCTTCCTCAAACTTCTCTACCTTTTTATTGGCTATGAACTTCTTTAGAATTAAGCCGGCAACAAGTACACCAGCTGCTCCGAGAATAACTCCACCAAAAGTAAGTACATCTCGTTTACGCATGTATGTATAAACCCATTTTAGCTGCTGCTTCTAGTGTTTTTGGATGCGATACCTTGTATGCCCTCGCCGCACCATCGTCCAAGATTCTCTGCAACTCGGCCTTATCTGAAAGAAAAGCATTCATTTTTTGCTGAAACGGCTCTAAGTAGGAAATTACGGCATCAGCGACATCACCTTTAAATTTGCCATATCCCGCATCGTGATACGTCGAAACAAGATCAGCGATTGATTTCTTAGAAACGGCTGCAAAGATAGAAAGCAGATTGCTTATTCCTGGTTTATTTACTGCATCGTAGGCGACCACAGCTTCGTTATCTGTAACAGATTTCATAATTTTTTTTCGGATTGCATCTACGGTGTCCGTAAGTGAGATTCTTCCGGCATCGCTTGCATCAGACTTGCTCATTTTCTTTGTTGGTTCCTGCAAATCGAATAACTTAGTAGTCTCCTTGTTTGTGTGAAAATTAGGAACCTTAAAAGTTTGACCATATAAAGAGTTAAAGCGATTTGCAATATCTGAAGTCAGTTCGACATGTTGTTTCTGATCGGCACCAACGGGGACCATATCGGCATCGTATAACAGGATATCAGCTGCCATGAGTGTTGGGTATGCAAACAAACCAGTGCTTACTGCTTCTTTGTAACCTTCAACTTTTTCTTTTTTCTCTTTGAACTGCGTCATCCTATCAAGCCACCCCATAGGAGTAAGACACGTATATAACCACCCAACGTACGCATGGTCAGGATTTTGTGATTGCGGAAACACGACATGTTTGCGGTAATCTACCCCTGCAGCAAGCATAATTGCAGCCACCTCAAGAATTTTTGAGTGCAAAACCTCAGATTCTTGCTTAATTGTAATTGCATGCTGATCGGCAATCATAAGATATGCTTCGGCATCTGGAGTGTTGGTGACGAGTTGCTGCCACGGCAAAATGCTCCCTAAAAGATTTCCAATATGGAGCGTATTTGTGGGTTGAAGCCCTGTAAATATCCGTGTCATGGACACATTATAGACCAATTTTCTGTCCAATAAAAGGACTACATACTCAAACTATTTCCAATTTCTGCTTCTGCCTTTAGTGGTACATCTAGTACCAAGACGTTTTCCATAATATCGATAAGCTTATCGATCTCTCGTTGCAGATATCCTTGGGCAGATTCGTAATCGTTCATTTCAAAAACCAGCTCATCGTGAACTTGAAGTACAAGTTTGATCTCGCCGGAAAGGACCTCAGGCAAAAGAGAAATTTTACCAAGAGCCAACCGCATAATGTCATCTGCGCCGCCTTGGATTGGCATGTTTATTGCTTCTCTTTCTGAGGCTTGTGCGCGCATCTTATTGTTAGTGGCAATACCCGCAATATATCGTCTTCTCCCAAGCAAGGAAGTTACGTATCCTTTTTCTCTTGCAAATAAAATTGTTTGGTTCATATACTCTTTTACTCCTGGGAATTGGGCAAAGTATTCCTCAATAAAAGAGGTGGCTTCCTTAACATCTACTCCAATTGACCGCGAAAGTCCGAAAGGAGACATTCCGTAAACGAGGCCGAAGTTAATACTCTTTGCAAAACGTCGCTGACTATCTGTCACCTCTTCAAATGGTTTGTGAAAAATTTTTGCTGCCGTACTTCTATGAATATCTCTCCCCTGTTGGAAGGCCTCAATCAAGCCTTTGTCTTGGGAGATGTGCGCGAGTACTCTCAAGTCTATCTGAGAATAATCAATCGACACCAATTTTTTACCCTCATCAGGAACAAAAAAGCTTCTGATTACTTTCCCAATTTCAGTTTTCACTGGAAGATTCTGAAGGTTCGGATTAACCGACGAAAGTCTCCCCGACGTGGTACTTGTAACGGAGAAGGTAGAATGAACACGTATTCTGTCACCACTTGAGGATGCTTCTACAAACGACTCACTTACTTTTGGCTGCTCTGTGTTCCCGAACATACTCATTTGAGATGCCGTTTCAGCTGGCTCCACTGCGCTGTCACTTTGTTTTCTGGCCAGCTCCAAATAGGGCTCCATGTATGTTGAAACTAATTTTGAAACCTGCCTAAACTCAATAATTTTACTAATAACGGGATGGGCATCGAGTAGACCTTGCAACACTTCATCATCGGTTGAGTATCCGGTCTTTGTTTTTCTCGCATTAGGTAGACTTAGATTTCCAAAAAGTACATTTGCCAACTGCCGTGGTGAGCGGATGTTAAACTCGAACCCGACACTTTCGTAAATATCTTTTTCGACTCGAGCAATAATCGCCTTATATTCCTCAATCTTGTTTCGAACCATCGCCATATCGATACTAATTCCGCGTTGGTGCATAAGCGCAACACCAATTGCTGCTGGGATATCCTCTCTCATTGTTATTGCATAAGGTAGACATCCGCCCCACTCGCTGACATTGACCAAACGATCCCATAAATCAAGAACTCTCGGGAGTGGCTCATAAGCAGAGGCTTTTGCGAACTCCTCCGCCATTCTATAAAGAGCTATTTCGGTAACTTTTTCTTGATTTGTTGCAAGTTCGTCTGAAAGATTCCCTAACCCCGCTTGTAACAAATCTTGCTGAAGCGAATAGTCACCTCTGCCTGTATATTGCGCGTAAGAAAGAAGTTCAATATCAAGTATTTCATTTAACGGCATATCGGCTGCACTAAGTGTAATCTCACCACTTGGCGCAGCATTCAATAAATCGAACAGACCGAAAGTTATTGTTTTTAGCTGTTTGGTTGTATTCTTTGGTATTTCAAATTCGGCACTGTAAAGCGTCTCATTACAATATATGAGTAATTTCCACGAGTCTGCTTTGCGCTGTTGAAACAAAAGCTTTATTCGCTCTCCGATATCTTTTCCCTGAACTGAGAGTGTCGAATATGTTGCTTTTCGTACATCGCCAAGTTCTTTTGCTTTTTCAACAACTTCCTCTTTGTTTTGTGCTTGCATAGTCAACTGCCCTGGGTTACTTTGAGCAAACGCATTGCCTGTCAGAGTCACAAAACGATTTAATCGTGGAAACAAGCTCTTAAATTGGAGTTTGCTAAACACTTGCGACGCTACTTGTGGGCTAAAGGTTCTTGTTTCTGCAGCATCGGGAGAAAAGGTAACAGGCGCATCGAGCGCGATAGTTGCGAGCTCTTTACTCATTATTGCACTCTCATGCCCATCAATTAATAACTGTGCAGTGCGCTTGTTCTTTATCTGAATATCTTCAAGATGCTGATATATCTCTTGGACTGTATGGTAATTTGTGAGTAATTCAACTGCCGTCTTTGGACCAATCCCTCTTACCCCTGGAATATTATCAGAGGAGTCACCCATCAACCCCTTTAAGTCAGGAACATATTGTGGAGCGACCCCCATTGAAGCTAAAACTTTTTCTTCTGTAAACTGCTCAAGGTTTCTAAAGCTCCCCTTTGGCATTATTACCTGGACCTTTTCGTTCACTAATTGAAACAAGTCTCTATCTCCTGTTAAGACATAGGTTTGAGCAATTGGCCAAAATCGTTCGGTTGCAACCTTTGCGCAAACAGTCCCCAAAATATCATCTGCCTCATACCCTTCGATATCAAAAATTGGAATATTTAGCGACTGTAACACTTCATAAACATACGGAATTTGCCCAACCAACTCAGAGTCAGTTTCCGGACGATTCGCCTTATACCCTGTATATGATACATGTCGAAAAGTCGGTTTTTTGGTATCAAAAGCACAGAACACATACTCTGGTTTATATTGCAGTAAGGCGTCTAAAAACATGGAAGTGAACCCGTATACCGCGTTTACAGGCTGCCCGTCTGTAGTTGTGAGCGAGAGCGGATATGCGTGGTAAGCTCTGTGTAAAAGTGAGTTGGCATCAACTGCTAGTAATAGACCCTTTGTTAACATATAACAATTATACCCCACTTTTCAGAGAAAAATTTTGAAACGATTAGTTACTACAAACTTCGGTAATACGTTCTCATATCGTCTAGCATCGAAGCTGGATCTAGTCCCATTTTATGAACCCACTCGCGGGGGTGAACCACAATTGGGTTACTAAGGGTTACCTCTTTTAACAGAATGTATTCTGACGGATCATCTGGTAAGGCATCTACTTGTCGTCTCGCGTCGTCTGCAACCCTTTCCCAAACCTCTCGTTCGTGTCTAAAGCTAACCCTTCTATTTGCAATTGAAAACATGATTCCGTCGAGAAGAGAAGGGAAGGAAAACACAATAGCTCTATGAATTGGGACTTCTTTTGTTTGTAAAAATTCTTCATCAAAGAAACCGACTCGCGCATTTCGTTGTAGTTCCTGCAATTTTTCTATCTTTGATGGCAACGATACCGTCGTTCCATTTCTATCAAACAACGATGTAATCCCATCTCTTACCTGGGTGCTTATTCGAGCCGCATCGTACATGACTGGTCTCTCGTCGCTTGCATACATTTTATGAATCATCATTGCGAGGGGGACTTCACCAATATATTGAAACTTGGAACAATGGACTAGAAATTCCTTTGCCACCATCGCATTAGCCGAGCCCTCACTCTTGTACCTCATCAATTGCTCTCCCACATCATGAGCCACTAGCCTACTAGTTGTCATCTCATTAACGATATACGCCATGTGCCTTGTACGCGTTTCTGCAAGGTGAATATTCCCCGATTTTACTTCTCTTTCAAAGAGTGCATAGAGTTCTCTCACACTTTTTGAACGTCTTCCCTCACCTCGCTCGTCTCGAATATCTCCTTTTTTCGCGGCTCTTGAAAGAAAGGTAAGAATTGTACTATGCAGCAGTGTTCCAACTGGAACAATTCGTTCGATATTCCCACAGTGTAAGGCGTCTTCAATAGCTGGATCTTGAGGTTGCATATCGATTCTCTCGTCGTGGTTTAACGAAACACAACGGGTTACTTCTGCAGACGAAAGATGCTCAAGATATTCTACTTGAATCGGCTTGTCGATTATACTAAATGGAAAAGTTTGCGCCACATTGTATTATAGGACACCGCTGTGTTTTATACAACTATGCCCACTTTTTTACAGAATCAAGTGCGGGAGTAACAAATGAACCGTAATCACTTTGCGGGAGTGCAATTCTAAACAAATCGTACACTATCTTCTTTGCAATGATGTATTGCCCAATTTCGTTTAATGTAATTGGATCAATATCACCAACACTTAATCCAAAGAGATCATTTTTCACCCCGACTTTGAAGGTAAAAATCTTTGACAATTCTACTTCATCGAATTCATGATATAGGTCTATAAATTGAATACCTCTTTCTATTGCTTTTTGCTTATACAGGGAGTTTAACGAGAGCGATACTTCTCTTTGTAAACCAGCCAAAAGCGGATATGGGGACCAAAGCACGGTTGTTACTGATTGCTTTTCTAACCGAAGTAAGAGACTGTCGAGCTCTGCGGCAAATTGTTTTTCGATATAGGTGGGATACATTGGCGTAACACCAAAACTCACAAGGACAATGTCGGGTCTGTACTGCTCAACATAGTGACGGTAATAAGTGGCAACATGTTTTGGAGTTGCTCGGCTTACCGCGCTTGATGTCACCTGTCTTCTCCATGCTATCTGCAAATCTCCTGCCTCTTGCAAGGTTCTGGCCATCCAGTCGATCCAGGAAGGTTTAAAATAAGGTTGCGCGGTTTGAATGTCGCCAACACACAATATTCGAAGAAAATCGTTTGAGTCAAACCTCTCTTTGGCAGTCATCATTGAGTATTATGCTGAGAATATCGCTTAACTGCAAGTGCGCGCGGGGGTGCAGTATCAATAATGAGCTCAAAAGAATTACTCGATATACCTTGCTTTCTATACACACCATCAGACTCTTTGGCGAATCCTTCCGGAGCAGTATTTAATACTCCACGAAGATCTCGCAACACTATAGTTGCGTCTTCAGGTATAAATATTTCTGCAGCCAATTGACTCCCTCCCTTTAACGTAAACGAGTTAAATTTCTCCGATTTTGGAAGAAACACACGCACATTCGAGGCAAAAAGGCTGACCGTAAGTGATTGTAGTGTTGAGTCCTTCAAATCGAACTCGCCCGACGCCTCATAGAGTGCCATGGTAGCAGCTCCGTTGTAGTCTTTCGGAATAAGTAGCGTTGCCTCACTTTTTGTTCTTGTAAGTAGCGTTTCTTGCAATTGTCTTCGCAAGACATACGCTTTTACACGAGACTCTTTTCCCTCCAAAAATTCAGTATAATCCTCTGTTGAAAGAACATGCCCACGTGAAGTGTCGAGAGAATTAAGCACCATTTCGCCTGAATTTTGATTCGTATTTATCTGCAAACGCCCATGACTGAATTCGACCTTAAGCATCAGATTCTCCGAAACCGGAACTTTGTACTCTATTGGTTTTATCGGATACAAGAAAAGAAAGAGGAGCTTAAGGCCAAGCAATACAACAACCAAAGTTACGCCAATCGCCATACTCACCTTTTTTAAAAATGGATGCTTCAGTACCTTGGATAAAAGAATCAATCCTGCAATTAAAATAAGTAATGGCCACAGAGAAAGAGCAAAATCCCCCAGCTGCGCAAAAACAGACAGCTGGCTTGCCATTTATTCTTCTGTTTGGCGAGACTTAATCCACTCCGTCACACTCAAGAGTTGTGGTTTTTCTTTAACTGGTGGTTTCTCCTTTCCGTGTTCAGCAACCAACGTCATAAGAAAATCACCGGTCATTGTTTCTCGCTTAAGCAACTCTTGCGCTACAACATCAAGGAGCTTTCTCTCTCTTTGGAGGAGCTTTTTCGCTACGTTATACTGCGTATTTAGGATGTCAGAAATTTCTTTATCCATTACTTGTGCGGTTTGCTCGCTATATTTGTGCTTTGAGGTAAAGATATCAAAATCTTCATCTTTATCGAACTGTACAAACCCAATTTTATCGCTTAAACCAACGGTCTTAACCATTAATGTTGCATAGCGAGAAGCTCGCTCAATATCGTTTGAGGCACCGGTCGAGACGTTATCTTTTCCGTAAACTAATTCTTCTGCAACTCTACCCGCAGCAAGAACTGCAATTTCGTCCAAAAGATACTGCTTTGACTGGCTATAGCGGTCACCTTGGTCATGCATAGTCATACCAAGTGAGATCCCTCTTGGCACTATCGTTACGGCCTTTACAGGTGCAGCCTCTTTTAGGTAAGTGCCCACAATTGCGTGTCCCGCTTCGTGGAAAGCGGTAGATCGCAAATCAGATTCCGACATCATAAGACTCCCTCTTCGTGGCCCCATTGAGGTTTTGAGCGTCGCTTCGTGAATATCTTCACTAAGAATTTCAGTACGCTTATTCCTTACCGCTAATATCGCAGCTTCGTTCAATACATTTTCTAAGTCAGCACCAGAGAAACCAACAGTAAACTGGGCAACCTTTTCTAAATCGACATCAGCACCGAGCTTTTTATTTTTTGCGTGTACTTTGAGGATTTCTTGTCTTTCGGTAATGTCTGGAAGAGCAAGTCGGACATTTCTATCAAATCGTCCTGGACGTAAAATTGCTGGATCGAGCACATCTGGTCTATTTGTAGCTGCAATAACAATAACTGCATCACGCTTTTCGAAACCATCCATCTCGACCAAAATCTGGTTTAAAGTTTGTTCCGAATGCGAGGATTTGTAATCCATACCTCTTCTTCGAGCAACTGCATCAATTTCGTCGATAAAGATAATACTTGGGGCAAGATTTTTTGCTCTCTTGAATAAATCTCGTACTCTTGCAGCACCCGCACCAACGAGCATCTCTTCGAATTCAGGACCAGAAGTGTGAAAGAACGGAACCTTTGCTTCTCCTGCTACTGCACGAGCCAAAAGAGTTTTTCCTGTACCTGGTTCACCAACAAGTAACACTCCTCGAGGAATTCGTGCACCCATATCGAAAAATTGCTTTGGATTCTTAAGGAAGTCAACAATTTCTTTAATCTCTTCTTTTGCTTCTTTCGTTCCTGCAACATCATTGAAGGTGACGTTTGGCCTTTTACCAATAATGACACTAGCTCCGCTTTTTCCAAAAGAGGAAAGCCCACCACCCGTTGCATTTTGCCGTTGAATTGCACGAACAAAACTCCACACGCCATAAGCCATAATACCCATAAGTGCCAATCCAGCAAAATTCAAGAGCTGGTCAGATAGGTTTGAAGTGCTAGGGCGATAGTTAACCTCTGCTATGTTGACTCCGGCATCCTGCAGTAATTTTGCAAAGTCTGTCTTGTTTCCGACCTGAGCGAATTTTCTTGATTTGTCAGTTTGCTCAATTAAAATCAAATTTCCTTGTTCGACTACTTTTTCTGCTTTCTTTTCTTGGATAATTTTTACTGCCTCACCCATTGAGATTTCTGCCCCCATTTGCCATGAGGAATACATCTGATATACAAAGAAAATAATCGCGATTAATGCGACGACCCACATTCCTTTTTTAACTGTATCTGCGGTAATCTCACCTTCTACGATTACTGCTCTTTCTTGCTCGTTCTTTTTTGCCATTATTGTATTGGTTGAATTAGTTCGGTTATGGTACGCATTTTCGATTTTACAGTAACTGCGCTACCACACCAGCTGTCTATTGTAGCAGACTACATGGTAGATTGCTAACGGAAAATATTGAATAGAGAAATTGGTGGCGAGCAGGATCGAACTGCTGACCTTGGGGTTATGAATCCCATGCTCTAACCAGCTGAGCTACGCCACCGTTATGTGGAATTATATCATTCTTATGCTTCACGCTCTACCGACTACTCAACAACGTATATCCACATGTTTCGCTCACCTTGTTTTTTTGCAGGAAAATAATGAACTTCTCTTTTGCTTAAGTCTCCACTTTTCATTCTCCACTCCATTAGTTTTGTTGTAAATCCCTCGATCTTTTCAGTACCACGTCTAACCTTACTATTATCATAAACTACACGCACTCCACCACCGAGCTGACCAATAACTTCATCTACAAGTACCGGAAATCGGAGAGCAAAGTGAATATTGCTCCCGTTAGAGTCGTAGGACAGCATCTCCCAAATATGATCAAACGATATTCGAGTTTTTAACTACGAAAGATAGCGTTCCGCTCGTTTATTTTGTTCACCCACCTCCGTTAAGTTCAATTTTCCATGCGCAAAACGACCGAGTACATCCGGCCACACATGACGATCCGAAGCGAACATTGATAAAGAGACCGCACAGTCCTGATACGCAGAAACTTGGAGCCCAACCATCCGAACGTATGCACCAGAAGTTTCATCAATCCAATCTCTTTCTCCAGAAAATTTTGAGGAATACTTTGCCTCCATTACCTACAGTTCTTTTAGACTGTCTTTGTCTCCCTCTGTAGCTTTGACCACATCGAGGTACTTTTCGGTTGTTGAGATTCGTTTGTGACCAACGATTTTTGCAACAGTAAGGACATTAACTCCATTTGCAAGATGATGCGCAATGAACGTGTTTCGAATATCGTTTACTGTGGCATTCTTAATTCCAGCGCGGGAAAATGCTCGTTTTATTGCTGAACGCATATTTCTGATTGGAATTGGATTTCCACTCTTTGTGATAAAGATACTTTTTATTCCAACTGCAGAAGCAGGTCGTACTCTTAGGTAATCTTGAATTGATTGATATGCAGTTTCGTTTAACGGAACATTCCTCATAGCATGAGAACCGAAAGTTTGAATATGAAGATACCTGTGGCCTAACGGAGTCACCCGAATATCATCGGTACTGAGCCTTTGAAGTTCTCCAATTCTAAGCCCTGTTTGAAGTAAAAGTTCTACCATTGTGTACAATCGAACGTCTACTCTACTTGCATCTCGGAGTGCGCGGTACTCAATTTTATTGAGTGTTCGAGGAAGTCTAGCCTCAATTTTTGGATGCGAAAGCTTTAGTGAAGGATCTTTTTCTGATGGAACATACCCCTGCTCTCGAAGATATTTAAAAAAGGTTCGAATACTATTAATTTTTCTTGAAACTGTTTTAAGGTTAAACCCCTTTTCCACTTGAACATATTGCAAAAAGGCCTTTAATTGCTCTGTTGTGACTGCCTCGATTGTAGAGACACCTTTGTCAGAGAGAAATTCCTGAACTTGCTCGATATCCTTTTTATATGCAATAAGAGTAGAGTTAGACTTGCCCTTTTCTTTTAAGTACTCTATGAACTTCGCAATCAATTCTCCCACAAGAGCCATTCTAGTCTACCATTCATTTAATCTATTCCGACAATTAGACATTGTCCATAGCTATTTACAAGGCAGCTACGGAAGGTTACCTGTCAGACTTATAATAATTATACCAAGGATACTTCTCCATTTCAATGGAACAGTAACAAAAATCAGTGTTATACTTTTATATGAATAAGCCGGTTCTCTCCCTACTCTTTCTTGCAGCATGTGCCATTCTTTCGGTCAATGCAGCACGTTCGGTCATCGAATCATACAACGTCGGTTCAGTATATCAGGAGCGAAAAAAGCAAACAGAAGCTCAGTACCTAGAAGTTATTAAAAAGAAAAACGAGCTAGATTACATTAACAGTCCATTTTTTATCGAAAAGCAACTCCGAGAAAGTCTCAACTACTTCAAAAAAGGAGAAAAATTACTCGTTTTCACTCAAAATCCAGAAGAATCACTAGAAACAGAAAACGTACAAACACAAGAAACCGCCTTAATCGCATGGTTACACTTTTTGCAAAACGGCATCCTTGACCCGCTCGACGTATCGCGCTAACTCGCTTACCTCAGAAGGGTTCAATTCTCGCCACTCACCTTCCTTTAAGTCACCAAGCTCCAGAACACCTAGCTTTATTCTCTTCAGTCGGAGTACGTGCACCTGCAATGCGCCGAGAGCCTCTCTGATTTCACGTTTTTTTCCTTCGGTGAGCACGATTGAATACTGCGAGTTTCCAATTTGTCGAATTTCTTTGAACGTGTATGTAACTCCAGTAGGTGACTGATAACCACTTTTCAATACAGATTGCTGATGCTCACTAATTGATCCACTTACTTCAACTACATATTCTTTCGCGACTTCAAACTTCGGATGAGTTAACGTGTAGGAGACGTCACCATTATTAGTGAGTAACAATAACCCCTCAGAATTTTTATCTAATCTTCCCACAATCTGCCACTGAGTCTTTGACCTTACCTCGTATGGGAGAATTTCGAGAACGGAGTGTTCGTTGTCAAAAAACTGCGCGGTTGTTGAGGTATATCCAGCAGGTTTATTAATCAGTATATACGACTTTTCACCTGACAGTTGCCCGCTAATTGCATGCCCATCGATTCTAATATGCTCCGAACCCTCAACTATCTGCCCAACAGTACCGATTTTGCCATCGACTTCAACCCTTCCTTCACTTACGAGTGCTTCTGCGGCGCGACGAGAACCGATACCAAGGTTTCGAAGATACACGTGCAATTTCATACGACTACGCCTCCAACACCCCTTTAAGGTGTGGATTTGATTTTAATCGGGCAAAGCCCACGCGACTTGCTGCAATCATTTTCACTGGTTCATTCCCTCTCGTTTGGGTTAAGGGCTTTCCTTGCCCCTGAGCTCGAAGAAACACCCCAAAGTTGATTTTTATTCCGACTGAAGGGGCCTCTGCCATTTCGTCTGGGAAATATTCGACCGTTCCGACGCGAATATACCCTAGCTGCTGACCTTTTATCGGAACAATGTAATAAAAAGGTTCCTTTATTGTTGAATCGTGAAGTTGCGCGGCAAGATAACGCTGAACTTCGGTTATGTCGACTGCAGTGTCATTTAGAGCAATACGAACCATTGGATACTCTCTCTGTGACACTGGAGCCAACACACAAGGAGTTTTCCCCATTCCTGGGCCAAAATCTATTACACAAACTATCGAATTGTCTAACTGTTCGCTTTCAACGCCATATGATTCATGCAGCAGCTTTGCAGTCGCTTTTAAAATTTCCCCTCGTTCTTTTGGGACAACAACATCTAATTTCATACCCGTATTTTACCCCGTTGCGGCTTGCCCGTCCACCATTTGAGTGGTATAATTCCCTTGATATCGCGGGATGGAGCAAAGGCAGCTCGTCAGGCCCATAACCTGAAGGTTCTTGGTTCGAGTCCAAGTCCCGCAATTTTTTCAAATTGATGCACACACACAAAGAGTTCCTCGGAACCGTTGTTACCGAGCGCCTCTTCACTAGTTTTCGATAGTTTCTCACTTACAATATGCGTTATGGCTAAAAAAGCGATATTACTTTCGCCGCTTTTCTTGACTCAACAGAAGATTCAAGAAATTAAAGACGAAATACAACATATAAACACAACACTTCTTCCAGAGATACGAACGCGGTTGGCTACTGCCTACGAAGACGGCGATATGCCCGAAAATAATCCTTGGATTACTGCGAGTATCGACTTGCAAAACACAATGGCCAGAAGAAACGAACTCCGAAGGTTACTCTTAAGAGCAAAGATTTACTCACCACACAAAGAGCACGACAAGATTCACATTGGGAGCAAAATAACAATTCAAATAGAAGGAAGTAAACCTGCAGAAGTGACCTTGGTTTCAAGCGAAGAAGCTTTACCGGAAGAGGGTAAAATTTCGGTTGACTCCCCCATTGGGCAGGCACTCCTAAATGGCAAAATTGGACAAGATATTTTTGCAGATACGCCAGCTGGTACAGTAAGAATAACAATTCTCAAATAGTGATTTTTGGGTTACTATCCTGTATGACACTGAAGAAAAAATTACTCGCTATTTCGATACTTACTTCTTTTGCCTTTTGGATTCCAATTTGGTTACCTTTTGCAGAGCTAAAGCAGGTACCTTTAGGCGAGGCCTATGGAATAATTGCCGTTTATTCACTTGCCGTAGTCCTCCTAGAGTATCCTACCGGTGTTATTGGAGATACATACTCACACAAAATTTCTACGATGCTTGGTTACCTAATCACAGCAGTCGGAAGCTTATTTATGGCTTTTGCCGTTGGAACATGGATGCTTGGACTAGGAACCCTTGTTTTTGCGCTTGGGACCTCGCTGATTTCCGGCTCTGATCAGGCATACATGCATGATGTGTTAGGAAATGAGTACAAACCATTCTATCCAAACGCTAAAAATGTAGCAATGATTTCGACACTCTTGGGGATTACGCTTGGTACATTCCTATTCAAGATTAATCCACTACTACCTCTTCTCCTAAATGCATTCACTTTTATTGCGGCGTTTTTTATCCTGCAAACACTCCCTGAAACCCACAGCAAACCTACAGAAGGTGAAAAGGCAAACCCCTTTGAAAAAGCACTCGAAGGTATTACTGTTTTCAAAAATAGTACGGTACTCAGAGGCCTTCTTGTAGTTTATGCCATCATTTTTGCCTTTTCAAACAATGTAAAGTGGCTATATGGAAACCTGCTTGATATAGTCCATATCCCAGTTCAATATTGGGGTTTACTTATCGCAGTCTTTTACCTTGGTCGCTTTGTTGGAGTACAAATTCAAAAGAAAATTTCGGGTAAAAAAGCAACGATTGCACTTCTTGTTGCGCTTGCAAACTTTGTCTTCTTGCTTGGTTATATTGTGCACCCAATCCTTATACCCGTTATGATTTTTCTCGTAATGATTGCAGTTGGCGCAATTGAGACCGAGCTCGAACTCGATATTCAGGAAAAAACACCATCACCAGTACGAAGCAGCATTTTGTCACTAAAAAGCTTGCTCGGAAGATTTTCGGCAGCCGTTTACATCTTTTTGGCTGGGTTACTTTCGTCTTCTGACTCAATCACCAAGCTCACATTGGCAACTTTTGCGCTTGTACTGTTTGCCATTGGTCTACAAATACATACGTATCTCAAACAGAAAGAGAAACAGCTACCGGTTACGGAATAATCCAGTACCCAGAAAGCCGTTTTTTGAAATTAGTGAAATCATTGTAGATGTGCATTCGCGAAAGTGCGAAGAGTCGGCTTGGATAGTGATCTATGTATTTTGAACAGGTAACCCCAAATTTATAACCCGCCATCACGGCCACATCGACCACCCGGTCATTATATGTGCAGCCTGGGTAGGAAACTGAATACACTTTTCTTCCTGTTATTTTCTCAATTGCATATTTTGACCCAATGATTTCCGATTCGAGCTCCGATTGGTCGGTGATTTTCTTTAAATCTTTGTGTGATGCAGTATGCGATTCAATACTCATGCCATTGTCAGACATTTCTTTTAATTGCGTTTTTGTGATTTGCAGTTTTGAAGAATTGATATAAAAGACACCAGGAAAACCATATTTCTTCAGCAGAGGATACGCATTTTTATAGTTATCCTTACTCCCATCATCAAAGGTCAACATAACCGTTTTTTGTGATGGATTCTTCCCTTTTTTTAAAAGCTCGTAAAATTCTTGAGCGGTAACGACTTTGTAGTTTTTGTCTTTTAGATACTGTAGCTGTCTTTCAAACATTATTGGCGTCACATAATATGGTTTACTACTCGACTTTTCAGGCAACTCCGCAATATGGTGGTATGTCAAAATTGGAATCCTTACCGTACCACTTTTTTGCGTAGTCGGAGGGTAATCATAATCGAGTGAAAAATTGTTATTGTTTACTGGAGTTGGTGTGGGCGAAACAGTAGTCGGAACAACACTAGGCAATTGCTCCGTAGCAGTTGGCGAAATAGAAGCCTCAATGAGTAAAGTGTTTTCTTCGTTCCGCCGCGCAAGTTGGTAACCAGAAACAAAGAAAATGGAAACGAGTGTAAGAACTAAAACTGAAGCAACGACTACCACTCGTAGCGAAAAGGTCATACCAAAGAGTACGTGATTGTAGTAATTTTTACAACTGCTGCGTTCCTTTGTTTTGCAGGTTCTTTAGCTCTTTGAGGATTGAATCAATTTCGGATGCGTCTTGTGATGCCGATGGAGTATTCATAGGGCTTGGCAATTCAGTTGTTGTAGCTTGCGGTTGCGTTGGAGGAGTCACAAAAGTTGGCATTGGAGTTGTTGGATTTAGGGTGTCCGCTGGAGCTTCTAGTGTAACAGGCGCTGGTTCTTGACTCGTTTGTACGGCTGACTCTTGGTTCTTCATATCAGCAAAAAGGGTCTTTAACTCTTCCACTGCCTGCTTTGCTTTCTTTAATGATTCGGGGTCATTTCCGGATGCAAATTCGTATGCGCTTTGTTCTTGTGGAGCTACTGGTGCAACGGCCTCTACCGGTGCTGCTACTTGGGCGGGAACTGGTTCGACTTCTGTATCTTCTACAAGCGGAGTTGAAGATGGAGATTGCAATCCATACATTTCGTCAAAGCGTGCGATTGCAGTACGTAAGGCATCTTGAGCAACGGCATATTGTTCTATTTTTTCGGCTTGAATGTCATTTGCATAGACATCAACATATTTGGCCATGTTTGTAAGCATCACATACACGAGCTCGAGTACTGGAGATAGTTCTGAAAATTTGTCGGATTTTGGTTGATCCATATGAACGGGGCAGTAAAGTTATAGTACCTCTATAGTACAGTGAAGTCGCACAATATGTCAAACTAAGCTAACAGCGGAGGGCCGTTTTTTTCAAAATCTGAAACCTTGTTAGAAACAGTAGCAGAATACGTATCAACGAACTGTTTCTTTGAAAATTTTTCTGCTTGTTTACTTAAGACTCCAGCATTTACATGGCCAACAAACGTCTCAAAATTTTCCAACGAACCAGCAAGACTTTTTGCCGATTGTTCTTTAAAGAACATGCCTGTGTCCGCTGTTATCGTTTCTGTTACTCCACCCTTTCCATAGGCGAGTACCGAAGTCCCTGCAGCGAGTGCTTCTACTGGCGCAATACCAAAATCTTCTTCTGCTGCAAATAGGAAACCTTTTGCTTCTTGCAATAAATGCCTTTTCTCTTCGTGAGAGACATATCCAGTAAATTCAATAAGTGGACTCCTTTTAGCAACTGCTTTTAAGCGTTTATAATCGGGACCATCTCCAACGACCATTAGCTTTTTATTCTGTTGAATGCAGGCATCAATAAGTATGTCTATTCTTTTGTAGCGAACTAGCCGAGAATGAGTAATAAAGTAATCCGATTTAGTTACGTGTTCACTTGGAGCATAGAAAGCAGTATCAACAGGTGGATAAACTACTTGAGCGGTTCTTCCCCAAAAGGTTTCGACCCGCTTGCCAACTATATGTGAGTTTGCAAGCAGATAATCGGGGCGGGTTGCAGCTTGGCGATCCCACACTCGCTGCCAAGCAAGAATACTCCTGTACAGTTCTCTAACGACTGGCACTTTGTCGTACCAATAATGCTCGCTTTCTTTAAGCCAAAGCAATCTCATGGGGGTCTGAACAAAAGAGATATGCGGTTGAGTATGAGCAGTAACAATTCCGTGTACATACCCGTAGGTAAAGGAAAGTACCAAATCATAGTTATCTGCGGAGAGTGTGTCCATCATTGAGGGGTAGAGGGGGGTTGTTTGTGTATACATAGAAGAGAAAATACCCCTCCCGAGCGGGGAGATTATTCGAGACTCCTCTATTCCCATTTCAGAAAGAATATCTTTGCGATAAGAAAATGTATAAATGTCTGCCTTAGGGAATATCTCTGTGGCAACAACTTTGAGTAGATATTCTGCACCACCATAGAAATTTAAAAACGGATGAAGTAGTAATATCCTTTTGTCCTGCAAGAAGGCCATAAAGGTATAGTACAATACTCGTATGGATAATGCCACAGAAAGTATAGTGAAACTTGATTCTCTCATACGACAGAGTCATAACCCCATGATAATTTGTCACACTGGCGCAGACCCCGATGCGTTGAGTTCGTTGGCTGCAATGAAGTTCATTCTTTTCACTCATTATCAAAAAAAGGAAGTTCTCGCAGTCGGTGAACGCATACCAGCCGCGCTCTCTTTTATTCCCGGTTACAACGAGGTTACCAACGGTTCTATATTCGAGACATTGCAAAAAAACAGCGTTGACCTGCTTATTTTTCTTGATTTTGGGCAACTCCACCTTGCAAGCAAACTAGATGCAGGCGAGATAAAAAAATACATACAAAAAGCAGGAATACCTGTTGCGATAATCGACCATCACCCAGCAGAGCACAAAGATATCGAGGCAGATGTTTATATAAATATTGACCCAACTTCGACAGCAACAAATCTACACCTGGTATTTCATAAAGAGTTAGGATTCCCCATCATACCGAAGGTAGCAGACAGTCTAATGTACGGAATTATTGCTGATACGAACCGCTTCAAGTTTGCCTACGGGCAGCACTCACAAGCACCGCTTTTAAGCATTTCTGCTGAACTTCTTGCGCACAGTACCGTAAGTATTGAGCATATTGCAAACAGCATGGAACGAATTGAGCTCGCGACACTGAAAGTAATATCTGTATTCATGAAGAATACAGAACTACATACCAAAGAATTTGCATACACGCTTCTTTCTAACGAAGATTTGGCTGCCTATGACCTTGACTCAAAAAAGTTAGGTGATGCAGCACTTTATATCTCGAATCTTGTTATTTCGTTGGTAGAAACTGCAACAAGTGGCGTAGTTATTTACCCACATCTTTTAGAAGACAATGTGTATACCGCACGTTTTAGGGCAAGCAGTGCTGATACTCCAGTAGATAGGTATGCAAAATCGCTTGGAGGAGGCGGGCACCCACAATCAGCAGCAGCGAGAATAAAAGCGAATTCCGCCCAAGAAGCACTTGCTCAAGTGCTTGCCATTATCGAGAAGACCTCTTAGTAATATCTGACGCAATATTGGCGAAGATTTTCTCTTCTTCTTTGCTTAATGCCAAATGATTCATAGCTGCATAAAGCGCGGCTGATTCATCTACATCGGGGATTTCTGGATATCGAATCAGTTGCCCTTCCATTTTCTCTGCTAAAACACCAATTTCTACCCATTCAAGATTGCTTCGACCTTCGAGGGTATTAGTCTCTCTTCCTCCTACGAAAGTTACATTCTCAACCAGAAAATAGTCGGTCGTCTTCTCTGTCATAATTCCTCGCTTTTGCTGCGGTGAATACCACGGATAAACTGTTTTTGTCCGTATTTTCCAATTATTTTTACACAACCCCGCTGCGCCAAATTCTTCTTTAAGCCCTCTCGCCACTGTCGTCTCTGGATTTTCTCCTTTCTCTGGGGTTTCTGTCATTAGTTTGTAAACATCTTGAAAAACCACAGGTTCTGCAGATACTACTTGTAATGGTGGTGTTTGCACAAAGTGATGGACCAAAACCTCCACTCTACCTTCAATAATTCGATACGGGATGGCACCAACCGAAAAGTGCCTATATTCAATCTCAACTTCCTTTTGGTGCGGAATTCTTTTCTGAAGAGGATGTGCGCTTTCTATCATAATGCGTAAAAACAAAGAAATTGGGCGTACTTGGGATCGGACCAAGGACCACTGCTTTATAAGAACAGCGCTCTACCACTGAGCTATACGCCCACATGGTGAATTATACCTTAAAAGTACCGAGCCTTGGTAGCACCTAGCTGGTTTTCTTTGTAAACAGTATATAAGCCAATGCTCCACCTCCTAAAACTATTCCTGCCGTTATAAGTAAGGGTGCTGCCCCGCTCTCTTTATTCTCGGTTTTATCCTCAGTAATCCCAGTAGTGACTGCAGGAATATCCTGGCTATTGTCAGTTTCACCGTTTACTGATTGCTCCACAGCATCTGAAGGAAATCCGGCAGTTGGAGTCGAGGTGACAGTTGGAGTGTCCGTAGATACGGCCGTTGTGCTGACCCCTAGAACTGATTTACCTTGCCATGTTTTTGTTGTGTAGAAGACAAAGTATTTTGTAGCTACAATTCCCGTTGCTTTATCTTGGAATTTCATAACATAAGCGTATCGTTTTCCCGTAGGAAGAGTACTACTTGTACGAAGGAACATTGAGGTAGTGGTCACTTTTGATTTTGCAAAGCCTTGATTTCCTTTTTTCGCATAGTCATACAAGAACACTTGTATCAATTTGATTTTACTTGTGTTGTAGTTCTTGATGTACGCTGTATCGCCGGCACGAAGAGCAGAAGGAGAAACGTACTTGTTGTACTTAAATTTGCCAAACGTATAGTACACACTACGAAGTGCAGCAGGTTCTAGAGTCCTAAACTGAACCACTGAGCCATAAGAAGTCCCCAAACTATTCGTTGCATATGCACGAGCGTAATAGGTAACAGAGGTTGTAAGCCCTGTTATAGTACCTGTAAAGCTTCCTGTAGTACCTGCAACAATAACTCTTGCATTCGCAATGGTTGGCAACTGGTTGGCGCTCGAGTAAACAATACCTCGCTGGGTAATGGTATTCCCTCCATCCGATGCTACAACACCTGCTATTGTGGCACCATTTTCTCCGATACTACTGACGACGCCCGTGGTCACTGTTGGGCTGGTACCTGCCGATGCGGGAGTATCAAATTCAATTACACTCCCGTAGGCAGTTCCTTCTGCATTTGTGGCGTACGCTCGGAGGTAGTAATGTGTACCAGATTGCAAGCCGACTATGGCAAACGTCATGGATCCTGTGGTACCAGAAGTCGTTTGCTTGGTGTCTGAGAGCGTCGGTGTGGTGGAGGTACTGGAATACACCGCACCTCGCTCGGTGATGGCAGAGCCACCATCACTGGTAACATTTCCGTTTACTGTAGCTGCACTGCTAATGATTCCGACCACACTGTCACTCGTTACTGTAGGGATAGTCGCAGTTGGGGTTGGCGTAGCGGTTGGTGTAGGTGTAGCAGTTGGAGTAGGCGTGGGAGTTGGAGTACCTGTGGGCGCTTCGTAATCACCAAAGTCAAAGAACTGTAGTCTATTATCGTCATCTAATACATAAACAAGGTGATTTGGACCGTATTCTACTTGAAGTGGCCACATAAACTGACCTGCGCCTGAACCTTCTACTCCCCATTTCATAATAAAGTTTCCGGCTGCATCGAATTTTTGGACTCTGTAATTATCGTAATCCGCGACGTAGAGTCTACCATCTGGGTCAGTAGCTAAACCATAAGGGTACTGGAACTGACCATCGCCGGTACCGGATTCTCCAATTACACCCGTGAATACGCCCTCCGTAGAAAATCTTTGGATATCTTCTCTCGAACCATCTGAAACGAAGACGTTATCATTTACATCGATGGTAATATCACTAATTCCTCCAAATTGACCATCCGCAGTACCATAACTCCCCCATTTCAATATAAAATTCCCGCTGCTATCAAATTTTTGTACCCTGTCCATTGCACTGCGTTCAACAACATACACGTTGTCCGCAGAATCTATTGCAAGCCCAATTGGCTGGTCTAATTGACCATCGCCGGAGCCGTAGTTCCCCCATTGACTTACATAAACACCCGCAGAAGTAAATTTTTGAATTCTGTGATTAAATCGGTCAGCAATGTACACATTTCCAGTAGAATCAATTGCAATACCGTGCGGGCTATTAAATTGCCCATCTCCCGAACCTAACGTGCCCACGTCGTGACGAGATTTCCACTTGCATCAAACTTCTTTATTAGGTTCTGATATGTATCAGCAATATAGAGGTTGCTATTACTGTCAACTGCCATTCCTTGTGGATAATCAAAACCATTATTTGTGGCAATATCGGTTGAGAAAGTTACTACCGTTGGTGCCGCACTAGAACTTGCTCCTACAGGGTTGGCATGTGCGAATACGAAGGCTGGATATCCATTGTTGTAGCTAGGGTCGCTACTCCATACCCCAATAAAATCCCAGCCCAGCAACAATTTATTCTTTAATTGTGCAGTCGTTAACCCCGTTCCAAGTGCTGAAGTAGCAAGGCCACTTGTTTCGGTATTCCAATAACAGTTGGTCACAGTGCTCGAAAGATAACTTCCAAGAAAACCACCCGCGTTTATTGAGGGAAGCGCCATAGTTACCGATCCCAAACTATATGAGTTTTGAATCGTTACTTGTTTCGTATAACCTGCAAATCCACCTGCATCTGTATCTGCATAGTCAGTGTAACTTGTTACATTACCAAAACTGTAGGAATTGCGAATAATTTCTCCTCCGCCGTTAGTTCCATGGTTCATATAGCCCACAAAACCACCAAGAGATTCATAACCTGTTACGTTTCCTGTACTGTACGATTGTTCAATAAGCGACTGAACCCCAACGGTATATGTTGCCATTGTACCAACAAAGCCACCAACACTAGAGGAATATCCTACTGTAACAATGTTTCCGGTAGAATAACTTCTCGACACCGTGGCTGCCCCCATTACTCCTGCAAAACCTCCGATCCCATACGAGTATTCAGTTTCATACCCTGCGGTGGATATATTGATGTTACCAGTACTGTGAGACGTTGTAATAATTCCATTGCGATGTTCACCAACAAAGCCACCAATATCATATGCATCAAAAGATGTCGTTATAACACCTGTTGCATATGAGTTTGAAATGGTTGGGGTTGAGTTCGTAAACCTCTGTCGTGTCAATCCCACAAATCCACCAACAGCATTATTGGAATCATTCGTTACCGTAACATTACCGGTAGTGTAGGCATTTGTAATGGTTCCTCCGTCATATAGTGTTCCAACAAATCCACCCACGTCGTAGTTATCATTTCCATCAACAATCACATGTCCGGTGGAATAACTATCAGTAATACTTGCCGACACAATAGGAAGTGCAGGAGCTCCTCCGAGTCCTCCTACAAAACCACCAATGTCATAATTGTCGCCAGTATTAAGAGGTGATCCGATACCGGCTCTAACCTCACCAGTTGAAAAACACCTTGCTATTTGTGTATTCCCAAGTTGCCAACCAATAAAGCCACCGACCTGATACGCGTTATAGCTAACATGAATCGTACCTGCAGCACTTGAGTCTTCGATAACAACAGTGTCTCGCGTTTCACCAACGAGCCCACCAATACCTTCGTTTCCACTTAATAAAGTGATATCCACATCCGCAGTAACAAATGTAATTTGGGCATCACCACTCGCAAGACCTATCATTCCGCCATATCTATCCACCCATGCGCCATCAATATCTTGATCTCCAGAGGTTTGCGTAATAGCTCCAGTTACTGAGCTTTGAGTAATTGAACCGCCAGACATTGCTCCAATAAGTCCACCAACCGAATCTGAATCATACCCTCCTTTCTCTATCAAAATATTTGTAATATGAATCTGCGAAAAAGTTGCATTTTGGGTATATCCGAAAACGCCAAAACCATTAACAGCCGTAAGGTTAGTTATCTGCATATAGATTCCTGATACTGTGTAAGCAGCGTTCCCAACTAAAGAACCAGTAAACGGTTCAATCGCTGTTGCGCCAACTGGAATAAACCCTTTTCCGGCATTCCACGTTGTGGTCTCTGAACAATCAATCGAATTCATTATTTCGAAATGCATGTTACGCAAATCTTTCATTGACTGAAATTGCGCACAGGTTGTAATTTCATATGGATCCTCAACAGTTCCTGAACCATTTCCACTAAAGGTCACAATGTCATCTGCGACCCCACCGGACCCCGTCATGCCGGTAATTTTCCAATACGTAACATTGTCTCCAAGATCTTTTACTTGGCTAACAACAATATTTCCAAAGGATTCTGTATAGCTTCCAACCCCACGCTTTACTCCATTAGTACAAGAAGTAGAAACATCGCCCATTACTGTTGCATCGGGACAAATATATACAGACAAGCTTGTCTTAAATTCAGGAATTGGGACATAGAGTGTATGAGTTGCAGAAGCACCTGCAGCACTAACAACTCCACTTACCACAGACTTTCCACTTGCCCTATCGCTATCTCCACTTACTCCGCTCCAATCTCTATCTGCAGTAAGATTCGTTACCACATCACTAAGAGCAAGACCTGCAGAAGTTTTTAATCGAAGCGGTGCTGTTGCAGAGTTAAGTCCGCTACCATTACCGGCCTCAACATTTGGACCAAACCCAGTATCAATCACATCTAAATTCACAGGAAGATTCGAAATTTGGTAAGTGGTCGTAGTTGGCGTATATTTCGCAGTTTGATACAACCATGAGATATTTGTGTAGACATTCCCACTTGAATCGACTTCTACGCCTCCGGGGTTTGTAAGCCCTGTAATCGGCATCATAAAGGTACCATCGCTTGCAACTCGCTGAATACTTCCTTGCGTAGAAACAGCCGGGGCATAATTTGCAATATACATTGTGCCGTCATTTCCAACAGCAATATCATATGGCGAACTGAAGGTTCCAAAAGCTGCTGCGGTTACGCTTCCCCCAAACGTAAGCGCGTTTGTGCCTGTTCCGTATTTTGCTACAAACGTCCCGTTGCTATCGAACTTTTGAATACGGTGGTTTCCAGTATCTGCAACATAAATATTTCCGCTAGAATCTACGGCAATTCCACGTGGCCCACTAAATTGACCATTACCTGTGCCACTTGATCCAAACTGAGAAACATATGTTCCGCTACTATTAAATATCTGAATACGGTTGTTTCCTGTATCAGATACATAGATATTTCCGCTAGAATCTACTGCAATACCAGCTGGAGAAGAAAACTGTCCATTTCCTGTACCCGATGTTAACGGTGTGGTTCCAATTGTAGAGGAGTATACCAGCGCGTTAGTGAGTTTTTGCACTCTGTGATTTCCCGTATCGGCGACATATACGTTACCACTCGCGTCTACCGCAATACCTGCAGGATTTTTAAACTGAGAGGATCCCGTTCCTGAAGATGTTCCTCCAAGGTGTGCAATATATGCCCCATTCGCATTTGCGAGTTTTTTCACTCGGTGATTGTTTGTGTCTGCAATAAATACATTTCCACTCCCATCTACAGCAATACCTAGAGGGAACTTAACCTGTGACGTTGTTGTTCCGTTTGAGCCAACAGACCACGCCGATTGAAAAAAAGAAACCGATGCAGAAACCCGCTTTACTGAAGGCAAAACCAACAGCAAGGAGGAAAGAACAAAAGAAAAGAAGAGTAAACGTTTTGACACAGGCAGTTTAAAAAAATTCATACTAATTGAAGCATATTATTGTACATTCAGTGTATCAATTCACCCCCACGTAATCAACTATAAAAAGGCAACTACTTTATCACAACGTATTAACTTTTGAACTCCTAAAAGAATCCGCCAAATCCACTCTTTGGTTTTGCTGGTTCAACACCAGGGCGGCTAGTTCTCATTCGAATCTCTTCACGAATATAGTTGACATCTCGACCATACCGAACTCGGGAAAGCTGTTTGATTAACTCGCTCGTTTTGTCTTGCCTTGGGTATCGCTGATCCATATTATAAAAAGTGCTCATTGAAAACGGAGAAGTAGCGACACCATTTACGAGTGTTTTGATATAAACATTCGCATTTTCAAGCCTAATCAAATCTTGTTGCTGAAAAACAGGGGCAAATTCTTTTGAAAGATACTCAGCATCTGTTGCACCAACACGAAAAGACATTAAAGTACCGACATTACCAAAGACTGCATTTCTCACTTGTTCGGTCATCTGGTTGATGTATTGGTTTGCGACTATTAAATCTAAACGATACTTACGAGCTTCTGAAAGAATCTGAGCAAAATCTTCAGTTGCAAAATTCTGAAACTCGTCAACATAAAGATAGAAATCTTTTCGCTCTGCCTCTGGCATGTCTTCTCTACTTAAGGCGGCTCTGAGAATTTTTGGAATAATTAAAAGCCCTAAGAATTGTGCATTTTGCTCCCCAATCAAGCCTTTAGAAAGGTTAATTAAAAGAATCTTTCGGTTATCCATTACATCTCTAAAATCGAAGGATGATTTGCTTTGTCCAATAATGTGTCGAATTAACAGGTTTGTGGTAAACCGGTCAAACTTGGAGGTTAACCACCCCAAAATTTCGGATTTTTCACGTTGCTCTGTATTTGCCATTTCGACAAGCCAATAATTGCGGACTTCATCGTCATCTACCTTATCCATAAAAGAAAGCGCGAATTTTTCGTCAGTTATAGCGCGCAATACTTCAATAAACGTACTGTTTGGTTCGGTCATGACAGTCAACATCGCGTTTCTTACAGCTCGTTCAAATCGTGGGCCTACAATACCTTGATCGTGCGGATCGTACATCTTATGCATAAGTCCAAGAAATCCGTTAACTATTTCATGTCGTTCAAAAATATTTCGATGCTCAAGATAATTCATGCCGAGAGGGCGTTCTGTATCTGCAGCGTTGAAATAAATAACATCTTCTGCGCGTTCAGGTGGAATTCTTCTCATAATTTCTGCAATTGCCGAGCCGTGTGGGTCAAGAAAGGCGATACCATTGCCTGCGTAAATATCCTGCATCGCGAGGTCCGTTAATGCATACGACTTTCCGGTACCTGTTTGCCCCACAATGTACATGTGTCGACGACGGTCGTCGTTACTTACAAACACTTCCCTACGAATGCCTTGATATACGGAACCACCAATCCACGTTCCAGCGTTAGGAAGATTAGGTGGAGGTGGTGCCTTTTTAGCGTACAACCATTCAATGTTTGGAGTTTTTACATTTTTATTAGGAAAATGATAAATCGTTGCTAATTCTTCCGCATTCAATACAATGGCCCCCTTGTCTGAAACTTTTCTGTATACGAAATCGGTCATAAATGACCGTAATTTTCCACCCTCAACTCGCTTAAACTTTAATGCATTCAGCCCTGGGTTTGTGAACTGTGCAAAAGAGCTGGCGAGGGTATTCAGACGTGACATTGCATACTCCTCAGAGGGACCAGACATAACCATTCGCACGTACGTATTAAAACCAACCTTTGAGGATTTTTTTGTAATCGCATTGAGTTTTTCTTGTGCAACAAATGTTTTTGGCTTGCTTTTGCCCTCTTTGTCTGGAGCGGCCATATTATTCTCATTAATCTTTTGCACATATTTTTGTCCACCTTTTGACCATTTCATGTCTGCTGGCACAATAAGTAACTGCAAGGCACCACCTTCTCCGTCTACCATATTAGCAAAAGCTCCCGCAACCGAGGTTAATGGATCCGATTTGTCTTCATAATCCGCATAGGTTTTTAGCGGCTGATAGTTTATTTCAGCCAACTCAAAAGTACCCGCAACAACACTACTTCCTTCTTTAAAGAAGTTTGGCTCGGGAACTTCTACTACTTCTGCATTTTGATACGTTCCAAGTACCATCTTTTCGATTAGGGTTCCAAAACGTTTTGGCGTATACACATAAAAGCCAATATGTTCTGGATATGCAATAATTTCGAAACTAATTCCTTCGTCTGAATTCATCAATTTTTGGAAAAATTTCTTTTTTTTGTAAAGCCCGTAGATACTTGAGAACATTTGCTCAGCTGCTTTTATTGGAACTTCATTGTCATAGGGGCAACGCACAATATACATTGAATACGAAAGAGCCTTCTGCTCGCGATCTTGGTGCCGAATAATTTTTGCATAATACAAAAAAACAAGCACGACGAGTACAACTCCAAGAAGTATTACTCCAAGCAAAACAAGTAAGATAGTTTGCTCAGAAGAGACCTGCAAATCACCTGTATAATACGCCGTCGGTGTGGTGGAAAACGAAAATTGAGATAAGTAAGACAGTCTCATATTCGTTAGTATAACAGAGAATTAATGACTTTTGGTAATTAGGAATTTATCCCTAATATATTCCAAAAAGCTTGCAGAATCTTGTACAAAATTGTTGCCTGCCAGGTAGAGGCACTCGCAGGATCTCCAGTTGTGGCAGTTTGCTGGAGTAGTCCGGATTTTGGATCAGATATAAGCCCTTGTTGCACCGTGTAATACCCCGCAACCCTACTTACTAACTGTGAAGAGCTCACCCCACCCTTAAAGGTAGATTGCCCTAATTCAGGATTAACAAAAATCTTTTCACCCGAACGCGTTGTTTCTGGTCGTAATTGCGTTTGCAATTCTGGCATCTTACTTTCTGGAATGTGTTGATGCTCTGGAACATTGTAAAGCTCTTGCGAAGAGGGGGTTCTTTGCTGTTCTACAACAGGAGTTACCGGACGCTCGATCATTTGAGGTACGTAAGGAGCTTCTGGTACATACGCCTCTGGCTCAATAGGATACGAAGGAATTTCATTAACTGCGGACAGAGCATTTTCTTGTTGTTCAGGAATTGTAACGCCCGGCTGATTCATTTGTCATTGTAGCAGAGATTTTACATTACAGCGTAGTCTACAAACCTTTGAATAAATTGGAGCAAACTACCTAACCTCAACTGTTTTCGCAAGCCTTTGTATCTTTAACTTTTCTTCACGCTCTTTTCGGCGGTTCTTTTTATCGAATTTCTTTAATGAACGTGCAAGTGCGATTTCTAACTTAACAAGATTGTTCTCAACACCCAAAACCACAGGAACGACTTGCGCTTTCAGTTCCTTTCTTTTCGTTGAGAGTTCAAGTAATTGTTTTTTTGTAAGTAAAAGGCGCCTATCTCGATCAGGTACATATCCATTTTTCGTTGTTGTATTCGCATGTGCCCAAACGGGAACAATTGCGTTACGCAAAATTGCACCATGTGGATTTACAAAGACGTATGCGCCGTCCAGTTTAGCTTGCCCTTGCTTTATTGACTTTACTTCCGCACCACTAAGTATAATTCCCGTTACATACCGCTCGATTATCTCGTTGTCGAAGGTCGCTTTTTTGTTTTTTGAAACGATTTTCATAGATTATGCAATTATACCGCAAAATAACTGACCGGGGGGGCTCTAAAGTTTTACCTTCCAGATGGTTGTACCAGAAAGTACATACATATTTACTTCTTGGTTTCTAACATTCAAATCGATTACAAACGACTTCACGTCATTAAACTTGTCCTGATTTTCAAACAAATATGTTTTTTCGACTATGCCCCTTCCCGGATGCTTTGAGTTCGGCTTTTCAATCGAGAGTACTGCATTTTTAGTTTTGTCGTACACGTATAAGTTTCGTTCACCAGAAGGATTTGTATAGGACGCGCCGAGTTCCCCCAATTCCGCACTCTGTGGAATTGAGAAAGTATCAAGTTTTCCTCCAAGATATCGGCTTACACTTCCTTTCCCACCAACACTCGAAACAACATAAATGTGACCATCGATACTAATGGACTTCACCCCCTGCAAGTCAGACATATAGCGAGTTGGGACCTCAAATCCACCTGCCTTTTTGGCAGTGATTTTATACACAACATTCGCAGTCGTGGGAACAATATATGCATTTTGCGCATACCCATCTACATACGCGCATTCCCCAATGGAGGTTGGTTCTGCTCCGACTACCCGATTAAACCCTTCGTTGTTACCAACTGCATTTTTAGAGTAGTACAGAACTCCATTCACTTTATCACATACAAACAAAGTTCCTTCGCCAGTCCCAACAATAATTGGCTCAACAACAAGCCCGAGCGGATCCTCTAACTTTGTTACGCCTTTAGTTTCGACATTAATCTGGTACACCGCTTTTCTCCCTTTATCTGCGACTACGATGGAACTTCCGCGTAGGGAAATTGCAGAAATATTTGAGTCATTCCCAAGCGATACTTTAAAATCAGTCAAAAGCTCAGCATCCTTTACTCTTACGATTCCGTAGATTTTGTCATACTTGCTTTTACACGCAGCTTCTTTTGATCTTACCTGACTCGTTAATTCATTAATAAGAGTAATTGACTCTTCTGATTTCACTTTTGTTAAAAGATCTTTCTCTTTTGAGTACACTTTCTGAGCTTCAGGTGAGCACAGTTCTAGTTGACGCTCAGTATCTTCGGTATCAATTATTTCGATATTACGTTCATAGAATGTCGAAAAGAGTGCAACTTGAGCTTGATAAGTAGCCAGCACCTCTTTCTCCAGCTTCTTTTGAGCAAGAGTGGATTTTACCCACAGAAAGATACCAATTAACAACAAGAAGAAGATAATGTAAAACCCTGGAGGAACTCTTTTTGCTGAATTTCCAAGTGCAGAAGGTCTTGTTAAAAAGAGTTTTTGCTCTTTTGCCAGGTGTTCTTTACCAATAATTTTTAGAAACTTTTGCCAGAGCCCACCAAGTATTGCTGACACACCAGCAAAGAACGCTTTTGTAACTGGATGTCGCTTAATTTTGCCTAAAGGCGAGTGTCTTGCACGCAATTCATTTACATAATCTTTCCCTTTTACCGGAAGAGATGGCGACTCTACATATCGACGAGGAGTTGCTGCAACCGGTTCTTCCTCAAGATTCTCGAGTGCATCAGTAACAATTTCTTTGTATTCGCTTTTTTCTACTTTCATTGATGGAGTGATTTCTTCGGCAACTACAAAATCTTCAACACTTACATCTTTTCCGGGTAACACATCTACTGGATCAACAATATGTTGAATGTCATCTGCTTTTTCGTCACTCACATCAGAACTATCCAAGACTATTTCAGGCTCTTCTTCAATTGGTGGGGGAACAACTTGGCGCACAATGGCTGGGGCTTCATCTTCAAGGTTCTCTACAGGCACCTCTGCGACGACCTCTGTTTCGGTTTCCGGCTCCTCATTTGGCTCAATATCAATAACTGCAGCGTCTTCTTCATTCATTTTGTTTGACCAAATAGGAGGTGTATCGTTAGGTTTGATAACCGATTGTAAGGGTTGCTTTAGCTGCCTCTCTTTTATTGCTCCCATCAAACCACTTAAGGCGACGGAAAGCTTTAGTCCCGTTTTTTTCAACACTGCGCCAACGCCAGAGAGCACTTTTTTAGTTTGTTGAAGAGCAACACTTCCCTTTTCTATCTTTTCTGCTGGCAAATCGGTAGCAGCAACAAGAAAAAGCTTGTTACTACCAAATAGGTTCTCTTTAAAGTTTTCTAAAGAATCAAGAAGTTTGTCCACTGCTTGCATTTCAAGTAGGTCATTCTCAAAAGCATTGCGGAGGAGTGATTTGTTGCCCAGAAGTAATACATCTCCCTTATCAAGCTCAACTTCCAAAAACTTTAGGTCATATAGCGATTCATTTTTGGGAACCATTTTCCCCATATCTGCGAATTTTCCCTCTCTTACGACAAAAATATCCGAATCTCCAAAACTAATGAGCTTAAGCATATATCCCTTACCAGACTCAACAACGTTTAATAATGAGATGTTGACGTCAAGCCCTTCTTCTACCCCGAAGTTTCGAAGCATCTGAATAAACATCTTTACCGATTTTTTTAGTGCCTGCTCGAACCCTTCAACATAAAAGTTGTCCTTGAAACTTTCCCAAAAACGCTTTACGACCTGCTCGTAAACCTGATCATCATTCAACTCACCGCTTACGACCTCAAAGAAAAGACCAATACCGCCCTTAAGTGCAGAACCCGCTTCCAAAGGATAATACCAAAAGATTCGGGAATAACTTCCACTTTCGACGTCACTCGATAAATATTGTTTTACTAAAAATGGGGCGTGTAGACTCATGTACTAGAAGAGTAGCAAAAGTCCTAGGAATAAAGCAAGCCCCAGCACACCAAAAAAGTGCAAAAGTGAAATATAACGCATGACACCAGAATTAGGAGTTGAGAGCGTAAGCGAAAGTATTCTTACACGAAGATACAGAAATAGCGCGAAAAATACGTAGCTAATCAAAAAGAACGCAATCACAAGTTTTAAACCAACAGAAACAATTGGCAATCCATCTGTAACCTGAAAGTTAAGCAAATCGGGGCTAAACATCGTCGTCGTCGGGAACATTGCGTTTTTCATTTTCAACTAAGTCCATAAGGATGTCTTGAACATCCCTTGCTTTTGGCAAATTTGCCAATTCAAAATTCTCTTTATGAGAGGCGGTAAGGATTACAAGGTCAGCCATGTCAAATACAGTATTGATAAACCCCGGAGTTGAATACGATACATCTTGAATAGCGCGAAGGACGGTAGTACTCCAGCGTGAATCCATTACTGTTTCGAAGTCCAAATCGACGAGCCTACTAGAAGTTATAATGGTAACCGTAAAATACCACTTAAAGAAATCATAAATGAGATTTGTTGTCGCAACACCAATACCCGCAACAAAGATAGTAAAGCCCATAGCGCCAAGATTTACTACTGACCCAAACAACGCTCCAAACACCCATGCAAAAAAGACAAAGAGCAAGAACAATCCGATTGAGCGGAAAATTGCAGGAAGCAACACAATTGGGTGCTGGCGAAGAAAGAGAATGATTTGTTCGTCGTTATCCTGCCCATCAAAGTTTACCCTTTCTGGGTACACACGAACCGCATCAAGCAGTTTAAAGTTCGCTAACTGCTGAATCTTTGCATAGGAGGATTGACTAACTTTTATTTCAGCCATTAATTATATTCTACTCTTATTTCTGTATTAGCAGGAACCGTTTTTATTAAAGTGCTTCCTTCAAAAATTGAAATATCGCTTTTAGAGGTTACTTTCATAACCCGCGAGCCAACCTTTGTAAGAGCAACTCGAACATTCCGACCAATGTCATATTGTACTACATTTGCGTTTGTATAGTAATACTCGAGTATCTCTTCGTATCCCTGTCCTGCCTGTGCTCTTCCGTAGGAGCCGTACTGGCTCATTCCTACTCTGTGACCAAAGCCACGAGTCCATAACTCCCAATTATCACTATTTACTCGCTTAATATCATATAGCGTTGAGTAAACTGCATTGTTATATGGCGCACGGACATTATAGGAGGTCTTAAAGGCAGACCCGCTCACTGTGTACGTAGCCTTTGTTCCTGTAACAACAACATATTTTGTATATTTGGTTTCTGCCACAATCGACTGATCTCCAACATTGTAAACGTGCTTAATGTCAGTAATTTCACCTACTTTTTCTTGAATGCTCTGCTTCCCTTTACTGCTTAAATAAGACTGCAACGCAGCCGGGGAGAGCTCACCTGTTGTTACCATCTTGCCGTACAAAGTGTAGTAAATCGCTCCATTTAAATAATCTTCCATTCTATCCATTGTGTTAATTCCTTCACTCTGTCGAGTCTGCCCGCACCAAGGAAAGTTTGGTTTATTACCTTGAATAATCCAGTAGCTACAACTTGTACTCCCATACGACTTCCATACTCCGCCTTCTTGATATCTATCAGGTTTTGCTGCAAGGTACCCAAAGTTCCCAAATCCATTATCTGCACCGGATACCGAATGCCCTGCGTTGTCAGCAGAATAATACGCCAATATCGTTTTCCCTCCGTATTCCATTACTTTTTCAGTAGTACTATCAACTGCCTGTTTCCAATTACTCCCATAAGCACTTTTGATTTTTGAGAGACCACTGTATTCCTGATCCTGCACATAATCGAGTAAATCAAATGTTCCGTATCCTCCGTATCGCATTTTGTAGGTTGCGTAGGTTCTACCTGCAACAGCTTGCACTTTTAACGCTTCAAGTGGCCAAGAAGAAGGCATTTCTGATAATCCCCATAGGTACTTATCCATCGGAAGACTGTTTACAACATAAATGCGTGTTCCATTAGATAGTGTCCCAAAACTTTTACTGAATTCTAGTATTCCTGCGAACTCCGTTGTATTTTTTCCAACGAGTTTTAATTCATCATTTTGAGCAACTATCTTAATATTGCTATTAGTTTTTCTAAACAAACTCCCCCCGATAATGACACTCAAAGAACCCGATCCAGTATTGCTGGTAGAACCATTTACTAGTCCGGAACCTGTAGGTGTTCCTACTCCGCCACCAGTAGAGGGTGTCGAAGAAGAAACTTTTTTCTCAATTGCCTTTTGAGCTGCTTTGGTGAGTTTGTTAATATCAGTCACCAATACATTTCGCTGACCATAACTTTTTGAAAGACTCGCTGAATAAAGAGACAACTGGTCTTCTACCTTCGCAATTTCTTGATTAACAGTAGAAAGAGATTTTTGCAGCGATCCTTGTTCTGTTTCTATCTGACCTCTTCTTGCTGCAATCGCTTCTTGTTTTGTTTGTAATAATACCTTTTGCTCACGCAATTCACGAGCCTGAATGTTGTAATACAAGAATCTATCAAGTACATGCCGAATGTCCGAAGCTTCAAAGAGAGTGACTAATATATTTTTTTGAGACTCAATCGAATATAACGCTTGCTGCAAGGAATAGGTTGAGGCAAGATTCACTAATTCAGCTTCCTGTTTCTTATTTTCCTCTTCTAAATAGACCAAGTCACCACCAATCGAAGATAGCAATTTCTCGAGCTTGGACTTTTCACTCTTTAATTCAGAAAGTTTTGTAGAAAGGGTTGCGTTTGATCGCGAAATCGAATTGATTTCTTTCATTATTTCCTCTAGTTCGCGTTGCTTTTGTGATTTTTGTTGAGCGATTTGCTGTTCTGTTAGTGCGCCTACGAGTGGGATATGTAAAAACACTCCAAAAGAGATAAATAGGAGAACAACGAATATAAATGTCCATCGGGGCGCTCGCGACATAACCAATTATACCACGGAGAAGACACTACAAATCGACACTGATACTTCCACCAACATCGTAACCAAGAATAGCCGCGGCAAAACGAACAATAAAGAAAGAACCAACAACAACCGCGTATCCAAAAACAGCCCACATTATAATCTGGGTCGATTGTTTTACCTTTTGCTGGTTGTCTGCTGCCGTCAAACGCAAGTAGCCTGCATACACAATAGCAACCACCAAAAAGGCTGGCCCTAAACCAAATATAACGCTCTGAATTGTTTCTCCAAGATTACCAAAGATAGTTGGAATGTCTGGTGGATTATTTACGTCCATAACACCTCACTTACGTTTAAGTAAAAAGTATCAATGATACTTAATCTTATGCTGTTGGAAGTGGTTTGATTGTTCCGCCACCAAGGTTCAACTGTGACATTACCAATTGGACTAATGCGTATGCTGCGAAAGCAACGATAAGACCAATAATTGCATTTGTAATACCTGACATTGCGTTCTTTGCTTTGGTTGCGTCACCCTGAGAGGTTACATACTGCAAACCTGCGAACATGATAAAGACGACTGCTGCAACAACAACAGCGATCAAAATAAGGTTCAAAATCTGCTTAATAAGTGCGTTTGCATCTCCACTTGCTCCATCTGGTGCCCAGTCCTGTGCGTGCACTGCGGGGATGATGATATCTTTCACGTAACCTACGACTTGCGAAAGTTGCATAGTTTTTAATTTCATTAATATTAATTTGGAGTATTGTAACAATCGCCACCAATAACGTCAATACCCCCATATTTTATGCTACAATTCACAATGAAACATATTCTTATCGGTGTATCTTGGCCCTACACGAATGGACCAATGCATGTAGGACACCTTGCAGGGCAGAATATTGTGTGTGATGTCTTTGCCCGTTTTAATAGAATACTCGGTAACAAAGTTGCCATGGTTTCTGGTAGCGATATGCATGGCACCCCAATTACGATAAAAGCAGAGGAAAAAGGAATCCCAGTTGAGCAATTTGTAGAGGACAACCACAAAGCATTTCTTGAAATTTTTGAAAAACTCTCAATCAAGTTTGACCTTTTCACCAAAACAAGAACTGAAAATCATAGAGTAGTTGCTCAAAACTTTATAACTGTTTTAGAGGAACAAGGATTTCTGTTGAGAAAAAAATCAAAACAGTACTTTGATACAGAAAAAAACCAATTTCTTGCCGACCGCTACATTGAAGGAAACTGCCCTCATTGTGATTACTTTCCCGCAAGAGGCGACCAGTGTGACAAGTGCGGACACGTGCTCACCCCAGAGGAATTAAAAAATCCAGTCAGTAAACTCTCACAGAGCACCCCAGAGTTGCGCGAAACAGAAGAGCTTTACTTCGATATGAGTAAACTTCAAAAACAACTTGAATCATATATTGAAGACAAAACCTTTTGGCGAAAGAACACACTTGAATTCACAAAAGCATGGCTTAAAGAAGGGCTTAAAGAAAAACCCATTTCAAGAGATATGGGTTGGGGGATTCCCTTGCCAATCAAAGATTTCGAGAAGAAGGTAATTTACGTGTGGTTTGAAGCAGTCATAGGGTACCTTTCTGCTCCAATAGAACTTGCGGCGCTAAACAACAACCCCTCAGAGTGGGAGGATTTTTGGAAAGGAGATGACGCAGAGCACTACTATTTTATTGCGAAAGACAACATTCCTTTTCATTCACTCTTCTGGCCGGCACAAATCTTGGCCTACAATACAAAATATCGAAACACGACACTGAGTAACGCACTACCTGGGGAAATATCAAACAAACCACTAAAACTCCCAACAAACGTTGTTGCAAATATGTTCTTGAATATCCGAGGAGAAAAAATGTCTAAAAGTAAGGGCACCTTAATTTTGGCTAAAGATCTTTTAGAAAATTACTCACCAGAATTAATTCGTTACTTTTTTGTGAGGTATGCACCAGAGAACCACGACATAGACTTTGTTTTGGACGACCTAAAAACGCTTAACAATAATGAACTTGTTGCAACTTTGGGAAATTATATCTACAGAGTACTCTCCTACGTAAAAACAAAGAATGACGGGGTTATCACACAAGGCGTATTAGACAAAGATGTAGACCGAACAATCAAACAAACCTTCACGACGACGCAAGAAATGCTTCAAGACGTATCTTTTTCGGCGTCTTTGATGGAGATAATGAAACTCGCACAGTTTGGAAACCAGTACTTTAATAACTCAGCCCCCTGGAAAGAAACTGACAAAGCGACGACAGAAAATACACTACGTAATGCTGTCGCTATCGTAAGAGCACTTCAGTTACTCTTAAGGCCATTCATTCCTTCTCTTTCTATTAAGATTGCAGAGATGCTGAACACAGCTTCTCTTCTTGAGAATCCAAACACTTGGAGCTTTCAGCCATTATCCCAAAATAATCAACATGTAATAGGCGAACCTAGCATTCCAGTTACCAAAATAGACTAAAACGGATTCACGAATCGTCTCATATACCAACATGCCCAATACGCAGACAAGGGAGAGCTCTGTTTCACAAATGACATTAGAGGGATAGACTCGGGTTGATACGTAAACAACTCCACTTACATTCTGTTGTGGATAACCAGTAAAAACTTTCATTTTTTGATGCGGAAAATTCTTTGCAAAGAAGTGTACTCCTGTAAAAAATTCCAAGAATTCACAATTCTCTTTCGACTAAAAAGTGAATAACTTCTAAAGCATCAACAGGTATTCCCCAGACAAATTTCAATATTTCGAGCCAATGTTATGGGCACCTTTAAAAACATATCCACTTATCCACGAGTCCTAATACTAATACTATTTTATATAAAGAAAGAAAAAGAGGAAAAGCTTAAAAATAAAGAGAAAAGTGAACAATGTCTTATATAGGTATGGTAAAATCAGATAAATAAGTTTTCTTGTAAAGGAATGGAGTTTAAGATAAGTGCAGAGGTACTTTCAACCTACGTAAACATAGCAAGTAAAGTTGTTAATGCCAAAGCCAATCTGCCTTTACTTAATAATCTTTTATTAGACGTTGGTAAGAACGCTATTAGAATAACGGGTACTGACTTAGAAATTCAGATAACCGCGACCGCACAACTCCACCCTAAAGAATCAGGAAAAACATCGGTCAACGCAAAACTCTTTTCTCAGTACATTAATACTCTTCCAAAAACAGAGACAGTAGAAATATCACAAGAGAAGGGAAATCTAAAGGTGTCATCAAAAGTCGGAAGTGCTGAGTTTACAACTCGAGATACAGATGACTACCCTCTTTTTGAAGAAGAAGACTCAGAAATCCTCTTTTCATTACAAGGGGAGGTCTTTGCTTCAATGATTGATAAAACAGCTTTTGCTTGTGCAAAAGACGATATTCGACCTATTCTTACAGGAATTAACGTCGAGATCGAAAAAGAATTGGTTACCATGGTTGCCCTCGATACGTTTCGCTTGTCAAAAGTAACTGCTACATCACAGTCTTCTTACGGAGGTAAAAAACAGGTTGTTATTCCTTCGGTTGCAGCAGAGCAAGTGGTAAGAGTTATTAGAGATTCCTATGTCGCGTCGGTTACCGAACAACCCGTTGTTACTTGCAAGCTCGCAAAAAACGGAAACTTTGTAAAATTTGAATATGGAGATATTTCAATCTTCGCTCGCTTAATAGAAGGTGAGTATCCTGCCTACAAAGCAGTAATTCCTGTTGCACATCAATCTGAAATAACAGTAACAAAAGCTGCCTGGCTCGAATCACTAAAACGTGTTGGTGTATTTGCTACGTCCGCGATTGGGCAAAAAGTAGTACTCAATTTTTCGGATGGAAAACTTGTAATGGAATCACAAGTGCCTGAAATTGGAAATATTAGAGAAGAAATTTCAGTGACACAAGAAGGCGAACCTTTAAAAATTGCCTTTCAAGTAAAGTTCCTTATGGATATTTTGAACCTTGTCTCTGACGAAACTGTTGTCTTTAGAGCAACAACAAAGGTAGCGCCAGGTGTTTTTATTCAGCCTTCTCTTGATACATTTCTTCATATATTAATGCCGTTAAAACTTGACGATTAAAAATGGGAAATGAATCAGAAGTAACACAACTTCCTTTATCTGTAAAAGTCTCACCTTGGCAAAGTCTGCGTCATAATACAAAAAAGTTTTTTAGAGAACTGAAATATTCACCAGTTGTAATTGTTGTTTCTCATTTGCTCTTTTGGGTATCGCTTGCTTTCATTCTTTCGTTAACATGGTTTTTGTCACAATACCAGCTACTTATTCAAAATGGATTAGGATCAATTGTCGCTCCTGCAAGTCAGTCTCAAATCCCCCTTTTTATTGTTGCTTCTGTGCATAATCTCTCTGTCTTGCAGTACACGGTGTTTGCAATGGGAGGAACGTTTGTCATTTTTTCCGTTATTGCGATGCTTGCAAGTTCTCTCGGAAGGAGTGGAATGGTGGGGTATATTTTTTCGCTACTATTACTTTTGTTAGTGCTTATGGCAAAGGTAATTCTTGAACCATTACTTTTATTTGGAGGTTGATAATATGGAAACATACTTAATCGCAGGTGCGATATCACTTCTCTTTACTCTACTTCTGACACCTTGGGTAGCAGTACTTGCAAAAAAATACGGTGCGGTTCAAGAACCACCCGAAATAGTTTTAAAGAAAATCCAAGAACAACGAGAAAGGGGTCTTTCTGACGCAGAATATGAGGCAAAACTCCAAGCAGCACGACGTCGACTCGATAAACCACCGCTGATTATGTGGGGCGGCATTGCGTATGTTCTGCCGTTTCTTATTGTTAGCGGTAGTATTCTTCTCTTTTCCAAGACAATCAATCTTCCCATCTCTGAATTTTCTACGTATCTTTTGTGGTTTGTAACCATAGGTATTCTTTTTGCTGTAGGTATACTCGATGACGTTTTTGAGTTTTCTGGAAAAGTCCAATTTATGTTCCATTTAATCGCAGCGCTCTTATTTGTTCTCTCCCCTCTCGATGTGAATGGTTTTAGAAATCCATTTGGAGGTGCATATATCCATACTGATTGGTGGGTTTTTACTTTTGGGAACCTCCCTTGGTTGATTCGTTTCGTCTTTCCTGGGGATCTTTTGTTCTTTTTGTGGGTTCTTCCATTGATGAATGGCATCAAATGGCAAGGTGGAAGCGATGGATTAATGGAAGGAAATACGGCGATAGCTCTTGTTATGCTGTTTCTTGTAAGCTTCCTTTTTAATCAACCCGCTTCCGCTCTTTTTGCTATCACGTTGGCCGGATCGTTATTTGGCTTCTTGTACTACAACTTTTATCCCAACAAGATAATGTCGGGGTCAGCCGGAAAGAGTGTCTTAGGCTTTATTGTTGCCGGAATTGCAGTGATCGGTGGTTCAAAATTCGCGATTAGTCTTATTGTTTTTGCGATTCCTCTGTTTGATATGTTGTGGGTTCTTCTTCGGAGAGTCGTTTATTATCGTCCGAAATCTCCGTTTCAATTGTTTCTTATAAGTAATAAGTTCCATTTTCATCACCAACTCATGAAAATCGGTTATACAGAAAAGCAGATTGCGTATCTACAATATGCAATAACATTCATTTTTGGGATGCTCGGGGTTTTTGCTCCTCCAGTACTAAAGCCGTATATTCTTATACTTTCATGGCTTTCGGTCGCCGCAATAATAATTTCTACAACTGCTAAAGCGTATGAACAGTGAATCTAAAGATTTTGTAGCCAATTACGAGTTAAATGACTATCGGTATCAAGAATTCTGGAAAGGCAGGCAGTACGAGCATGAGTCAGAAGTATTACTTTTGAAAAAACTACTAAAAAAACACATACCTGACCTTGCAGACAGACAAATAATGGATCTAGGTGGTGCCTATGGTCGACTCTCTTTTCTCTACGAAAAGGATGCAAAAGGCGTTATTCTTGCAGATTATTCGACATCGGAATTAAAAGAAGGAATCAAAAGAATCTCAGCCCTTCCGGAGCAAAAAAAATTCTCTTTCGTTGCACTTAACGCGTACAAGCTCCCTTATAAAAATAACTCGTTGCAAGCATTACTTTCTGTTCGCGTTATGCATCATCTTAAAAACATTGAATTGTTTTGGGAAGAACTTGCTCGAACGTTATCTCCTGGGGGAGTTGCCATTATTGAATTTGCGAATAAGAACCATATACTTGCACTCGTTCGACATGCCTTTAAATTCAAGCTTCTGCAGTATTTAAAGGTTAACACTATTCAGGTTGGACACCAACAAACCTCACAAGGAATGAAAGAAGGCCAAGTGTCGATTATGTACAATTTTTCTCCTTCGTATATTGCCAAATTAACTCAAAAAGTTGGACTAGAACTAGAGGGGCGCTATTCTTGTTCCTTTTTTAGACATCAAGTATTCAAAAAGTATCTTCCGCATACCCTTCTACTCTCGTTAGAAAAAATTGCCCAATCATTATTTGGCTGGACACAGATTACGCCGAGCGTCTTTTTTGTAGTGAGAAAACCTCTTTCTTTAACCGATGTGCACAAAAATGAGGGGCTTGTATTGCATGAGTCGCTCTGTTGTCCTCTATGTTACGCTGAGGTAAGTCGCAAACCTACTGGATATGTGTGTACTAATGGGCATGAGTTTAGTTCGACGGAAGAAATTATTGTCGATCTCCGTGACCCTCGGCCGTCGGAAATTACTTTTTGATTGTAATCCCCGCTCCTGATATAATACATTTGTTATGACTCTTTCTGTCGTACAGCAAATAACCTACAATCTTCTTGCCCAAGCGCCATCGATGATTCTTATTGACGGTAGCGACCCTGTTGGCGCAGATCCAAATAGTTTGGTTAATAAAATCACTACGGTCGGTTTAAGTCTTGGAGTAGCCGTCGCAGTTATTCTTGTGTCTATTAGTGGTTACAAAATGATGTCGAGTAAAGGTGATGCAAAAGGGATTCAAGATGCCCAGGATCAAATACAGAACGCGTTGATGGGCTTTTTATTGATTCTTCTTGCGGTTGCGTTAGTAAGAATAATTCTTGGAGCATTAGGTATTGCAGATTTAGTCGGATAATTTAATGATTATAACTATGATTCCAACAAATACATTACAAGCAGCTCTCATTTCTCTCACAGATCCATTAGGGGGCAAAATAACAACAGTTTGGGATTTAGTGAATAATGTTCTTGCCGTTGTGCTTCCTCTCGCTTCGATTCTCTTTGTTGCGATGTTTATTTATGCAGGGTACTCCTACATAATGAGTACCGGAGATCCGGGTAAAGTGAAAATGGCGCAGGCCATGATGACAAACGCCGTTATTGGTTTGGTTATTATCGCTTTTGCCTTTGTTGCATTAGCGTTAGTAAATAGAGGTATTGTCGGAGCATAATTAATTAAAAAGGATACATATGTTAATGGCAGTAAACAAAATATTAGGGCAGGCAACGAATCTTATCGGAAACTCGACCGTTCCTTCAGGTTTTGTTGCTCCAGGCTCAGCTGCAGAACGAATTGCAGGTTTTTTTAATCTTTTTATCATTCTCTGTACTATTATTGCGACTTTCTTTTTTATCAGAGGTGGTCTCGATTACATCATGAGTGCAGGTGAACCAGCAAAAGTGAAAAACGGTATGGCTGCGATTCAATACTCAATCATTGGCTTGATTGTGTGTGGAGTTGCCTTTATCGTGCTTGGCATTGTAAAAAATGTACTCGGAATCGACAATACAGACCTAGGCCTGTAAAGGTGTTATAATCATTAGATAATTTTGAATTAATACATATGGCAGAAGTAGTAAAAGCAGAAGAGACAAAAGCAAAGACAGTGAACTCAGATAGTAACAGCAATTTAATGGCAGCATTGGCATGGTTCTTTGCTCCTCTTTCTTCGTTGATTTTTATATTGGTAGACTCCTACAAAAAGGACAAGTATATTCAATTCCATGCCTGGCAGTCACTTGCGTTTGGTGTTGTTGGTTTTGTTTTGAACACCGTGCTTTCCTGGACATGTATTGTTCCTCTTGCCTATTTAGTACTCTGGGTTATTGGTTTGATTAAAGCCTTCCAGGGCGAAATGTGGAAGGCACCTTTAATCGGTGACTGGGCAGAACAGCAAGCAGAAAAAGCTGTTTCTGGAACAAAGTCAGCATAAAGGGCTTTTCTTGTATAGATAGTGTTTAAGTCCCTCCGCTTCGGCGGTTTGGAGAGGTGGCCGAGTGGCTGAAGGCGACGGTTTGCTAAACCGTTATACCCTTTTTTGGGTATCGAGGGTTCGAATCCCTCCTTCTCCGTATTTGTATTTTTCTCTCCCTCCTTACTCAAAAACACACAGTATTTTCTCGTTACAGTCAGGATCCGAAAAACACAAATACGGTAAAGATCAGGGAGAGAAAAGTACAAATATAAAGATTCAACAGAGGGATTCGAAACGGGAGTGAGACAACAATAATTTGTTGTCGAAAGAACCGGGGGTCGAGGCGCGTGATGTTTTGAAGCAAAGAGAACAAAATTTCCACGAGGTGACCGAATCCCCTACCTCCTGGAAACAACGATTGATTCTGGTAAAATAGTATATGAAAAAAGACATACCTTCCGGTGTATTTATGACGGTACTTATTGCTTTGGCAGTGTTGTGTTGGCAGATTTATACATTGCAAATAGAATTAGACCAAAAAAGAGTTGCCATTGGTTACCTAGAGTCGGAATTAGAAGCATCGAAGACTAAACAGTCAACACCCGTGTGTTCGTATGGAAGATATGGGATGGATATCTCTCAAGACGGGAGTTATCCAGAAAATTACAAAACCGAGGTATATCGAAATATCAGAGAGTTGAAGTCGGAAACTGGTAAATTACTTAATTCTTTTGAAGACTACACCCTCCGTTTAAATAGTGAAACAAAATCATTTATTCTAGATTTGTACGAGAGGGATGGCATGGGGGTAATACTAGAAGGAACTTTTGTTGAGAAATACACTAAGAGCGAAGATTATATTACTGGCGGTTATATAACATTGAATTATTCGACAAGTGGCTATGGCACAAAGCTTCCCGCTTCTATAGTATTCAAGGTTGCAAGTGTAGACCCTTTAATTCTCGAATTAGATACTGATTTAGCACCTGCAATAAGCTATCCTAAAAAAGGGACGCAATATGCGTTTTACTGGAATGAGTGACGTTTTTGCAATCAAGGTATAATTGCTAATGAACAATCAGACAATTCTCGTTTATTACCGCGAGCAATTACATAGAAACCAACGAGCATTGTCAGAGGAGCAATTGACTTCAAACAAGTCATGTGGGGATGAGATCGCTTTTCTTGTGCAGGTAGTAAATGAGCGAATTATTGAGGCTCAATACTCTGTACAGGCTTGTTCAATTACCATTGCTGCGGCAGAATATCTCTCTAGACGAATAGAAGGCCAGTTTGTTGCTGATTGCCATTTTGAGGATTTAAAAAAGGAACTTCTTGACGAATTTGGAATGAGTAGCGAAGACAGACGAGCTCCTTGCGCTTTGCTCGCTGTTACCGCTTTGCAGAAAGCATTGCTGTAATCTTGTATAATTGACCACTACCCCCATTTTTTATTAGCTATGAGTACAAACGGCGATATACAAGAAGTAAAAGCGAGAGTCGACATTGTTGCGGTAGTTTCTCGTTACGTCAAATTAAAGAAGGCAGGTCGAAATTATACTGGTCTCTGTCCGTTTCATGGGGAAAAGACGCCATCCTTTAATGTTAATCCTTCTCTCGGAATATTTAAGTGTTTTGGTTGTGGCAAGTCGGGTGATGCAATCAAATTCGTTCAAGAAATCGAGCATCTTGAGTTTCCGCAGGCACTTGAAAAACTTGCCGAAGAAGTGGGCATTACGCTACAAAAGAATGAAGATCCGGCAATAAAAAAAGTTTCCCGATACAGAGAAGCGTATAAAATTATTGCAGAGTTGTATCATTATATTTTGATGAATCTTGAACAAGGTAAAAACGCTCTCTCTTACGCAAAAAACAAAAGGAAGCTTACAGAGGCAACTATCGCGAAGTATAAAATTGGATATGCTCCGTTCGACAACAAATTGGTTCAGCGATATCTATCCAAAAAAGGGTTTTCAGCACTAGAGATAAAAGAGGCAGGCTTTGTTAATGAACGCGGCAACGACAAGTACACCGACAGATTAATGTTCCCGATCTTCGATACTGGTGGGCAAGTGGTAGGATTTAGCGGCAGAGTTATTCAAAAAGAAGATATTCGCCCTAAATACCTCAATTCTGCAGAAAGTATTCTATTTAAAAAACGCTTTACGTTGTTTGGACTCAATTTTGCCAAAGACGCGATAAGTAAAAAAGATATGGCAATTATTTGCGAAGGGCAACTAGACGCGATTACTTCGCATCAAGTAGGTGTTGAACATGTAGTTGCTCCCCTTGGTACAGGACTGACCGATACTCAAATTTCACTTTTGTCACGTTATACGAAGAACATCGCGTTTTGTTTTGACAATGATCAAGCAGGGCAAAAGTCTGTGCTTCGAGGTGTTCAGCTTGCGGTAGCACAGGATTTATCTGTTTATATTGTGTCGCTACCACCAGATGTAAAAGATATTGACGATTTAATTCAAAAAAGACCAGACGATTGGCTAGACCGTGCTTCTCATCCCCAAGAATACTTTCAGTCACAGATAGCCACCTTAAAAGGATTGATGAAAAAAGATGTGCAGGAATTTGAGCGAAACCTTCATCAAATAACAGAGCTCCTTGGGCATGCCCCAGAACTAAAACAAAATATTGTTGCGAAACAATATGCCGAAGCACTTGGACTTTCTTTTCAGGGTATTCTTGCTGCAATCCAAAAAACATTACCCCCGACATTCGTAAGAGAAGAAATGAAGCAAAAGCAAGGTGTTCTTTCTACCTCTGAATATTTGTTAAGCCTTGTTCTACTCTTTCCTATGGTGACGCTACTCATGGGAAAGCCTGAGAAAATTCAGAATTATTTTATCATTAAAGAACAACGAGAACTCTTTTTGGAACTCTGTTTTTTCGCTAAAAAACATGAACACTTAGTCAAAAGTGTCTATGACAAAAAAGAAAGACGCGTAACGGTATCGTGGGACACCATTTATTCGCGCTTTGCAAATGAGGTGTCACTTGATTTCTCTCGCTGGATTGCAGAAATATCAGAAAAAAAGCCTGAAGCAGCAGAGTTGATTGAACGAATCGGACTTTCAGATTCCTCCGCAAATATTGTAATTTCCGATGACGTTGTGACAGACTTTTTTAGAGCGTGGACTCGGCTAAAGAGACAATCTATTGCACTGAAACTGGAAGTGTTACGTAAAGAATTATCAACAGCCGAAGCGGCTCAGAACGAAGAAGCAATAGAAAAACTACAAGCGGATCTTTCGCTGTACATGAGTGAATTAAAGAAAATTGAGAAACACACATAAGCGAGGTACAATAGCGTATGAGTATGTCCGTTTTGACTTTAAACAATCTTCCACAAACGCTTGATGGGATCCCCGTATTAAGAGTAAACCCTAATCGCTTGGATGAACTGTTTCGCATTGCTGTTGTTACAAAGCACGCGCAACGATTATTGCAGTCGGAAGCACTTTCTCCTTACACGCTCGCACTTCAGGCAAAAGTGAATGTAAGAGATTATCCTCAGTTAGTTGTGGAAGAGCATGTTTTCGTAAGAATCCCAGAAACGACGCAAGAGCGAAAAACGATGCAATTGCTAAATGAGCCAGAGGTTTTGCTTTTTTCGAAAGATTCCTTGGATAAGGTTGTGGTGTTAAATGATGGAACCACAGGAATTCGAGGTGGGAGCGAGCAAGAAAAAGCAGAGTTTAAGGCCTTGTGGAAAGAAACAGATAAAGAGTTGCCTTTATGGCGTCGACTCGCGGGTATTACGAAAGAAGTGTTTTGGGGATTATTCTACAAAAAAAGAGGAACATCTGGGGTAAGTTATCCTTTTCCGTTGTTTCGATCTCAGTTGCTTAATGTATTCCCAGGTACCAAAAAAGAGGTGCTTTCTATAATTTTGGAGAGTCTTCGCGAAAGATATGTTGCAAAGAGGGACATTGCAAAGGTTCCGGCAAAAATTCTTGTTACCCCAAATCTTGATCACTTGCGATTTCTTTTTGATATCGAACACGAGGAGTTTAAGCAAGTGTACAAAGACTCCTTTTTGCACACGGCCGACGGTTACCCGCCACTTGTGATGTTTGGCAAGGCATCACTTGGCTATCAACCTGCCGAACAAGTCACGGGAGTCGACCTATTTATGCAGCTAATTAATACCATTGGAAATGAGGCACTGCCCTACACTATCTATATTGTGGGTGGTTTTGGTAATGTACCGTATAAAACACGTGATTATTTTTTGTCGATTTATCCTCACATGAAGGAGAATTTTGTAGGAATTAGCACTCCACCGTTTGGCTTCTTGGAGAATAAAGAAATAATGGACGCAATTGTCGCAGATATTAACGAGAAAAAGCCGGATATTATTTTTGCTGGTATGACGGTTCCTACACAAGAGATTTTTGTGCACAGACTTAAGAAGCTTGGAGTTAATTTTGGAATCGCCTTTTGTATTGGTCGTGCTATTGAACTAATTGCAGGCTTTCAAAAGAAGGAGCCAAGTCTGATTGATAAACTTCATCTTGCGTGGATTTACAGAATGTTTTTTGACCAACAAAAGCATATCCGTAAGCGACAGCGTGATAGAGTGCTTAAAGATTTCAAGTTCGTGTTTCGGACATTGTTTACCAAATAGCGAGACTCTTCTATTTTAAGGCAGTTTTGGAAGCTGCTCTGTATCCACAACTATCTGTTTCTGTGAAATCAACATGGAACATACTTTGTGGCGACGACTTGTTCTTAAATTGTCCACCTCCGTGAAATGATTGTGTGACAATATTGATCTGGCAAGCATAAAAAAGAAAGATAATAAGAACAGGTGGAAAATAAACACTAAAATTGAATTGGAATTTAAGAGTGCACTACTCTCCTTTTGTTATTGCTTCTACTGCAATGGCAGCTTCTGAGGCCGCGGTGAGGAGCTGAGCGAACTTGTTCGAGGCGTTTGTGCTATCTCCGGCCGCGAAAATCCCTTTTTGTGAGGTTTGTTGATTTTTGTCTACAATGATAAACCCATGCTCATCTGTCGTTATTCCAATTGCTTCTGTAAAGGTTTTATTTGGTGCGTGCCCAATCTCAATAAAGGCCCCACTTACGTGAATTTCGGGATTCTCAGTGTTTGTTGTGTGAATCGTTTCCAGTGTTTCTCCACCTGTAAACTTTTCTATTCCAGAGTTGAATCGAACCGTAATTTTTTTGTTTTGTTCAAGTTTGTTAATCCAGTATTGTTCGGCTCTTAATTGGTCACTTCTTACAAGGAGTTGGACTGAATTACAGATATCTGCAAGATAAAGGGCTGCAGTAACGGCAGAATCTCCGCCACCGATGACCGCTACGTCTTTTCCTTTAAAGAAATAACCGTCGCAAGTTGCGCAATAGGTTACTCCCTTTCCATAAAATTCTGACTCCCCGGGTACATTAAGTTTTCTTCTGTTCATACCGATTGTAAGGAGTACTTTCTTTGTTGTGACGGTTTTTCCATTTGCAAGCTCTAACTCAAAACCAGTGTCGTTACCGTGCACTTTTACGTGATTAACCCTCTCATATATTTCGGTCACTCCGAGTTTTAGCGTTTGTGCTTGTACTCTCTGCATAAGTTCCATTCCTGTGATCTCTTCGAATCCGGGATAATTTCCAATAATATGTGCTTCTGCTGTTTGTCCTCCAAATACGTCTCCAATTATTACCGTTTTTAATCCATAGCGGGCTGCATAAATACCGCCGGTATAACCAGCAAACCCCATTCCTACAATTGCAAGATCGTATGTTTCGTTCATGTTGTTATTGTAGCATTCCACCCAACAGTTTTAGCAGTTTTTGAGTGAAAATCGTGTATAATGACGGGTTATGGCAAAAAGAGGACGCCCCTCAAAATCTAAAGAACTCACAATAAAAAGTCGCGAAACTCAGGTGTTTTTAGGCTTTGTTTTTGTCGCGGTTGGTGCTTCACTTTTTTTTAACAATTCCCTTCCAGGAACAATTCCACTGTTAATCCAATCGAGTTTTGGTCAGACCACCTATATTCTTGGCGCAATTTCTATAGTTGTAGGGTTACGAATGGTGGGGGTAAAAACATACATTACGAGTGAACGATTTCTAACAGGGCTAATTATGCTGCTTGTTGCTGCACTCCCCTTACTTTCTGCAATGGCAGACCAAGGTGATACGGTGCTTTCGTACTCAGAAGCTGTACAAGCACGTGGAGGTGGCTCTATCGGAGCGTCGTTACATCAATGGCTACAAGGATTTCTGGGAAGACCCGCCGAAATTGGAATTTTATGGTCCATCGTTCTGCTTGCAATGTCGATTATTAGCGGACTTTCCATAGAACAGGCGGGCGAAATCCTTACCGCTATATTTGGCTTCTTTGGCAAACTCTTTGGTTCCTTGTTCCAAGCAGCAACAGGAAAGGTTCCAGAAGCTGATATGAAGCCCGAAATTGTGAACAAAGAAACCACCGGATTAAAGAAGGGCGATAAAAAAGACGACGATTCCAGAGAGCTTGATATTGAAAACACGTTAAATCCACACATAAAACCGCTCGATGTCGATGACGTTGACCTCCCAGAACTCGACGCAGACAAGGGGCCAGGAAAGCCAAAGATTTCAATCTCTTATGGTAAAGATTTACAAGGTAACCCTGAAAGTGGCGAAGAAGGAAATGTTCAGGTATCTGACTTGGAACAAGAATTTCGCTCGAAGTATCCAACTCGTTTTGAAAACTGGGCTCTCCCTCCACTCTCCCTTTTAGAACCACCAGTTGCGGGTACTGATGATAAGGCGGATTTGATTGAAAAGAGTAAAAAAATCGAGCAAACACTTGCGAGTTTCAATATACAGGCAAGGGTTGTTAAAGTCTTTCCTGGTCCTTCGGTTGTTCAGTACGCGTTAAATCTTGCCACCGGAACAAGACTTTCGAAAGTTAAGGGCTTAGCAAGAGATATTGGTGTTGCCTTAGAATCTGCGTCCGCAGACTATATTCGTATTGAATCTATCGCAAACACATCGTATGTTGGTATTGAAGTTCCAAAGACAAAAGGCAGAATGGTTCGAGCTAGCGAAATTATCCAATCTGCCGAAATGTCCCGAAAAACTAAAAAGATTCCACTGGCGTTGGGTGCCGATATTCGCAATGAATCGGTAGTTATCGACCTCTATAGTATGCCTCACGTGCTTGTAGCGGGTGCAACAGGAACAGGTAAATCTGCAGCAATTAACACCATTTTGGTAGGTTTACTCATGAAGTTCACTCCAGACGAGCTTCGCTTGATTCTTGTTGACCCAAAGCGTGTTGAAATGACGCCATATAATGGAATCCCGCATTTACTTACCCCTGCAATCGACGAAATGGACAACGTTGTTCACGCTCTCGACTGGGCAATTACAGAAATGACCAAGCGTTTGCAGCTGTTTAAGGATAATGTTGTGCGAAATCTAGAAGAGTTCAACGAAAAAGCGAGTTATAAACTTCCAACCATAATTATTGTGGTAGATGAAATGGCTGACCTTATGATGACCAAAAAGCAAGAGGTAGAAAACAAGATTGTTCGACTTGCCCAGCTTGCACGTGCGACCGGAATTCACTTGATTCTTGCAACGCAAAGGCCAAGCGTAAATGTTATTACCGGACTTATTAAGGCAAACATTCCCGCACGAATTTCTCTTGCTGTATCACAAGGGGTTGATTCTCGTGTAATCATTGACCAACAAGGTGCAGAAACACTTATTGGAAAGGGTGATATGTTGGTAAAAACACCTGATAACGCAAAAATCCGAAGGTTACAAGGCGCTTTTGTAGGTACAGATGAGGTAAATAAGGTTACAAAAGCTATTCGTGATCAAGCAAGATTACTCGATCCAGGGCAAGAGACATGGTATCTCGCTGGTATCGAGAACTTTAATGCTGCAGGCGGCGGCGCGGGTGGCCAAGGCGACGGAGATTATGGCGCAGAGATAAAGAGCGACCCTTTATTCAGAAGAGCGGTTGAGCTCGTAATTCAGCAACAAAAAGGTTCTGCTTCAACTATTCAGCGTTTTTTGCAGATTGGTTTTAATCGAGCTGCGCGTTATATCGACTTAATGGAAAAAATTGGAGTCGTGGGTGGTCCAAATGGGAGTAAACCACGAGAGGTCCTCGTTACAAGTATTGATGAAGTCGATGCTTTTGATGAGTCATAAATAAACTTATTCATACGAATAATGGAAGATTTCTCATTTTATAATCCAACAAATTACATTTTTGGTAAAAACGCACTCGACTCATTAGCAAGCGAGACAGCAAAGATTGGCAAAAAAGTTTTTGTAACCTACGGTGGTGGAAGTATTAAAAAGAATGGTATCTACGACAAAGTGATGCAGCAACTCACTGATTTTGACGTACAAGAGTTTGGCGGAATTGAGCCAAATCCACGTGTTGAGACCTTGCGAAAAGCTATCGCCCAAGCAAAAGAATTTCAGCCAGATATTATTCTTGCTGTTGGTGGAGGAAGTACGATAGATGGCTCTAAACTTATTGCTGCAGCTACCTATTATGATGGTGACGCATGGGATGTAATCGCGACAAAAGGCGAAAAAATTGCAGCAAAAATTATTCCTTTGGCAACAGTACTTACGATTTCTGCAACGGCTTCTGAGGTAAACGGCGGTTCGGTTATTACAAAATGGGAAACAAACGAGAAAGACTATTTTTCCACTGTAAAGGTCAATCCCGTCTTTTCAATTGTGAATCCTGAGTTTCAGTATTCTCTGCCTGTCGATCAATCTGCATATGGGGTAATTGATACGTTTTCACATATATTGGAGCAATATATTAATCAAACTGAACATGCAACAGTGCAGGACAGGTTCGCAGAAGGGCTCATGTTAACCCTAATCGAATGGGGGCCAGTAGTGCTGAAAGAACCTACCTCCTATTCCGCACGTGCGAATATTGCGTTTGCTGCTTCAATGGCGCTTAATAATCTGATCGGCTCTGGTGTTGGCCAAGACTGGGCTACGCACGAATTAGAGCATGTTGTTAGTGGCTTTTATGATATTCCCCATGCAGCTGGTTTAGCGGTAATTACGCCACGGTGGATGAAGCATATTGGGTTGACTCAAAAACTCGCTAAAATGGCACAATATGGGCGTCGTGTATGGGGATTGTCAGGTACAAACGAGGAAGTAGCGCAACAAGCCATAAACAAGACAAGTGAATTTTTTGAGAGTTTGGGTGTCAAAATGACCTTTTCTGAATGGGGAATCTCCTCTACTGAGGTTGCGAAGCTTGTGGAAAAGGCCGTTAATCGTGACCCAATGGGAGAAATTCCACTGAACGAAGAACAGATGAGGGCGATTTACTCGGATTGTTTCTAAGTTACCAAAAGAGTGTGCCGTTCAGTGATCAGTTTATTTTCTCTTGAAAATTTTCGAAACCTTTTCTTTTATCTTTGATATGTGCACATAATCATTCCACACATAGCGTGTAAGGTAGCCATAGACAATTAAACAAGGAATACTGGTAAAGGCACCGACGGTTAAGACGCCCAGCGCTCTACTTGTGTCAATGCCAATATCTGCAATCTTATACATTCCGTAGGTAATAAGCAGCGTCACAATCGATGCAAATACCATCGTCTTAATCGAAGTAATTGGCTTTTGTTCTGCTTTTGCGTGTTGCCACAATTTTGTTTTACGAGAAAGGAGCCAAAAACTCACTGCAACCTCAACAAACAGGCCCACAGAAATACCAAAAGCTAAACCTGCAACTGCACCAAACGAGTCGCCTCTTGTGGTAAACCAGCTTAACAACTGTTCAATGGATTGAAGGTTTACAAGATTCCCTAAAGAAAGAGCTTTTATCTGAGTTGAATGCGAGAAGAAGTTTGTAAAGCCAATGCTAAAAAGAATATTTAATACTACTCCAACAATACTGATGACAAGCGGTGTTTTAGTGTTGTTAATTGCATAAAAAGTCCTAATGTTTAGGGCAGCTAACGCTTGTAAAAGAATTGCCGGTGTAAAGAACGCGAGTGTAAAACTAGTTACGAGTGTTGCGGTCCATGTAAAACGACCTGCCCCAAGCACAAGACGTACAATAGGGAGTCGAAGTACAATAAAAAGAATAATAATTGGCAGTGCAATAAGCACTAACAATATAAGAGTCCTCCAGTAGAGCTTGTTAAGCGAGCGGTAATTGTCATCTTCGTGCGCTCGCTCGTTTAATCGTGGAAAAACCAATTGCAAAAAGGTACCAGACAACAGGTCTACCGGTACTAGATAAAGGGTACTTGCAAATTTGAACACAGAAAGCGCCCCAGTTCCAAGAGTAAAACCCCAAAAGGTGTTGAACATAATAGCAGTTTGCTCGACTGCTAAGCCAAAAATTCTAGGAAGAGAAAGTTTCGCAATATCTTTGACGTAGGAATTGACTGAAAAAGACCAGGAAAAATCGTTATCGTGCAGGTTTAATACTCCGATTAACTGCGTAATAAAGTGCAGCATTGTGCCGATAAGAACTGAATAACTTAACGCATATACTCCATACTGTGGCGCGAACTTCACGAAAAAGGCAATGCCGATAACAATTCCAATGTTATACATTAAAGGGGCTATCGCGGTGGAAATAAAGCGTTTATGGGCTTGCAAATATGCCCCAAATACACTGCTTACCGAAAGGAGTAAGGGCGAAACCAACATTAATCGTGAAAGGTTAACAAATAGGTTTTGATAGTACTCGTTGCTCCCTCTAGGAAGATCTAAGCTTAGGTCAAAAGCTTTTAATACTTCTTTGCTGGAAAATATCCAAGAAGTTATCGAGGGCATTAGAAAATAAAGCGTCCCCAAAAGCACCAACATTGTTACAAAAAGCAGTGTAATAACGGTATTTAGGGTTGTATGTAACGTTTTATCTTCTTTCTTTTTAATAATTTTGATGAAAATCGGCACAAGCGCTGCGTTAACTGTTCCAACAACAAGCAATGCAAAAACAAGATCAGGGAGAGCAAAGGCGGCATAGAAAATGTCACTCTCTTTGCTTGTACCAAAAAGTCGGGCAATAAGGTGAACTTTAAAGAAACCAAGGAGTTTACTAATAATTGACAAGCTCCCGATCAAAATAGAAATTGAAATCAGCTTGGATTCAAAGTGTGATATTTTCTCTTTAAGTGAGGCGATAGTCATTATTTGATTTTCAAAATAAGTTCCGCTTCGGTTGGAGGTGAATACCTGCTAAACATGTAAGTGAACCCTCCGTAACAAATGAATGAAAGTATCACAAACGCAGTCCAGAAGAGCAATACATCATTTTTTCTCAAAAATCCGAGCATTTTGAATCATTATAACACTATTTTCATCGACTCAGCTGGTTATTCTGTTGGTGCGAAAAGGTTGCGCCCTTCCGTTTTTGCAAGCTCCTGTGCTGCATAAAATTGTTGCTGAAAAGCAACATTCGGTGGAATGGTCATGATAGTTGCATAGCCCAAACGAATTAACACGTAGTTAACCATAGTGCCGTCTTCAAGGTAAACATAACGAAGTAGTCTTCCATATTTGTCCGTTTCTGCAGCATCCTTTTGCAGATATACTTCTTTGTTATATACCAACCACGCATTGACACTAGTTGCTTCTTGCCCGTACTTCTCATTTATTTCACCTTCTCTGTGTTTAATCTCTGGGGTATCAATGCCGATATATCTGATTATTGCTTTGGAACCATCTGCTCGAGTAACTTTTATAGTGTCTCCGTCTGTAATTTCTTCTACATACACTTTTTCTAAGTTCTTTTCCTTTGCAATCGCGACATCTTGGTATAGTTGGCCTGTACTGCTTAAATATTTGTAGGTATCCTCGTAAGGTGCAGGCTGTTGGGTAGGAAGCTGGAGTAGCAATATACTACCAATTATAAAAAGGACGATTAAACCAATTACCTCTTTAATTGATTTTGTTATCATCCTCGGGAGGCGTGGTTTTATGCGTATTTCTGAAAGCATGCTGTTAACAATGAAATAACATAATCAATTTCTTCTTTTGTATTTGCGATAGAAAGACTTAATCTGGTACTTCCCTGCACCTTGAGTGCTTTATGTAATGGTTCTGCACAGTGTAGCCCTGCCCTTACAGCAACGCCGTGTTCATTCAGATATTCTGCAATATCGTGTGGGTGGAGTGTTTCGTGAACAAAGCTACATATTGGGCTTCCATGTGGTACGTTTTCTCCTAAAACGCGACAACTCGGAAGCTTTGTAAGCTTTTGGATAAGGTATTCTTTTAGTTCAGATTCGTAGGCATATATAGCGTCTATCCCAATCTCTTGAATGTAGGTAATGGCAGCATGAAGTCCGCTTATACCCGCTGAGTGGGGAGTCCCTGCTTCAAATTTCTCTAAGTCCTCGAGGAGTTTAAAGCTTTGAGTAGACACTGTTTTAATTGCTCCTCCACCATATAAAAGCGGAATCATACGGGGGAGATGCAGTTTTTTTAGAACCACAAAACCAATCCCCTCTGGTCCAAACATTTTATGACCTGAAGCAACAAGAAAATCGAAAGGGGTATCGTTTAAGCTAATTTTCTTATGCCCAATAGCCTGTGTTGCGTCAACAAGGACGACATCGTTTTTTGCACGTGCCATGGGAAGGATTTTGTCGAATGAGATCGTTTGACCAGTTACGTTGGAGGCGAGTGTTATTGCAAGCAGGTCGCTACCTTTTTCATTTTTAAGTGTTTGTTCAATAATTTCTTCTTTCAGGAGTCCATCGGAACTTATGGGAACCACAACTATCTTTTTGTCTTTTACATATTGCAGCCAAGGAACGAGGTTAGAATGGTGCTCAAGTTCGGTCGTGATTACAGCATTAATCGCAGGATCTTTGCCTATAGATTGTGCGACAAGGTTAAACCCTTCTGTCGCGTTTTTTGTAAAAAGTACCGTATAAGAGTCATCTGCATTTAGGAAGCGGAGAATGAGTTGCCTGGTTTGCGCTATTTTTTTCGAAGTTTCAAATGCCAGCTCGTGTGTTCCTCTGCCTGGATTTCCGCCAAGTGTTTCGTAATGGGAGCTTATCGCAGAAATCACTTGTTTTGGTTTTAGTGAGGTCGCAGCATTATCAAAGTAAATAAGTGGAAAACCATTAAGGTGCCGTTTTAGTAAGGGAAAATCTTCGCGTCGGTTATTCATTGTTGCCCAATAATGCGATATAATCTAACAATTCAATTATAGCACGATATTGTGAAAAGAAATTGGTGGTTACTCAAAAAAACAAGTAGAGATGTGTTTAAACGTATCACCAAGAGAATTCAAAGCTTTTTCTTTAGACCAACTGTTGAAAAACTTAAGAATATTGAGTATCAAAAACTTCCTTCGCCAGTAAACTGGAGTGCAATAGCTCAAGGGAGGTCACTGCAAGTTGAAATTGGCTCAGGACACGGAGAGGTGCTTTTAGCAAATGATTCTGCAAGGTCCGTTACTGTCGGGTATGAAATTAAGGCACGTTTTTACTTGCTTACAAAACGTAAAATTCGTAAACGCTCTGACGTTTTTGTCTATAAAGGAAGCGGATACGAGTCACTCGATTTGCATTATGCTCCGGATTCAATTTCTCGAATTGTGATTCTCTTTCCCGACCCTTGGCACAAGAAAAAGCATGCCAAACGAAGACCAATTACCAAAGAATTTTTTGAAAAAGTATATCCCTATCTCAAATCAAATGGTGAAATACTTATTGCCACAGATTGGGACGATTACAGCAAGTTTATAGCCAGTCAGGCGAATGAAGTCACCACGAAATACTCTGTCGAGGATGGTGTGTATGAAGCGCCCAAGTTTGGGCTCCCTATCACGCATTTTCACCAAAAATGGATTCGAAAAGGGAGGAGTTTTCAGTATTTTTTGCTAAAAAAGAGAACATAGTCATAATTTGGGCTATATATTCTTTGTGTGAGAAAAGATTTTGCCCTGCTGTCTGAATACAATTTGTACACAGAAAATCTTTTTTCTCGAATATCGTATTTTGTTTCACGAAACTGTGGGCTTTTTACTTGTGCTGCTTGTAACCACGAAGTGTACCCTCTTTGTTGTACATGCGCAGAGCAATTTCTTTTTTCCACTCCCTCCTGTGCTGAATGCAATCAATTCTCGGAAAAAGGGTTGCTTCATTCGATATGTCAGACAAAACGATTAACTTATGCCCAGACGATTTCTTGCTTTGAGTATGCAAAAACTGTAAAATATCTTCTCTCCACCTATAAATACAAGGGTTGTTATCATCTTTTTAATGAGATTGCCTTGATGATTCAGTCGTACTTTCGGCTAGATCCGTTTAATTACATTGTTTCATGCTTCGAAAAATGGAAAGACTTGAGAATACTGCTCCTTCCGGTCCCTATGTCACGCAATAAATATACTGAACGAGGTTTTTCGCCCGCGCGAGAATTAGCGATTCTGCTCGGAAGATATCTTCGCGATAACTTTGCATGTAATTGTTATATTTCGCAAGAAATTCTGAAAAAACGTGAAGGCAGCATAGCGCAAGCAAAAAAAACCCGACAACAGCGGTTGTTAACGCTAAACAGTGAATATTCCCTCAATGCTTTTCAAGTCCCCAACCTCATCTCACTCGCTCCAGAGGTAGTGATTGTCGTAGATGATGTAATTACAACCGGAGCAACAACAACCGTAATGCTTGATACGTTGTCAAAAGATCAGTCGGTTCGCTTATTTTTAGCTTCAGTACCCCTTTTTCGGTTCTCTTTCGCTAAAGTGGCGTGACTTCAATGGATAATTGCTCTTTCTGTGGCCCTACAGCTGCTGTAAATGCGTTTTCACCAAGTGGTTGCTGAACGGTATCGATGCTTTCGAGGAGTGTTCCCTGCTTTAGCTCTGTGCCGTATTTTGCAACAAGTTCCTTGATTGCGGTACTTTCTGTGAAAATTCGCACCTTTGCATGTTGCCCGATTTGGAGAGAAGCATTCTTTCTTGAGGCTTGGATCGCTCTTGTCACTTCGCGAAGTAACCCTTTTTCTGCAAGTTCTGGTGTAATTTCGAGATTTAAGCCGACTTCTATTCCTTGATCTTTCTTAACCGCCAAAAACTCTTTTTCTGTTAATTCGGTCACGGCGAGTGTCTCCTGAACATTAAGCTCTTCTGATAAAAGGTCTAGGTATTCTGCTGTGAGCTTCTCCTTTGTATTAACTAACATTTGGCTAAGCGGTTGTTTGAGTGCAATTGCTTTTTCTACTCGAATACTTTGCCCAAGCGATGCAGCCTTTCGTGCAAGTTCCATTGTTGCTAGGACTGATTGTTCTTCTGCAGTTTGCTCTGCAAGTGACGGGAAAAGGAGTAGGTGCACTGATTCCTGTTGAAGGTCTGTAGGTAACGCACGTTTTAACTCTTGGTAAAGATACTCTGCTATAAACGGTGAGATTGGTGCTATTGCGGTAACCACAAGAAGAAGTACTTGATATAACGTTTGCAATGCATTGTTATCACCCTCAACAAAACGATCTCGGGATCTTCGGATGTACCAAGTGGAAATGTCGTCTACAAGGGGCTTAATCTCTGCAATTGCCTTTGGAAGTGTATATCCGGCAATCATTGAATCTATTGTTCTAACAACAGAATTAACACGTGCAAGAATCCACCTATCGAGTACATGCTCCGATTTTGCATTTTGGTCAAAAGCAAAGGTATGTTGATTGGCGTATAACGCAAAGTACTTGTATGTATTCATTAGTGGCATGAGAATCTCTTTTCCGGGGGCAGATATTGATTCTTCAGAAACGTTCAAGTCCTCACCTAATGGTAATACGCTTCCTGCAATATAGAGTCTGAATGCGTCGCCACCGTATTTTTCGATAACACCTCGAGGGTCTGGGTAGTTGCCAAGGCTTTTACTCATTTTTTGGCCATCGGTTCCTTTGATAACGCCTGTGCAGATTACATTGTTGAAGGCATTTGTACCGAAAAGTATAGTTGAAACCACGTGCATCACGTTAAACCAAGCTCTCGTTTGCCCCACGTATTCGGTAATAAAATCACCGGGGAAGTTGGCTTCAAACTTTTCTTTGTTTTCAAAGGGATAGTGGAATTGCGCAAACGGCATGGAGGCTGATTCCAACCAGCTATCAACAACCTCTGCGACACGCTTCATTGTTCCTTTCTCACACTTTTTACAAGCGTACGTATGCTCATCTATGTATGGACGATGAAGGTCTGTAACTTTTTTGCCTGATCGCTCTTCAATTTCTGCTACTGAGCCTAACACTTCCTGGTGGTCACAGGAGTCACATTCCCAAATTGGCATCGGAGTTGCCCAATAACGAGTTCTTGAAATACCCCAATCTGGGAAGGTTTTAATCGCATCTTCAAATCTTCCGTGTTTGATATGTTCTGGAATCCAGTTGATATTTTCGTTGTTTTTGTAGAGTTGGTCCTTAATTTGCTGGATATTCACATACCAAGAGTCCTGTGCTTTATAAACAAGAGGTGTTTTGCATCGGTGACAGATAGGATAACTGTGAACGATTCGCTCCGCTTTTAGCATAAGACCTCGCTTTGTTAAGTCTTCGGAGATAAATGGATCGGCTTCTTTAAAGTACTTGCCTGCATAATCAGTAACTTCGGGTATAAGCCTTCCTTCGTCGTCGATTGTTTCGTGCATGGATAACCCGATTTGCTTTCCGAGCGCAGTGTCGTCCTCACCAAATCCAGGAGCCATGTGGATTATTCCTGTACCTTCTTCCATGCTGACAAAATCTGCGTGATAAACCTGATAATCATGCTCCCCTGCAGTAAAGTAGTTGAATAATGGTTCGTAATGTAGCCCAATCAATGCTGCTCCTTTTACTTCGTCTTCTACCGTGTATTCTAAATCTTTAAAGACTTTTTCTACGAGAGCTTTTGCAAGGTACATAGAATCGGTGCCGGATTTTACTTTTACATAATCTGCCTCTTGATTAACTACCAACGCACTGTTTGCCGGAAGAGTCCATGGTGTTGTTGTCCATGCGAGTATGTAGGTATTCTTTTCATCTTTGACGGGGAATTTCACAAATACTGAAGGATCTTCAAGGTCTCGGTACGAGTTGTCCATAGCGATTTCAAAGTTTGAGAGAGGCGTACCACAGCGGGTGCAGTACAAAGAAACGCGTTTTCCTTTATAGACTAACCCTTTTTCGTAGAATTGCTTAAACACCCACATCACTGTTTCCATGTAGGAAAGGTCCATTGTTCTGTATGGTTTTTTCATATCGACCCAGCGCGCGATTCTGTCGATATACCACTCCCATTCTCCCGAAACATCGGTGACATATGACGCACAGGCTTCTATAAACTCTTTGATGCCAACCCGTGATTCGATTTCTCTTCGGTTCTTTGTTTTGTATTTTCTTTCGACCATCTCTTCAATTGGAATGCCGTGACAATCCCAACCCCAGAGTCTCTCGACTTTCTTGCCTTTCATTGTTTGGTAACGAGGGACGATGTCTTTGAGTACGCTCGCAAGCAAGTGCCCATAATGGGGTAAACCAGTAACAAAGGGAGGACCGTCGTAGAATACAAATCGATCCTTGTCACTGCGCTGATCTACTGATTTTTCGAAGATTTTGTTCTCTTTCCAAAACGATAGAATAGGTTGTTCGACGTCAGTGTAAAAATTGCGGACATTCGGGAGTGTAAATTCGTTGTGTGCCATGGCCTCTATAGTAAATTAATGCAAATCCCTATAGAGGGGTGAGTGATTTAGCTCACGGTACCACCCTCGTTCAGATACGTTTTTGTATCCCTTAGCCTAAATGGCTTAACCAGTTGGTTCGGAGGTCGCCGACAGGTTCTACAATGCTAATGTGCATTTCTTCCTGACGCTCACCAGTGATTGCTGGGTCAATGCGTACTGAGTAATTATATAACGTGGCAGTGTGTAAGTAAAATACTACGGCAATTTCGGCTGCTAGTGGTACAATCCTGTATGCAACTGACAACAGTAATGGAATTATTTTCGGCAATTGAGAAAACACCAAAAAGACTCGAAATGCAGGCCCTTTTAACTGATTATTTCCGTCAGGCAACCCCTGAAGAAGGTGCAATTACGGCATATTTGATAATAGGAAGAATTGTCCCTGAATTTATTGCGGTTGAGTTTCAATTGTCTGATAAAACGTTGCGAACTGTTGTCGAAACACTCTTGGGTAAAGATGTTGTGCAAGATTTAACCACATATGGTGATATCGGTTCAGTATGGGAGGCCTACGCACCAAAACAAGAGACTGACCTTACCCTACTCGACTACTACTCTCTCTTGTGGGATGTTGCAAAAACCAAAGGGACAGGCTCACAGGCAAAGAAACAAGAATTACTAATTAATCTGCTAAAAAGATGCTCACCTCTAGCGGGCAAGTATACACTGCGAATTGTGAACAGCAAACTTCGGCTTGGAGCAAGCGAAAGAACCATACTTGAGGCACTCGGCGCATTACAGGGGACAAAAAATGACGAGCTAAAAAAGCTGTTTGCGAATTGTTCAGATATTGGGCATACAGTGTATCTCTCTCTAAAGTATGGCGAAGCAGCCCCGGAACGATCAGTATTTTCACCAGGAATTCCTGTCTCAGCAAAGCTGGTTGAACGTGAAGATTCAATCGAGTCTATCTACAAAAGAATTCCAGAGCCAATTGAAGAGCCAAAATATGACGGTTTGCGAATACAACTCCACGTATTCAAAGAAAAGGTTCTTGAAAACGTCTATGCAGAAAGAGTTTGGCAACCATACTTTTCACACGAAGATAAGTCAAAAGAAGCGAATCTTAGCCTTTTTTCTCAACCAGAACAGAATGAAAAAGAGGATTACTCAGTTATGCTTTTTTCCCGCAATCTCGAAAATATGACCGAAATGTTCCCCGAAGTCGTAGAAGCAGCAAAGAAGCTTCCACTGCAGTATGAAAAAAAGCACGGTGTCTCTGTTGAATCCATTGTGCTCGATGGTGAAGTCATCGGTTACAATGATATCGTTCAGGAGTATCTTCCTTTCCAACAAACAATGACTCGCAAGCGGAAACACGGGGTAGAAGGTGCAGCAAACGAAGTTCCTGTTAAAGTCTTCTCTTTTGATATTCTTTTGGTAAATAATGAAAATTTGATGGACAAATCACTTTCAGTTCGAAAAGAACTCTTAACTTTTCTCGACGAAAATCAGGAGGTTCAACGTACAATTGTTAAAACTCCAATTCATTATCCAAAAGATGTTGCTGAGGCGGAAAAACTTTTCCTTGAATATGTGGCAGAGGGTTTAGAGGGAGTCATTTTTAAGGATACGTCATCTATTTATACTCCAGGAACGCGTAACTTTGATTGGTTAAAATATAAAAAAGCGATGAAAAAAGAACTCGCAGATACGGTTGATATCGTTTTGGTAGGTTATTATCGCGGAGAAGGAAAACTCGCCCAATTTGGTATCGGTGCACTGCTTGCTGCTGTTTATAACCGAGAGACAGATGAGTACCTAACCGTAACAAAAATAGGCACGGGGGTTACACACGAGCAATGGAAAATCATTAAAGCAGCCTGTGACGAGGTAAAGACCGATAGAAAACTGGATAATGTAGTTATTCCTAAGTCGCTCACTCCAGATGTTTATTTATTGCCCTCGCTTGTAGTAGAAGTCGAAGCAGACGAAATAACCAAAAGCCCCCTTCATTCTTCAGGTTATGCACTTCGCTTTCCAAGGTTTAAAAAATTCAGGGAAAAGAAGGCGGAACAGGCAACAACCGTCGATGAGTTAAAAGGAATCTAGCTTACTGTTGGTAATGGTGCCTTTTTCGCGTTTATATGGTACTCTACTTGACTGGCATCCAGTATAAATCTACAAAAAATGTCATGCTTGAAAATAAAGAAGAACAGGTGATTCCTTTAAAGCACCTTGTTATTATGCCCGATGGCGATAGACGCTGGGCACGTGCGAAAGGGCTTCCAACATGGGAGGGGCATCGCAGAGGAGCCGAAAATATCCAAGGAATACTTGAAGCATGCCAAGAACTCGGAATTCCCTACCTTTCAATGTGGGGATTTTCAACGGAAAATTGGAAGCGCGGTCCAGAAGAAGTCGAGCAATTAATGAATCTTTTTCGAGATTTTATAAAGAAAAAACGCGATGACATTATCAAATACAAGATTAACTTTCGCCACATTGGTAGAAAGGATCGACTCGCACCTGATTTGCTTGAAGGTTTAACCCAGCTAGAAAAAGACACCGCGCATTTTACAGAGTGGCACTACATTGTCGGGCTTGATTACGGTGGGCAAGACGAAGTGGTAAGGGCAACAAAACAAATCATCGAGGATGTTCAGGCTGGTAAATTGCAGCCGGATGACATTACAACAGATATGTTCTCCGAATACCTCGATACAAAGGGAGTTCCTAATCCAGACTTTATTATCAGAACCTCCGGAGAACAACGAACTTCTGGGTTTATGGCCTATCAATCGGGATACGCAGAGCTTTGTTTTCTTCCGATAAACTTTCCAGATCTTACGAAGCAAAAATTAAAGGAAGTTGTGGGTGAATATTACGAAAGGCAGCGACGCTTTGGCGGGAGCTAGACTCTTTGTGACAAACATCGGATAGACGGCTATAATAAAATCATGTTCTACTATATTCTTGCTGCGTTGTTACTTTTGTTTATTTATCTTGCAGCGGTCGTTATTCCCAAAAGGCTTAACCCCAATACAAAGTACCTTGAAGTAGCAGTAAAAGGTTTGATCGACGAGTATTTTATTGCTCATACCGAAAAGGATTTAGAGAAAAAACGTCTTCGACTTCATAAGTTAACCATCTCTGCAGACCGAGTGCTTTCTCAAATTCTGTGGAATTACGGACTAAAAGATTCAAGTGTGAAGCAACAATTGCGTTCCGCCCTTGAAAGAAACACTCTCACATACGACCAATTCAGAGTTCTTAAGCAATTTCACCATATGCGTAACGAAGTTGTGCATGAAGGATTACAGGTTTATGGTGACAATGAACAGATTGTGTACGCTGCACTCGTGGTGATGAAGAAATTTATTGCATAATGAATCCCGGCTATTTACCAAGTGAGTGAAAAATCAACTCCCATTCGGCAAGAGACACCTCGTGAGCACGAAGGTGCATGAGATGTTCAAGCGTCGGCGTCTTCTTTTTTTCGCTAATCCGATTTTTAAATACAGAACCAATAACCTTTCTTTTTGCGATAAATCCTTGGCGAATCACTTTGGCTAACTCCAGAGCTTTATCACCTTCGGTATTTTTTAGAGACTTCCACCCTATCTCAAGCACGGCACTTTCGACCTTTGGAGGTGGAAAAAAAGCTCCTGGAGGTAATTTCTTTGTGATTTTCCGATAATCCGCAAAAAGAGAGAGGTCGGCGCCCAAAAAAGCTGCGCTCGGTGGCGCCGAAACATAATCTTCTGCAACCTCTTTTTGAATAATAAAGCGAGAAGGCAGCAGTACACTTTTTTGAGAGAGTTTTATAGAAAAATGTTTGGTAGCGTTTACAATTTTCTTGGAAATATTGTAAGGCAGTGAACCAAATATGTAGATAAATTCTGCTTTGTCAACCGCGGTTGGCGAGTGCTTTAGCACGTCTTTGTGGGTATAAATGAATTTGAAACGTTTTGGTAGAGCCATGCCGGCGATAAGTTCTTTGGTAGTTTGTATTGCTTCAAGGTCGATATCAACGACTTCGTAGGTTATCGAAAGGTGTGAGAAGGGGAGAAGTTGCTGCACAACGGCTTGAGTGACCACGCCGCTTCCAGGTCCAATTTCATAAATAGTGATGGAGGTATTCTTTTGCAGAGACTGGCGCTGTTCGAGCACATCAAGTGGAAAAAGAACTTCCTTGGGAACTTGCCGCAAAAAATGTTGGCCAAATTGTTTCTTCATTTGAAATGGCATGACTGAATGTAGCATGTATTGCGTGGTCGTGCTACTATAATGCAGATATGAACTGGTGCATACGATTTTTCTCAATTTTAATGTTTGTACTTTATGTGGCTTCTTTGGGGATACTCCCTGTGGCTGCGCAAAGTGCAACGGTTACGTTTGCGTTATCTCCAAAGACAAAAACAGTCGTAAAAAACACGTCGTTTGATGTGGTAATCAATCTTAAAGCAACGGCGAATAAGCAAATCAGCTACGCACGCGCAATCCTGGTTTTTGATCCAACTATGCTCGAAATTCCGCAAGCTGTAGAGGCAGGAAGTCTATTTTGTAACTACCCAACAGACGAAGATAACTACATAGCCGATAACGAAGAAGGGCAGTTGATGATTACCGGCATTTCTACCGGAGAAACCTCATGTCCATACCCAGAAATCACAACGGCGGGAAACATGTTTGCGCGTGTTACATTTAAAGCAAAAAAAACTGGTACTGCCGATCTTTCGTTTATGTTTAATGGTCGCGAAGCAGATGGTATGTCTGGTATTAAAGACTCAAACAGCCCTCCAACCTTTATTATGACTGCACCTCAAGATGGGGCTTATTCTGTCGTAAACAGTATTGCGACTCCGACTCCAAAACCACCAGATAATCTTGGCGTTGATCCTCGAATTATTGTAGGTGTTGCGGTTGTTATTGCAGGTATCGGATGGTATCTCTATCCTCGAAAACAGTATGAGCAGCGTGTTGTTGCCACTACTGAAGTTTAACCAAAGTCATTGAAATCCCGCTTGTTACAGCTTGTTGTACCGTTGTGGCATCTGCTTGGTAGTACACATCGCCATTAGATTCAAAGCAAAACGCGTTTGTAAGTACTGTGTCGGTTGCGACTGGTATCATAAAGGTATCAAGTGCAGCAGTTCGAACAGGCATTACATTTACTGCCCATGAGTTGAGCGAGTTTGGTAAGGTCGTTATTACAGAAGAATAGACCGAATTTCGCTGGATTTGAGTTCTTACTAAGCATTCTCCCGACCCATTTGTAAGACTACCGGTAATAATGGTTTGCCCCGAAGGCGTCGCGATTTTGGCTGGAGTTGTAAAGGTACGAGTTGTTGGGTCGGCGGTTGGTTTAAAGAAGTACTGTTTGTTGGCTGTAAGTCCCGTTAGTGTGTAGTGGTGGATGTATCGAGCGGTTGCTGCCGAGGTATCTCGGTCATCAAGGCGGTTTGATGTGAGCGAAGTTGAACTCGTGCCCCAGTTTAAAGTTCCAACAATTTTTGTGGTGGTAAGAAACATGATACTAAGTGAGCTGTCGGTCACGTTTGATACTGAAGGCGAGGCAAAAGATGCCAGGAGTTGGCTCTTTGAAATATTTGATTGTGGAATGGTGGTCGTCGGTGTTGGAGTCACAGTACCTGAGGTCGTGGGTGTAACTGTTACTGTTGAGCCTGGAGGTCTGAGGGGAACGTCTTGTCGTGGTTTGGTCGTGGTGGTTGGAGTATTGGTAGGTGTAGGAGTCGTGGTGATAGGCGCAGAAAGAAGTATGGAGTCTAGTCCGCTTTGTGTTAGTGTTGCAGTTGCGTTTAAAGAGAGCGGGCTGTCTGCAATTGAATATGTTTTTATTGAGCCTTTTCCTTGGGCTCCAATGGTAAGTAGGGCAATCTCTCCATTCTCGGCTGGATCTACATAAGTTCCGTCGGTATTCCGTGCGGAGGCAACATTGAGTAGCCATGTACCATCGTCGTTGAGTACCGTGGAGAGGGGAATAATTCCGGCATAGGCGGTTTTTCCTGGAATATAGGCGATAACAACGACGTCTTCTTCTTGTGTTTCAATATCTCCGTAGGCGGTAAGCGAAAGCGGTTGGGTAGCTGACGATCTAGCCAGTGTTTTAAAGGTAGCAGGAGGCTGGTCTTCTGCGGGGTATGTCGTTTCGCCCGAAATTATTCGATAGTAATAGGTTGTATTGGGCTGTAATCCTGTGAGTTGCACGTAATGAGTGGTGCGCAATTTGGTCGTTTTGTCACGTTTATCGCGCAAATCAGATTCAACATTACCCAGTAAGGTGGACTCTCCCCAATGGAGGTTTGTGAGTGTTGCGGATTCTCCAGAAGTCCAGGAAATTGAGGCAGTGACATCGGTAAGGTTCGAAATGATTACAAGTTCTGGTGTTGCACCCGCTGCGTTTGGATTAAAGATGTTAAAGCGTTGTAATGCGACTATTGTGAGCGGAATCGCAATTGCGGAGAGTAATAAAAAGAGCAAAATTTTTGCTCGGGACTGTTTCATATGCCCATTGTAATGCAAAAAACGGGAGATTAAAAGAGAAGTGTATAATGATATATGAAAGCAAAAACATTCACTTTTACAAAGAAAAATAGCTTGAAGTTGTTTCTTGGCGTATTTGTGTCGGTTGTCGCTATGTTTGGACTAGTGTATGTGGTGCAAAATCCTTTATTTGAGGTAGAACCAGAGGCTGCAACAACGTATTACTATAATGTGCAAGTTAAACCTACCCTGAACAAAACTGGATGCAATTCGAAAATAGCTTCCTACACCGTGTATTCAAAATGGGTTAATGCCGATAGTACATCCGTTCAATGGGGTTCCTCCACAACCTCATTCAAAAAGACTGCCGTTCCGAGTAGCTTTACTCACCAGTTAAAAACAACGTACAAAGGGCGAGCAATGGCAATTCAAACCGTAACAGCCTACGATGCATATGGTAAAAAAGTTGGAAATTCTAAGGGTATTGGGGCAAGTAGCGCGGTTGCTGCAGGTGGAACCGTAAGCCGGAGTGTTCAGATTCCTTGTACTGGTTACTAGCAAAGTTCTTGCTAAATTTGTAAACACCTGTTACATTCTTTGTATGAAAGGTTATATCACACGATTTGTAGAAGAACGGTTAGAAAAGTCAATTTCTTCAGGCTTGATAACAATGGTAATTGGTCCACGACAGGTGGGAAAGACGACTTTAATGCAACAAGCACAGGCAAAAGTTGAGCTTCAAGAGCAGGAGAAAAACAAAGAGGCCGGTGGAATTGTTCTTGCCAGAAATGTTTTTACCTATATTTTGGATGATTTGCAGCTACGAAGCGCACTAAAAAAAGATATTCGCTTTATTCAAAAAGATATCGAATTATCGTTGGGAGAAACGCTCGAAAAGACAGAGCAACGAGTTTTCATTTTTATAGATGAAGTGCAAAAAATGCCTTCCCTTTTTGACTGGATTAAGCAGATTTTTGATGCAAATAGTGAGCATGTAAAATTTGTACTCTCTGGGTCTTCTGCAATATCAATTACCTCTGTTGCAAGTGAAACTCTTGCCGGTAGAGTGGAGTATATTAACGTTTATCCCTTTGTGTATAGCGAGTTGTTGCAGGCAAAAACAGGCGTTCGGCAACACTTCTTTCTTGACCTTATACAGAAAGTTGACTCGATTTCAGGTGGGGAAGCAGCTGATTCTTCTGCGGATTCAATACTCTCGCAACTCTCGGCGAGTAAGTCAAAAGAAGAAATCTTTTCTGAAATAAAGCAATACTTCGAACAAAAATTTCCTGAATATCACCGACAATTGGCACCAATAGTGAGAGAAGCAACTGCCAGTGTGGTCGAAACGCTTTTTTATGGTGGGCTTCCGCGCGTAATTACGAGTACTATTGAGGAACGTGTTCGAATGATCAAAAACTATATTGACGTGTATATGGAAAAAGAAATTGGGACGTTAGCCCGTAACCTTGATTTGGAATTGTTTGGGCTCAGTTTGCAGTCTTTTGCGCAGCAAAACGGTTCTACGCTTAATATCAATCAAGTGAGCAAGGATGTTGGTATTTCTCGTCCAAGTTTGTACAAATATCTCGATTTGCTCGAAAACACTTATTTGATCAAAAAGGTATATCCCTTAACAAGTGGGGGGGATGAAGATGCAACTAAAAGTGTGGTGATGTACTATCTTGATTCCGGAATTCTGAACAATTTATCGTATGTGACGTCGATGCAAGAGATGCTCAGGCCAGATACCTATTCAAGAATTGTTGGAACATGGCTGTTAAGTACGATGCTCTCTGGCTTTAGTCTTTTGGCACACGTGCCCCAAATTACCTATTGGCAGAATTATTCAGGTCATAAGGTCGATATTGTGTTTGAGCGCGGTGACATAACCTTTGGGGTGTTATTTGCTAAACCGAAAGACCCTCGACGTCTGGCTTCCACAATTGAGAAATTCGCAGAATCATCTGCAAAGGATACGGTTGTTCTTTTTATGCCTTTCTTTGATCCAGTCGGGATGTCTATGGCTTACAAAGCAGACGAAGTCGTAGTGGAGTCTGGAAAACAGGTAATTACGGTAGAGCTACCCTTGCAATTTCTAGGATAAACGGCCAGCCTAAGCCCGCGATTACCCCAAGTGAGAGGCCTGCAACTACATCAGCGATATAATGTACGCCAATCGCAGGTCGATTAATCGCGTTGAGTACCGCAAAAGCCATTATTATTGGTTCGTAGGGAAGTGAAAAGAAGATACAACTGGTGAGTATTAATCCAGAGGCGAAAGAGTGGGAAGAGGGAAAGGAAAACCCTTTTTGCTGCCCGGCTGTATCTGGGCGACTTCGCTGAAAGAGCTCTTTTACTCCGAATTCGTGGTATAGAACCCAAAAAATTATGTACGCAGAGAACGTAAATGCAGATGGATTACCGTATAACCAATAGAGAATTAAAAACAAGGGAAGTGCTGGCCCATTGGAGATTTCGGCAATAACTTTACTCGCTATGCGAAGAAAGGTATACTTTTGTACTGTCGTGAAAACGAGAGTAGTATATTTTATATCAATAAAATGCAACTTTTCGTAAAAACGTACGATATTCTTAGGCAACTTCGCTGGCATCAGTGGTATAAGGCCCTTCTTGTCTTTTCTGTTCTCCTTTTTCTGCAACATCAATCGGTAGGTTCTTTTAGTTTAGTTCTTGCAGGAGCAATCGCGTTTGCATTGTCGAGTAGTATAGTTTACATCATTAACGACCTTGGCGATATAGAACGCGATAGACAACACCCTGTAAAAAAGTTGCGACCACTCGCTTCTGGTGTACTTACTCCTTTTGAGGTCGCGAGCCTTATGGTACTACTTTCAGGTTTGGTTCTTGTTTTAGTGGGGTTACTTGCAAATGTCCAATTTACGGCTCTTTTGTTTGGGTATGTGTTGTTAAACTTGCTTTACACCTACTACATAAAGCATATTCCGTATGTTGATATTGTTTTTGTCGCATTATTTGCGGGGATTCGTGCCGCTTCCGGTTTTTTTCTTCTTGGAGTCGCAGTGAATTGGTTTTTGGTTGGTGCGGTTATGGCACTATTCCTTTTTATACTTACCGTTCAACGACTTGCCGAAGTCGCGGTTAATAATGTTGCGGCTCGACCTGTAATTAAGAAATACTCACCTCGTGCACTGAAATTTCTCATGACTTTTTTTATGATGGTATCCGTAATATTTTATTTTCTTGCAATGTCGGTGGTCGCGTTGCCTTTGGTCTATACGGATGTCCTGTACTTTCTCGTTTTGTTAGTAGTGCATGAATATATGTGCTTTGCAGAAAACAGAAAGGATATTGCCGAAGATGGGTTTGCTTTCTTTTTGCATCACCGGCTAGGTCTTGTGCTCTTTCTCTTGCTCTTGTTATCGTTGTTGGTGGCAGGAGTCGCGCTTTTTAGCGGACTCGCTCGATAAGCTCGTAGGTGTTTAGTATGTTGTTGGGATCTTTAATCTGAATGTGATTTGCTAGATTTTGCCCAGTGAGTACAAGAAGGTAGTTAGTTTTGTTCCATAAATCCATAGGAAGTTTTTTTCGTAGCGCAAATTCCGTTTGTTCAGGAGTATTGGTTTTAACGTACCCAATGTGATTCATGATGCGGTGAACATGAGTATCAACACAAATTGCAGGAATATTATTAACAACAGAAAGCTGCAAATTCGCCGTTTTTCTTCCAACTCCTGGAAGTTTAAGTAAATCTTCCATATTAGAAGGGACGACATCGTTGTATTGCTGGTGAACAATCGCTCCGAGGTCGATTAAATGATGTGCCTTCGTTTTGTAAAAACCGATGGGGCGGAGCATTGGCTCGAGTCGTTCTGTGGTGAGCTGCGAAAACTCGAGCGGAGTTTTCGCAGTGCTCCATAAATCGGGGAGTTTTGTAATTGTAAGGCTATCTTTTGTTCGAGCTGAAAGTACTGTGGATACAAGGGTGAAAAAGGGTGATTTTGTCCAATGAAATACGTGTTCGGCAAGTGGTTCTGGAAACCCTTTGGTCGCGCGTTCCAGAATATCGTAGAGCTCGTAGATGGTAACCTTTTGCATATGTACGTATTATAGCGGTTGTGTTATCGTTCGAATATGACGCAAGTAGGTTTGTTACTTCCTGCCTTAAAGCCAGAACGAATATTTACTTCTCATCCCAGTTTTTTTATTGGACTCGCCCTGTTTTGGAGTCATTCACAATTTGATTGGAAGCATACGGTTGCAGTTTTCGCCTATCTACTTTTTTATGGGGCAGTGTATTTGCTGAATGACATAGCCGATTACAAAGGAGATCGAAGAGATTACCATAACAAGTCTAGATTGATTGCTTCTAATAGATTAAACCGAAAAACAGCAACGTTTGCAGCAGTTGTATTAATTGCGGTTACATTAGGGTATGTTGGGTGGTTTTCCTTGCAAATGCTTGGATACATGCTGCTCCTTCTTGGAATTAATATATTTTACTCTTGGGCAATGAAAGGTGTTCCGTATCTTGAGTTGCTGTTTATTTCTTTCACTCATCCTATTAAGTACCTTACCGCACTTTCTTTGTGTGGGGTTGCAATTACAACACTTCTCCCTTATCTTCCTTTTTTGTCGCTGATGTATTTTGTTGCATGCTTTTTACATGCAGAAAAACAGTTGGGAAAACTACAAGGAGGGAGGAAGCGTACTTTTTTGATTGGCAATTACTCATCTAGGGGCTTAAGCGTTTTTGGGAACTTTTTTTTGTTCCTTGCCTTTATCTCTCTTCTTTGGACGTACGGCAGGGTTGAGTTCCTTTTTGCGGTATTCGTATTTTCAATAGGTATCTGGCTGCGCTTTGGTTTTTCTGCAAAAAACGCTGCGTCTTTTGTTAACAAGCTGGAAAATCTCTTTCAGCCACGGTAAAATCGGTGTCTATTGCTATGGAACAAAAACCGTTACGAATTGTAAGTCTGAATGTCGGAAGAAAAAATCCGTTTGGGAAGCTTGCCTTACGTATGACTCACCGAAGATTGCCCGATATTGTCTGTCTGCAAGAGGTTTTGCAGTCAAGAATTGATCATCTTACCAAGCTTGGATACAAGACTGGACAAGTTGCTGACTATCAACATATCGGAGGGCAAACGGGTTTTGTCACAACCGGCGTGAGAAGTGCTCAGAGTATTATCTCTGTTGAGAAGGCACGATACTATGATTCACCTATAGCTGTGCCGTGGGCATTTATCTATCAAAAAGTTGCAAAATTACGCGAGCGGCACGAGGGCCTTGTGACCACATTTCGTCGAAATGGCGAGAAATACAGAGTAGTTAACCTACATCTTTCTACTGCCTGCGGTCCACGAGTTAGAATAAGTCAGTTAACTAAGATGCTTCAGCGCTTTGCCGACGGAAGGACTATCTTTTGTGGTGATTTCAACATTGTAAGCGACATGATGTTTAAAATAATTGCCGGATGGGCATGTGGTTACACATTGGGTGATTACTTTTATGATGAGCGAAAAGAAGTAAACAAAATCGTGAAAGACTATCACCTACAAAATCCCTTTGCACACCTTAAAACGACCAATTACCCATTTCACCAGCAACTTGATCATATACTTATCCCAGAAGGAATGAAAATCGTACGGAAGCGAATGTTCAAAGTTCCAATTAGTGACCACAAAGCATTGCTTGTTGATCTAGCTATTTAAAAATCTTTTGCAACTCCTATGTCCTCTGTGTACGTGAGCATATCTTGTAAGTATGCCTCGGTTGATTTCAACTGAAAGGTATCGTATCGATCGTCTCTTTGTTGCAGCTCTTTTGCAGTTGCCCAAAAATTTTCTTGAAACGCAGTTTTAGTGATGAGGTCTCCAGAAATTTCTGTGACTAAATGCCTGTAAAAGATTACATCTTGAACGGTTTCCACACCTTTTGTTCGTATTTTGTGATAAATGCTGAGTAGTTTTACTAACCCGGCAGAAAGCCCTGATTCTTCGTAGAGTTCTCTCTTGACTGCTTGTTCCAAAGATTCACCGAAACGGACTTTCCCTGTGAGTAATCCTACCTTTCCGTAATATGGTTGGCGTAGTCGTTTATTCACAAGGTATTCTTCCTCTTTCTTTTCTTTGTTGTATCGAACAACTACCAGCAGAACCGATGTCTTTGGCTGTTTTTCGACAACGTCGACATTGTCATCAAGCTGATTCGAGTAGTCTTTTCCTTCATCTGTTAGTTGATAGTATTGCTCTTGTTTCTGTACCAGCTCGAACTCAATAAGTTTTTGTAGATGGTAATTCATGTGCTCACTTTCCAGTCCTTCGATCAGTAGTTCGTTGAACCGAAGTCCTTTGGCAGAAAGTGTGAGTTTCTTTAATAACTCTTTTTGAAAATAGTGTAGTTTAATTGTCTCCATACTATATTTTGCACCGAATTTTGGCTGATTCAACTGAAAAGGTTTTTAGTTAAGTGATAAGGGAGGGAGTACGAGTTCGCAATTCTCTTTTGTTGCTGAATGATAAACCATACTCGTATTATACGACTTCGTGCGGCAGTGGGCAGGTCAACGTTTATTTCATTCTCGATTGTGTTGCGTTATAATTCCCCATGGAACGTATTATTTCAACAGAGCTCTCTGGATATGAGAGCAAAGAAGTACGCCTTGATGGGTGGCTTCATAACTTTCGTGAGTTAGGCAAACTCGGTTTCTTGATTGTTCGTGATCGAGGTGGCTTAGTTCAGGTAGTTGTTGATAATAAAGATACGTTAAAAGAATTAGCGTCGTTGCAACCCGGAAGTGTTGTTCGTGTTGTGGGAACGGTAAAAAAAACTGACTCAACAGATATTGGTGTTGAAGTAGTTAACCCTACGGTCGAAATAAAGGTCCCAATTAAGGAAGTTCCACCGGTTTCGTACAACAAAAAATCAATTGATGTCAATATCGACACAGAGTTGGATTACAGACCTTTGGTGCTAAGAAATCTTAAAAAACAAGCAATTTTTAAAGTACAAGCGGTTATTTTACAAAAGTTTGCGGAATCTCTACGCTCTCAAGGTTTTACCGAATTTAAGTCACCGGTAATTATGAGTGCTCCGTCTGAAAGTGGTGCAAGTGTTTTTGAAGTGAACTACTTTGAAGGAAAAGCATATTTGGCGCAGTCGCCACAGGTTTATAAGCAAATTATGGTTACAGCCTTTGAACGCGCTTTCTGTGTCGGTCCCGTTTTTCGAGCAGAGAAGCATAATACTACCCGCCACATAATGGAACTCACGCAAATGGATGCGGAGATGGGCTTTATTGATAATTACGACGAGGCCATGCAGATTGCTGAAAATGTTATTCGACATATTGTTGATGGTGTAGTGGAGACCTCAAAAGATGTGTTCGCCTTGTATGGGGTTGAGCTTCCCAAATTACCAAATGGTCGATTTCCGAAAATAAAAGTTCGAGAAGCTTTGGAGATTATAGAAAGAAGAATCGGAAAGTCAGCAGAACGAGAGGAGTTAGACCTCGATCCGGAAGACGAGCGTGAGATTAGCAAGTGGGCATTAGAGGAAAAAGGTTCAGATTTTCTGTGGGTTGTAAACTTTAAAAGCAACAAAAACTTTTATACATGGGATAACCCAGAAGAAGCTTCGGAATCTCTTAGCTTTGACCTTGAGTTTAGAGGTCTTGAAATGCTTTCAGGTACCCATCGTATCCACGAATACGAAAAGCTTTTCGAAAGATTTAAAGAGCAAGGCTTGTCTGAAGCGTATTACGAGCACTATTTCCAAGCCTTTAAATACGGAATGCCTTCAGAGGCAGGATTTTCTTTTGGACTTGAGCGATTAACCATGAAGTTGTTCAACTTGCAAAATATCCGAGAGGCAACCTTATTCCCTTCTGATCTCAAGAGAATCGCAGGTGCAAATAGAATCAAGGAAAAGCTTGGTTCTGATAAGGAAGTTGTGGCAAAAATTAAAAAAATACTTGATAGCCGTGCAGTTGCATACGAATTTTCTGAACACGAAGCTGTGCGAACAAGTGAAGAGGCCGCAGCGCTTCGAGGAACATCTCTCTCTAATGGAGCAAAGGCGCTTATTCTTTCTGGAAAAAAGACCAATACTCCGGTTATGGTAGTTATTCCAGGCGATAAAAAAATATCCTTTGAAGCAGTAACTGCCGCCATTGGAGAAAAAGCAGAGTTTGAGAAGCCAGAGAACATTCTCGCGACCTATGGTATTAAAGTTGGGGGAGTCCCTCCTTTTGGCAATCTTTTGGGCATGAAAGTGTACATGGATAGCGCTATTGCGCAACTCGAACAGGTGTCGTTTAACGCAGGTATGCAGACATGTTCAATTACCATGAAAGGAGAAGATCTTGCAGAAGTAACAGAGGCAGAAGTTGGAAACTTTGCAGTATAGCGTTGGTTAATTACACTTCCAGTCGTTGATTTCTGTACTGTACGCGCAAACAAGCGAGCCAACGCCATTCTTTAGTCTCCAGGAGGTTGGTTTTCCGTTTAGTTTGATTGCAGATACTGCTGGCTTTCCTGTCGTTATTTCAATCATCTTTTTTGCGGTAAAGTTCAGAACATATCCTTTGTTTTTTACGCCAACAGCCTTTTGTGTATCGTCGCTTACGATTTGAATCCAAGCTTGGTCACTAAGCGTAAACTCTACTTGAAGGTCCTGTCCATTGTTATTACTTGTCGATGCTCCTTCAGTTGGTGTAACTGATGGGGATGAATTACCCCTTGGATTATAGAGAATGGTAACAATTTGCGTCGCATGCTTGCCTTCAATATTTTTCTTCCACGCATTGAATGTAAACGTATTGTCACCTTCTTTTAATTCTACGGCGAGTGAAAAAGTATTATCTTCGCGAAGTTGTAGTTGCGTTTCATTTACCGTAACTATAGTGTTTTCTTCTGTGAGACCTTTAATTTCAAAGTTTGGTGAGTCAGATGTTGTGATCTCTGTGCTTGGCTGTACTATTTTTAATACTGGTGGCTGTTGTAATCGATAGAATTGACTGATTAAAAATCCAAATACTGCAACAAAGAATAAAATAATTGCAACCGACATAATTGAAGTCGGAGAAATAACGATGCTTTGCTGCTTTATTAGCGTTTTTTTTGCTTTTAAAGGAACATCTTCTTCCCCAATTTGCCTGCGAAACAGTGCCACGATATTCTCTGCATCAAGTCCAAGAAAGGCGGCGTAACTTCTGATGAAACCTTTTACAAAAGTTGACGAGTTAAACGAAGAAAAGTCGTTCTGTTCAATCTTATTAAGATACTCGGGTTTGATTTTTATAATCTGTGCAATCTCTTCAATGTGCTTGCCTGAGTGCTCTCTAGCTTTTTTGAGGAGGTTACCAACTGTTAACATGATGGCAAATTATAGCTTATATTGTGAGAGTCCGTGAAACCAAATACCTTTACGACCTTGCTATACTCGCACATGGCAGAATTCCAGTTATCCGAAGATCAAAGAAAAGTCCTTGAGGCTTTGTTAGATTGGAATACCTCTGTTCAAAGGGCACCTTACATTACGGTAGGTGGTTATGCCGGAACAGGAAAAACAACTGTACTAGCAGAATTTAGAAAAGAACTCTCAAAACTTTCTGACTTAACAAAAGTTGCTTTTTGTAGTTACACCGGAAAAGCAGCTAGAGTTTTGCAGCAACGGTTAAAAATTCATAATGCGCTGAAAATTATCGATTCTGTCGGAACAATCCATTCCCTAATGTATTCACCCGTAACTGACACAAAAACAGAAGAAATTATAGGATGGGAAAGGAGAAAGGAGATAAAGGCCGACTTAATCGTTATAGATGAGGCCTCTATGGTCGATGAAAATATTTGGTTTGATATTCAATCTTACGGTATTCCTATCGTGGCAGTCGGAGACCATGGGCAACTTCCTCCAGTTCGTGGAAATTTCAACTTAATGCAAGAACCACAAATTAAACTTGAAAAGATTCATAGGCAAAATGAAGGGAATCCAATTATTATGGTTTCGCTTATGGCACGAACAGAAGGGAATATTCCAATCGGCAAATATGGAGAACGCGTCAAGAAGGTGAATAGGTATGATCCAGAGGCTAGAGAGCAAATTGGTACCATTCTTGAAAGTTATAACGCAGAAACAATGCTTCTTTGCGGTTACAACAAAACGCGCGTCGATTTGAATAAATATATTCGAAAACAGCGGGGTTATGAAACTGATATTCCAAAGCCTCGCGATAGAGTCATCTGTTTACGGAATAATCACACTGCTCAGATTTATAATGGGATGTTGGGTACTGTAGAAACAGTCGATATGCGAGACGATGGTAATTATTTTATCGAAGCTCGGCTAGACGGAGAAGATTACCCATTCCGAGGGGACGTATTAGCAGCTCAATTTCACGCCCCAGCAGCGATGAATTTTACGAAAGACCGATCTATTACTCGACAATTTGATCTTTTTGATTATGGTTATGCGCTTACCGTGCATAAAGCCCAAGGAAGCCAAGCAAAACGTGTTGTTCTCTTTGAAGAACGTTTCGCTAAAATGAGCGATGACGAATGGAGGCGCTGGTTATATACTGGCGTCACAAGAGCGGAGGAGGAGTTGATTTTGGTAGGCACATGATTTTGACGTCTTAAAACGATTGGGATAGAATGTAGATATGAAAAAACTTGCCTCCAAGAATCGGATGAAACAGTTGCCAACTATCATTTTTGCAATCGCTGGGTTAATTGTATTGGGCGTGACAGGTTTTTTACTTTCCGATCCAGGAAGAAAATTGTGGGAGCCAGGTTCGGAAGCGGCGGGCTTTTGTAATAATTATGGAACATATTCTTCAGGTACATGTAATAACACATCGTGTACTACAGCACTTGGAACGGGAAATCTTGGGAACAAATGTGCATCACGTGCATTGAGTGGGACTGGGTATGTAACAAAATGTAGAATAATAGGAGAACAGGATCAGATAGTCGACTGCTGTCGCAACGGAGCACCATCTGCTTCTGGAGTTTGCCCCGGTACAACACCAACTGCTACGCCAACACCAACTCGAACTCCTACCCCCACCCCTACACCAAGTTCTGGGTATTGCAGTAGCTATGGAAATCACGCCAAAAATTCATGTACAAATGCAACGTGCCCAAGTGGCCGTTATTGTGCATCGAAATCTTTATCAGGAGCATCGAATGTAAAATGTGTAAGTAGGTCGACATATGATCAAATATTTGATTGTTGCCCCTCAGGGCAGGTGATTAACAGCGCCGGAACCGCATGTGTGATCATTGGTCCAACAACCCCAGTCCCAACCCCAACAAAGGCGTATTGCAATGATTATGGTTCGCATCCAAAAAACACTTGCTCAAATACCTCTTGTGCAAATTTTGGGACGGGACTTGATTGTAGAAATGAGTGGGTTGCTAACGCCATTGGGAGAAAATGTTTGAATGCTTCCTCTACAGATGTTATCAAAGATTGTTGTGCTCCTGGAGCAGTTGTTAAGGGCACGAGTGGCAGTTTTTACTGTGATGCAACAACAAATACTGTTACCCCTACCCCCACCGCAACAAGAACTCCTACTCCGACAGCAACTCGAACTCCCTCACCAACAGCGACACGTACTCCAAGTCCAACGGCAACAAGAACTCCTACTCCGACAACATCGAGGACACCGACACCAACAAACACCGGTTCCCCAACTCCAACCTCAACGCCAACAGTCTCAAGTACTGGAACAACAACCCCTTCGATAACTCCTCAGTGTACAAGGGTTCCACTTCCTTCTGGGTGTCAGTACACAAGTGACGATTGTACCAATACTAGTTACACATGCAACTTCCCCCCTCCTCCAACAACTACGGTACCTCCAACAACAACTGGCACAAGAACTCCTTCTGTTACTCACACTCCAAGTGAAACCGGTTTTGCTGACGATGTGCTGCTATACATTGGGGGTACGCTGTATGCTATTGGAGTATTCGCTTTTGTTGGAGCGCGATATGTAAATGTTGCTCGAAGGCCAAAGAAGGCTGGGTAATCGACACGATGTCTCTTAAAGGTGTATAATTACAGATGGAAACTACCTCTGTTATTTCTGCAGAAGTAATCCGACAGGCCTTAGAAAAGCTTTTGCCTGATTTACTTCCTGAAGAATATGAAGAAATTACAAAGCGCTTGATTATGCATCTGTTTGTTTATGCAGAAAAAATGCTTTTTAACACACCTCAGGAATATCAACTAGTTGAAAAGATTCTTGAACAAACAAAAGATACTGATAAACAAACTTCCTTAGTAGCTGAGGTCTTTGCACAAAAGTTCAAGACACTCACTGCAGAAGAGCAGGTTTCCTATGCCCAAGCACTTGAAGAAGAGTTAGTAAAAAAGGGACATGAAATTTATCTTGCATTAAAAGAAGAATAGTAAATATGGCAACTGAACCTTCAAAAGAACCAGTTAGGGTTGCACCGAACGGGAGGACATTTCAATATGTCGAGCATTATGCAGCTCGTCCGGTCAAGAAACAGCCGAAAATGGGTGCTTTTGAGAGAAAGGTGACGGAACTTGCGGACCCATTGGTTAAAAAACTAGACTCCACCAAAGTTGGAAAAGCCATTGTTGACCAATTAGAAAAAGCGGGTGCCGTTTTTTTGACTATGCTTACGAATCGGAATGTTCATGAAGATCTCGCTTCCGCAGTGGCACTTGGGCTTATTTCGTCGAATCCAATAACTGGGGCGGCGCTTGGGATTCTTGTGTCTCCTCTTGTTGGTAACGCTGTTCGCGAAATAACTCGGCCAGACGATAGAGATATTAATGTTTCAGGAATTACAATGCTCGCAAGAGCACTAAAAACAGGTCGGATCCAGAAAAGTGCGCCACGTCCAACGATTAAGGAACGGATTGAATCAGGAGTGGAGAGGTTTGGTGTGGTGGTATTAACACTATTTCAGCATGATAAATTGCGTGCAGACACTGACTTTGTCATGTTATCTGGAATCATCGGAGGGTTGGCTACTGGTTTAAATCCATTGGGTATTGTAGGTGGATTGGCAGTTGGGCTCGTAGCTCGTCAAGGATACAGAGAAGCTCAAGAGATGGCACATATAGGTAGTGGCATGACTGGTGCAAAGGATCTCGAAGAAGCGTGGAGAACAGGAAAGATAGTAAAGTACACGGGCAAAAAATAGGGAAATTCCCACTTTTGCGCTATAATTCAGTATGAAGTTCCAACTCTCTGCACAATATAGTCCGATGGGTGACCAGCCTACGGCAATAGAAAAACTAGTTGCAGGAGTCGGTAACGGTCAACATTCACAAGTATTACTCGGAGTGACTGGTAGCGGAAAAACCTTTACAGTGGCAAATCTTATTCAGCGTGTTCAAAAACCGACCCTGATTATTTCTCACAACAAGACACTCGCGGCGCAGTTGTACCAAGAGTTTAAAGAGTTTTTTCCTAAAAATGCTGTTCATTACTTCGTTAGTTACTACGACTACTATCAACCAGAGGCGTATATTCCTCAGCGTGACTTGTATATTGAAAAAGACTCGGATATTAATGAAGAAATTGATAAACTCCGACTGGCTGCAACTACTGCATTAATGACAAGAGAGGATGCAATTGTTATCGCGTCAGTATCGGCAATTTACAACCTTGGTTCACCAAAAACGTATAAAAATGCGATGGCACTGGTTGAAGTTGGAAAAGGAAATGGTCCACAAAAGCTGCAAGCACAGTTAGTCAACTTGTATTATGAACGAAACGATATCGACTTTAAAAGAGGAACCTTTCGAATTAGGGGTAATTCTGTTGATATTTACATTTCATATGCAGATATTGGTGTTCGAGTCACATACTTGGGTGACGAGGTTTCTTCTTTAGAGCTATTTAACCCAATAGATGGAGCAGTTATCACAGACTATTCGTACTATATCGACATGTTGCTAGAAACAGAAGGCGAAGCGATTAAAAAAGTAGTCTTGTACCCCGCGAAGCACTATGTAATGGACGAGGCACTTCAGCAGCAAGCAATAGAAAGGATACAACAAGATACGGCAAAACGAGTTAAAGAGTTCGAATCTCAAGGAAAATTGATAGAAGCTCACCGATTAAAGCAAAAGGTTCAATATGATTTAGAAATGATTCGCGAAATTGGATATTGCAAAGGCATTGAAAACTACTCCTATTACTTTGATGGCCGACAGCTTGGTGACCCGCCATATTCACTAATGGACTATTTTCCAAAAGACTACTTGCTGGTTATTGATGAATCACATATGACTGTTCCTCAGATCAGAGGCATGTACAATGGTGACCAAGCAAGAAAGCAAAATCTTATAGACTATGGCTTTCGCCTTCCTTCGGCAAAAGAGAACAGACCCTTGCGGTTTCCTGAATTCGAAGACCGAATGGGGTATACAGTGTTTCTCTCGGCAACACCGGAAGAATATGAAATGGAAAAAGCAGGAAAAGAGAACGTTGCAGAGCAACTCATTAGACCTACAGGCATCGTTGATCCGGTTGTTGAGGTACGTCCTGCCGAAAATCAGATCCAGGATTTGGTAACTGAAATTAAAACGACAATTGCCAAAAAAGAACGCGTACTGGTTACCACAATGACAAAACGGATGGCAGAAGACTTGTCTGAGTATCTAAAAGAAGGTGGAGTAAGGGTGACCTACTTGCACTCTGATATCGATACGATGGACAGAACTGATATTCTTTCTGACCTAAGAGCAGGTAATTACGATGTTTTGGTAGGAATTAACCTGTTGCGTGAAGGCTTGGACTTGCCGGAAGTTTCGTTGGTTGCAATTCTTGATGCGGATAAAGAAGGTTTTTTGCGCTCCAGAACAAGTTTAATCCAAACAATGGGGAGAGCAGCAAGGCACGTAGAAGGACGAGTCATTTTGTACGCGAACCATACAACTCACAGTATGCAAGAAGCGCTCTTTGAAGTAGAAAGACGCCGAAAGGCACAGTTAGAGTATAACCAGAAGATGGGAATTACTCCACAATCTATCCACAAAGCAATCAGAGAACGTATATTGCCAAAAATTGAAGAAGAAACAGATGTAGCACGCGAGAAGAAGATCCATACAATGCTTGGGAAAGATATCGAAATTATGACTGCTTCGTACCGCACTATGCCCAAAAAAGAGCAAAAATCCACAATTGATTGGTTAACAAAAGAGATGAAGAAAGAAGCGATGTCCCTGAATTTTGAAAAAGCAATTGAACTACGTGAACTTATAAAAAATCTTAAAAGCTAGTGGCTTATAGTATAATTGTGTAATGTTTCATTATTACCGAGACGAGCGCGCAAGAGGATATGCCTCGGATTGTGGCGCCTTAAGTGATATTCAAACCATTGCGGCGGAAATGGATACAAAGGGCGTACTTACAAAATGGGATTCTGTGCCTACCTTAACGAGTTTTCAAAGAATTTTCAGCCAGGAAACACAAAAGAAGAAATTGAGTTGGGGAGTTAAGTATGAACTAGATAAACTCCTAAGAACCCGAGGACGAGTAGGAGTGTTGTTTGATATTGTCTTGTTATTGCCTAAATCATGGAATTCCAACCTAAAAGATGAGCTACGAATAATGGGAGCTCCTCTGGCTTATATCGACAAACTTGCGGGGCAGTTGTTTCTACCCGAACACCCAAAAAGATTTGTAGACGAAAAAAAAGGTAAATTATTAATGATTGCTCTAAGAGATTCTGTTAGTTCGCGGGCGATGTTCGTTCAGCAGTCGTTGCAACAGGAAGTACGTGAGAAAGCAAAGCAGGGAGACAAATTCGCAGTTGGACTTAATAATCTTTTGCGCACATCAAATGTGATGGAGCTATTCTCCGCGTACGATCAAAAAGATGTGGCGCAAGATGAAGTTGCAGCAATGCAACGGTGCGAAATACTTTACCCCCGATTATGCGAGGATAATGGCCCTATTGTTGGAAATGGCAGGTTAGAAGACGTACTTCCCTTATTGCACAGTCCCATGACCAAAGTACTTTTTGCAACGATACTCGAATGCATCTATCCACAGGATTAGCGTGATACTTGAAAGCTACGCACCTGTTCAAGAAGTGCTTTTGCCTCGGCATTGTTTTCAAAATGATCTCGTACTGGTTGCAATAATGCATTCAAGTACTCAATAACGGTATTCTTTAGATCAAGTGGGTACACTTGTTTATCTGCATATGCTTTTTCAAGTACCTGATACGATGCAAAGGTGATATCTCCACCGAACTCTGGTTTTCGCTTAATCTCGAACACCCCGTCTTTCAGAAGTGGATTTTCGCGTTTTAGATAGTGAGCGTTAAAAATGATTTGTTTGCAATAATCAAGTACGGGATTGTCGTCGATTATTCCTTCTGGACAGTATGCCTTCATAATTTTGCGCTGAACTTCTTCTGAGGTGTCGGTCATAAAGATGGCGGTGTCTGGTTTTGATTTACTCATCTTCATGGATATCATTCTTTCTGGAGTATTCTCGAGTATTTCGAGCTCGCCATTGGTGTGTAATGTAATCTGCAAATCGAAGTACTTTATACTTTTTTCTGTGGACACATCTTCGGTTCGTAGTACGTCTTGTTTTGTATTAACAAAACTGAGGGTTATGCAGTTTTCTTCTCTTCCTTGAACTACAATAGAAGCTTTACTCCCTTTGTAAATCAGTTCTTGAGCCATAAAATTGTTGGTTGAGATAACTGTTCGTTTTTTGTCTTCTGGCTTTTGCAATCCTTGCAACATACCATGGCTCACAATTACGGGTTTCCAGTAACCTAATTCTTCTCCTATTTCTCGAGCAAGAACGTTTACTTTTTGCTGATCAAGCCCAAGTTGTGTAACTTGCGCATTCATAACACCGAATATGTCAGCAATTTGCATGCACGGATAAAAGATTTGACCAGCGGAAAGATCGTCACTTTCGGTCCGCCCCATAATTGCAGTTGTTCTAAGCGCACGTTTGAGGGTAACTGCCTTGGCTATCTTCATAACCAATTCCCAGTACCATCGCTGGCCAACAAAATCTGAGGTCCAAAGGAATTCTGTTTTATCAAGATTCATGCCGCTTGCTTTCCAAATCTCAACAAAATAGCGACCAACAGTTTTTATTTTCTCTAAATCGCCGCCCATTTTGTTATTCAAATAACCGAACCAGTCAGCTACCCACATTCTAAAAGTGAAGCCAGCGTCAATCATCTTATTAACGTTAATTGCGCGGATAATTCCTTGTGCAATATGCATTTGGCCAGAGGGTTCGAACCCATCGTACGTATAGAGTTGCTCTCCAGAGGTAAGGACCTTTTCTAGTTCATCTTCGCCGATGAACTCTCCACCATTTTCGGTGATGGATTTTATGAGAGCAATTCGCTCGTCTACTGATAAGTTTGACATGGTAGATTATACATGTTTTGCGCGAATTTTCGCCAGAGGCATTTCATTTTACAGATTCGAAAATTCGCGCTACTCTTCATTATGGAAATTTCACAGCCAACAAATATGCCTGAAGCAAATGCAGAAGGCGTTCAGTTAGATAGCCAGCCGCAGATTGAGCCTCAAGTGCAATCGCAGTCATTATCAAAAGGATTGATAATTGGCCTAGTAGTCGCGCTTATTGCACTCGCCTCCGCTTTGGGCTTTTATGCCGGCAAACAAAAAACACCAACACCATTGACTCCAACTCCTACTGTGACCGTCACACCTACCCCAACCGAGAGTGTGACTCCTTCGGTTTCTGATACACCAACAGAATCTCCAACACCTTCTGCAACCTCAACGCCAACCCCGACTGCCACCGCATCTACAGTAACAAAGACGGCCAAAATTAAAGAGTGGGAGGGTAGTTTTACACTCACTTTTACTATGAAATTGCCGGCAGATGTGACGGTATCAGAAACAAAAATTGGGACCTGGAATGGCATTCTCTTACGAAAGGGAACGAAGGCCTTTATGGCGTTTAACCTCCCTTATGAGTTGTATGAAATTCAGGGTTACTCATCACTAACCAATGTGAGTTCATCAATTAAGGATTTAAAAAGAGTTCGTTCTAAAAAGGTATTTGGTAATTCGGGTAGCTACAGCTTTGCTGTTGCGTATGTGACGCCTTCTTCTCTCTCGAGTGGGAAAGAGTGCACAGAACCTGTTATTTCTGATGCGACTACATCGCCTTGTGCTTCACCCGCCTTAACCTACAATAAGGACATTTGGTTTAGTGCGTATTGTTCAATCGATGCGTCGTACATCGCCATTTGTGATTCGGTTATGAAAACACTGCAAGTAACAAAGTAATACGTAACCTAATCAAGTTTTTTCTTGAAAATCGATTCTATGATTTTTGTGAGTGGTACCCCCTCAATATCGATATCATGAACGTGCTCCATGTTGAGTATTGCTGCAATAATGGGTGCCTGTCTGTTTTTATCAATTTCGAGCGTCACGAAATCTTTACCAGAGCTGACAATGTCACCAAATGGCTTAAACTTTTTCTCAAAGGAGCGGGAGTTTCCTTTTGTTGTAACAATAACCTTGATGTATTTTTTTGTTGAAAAAGTCCGCTTCAGCATTTCGAGAGAGTTGTCGTAAACGAGTTTGCCTTGATTGATTATAAGTACTCTTTCAGAAACTTGTGAAATATCTTCCATATTGTGGCTCGTAAGGATAATCGTCGTTCCTAGCTCTTTGTTAACTTTTTTAAGAAATGTGCGAATATTGTTCTGAGAGGAGATGTCTAGTCCAATGGTCGGTTCGTCTAGAAAGAGAATCTTCGGTCTGTGTAGTATCGAGTTTATCATTTCCGCTTTCATTCTTTGTCCAAGCGAGAGTTTTCGTGTTTGTTTATATAAATGATCTTTTACCTCAAGAAGTTCCCCAAGTTCGTCTATCGTGTTATAAAATCTTGTGGCATCAATATCGTAAATAACTCTGTTAAGCTCGTAGTTTTGCATAGGGGAAAGGTCCATAGAAAGCGTGCTTTTATTGCCCATTACAAAGCCAATGTTTTTAAGCATCGCAGGGTTGCGTTTATTAGGGTTGTATCCAAGCACATTGCAACTTCCGGCTGTTGGATAAAGTATGCCGGTCATCATTTTCATGGTTGTTGTTTTGCCCGCGCCATTCGGTCCAAGAAGTGCAACAGATTCGCCTTCCATAATGTGAAAAGAAATGTTGTCGACAGCCGTGACTTCTTCGTATTTTGGAGTAAACAGTCTTTGCCAAAATGACTGTCGTGCAGGAACAAGAAAATCCTTTTTGAGGTTTTGTGTAGTGATAACTGGTTTCATAATAGGGGTGAATAATTAAGATGAAATTGATTCATATTCTTTTAATCCTTTTCTCCATAAAAGTAGTGCAGTAGTCATAAAAAATAGCATGAGTCCAATCTGAATAACAAATGGCCAAAGAGAAGTCGTTTTGTTTAAGAAGTAGGTTGCAGGAATGGCAGCCGCAGCAAGAAATGGCGCAATAAAAAAGACAATTGTTCTAAACGGTTCAACATAAGCCTCGTAGGGAAAAGATCCAGCATCCCCAAGTAGGTCAAGTGTTTTGAGTAGGTTTTTTACCTGTTTTGTTTTAAACACGAACATCGCAAACGTAAATCGATAAAAATGAAGGTAGAGAATCCCAACCAACATTCCAAGTAAGCCAACCGTTAGCCCAAAAGGTTCGGGATGAAATGCTTGATTTTTAATGATGAGCACTACATAAATTAGCAATGGTGGAACAGAAAAGAACAGCCCAGAAAACGGCCTGATGCTTAAGGTCATCACTTGAAAGAAAACAGACATCGGTTTGAGAAGGTACGTATCAAAAATACCATCTCTTACAGATTGTACGAATTTTGACATGCTATCGTAAGTAATAGTTAGTCCTGTATAGAATACAATCTGTGTCACAAAAACAAGTACCAGCATATCGTTGAAAGAGTAGCCAGCGAGCAGCTTATATTTTCGCAGTACAATATCGATAAAAATAATAAAGGTAATGTTGTAAAAAATGGTTGAAAAAAGCTCACCTATCGTGTTCCCTGCGTAAGCCGTTTCTATCTGCCAGGCAAACAAAATCTTTTTTGCAAGTACTCGAAAGTAGAATCGTAGGTTAGAGACCAGTCCCCTCATATCGTTTGAGTCCTCTATTCCAAATTAGTGTTGCGAGTAACGGGAGAATGAACGCCCAGATAATCGAAGCGATGATAAATCTAAAATCTATTGCGTCGAATGTTTTGGCAATAACTATGTGCGTTGGCGTATATGCAACACTTGCGAAGGGGAGAATATACAAGAATTGCGCCCAAAAAGGACTGATCATTTCCATGAAAAGATTGATGGGAACTTGCTGTCCGTTAAATAATCGCGTTGTTTGCGCAAAGGCATTCTTAATACCGTTTGCCTCGGTTGTCCAAAAGGCTACAGCCCCTGCGATAACGTTTAGTGAGATTGTATTTATGAGAGCTGCAGCCAGCGTTATCAACAACAATGGTAGCTTAACGAGCGTAAAGGTCGGTATCCACAAAGTTCCCATGATTATAAAAATTAATCCGATCATAAAATCTGGTCCTTTTCCTCCAACATGTTCTGAATAGATGTAAAGTACAGGATTAATCGGTTTAAGAAGGTAGTGCGACAACGTTCCCTCTTTGATGACGAGTGATAAATCTCTGGCAAAGCGATATCGGGCACCTCCGATTACCAAGGCAATGCCATTGGCTAGCAAAAAATAAGAGGTGCGTTCAAATAGGGCAGTTTGGTTATCAGCAGGGAGGACAAAAGTCCACAGGAGTATTTCAAAGCCGACAAGCGCAACTGCTTGGAATAACCCAAACAGGAAATCGAGAGAGTAGACTGAAAGTTCGGCGAACCCCTGTTTCAAACCCTGAACATACGGGGATTTCATCTTTGCGCGAGTTTAACACGGAAACAGCTTGAGGGCAAGGATTCTACCTGGAAATCGACTGAACAAATAGAGGTATACTTTCTTTATACTCTTTTTCTAAGATTTCTTTACTCTCATTGTAATCTGCTCCTTTGTAGATACCTCCGTGGCCGACGGTAATATGCCACATCTGGACAAATGGATTAAAAAGAAGTTGGTAGCCAGCTTTTCTCATTCTATAAGTGAAATCGACCTCCTCGTGGGCAGATGTCTTAGAATTTAAATCATTTGAGTATCCACCTATTTTGTTGTATGCGCTTCTTCTAAAGAGATACGAATTGACAAAATAGTCCATGGTATAGCGAACCGTAGAAGGAATATTCTTATTGATTCTACTCCAATCCATGACCTGCTCTTTCTTGCCGAAAAATGTTCTCCAAGCACCATTGTTGGAGTCCAGTTTTAGTGTCTGTAGATGCGATTCCTTAGGTACCTCTTCAATGAAATCGGAGGGTTGAGTGTGAGATATAGCAGAAAGGTATGAAACTATAAATCCTGAAATAGCACCTACTGAAGGGGCAGCCTTCATGTCGGCTAACAAGGCTTCAACGTAATTATCTACTGCAGCAAGATCATCATCGAGCATCATGATGAACTCGTATTTAGAAGCTCGCACAGCGTTATTCTTTGCTGCGACTAAGCCTTTTGTCTGATTAACCAGGAGTGATATGTTACATGCAGGTACGATTTCTTGCGCAATTTTTTTTGCTTGAATGATGTAGTTTGCATACAATTCTTTTTGGGTATCAGTTTCATCAATAGACAGTATTAGTTCTGTTGGATATTTTGTGAAAACTGTTTGGTGCAACAAATTAAGTATCATAAAGATTGCACCGTCTGCTCGCTGATAAGAGGGTATAACAAAGCTAATCATGTTTGTTGGCTTATAAAGTTTATGAACTGCTGTAACTGGCTTCTTCTTGTTGGGGAGTAATAACTTTCTTTAGCAAGTTTACGAATATAATTTTCTCCAAAATTTTGCAATGCGTTTTTGTGGTAAGGGACTCCGCTAAGTGGGAGTTGATTTGCAGCGAAAAATGCTACTGCACGATTGAAACAAGCTTGACATTCACCACAGTGGGAATCTCCTTCTCCGTTGAAGCAGGATATCGTATGTCGAATAATACGGAACCTATCTAGTTGGGCAATAGCCCATTGAACCATATCTGCCTTTGTGAGGCCGACGAGCGGCGTGGTTAAATTAATATTCCGTTTTCCAAAAATTTCTTTCATATAGGTGAGAAATACCACACTCTTGTCTCCTCCTGAATAAGGCATTTCTCCTTGCACACTGCTAAACCAAACTTCTGTGTATCTATTTGGTTGTGCTATCGCGGCTGATTCTTCAAGGATGAGAAAGTTACGCATTGGGAAAATATGTCCCCATTCTCCGTTGAATTTCGATTTCACAAGCTGGTCTATGAAGCTCACATCGACTATGTAATGCTCGGTCCAATCTGCTTCCGGATATTTTGCGCGTATCAGTTTTTCTAACTTATTGGTTGCGAGCAATTCTTTCTTTATGTAAGGTTGTCCGTAATTCAGAAATATGGTCCTGATTGAGATGCCTGCTTCTATCGCCATGATAAGACTGGTTGTTGAGTCTAACCCACCACTCCAAGGGATTACTGCAACTCTTTGCCCTTCAAGTGGTGGAAGACGTTTAGAATATTCCTTTACACGAACTTGCTCGAGGTAGGGAATAGATTCCTTCTCAATAGTTTCTATCAAATAGGATGGAACCTTAGATAAAGTTTTCGTGATATGTTTCATCTAGAGTCGCATTAAAGGTTACTTCCATTCGATCTGCTTTGTCATTGCCTTCCTGAAAATAAAGTTTTACACGTATATTGTCATTTTTAAGAAAGAGTGGAAGCCATAATGCATCTGATGCCCACATTTTTTCGAAAGGGACCTCAGTATTTTTCACCCAGTACACTTTCATCTCCTCAGATTCTTGAGGTTGGCCGATAAAGTCATCTGCTTTAAACAGATAAAAAATTGCTTTTCTCGTCTCGTTCTTAAAAATTTCGATAATGCCACAATACTTGGGTGCGTTGAGTTGGATTGATGTTTCTTCACGAAATTCCCTCTTAACTGCATCATAGATTGATTGGTCTGTCGTTTCGATCTTGCCACCAAACCCATTAACTTTACCTTGTGCGCCACCGTACTTTTTTTCGCCTAGTAAGTAAGAGTCGTTTGAGTGTAGGTAACAGATTGTACCTACTCCAAGTTTTGCTTGATCAACTTTCATGTTCTTCGGTGATTAACTTAAGTGCATGTGGAATAAATTTCCTATACTCATAATACGCATTGATTTCAGTTTCATCAATATCATGTTCTCGCATTGTTTGGGTAGTTCGTTCAAGAATCTGGTTTGCGTTACTGAGGTAAGTATAAAAATACGGTGGTACGAATTTAATGTACCCATCAATGACATACTTTGCAACTTCCCTGGCAAGTATAAGATTTTGCGGGAAAGTGGTCACTGCTCGCTCAAGCAATTCGACTGCCTCTTGGATGCGTTCCTGTTTCTGCAACAATCTTCCTAACCTAATAGTTAAAAATATATTCTGCGATTCGTTGTTTGATTGGCCTAACAATTCATATCCCTCACGTGTTAATGCTTGTAACGATTCTTCCTGGAAAGTATATTCAACGTTATAGGCGAATTCCATGGCTCTTTCTGGAATTAATGACGTTTCTTTCTTTACTTGAGTAAATTCAATAGGCTGTTGTGTGAGCGAGGTCAGTTGGTATGTATCCCCATTGTGTGTAACTTTACAAGGTTGGGAAATGTAGGGCTTAATTCTAAAAGGTGTCAGATCAATTATTCGTGCAGTATCTCTTTGGGGAGTAAGCCACTCAATACACGCCCAGTGGACAGGACAAGTTTCAGAGAATGTCTCTCGTTGAATTTGGACGAATTCAATGTGGCCAAGTCCTAGTAATGATGCGTATTCGTACAGTGCCTTATTGTTGTAAACACAATTTGATTCTCCATTAATGTGTACTTCTCGTTTGCTTGGGAAGGTTGATCCAACAGTGCTTTCGAATATTACTTGGCTAAGCGTCTCAATGGATGAGGGTAGGGAGTGGTCTTTGTTAAAAGGTATTCGTAGCTTAACGGGGATATGGTCTGCGCCTGGAACCTCAAGCGTCGTCGTATTAACATGTAGTTTTACCAAATTCGCGAGCTCTTTGATGTTGTGCGCATCTGAAGAGAGATAATGAACTTGCGCCTCAGGGAATAATTGTTTTCGGATGAGAAAGGAATAGAGGTACAATGGTTGGATAATATCTTGTGTTGCTTGCTGTACTACGGTGAGATTGTATTCGAGTGCAGTGTCTATACGTAAAGTGTGGCTCCTTTTTAGTGATTCAGTCTTATCTTTTGTAAAGAAGTAAAAGGTATTAGTGGGTATATCCCTTAAGGGTTGTTGTTTTAAAAAATCAACTAATGATAAGACATCATCTTCGGTATCAAGGTGTGGAAAAGTGCTCACGTCCCAGTCGTTTGTCTGGCATACTGAATATACTTTCTGCCATAGATTGTGTAGTAGCGCAATATGCGAACGTACCGAATCGTATTTGTGAGGATTGGATAAAATAATCTCTGCTGCAGAGTATACGACAGCTGTATCAATATCTCTATCGAGAAAAATTTGCTCCGCTTTGCTAGTTGCGTCGTGATAGCTGTCGGATTCATACCGTAGCTGTAGTATTCCGAGCTCAAACTTTTTCCATGATAATCGCTCTGCACCTTCACCTGGGGTTTTGACGGCTTCTTCCCACTGTTTATGTATTTCGAGCGCTCTCTTGTGAAACGGGCTTGTCGCTTTATGAGTGTCAATCAGAAGAAGGTGCTCTGTAGGTATGTTTGGGGCTACCCTGTTAACAGCAGTGGGAGTCGTAGATTCTTGCAGTAGAACATTTAACGTAGAGGTTTTTCCTGCTCCTCGAGCACCTTCGCCCGATACAAATATTTTTCTATTCATGTGAAGCCATGTCAAAAAATACTTGCAGATTAGCTTTTACTGCTAATACCTGCTCCTTCGTGAGGATTGCATCGCTTGGTAGATACGTTCGAATCTTTTCGTAACGCTTGTTCTTGTAAATTTTTATCCCTTTTGCTCCATGAACTACTGGAGCGCTAGAATCTGCTCCTTCGATGAAGGAATATTTTGAGAAATGACGTAATTCGAAGTGTCCAGAGTCATCTAACCCGAGCATATGAATTTTTTTCTTCCCTATAAGTTGTCTTTGATGCAAATACCTAAGTGTTTTGATTCTGGTATAGTAGTTTTTTGTCTTCGGGTATACGGCGTTTGTACTCGAAATCCCAATCATATCGATATATGGATTAGAGGTAAAGGAAGATAATGTTGAGAGCCACTCCTTTCTTGTTTTGCCCTGTACAACTGCCATCAATTTGCACTTTATTTTGTTCTGGTGTTTATAGGACTCAATGAATTTCTCTGTTCTGGCAATTGTTGCTTGACTTTGATGCAAGACGTCGGGAAGAACAAGTACGTCAGGACGAAGGACACTGGCAGTTTCTAGTAGTGTGCCATTGTTAATCGACTCTCCGAGTTCGCAAGCTCCGTTATCAAGAATTATAAAACTGTGAGTCTTCTTTCTTTGCTCAATGTAAAAACTACGGTATTCGGGCTCGGAGTTGAATCGATGTGCAAGAACAAGATGGTATGAGTTGTTATGAAAAGCTGAAAAATCCTGCAGATATGCATTTGGTGCAATAATCGCAAGGCGCATGCGTTATTTTAAAGAAGTGCGGTCCCATAGTCAAGCTATTGAGGGGGGGCCTAACTTAATGTATCATCGGTAGAAAGATAAATTTGATTGCAAATTATGTATTCAGGTTATTTTGTTGGGTTGACCTCTTTATTTATTGCCTGTCTGATTGCTGCCAATATAATTGCTGTAAAAATTGTGGGACTTGGTGGCGTTTTTCTTCCTGCTGGTATAGTAGTTTTCCCATTAAGTTACATCATTGGAGATGTAATGACGGAGATATTTGGATTTCAGAAAGCAAAATTCGCAATTCTACTTGGTTTTGTTGCAAACTTTATTGTGGTGCTTGCCATCGCTGCTGCCCAAGCCTTGCCTGCTGCTCCTTTTTGGGATTTACAGCTCAGCTTTGATGCTATTTTAGGTGTAGCACCGAGAATCCTCGTTGCTTCATTTTCCGGCTATTTGGGAGGCTCTCTTTTAAACGCTTGGAGCATGCACAAAATCAAGGAATTGACCAAGGGCAGGTTTTTGTGGTTGAGAACTATCTCCTCAACGGTGCTCGGTGAAGGTGTAGATACAATCTTATTTCTGGGGATCGCATTTGGAGGACTATTAGCATCGGCACAAATCGTAACGATGGTTCTTACTCAATGGGTCGTAAAAGTAGTATATGAAGTAGTGGCAACACCATTAACATATTTTGTGATTACAAAGCTAAAGAAGGCCGGAGTCCAATAAGGTTATAAGTTCCATTTTTTCGAACAATCCTGTATAATACTCTTCATGGACTTTCTCTCGATTCGCGGTGCGCGCGAGAACAATCTCAAGAATATTGACGTCGATATCCCAAAAAACAAGTTGATTGTTTTTACTGGCTTGTCGGGGTCTGGCAAGAGCTCACTTGCAATGGATACCATTTATGCCGAAGGCCAGCGAAAATATGTGGAGAGCTTATCTGCATATGCAAGGCAATTCTTGGGTGAACTACGTAAGCCAGATGTCGATAAAATTGAAGGATTGTCACCCTCTATAGCTATTGACCAGAAAACGGTATCACATAATCCTCGTTCGACTGTTGGTACAATCACCGAGATCTATGATTACCTACGATTGTTGTACGCGAGAGTCGGTGTTGCGCATTGTCCACAATGTGGGGCGGTACTTACCTCCCAAACAATTGACCAGGTAGTAGATGGTTTATTGCAGAAGATAAAACGCGAATACGAAAACGATAAAAATACTCAAAAATTTGGGTTCCGCTTTATGATTACCGCAGTTCCAATTTCTGGAAGAAAAGGTGAATATGAGCAGGTATTTATGAACTTGCGAAAACAGGGGTGGAATGTTGTTCGAGTTGATGGTGAATATATTGACTTGAAATTAATGTTGCCACAGCTCGACAAGTACAAGCAACACGAAATAGAAGTAGTAGTCGACACCTTAAGTGTGAGCAAAACGCTCTTTGATTCAGAAGAAGCGCTAAAAGAAATGCGCTCAAGAATATTTCAATCAGTTGAGGCCGCACTTAAAATTCAACCAACCTTTGTTCGAATTTTAGAAATAAGAGATCCACAACCGGGAATACCTGCTCGTCCAACCTCAGTACTTTCCCACGATTATAGCGTTACCAAAAGTTGTAAAAAATGCGGTATTTCTGTTCCTGATCTTGAACCTAGAGATTTTTCCTTTAATTCCCCACACGGTGCCTGCCCTGAATGTGATGGACTTGGCGTTATAAAGAAGATATCAACAGAGGGAATTATCGACGGAAAGCGTTCGATACTTGCAGGTGGCATCATGCCGTACGCAAAAATGCTTGAGAGAGATTCTTACTTTAGAAGGTTGCTTGAACTAGTCTGTGATGCACACACTATTTCGATTCATACGCCAGTGAGTATGCTTACTGAGGGTAAATTACACCTGATTCTTTACGGAACGGGAGATCAAAAGTACAAAGTAACGTACTTTTCGAGCCAAGACGGAACAGAACGCTCGCTTCATGCCAAATACGAGGGGATAATTCCGAACTTAGAGCGCAGGTATAAAGAAACAAATTCAGATTTTATTCGAACCGAAATTGAGAAGTTTATGAGTACGGTTACGTGCCCAACTTGTAAAGGAACAAGGCTTAAAGATATTGTGCTTGCGGTAACCATTAATAATCTAAATATCTCCCAGCTTTGCGATTTAACCATCAAAGAGTTTACAGATGAGACCAAGGGATTTATTAAAGAATTTGATTCAAAAGCTCAGACAATTGCACAACCAGTAATTCGAGAAATCCTCCTTCGTTCGCAATTTCTATTAGACGTGGGGCTTGAATACTTAACCGTGAGTAGAACTGCAACTACGCTTTCTGGTGGAGAAGCACAGCGAATTCGCCTTGCGAGTCAGATTGGAACAGGCCTTTCGGGGGTAATTTACGTACTAGATGAACCTTCGATTGGGCTGCATGCACGAGATCAACATCGATTAATCGCGACATTAAAGCATCTTCGTGATTTGGGAAATACTGTGATCGTTGTTGAGCACGACAGAGATACCATGATGAATGCAGATCTTGTACTTGATTTTGGTAAGGGTGCAGGAGATCGTGGAGGAAAAATCGTTGCTATGGGTACGCCAAAAGAGATTATGGACAACCCCGAATCTGTAACTGGCCCGTACTTAGCTGGTAAGAAAACAATTGCAAAAGAAGTCGAAAAACTCGTGAAGTTAGGGCTTGGTAAGAACAAAAAATTAAACGATGCTCTTGCGTCACATGCCCGAATGCGCGTAGCTGACCGGTATTTAGAGCTTTCTGGGGCAAAAACACACAATCTAAAAGATGTAACGGTTAAGTTTCCGCTCGGAAAATTTGTTGCAATAACTGGTGTTTCAGGTTCAGGAAAGAGCTCCCTTGTGGTGGAAACCTTGTTGCCTGCTATCAAAAAGACTCTTGGTCTGAGAACAGATAGCCCCGACACAGAATACAGAAACCTATACGTATCGGATGTTATTGACAAGCTCCTTTACATTGATCAGTCGCCAATTGGTAGAACACCAAGAAGTAATCCTGCAACATACACAAAGGTTTTCGACGATATTCGAGAACTTTTTGCTCAAACAAAGGATTCCAAAGTGCGAGGTTACACCGCAAGTCGCTTTAGTTTCAACCTGAAAGGTGGTCGTTGTGAAGCCTGTAAAGGAGAGGGTAAGATAAAGATCGAAATGCAGTTTATGCCCGATGTGTATATTGACTGTGATGTTTGTCACGGTAAGCGATATGTGTCTGAGGTTCTAGAAGTGTTGTACAAAGGAAAGAATATTGCAGATGTGTTGGATATGTCGGTAGATGAAGCTGCTGCTTTCTTTTCAGAAATCTCGATGATTCGAGAAAAATTCGAAATGCTTCAGCAAGTAGGGCTTGGCTATTTGAAGCTTGGAGAGCCAGCCCCAATGTTGTCGGGTGGAGAGGCACAAAGAGTGAAGTTATCAGCAGAACTTGGAAGGCGTTCGACAGGTAAAACAATCTACATCCTTGATGAACCAACTACTGGTCTGCATTTTGCAGATATTGAGAAACTGGTAGCAGTATTAAAAACCTTAGTTGCGACAGGGAATAGTGTTTTTGTAATTGAACATAACCTCGACTTTATCGCGGAAGCTGACTATCTCATCGATTTAGGTCCCGAAGGTGGAACTGGTGGTGGAGAAATCGTAGCGACAGGCACAATAGGTGACATTAGACGAAATCCAAGGAGTTGGACGGGTAAGATGCTTAAAGAGTTAGATATTGCGGAGTAAAACATGGCTACTGAATGGGAAATTTTAGAAAAAATGCCGTGTGAGAATGAAGAAAATACTCATCGAGTCGGAATAGGAGAACCACCCTTTCTTCCCGATGAAGCAGCAGCAATAGATAAAGTGCTTGCTGATCAGGGATGTGTGGGTTGTCAGTTTGCACACAGAATTTGTAAAGTTGTCACTGATGTAAGGCAACTGAATGCCGATGGAACGAGTCTGCAAATCACAGTCACTCCAAACATGGATTGGGAAGCAGCCAAGCAAGAACTCGAAGATTCGTAAACAATTGAGAAATAGTATAATTCTCTGTGGTACTCTCAATAAAACTCCAAAAAAAATTAGCCAACCTTCCAACCACCGCAGGGTGTTACCTTTACTACAACGAAAAGCGGAAAATTATTTATGTTGGTAAAGCAAAAAACTTAAAAAATCGTGTTTCAAGTTATTTCGTAGATACATACAAAGGTCCCAAAACCGAAGCGCTTGTGTCGCAGATTGTTGACCTCGATATTATTCAAGTCCGCTCCGAAATCGAGGCCTTCTTACTTGAAGCAGAGCTCATTAAACGGTATAAACCACACTATAATATCTCGTTAAAAGACGATAAGTCATATAAATATATTGCGGTGCAAGATTTTGATGTTTTATTCGAAGGTAAGAAATACACATTTTCAAAAATTTTTGGTGTTCATGGAAGGAGTTTGAAAAGGACTCGTTTTTACGGTCCTTTTCCTGATGGTTCGCTCGTCATCCAAGTACTAAAGCATTTAAGACGAATTTACCCTCATTGTGAATATCCTAAAACCAAGCTTACTCAATCATTAAAACAGCACCGAGCTTGTATGTACGCGCATATTGGTTTGTGCACCGGCGCCTGTGGAGATATCGCTAAATATCAGGAAAATAGAAAGAATATTCTTGGTTTAGAAATGTTTCTAAAAAAAGGATATTCCACCGCAATCGAGGAGCTAGAGAAAGAGATGAGGATGCTTGCGCAAACCGAGGATTACGAGAAAGCAAAAGAAATTAGAGATACACTTTCGAAGTTACATCAATTGGAAACCGCGAGTATTCTTCCTGACCAGTATGTTGATAACCCGAACCTCTTGGTGGATGTGTACAAACGGCGGGCTGACGATATAGCGCAATTTTTGGAACTTCCTTCCGCCGAACGAATAGAATGCTACGATATCTCAAATATCATGGAAAAATGGACTGTAGGCTCTATGGTTGTGAGCGAGGGCGGAAAGCTAGCTAAAGATCAGTACCGAAAATTCAGAATTAAATATACAACAGGTATTTCGGACTTTTGGATGATGAAAGAAATTCTAGGCCGAAGAATCAAGCGAGCCTGGCGATTACCCGATTTGCTTCTGATCGATGGTGGAAAGGGGCAAGTAGGTGCTGTTATTGATGCCGTCAAAGGTACTCCATTTGAGAATGTCCCTATCGTAGGAATCTTTAAACCAAATGACTTTTTTCTAAAAAAGGTCGAGGGTAAGTGGCGAGTCACAAAAGTTGAAAAATCAAATATTGGCTACCTCCATTTGCGTGAACTTAGAGATGAAGCCCATCGTTTTGCCAACAAATATCGAAAGAAAGTGATGGAACAGGATTTTCGTGCACAGATTAAAAAATAACTCCCCATTTCAAAGCACACATGTGGCCAATCGCAACTATACTATAAAGAGGATTTCTTTATATTTTGCCCAATATAATGCTATACTGACTCATGCCTCTCTTTCGTTCACGCAAAAAAAAAGAATCAGTCCCTGAACAGCGAGTAATGACCTACAAAGTTCAGCAACAAAAGCAGGTAACAGAATCAATCGAAGCTGGGCTTTATCCCACGCGTGTTGCATCAAGAAAAGGTATCAAGTTCGTACAATATGGTTTAAAGGTTGCTCTTCTTGCTTTTGCGCTCGTCGTTTTAGTTAGTGTGAGTGGCGTGCTTGATCCGGTACGAAAATTATTCGCACCCATTCAAGAAGGGAATGGCACGCTGATTGTGTCTTCTGAATATGTTCGTACGCAGCTGCAACTAGATGGCAAAACACTTGGACAGACCCCCTTCACTGGAGAGAATATTCCAGCAGGTAAGCACACGCTTACTATCCAAGCGGTTGATAACGTGAATAATTATTTTAAAGAGCAATCGCTTGGCTTTGAAATATTTCCAGGAAATACAACAATTATAAAAACGAACATTGCTCCTGACTCAAGCCTTTTTAGTTATACAATTATTTCTGCACAAGACAGGTCACCCGAAGATGCTCAGTTAATTGTAAAAGCATTGCCACAGGGCGTATCTGTATCTGTAGATGGAAAGCAAGTTGGAACGACGCCGTATATAAACGAAAATATCCCTGCCGGAGTACACCAACTTCTTCTTGAAAAGGTGGGCTATAAACCGGTGCTCCTTGATATTACAGTCGTAGACGACAAATTAATTACAATCGAATCAAAATTGTATCAATATCAACTGAATCTCGAAAAATAATGACAATCGACCAATTTACAAAATCATCTGCACCGATTACCGTACTGGTCAATATTGCGAACCCAGTTGCAATAAAACTGGCACGAATTCTATTGGAACAGGGAAGCCGTCTATTGTTGATCGATAAACTGAATCCAGGAAAACGACAGCTACTCGGCGACTTGTTGAACCGGTCTGATTGTTTATTTATGGATTCTGAAAGTACCTTTAAGAATATTGGTAAGTTCAAAAAGATTGACTACGTCTATTATTTTCTTGCCCAACTTTCTGCTGGTAGCTCGTACCCTGAAGTTCTTGCAGAAAGTATGGAAATCGACAAAATTGATCATAAAGAATTTATTAGGGAGTCCAACCGAATTGATGCGTACATGAAGTTAACGGTTTCTTTTGAAGCAACGTTTACACTCATTACTTCTGGATATATTAGTCAGTTCTTGGAGGCAATTCCTGAGTCGAATATACAAATTCAAAAATATGCAGAATCGTTGGTCCAAGAATATGTCGAAAGAAACAATGTAAATGCTAGAATCGTTAGAATTGGTGAACTTATTGGTCACGATTCTGATTTAGCATCGCCAACCTATACCGCCCGCTTAGTTCGAGAAGTACTTGTGCGAAGCAAAATCAACGTTTTTGGCGATGGAATGCAGCAGAACTTTTTGGTTCATACCGAAGATGCCGTATATGCCGTGTTGAAAGCTGCTTTTTCGCCCGAGGCAAAAGGGAAAACTTACCTTGCTGCGTATAATCACCCCTTTACTTCACTAAGTTTGGCCTACCAATTACTCGAGCTTACCTCAGAAGAGAAGCAAGTGGTTTTCAACGAAGTATTGCCTGATCATGATAAGGTTGCTCATCTTAAAGAAATTTGTTTAGCTCCTTCTGTATTGAGCCTTGGGTGGGAACCTCAAATTCCGTTAGAACAAGCACTAGCAGAAACAGTTGATGCAATGGCAACGCAACTTAATGTTCCTTGGAAGCCAGTAGCGGGAGTAGCACCCCAGCCGCCAGCAACTGAAAAACAGCAGCCCGTTTCGAAGAGTTTTGGTAATACTTCTGAAAGTCTCTTTGCCTTGCTCTACAAAAAATTAGTATTAGAACCTGTACTCTTTGTGCTTTCGTTTACAAAACCTCGTACAAAGAAAAAGTCTCAGGTTCAAAAAGATGCAAAAGCAAAGCAAATTATTGCACTTGTCGTCTTTATTCTTGTATTTTTTGTGGCAACACCATATGTGCATGCTGGTGTGACTATTTATAAGATGGGAAGAATCGCGAGTGTACTCTCTCGAGATGTTGCCTCTCTTGAATCGCAAAATCTTAAGAACTATGCATCAGAGTTACCCGATTTGATGGATGGCTTGATTTCTGACTATAAAGCTGTTGGTTACTATAAATATATTCCAGCTTCAGCTGCACTCTACGAAAATGGCGCTAATGCCTTGTATGGTGCAAAATCTCTTGTTGAAAGTGGTGCTACCACACTTGACTCTCTTGCCCCTGCGATTGCAATTTTAAAGGGCTTTAGCGAGGTTTCTCCTAATAACCCTGCTGGTACAGTGTCGCGCGACTACTTTACAGAGATTGACCAAATTATGGCAAAACAAACAGCCGTTACTCAGGCTGTACAAGATGCAAAAATTGGGAACTCAAGAATTCAGCGCCTCAATCCTTTAGATTTTCCATCTCCTGTTCGCAATTACGTGTACAAAATTAAAGAGTTATCAGCAGGCTATACAGCTGCAATCGAAGAAGTAGCAAAATCCTACGATCTTATTCCATACCTACTTGGATACAAAGAAAGAAGAAATTACTTTCTCATGATTCAAAACGAAACAGAATTGCGCTCGACTGGAGGGTGGTTTACTAACTATGCTTTGCTCGGAATCGAAAATGGGCAAGTTCGACAACTTATCGTCAACGACATTTATAACGTAGATGGCTTGATTTCTGGAGTTCCTGCACCGATTGATATGCAAAAAGCTCTAGGTGTCAAAACAGTTAAAGCATCACTAAGTAACTGGAGTCCAGAAATGTCCGAAGTATCTTCTCAAGTTACCGAATTAATGAAGCAAGCGAGCGTCTCAAACGCGAATGACGTTACAATCTCATTGACCTTTCAGGTAGTTAAAAATATTCTGTCTGTAATTGGAGGAGTGGAGATAGAGAATCTTGGCGAGGTAAACGCAGCGAATCTTTACGATAAGGTCGGGGTTTTACATTCCGAATTTGTGCCTGGATCGCAAGAAAAAACAAAGGCAGTTGCAACCTTTATGCCAAAATTCTTGGAAAAAATGGCAAATGCTCCTGCAGCTCAAAAGCAGCAGATTATCACAGTTCTACTGAACGCAATCGCTCAACGTTCGATAATGGTGTACTCCACAAACAACGAAGTTCGTTCTCGCGTGCTTGATTATTACGACACATACAGAAAAATTCTGCCGGAGCAGCGTGCACTGTTCGCTGTAGATTGGAATTGGGGAGGAAACAAAGCTAACCGATATATAAAGCGCTCAACAGATATTATTGTGAATGAAGTTACCAAAAAGGCCACAATGACAATGCTTTATACAAACGAAAGTAAAAGCGAGGGATATCCAGAGGGTAAATACGTGAATGTGCAAAGGGTATATGTGCCGCAAGAGTTCAGTTATTTGCAATCTTCAGGTTATACAAAGCAGCCAATGTTTTATAAAACCTCAAAAGAGGTGCCCTATTTGCTTGGCGAAACCGTTATCGCAATTCAGGAAACAAAGCCCGTTACTCTGGAATTCACAATGACTACAATTCCACAGCAACTCTCGCTTTTTAAACAATCTGGGTACGAACCAGAAGTAGTTAGAGTTATAGTGACGAGAGCAAATAACTCACTCATTTCTGAGCAGCTTCTTCGGGAGCAGGAATTTGTGTTGGAAGGTGATAAGTGGGTCAAGACCATTGTACGGAATGAAGATGTGATTGTCCGACTCACTGAATAAGTTTGTCGGCTAGAGTATCGCAAAAAGCCCTAATCCAAGAAGAAGCATACAGAATTGGATTAGCCGTTCTTTTGTTGATTCTGCCCCGTGTTGGTGAAGGTCTGGAATAAGATCGGTACACGCGATATAAATAAACCCTCCTGCAGTAAGAGCAAGCGAGTACGGCGCAAACGCCTCAAATGTATTATTTGCGATGAATCCGACCAAAACACCGGCTCCAGCGATTAATCCTGAAAGTATATTTGCAATGAGTATTTTTTTAGTAGGCCATTTTGCATAGAAAAGAATGCCTATGTCCGCGATTTCCTGTGGGATTTCGTGAAGAATTACTGCCAATACGGTAGACCACCCTAAACGAGGATCAACAATAAAACTTCCGGCAATAAGAAGCCCATCAAGAAAGTTATGAACAGAATCGCCAAAAATGCTCATCGTCGCGATTGATTGTGCTTTTGCTGTTTCGGGTTGTTCGTGACTATGGTGCCAACGCAGGAATTGTTCCAAAAGATAGAAAAGAAGTATGCCAGCAATAACGAGAAAGGGTACAATCTCGGTTCTCTCTGCTTCTGTAAACACTTCGGGGAGTAGATGAATAATTGCATTTCCTAAAAGTGCACCTACAGCAAAACTCACTAATAAATGCGTATAACGGGACAGCGTTTTTTTTGAGAGCCACAGACTTATAACACCAACTACAGGTATAAAACTGATGATGAGAATGCCCGACAATGCTTGCCAAAAGGGTGACATGTAATAGTTGTCAAATAATGGGTATTATAGCATTTTACCCCAGAAAAATGATATAATTCATTATTCCGTAACCGGGGGTGATCGGTTTAGACGGTTGTTCGTTGAAAGAAGTAGCCAAACGGGCTGATATCCCGTTAAACTATCAAAGCACATAAAGTGCCAAACAAACCCTTTCTGAGAAAATCGCATCGTTCGTGAACTCAGCCCTCAAAGCTGTTTCTCCAGCAATGCAATTCTCATACGTCTAATTTCGACGTAACTGGCTTTTCCTCCTTCGCATGACAAGCGGAGAGCCAGGAGTAAGAAAGTTCATGCCGACTGGCCGCTAGTTCCGCTGAGTTGCCAGAATCGTATTTGTGTGGGCGGGTTATGCTTTTTTGTCTGATTTTTAGGCATAATCTCGTAAACAACTCAGACTGTTTTGGGAGAAACTTCTTTTTTAGAATAGCTGAACAGGGGTTCGATTCCCCTCACCTCCACTTTGAACAATTGGTCCAATATGCCAACCCTTTTTGATCAAATTCCTAGAATCCGTACTGGGCCAATGAAGTATACCGAAGATCTCTTCACGTTTTACAATCAATCATCGAGAGTTGAGGTTGAGCAAAGAAGACTACTATTCGAAAAATGGTTTTCAACATACCCGGAACCTTTGAAGAAGAGGTTCATTTCTCAATTTCGTACTCATATGAAGCCAGCATTTTTCGAGCTCTTTGTTCGAGAATTATTGATTAGTACAGGTTTTGCAGTTGAAGTTGAACCCTCTGTCGGTAGTGGTCAAACTCCTGATTTCTGTGCAACAAGAGGAAAATCAAAGGTGTACATCGAGTGCGCAACCTCGTCAGTCGATAGTTCTACTGAAAAATTATCCGATAAATTATTCAACGAGCTTGTTGATTACCTCAACAATACATTGCAAGATACTCTGTTCTTTGGATGGTTAGAAACACAAAACAAAGGGAGTACACCAATTAAAGTGTCTGAAGTGAGAAAACAATGTATTACTGCTATGGATGTCGGAAGCGAACAGATAATGTACACCCAAGACGATTGGAAAATTGAAATCAAGTTTCTAAAGAAGACGGAACCAAAAAGAACAAGGTTCGTTTGTTCGACAGGTGTAGAAACGAATTGGATAGGAAATGATCCGTTTATTCGATTTCAGAAGACCATTCGGACAAAAGCTTCCGCATACAGCATCGAAGCTCCATTTATAATTGCAGTTAATCTAGAGGACTGGGCTGTTGAATTGCCAATGGAAGCAAAGATAACTCTGTTTGGTGAGAGGACTTTTGGTTTGGACCCAATTTTTACAGCGTCAAAGGGAACACGAGTTAGTGCCGTATTGTTTTTCAAAGATATCGGTCCTGATTCACCGTGGAATAGGGAGTACGTGTTAATTGAAAACCCATTCTGTACTGTCAAACTCCCTCAAGAGTTATTCACATTCTTTGATCGAGTAGTATCATCTAGCGGAAAATTGGTATTTAAGAAAGGGAAATTACTTAAACATTTGATTCCACTTCCAAGCTTGGCTTGAAGCTGATGTCGGTGACTTGGTATTGTTGGAATATCGTGTTGCATTCATGGTTTGTAGTACAATCCTTTATGCAATCAAAAACATTTCAAGAGGTTATTTCTGCATCACATGTGTTGATAGATGCATTTGAAAAAGTGGAAAAACGACCGTGGGGAGCTGAGGGCGCGACACTCGAACTTATGAAGCAGGTTGGAGAATTAAGCAAAATGATCCTAGCTGCCGAAGGGTACTATATGGCGGGAAGAGATACAGTCAAAGAGTTTAACGCAACAAAAAGTAAAATTGGTGATGAACTTTCCGATATTTTTCTAATGCTTGTTCGAATTGCACGACATTACGATATTGATCTCGAAGAGTCACATTTCTCGGCAATGAAAGAGGCGGCTAATCACCCGCTGATGAAAATCAAGAACAAATCATAATGCTAATTATGAATCACATCGAATATGAAACAAAAGTTCTCGATATCAATCCTTCCGAAATTATTGCAAAGTTGCGTGAGCTTAATGCACAGGAGACTCCAGAATATTTAGAATACCGAATGCTTTTTGATATGAAAACCGAAGGCACGAAATGGGTTCGAGTTCGCCAAGAAAACGGTGTTACCAAAATGACCTACAAATATAAACCGGCAGATGATGAATCCGTTGGAAGTACAACAGAAATCGAAGTAGAAGTCTCCGATTTCAAAAAAACGACCGAGATTCTCGAAAAACTTGGCTTCTTTTATCGTTCTATGTATCAAGAGAAGAAAATACATATTTTTCACTATAACGACATTGAGTTTAGTCTGTGCACCTGGCCAAAACTTGAAACGTACTTAGAGATAGAAAGTAACTCTAAAGAGAAAGTAAACGAAGGGTTAGCGTTACTTGGTTTGCAAGGAAAAGATGTTGGTGATTACGATATTGCAAAATTATATGCTGCAAAAGGTATTGATATGAATGCGAGCGAACGATTGAGCTTTGGGGAAAATAGGTAATTGTGATGCTATACTTCGTGTATGTCGTATTCCAAATTTAAAGGAAAAGCAGCCTTCAAAGAGGTATTTTCGGTAGACTCGCCTGTAAGGGAAATTGGAGCATATCCTGATGAAACGCTCAATATGATTCTACCTTCCGAACACCTATTTAAATCTTTGAAGCCAATGCTTGAGAAGATGCTTGGTGGTTCTCTTGATGATAAAAAAGTCGTCTTGATTCCGAATGGTGGACTGGATCAAGCACGTGCAGACATGAGTTATGTGTACCTACAAGAGTTTACGACCATAAATAACATGTATCTCAAGCAACTTGATTTAGAAAAGTGGCCAAAAGAGATACTGCTGCGCTCGTTGGAGACGTGCGATGTGATATGTATGAGTGGAGGGCTTGTTTCTAGGTTACTTCATGCAGTTGATGAGGCAGGAATTCGGGAAAATTTAGTAGAAATTGTTAAGAAAGGTAAGCCCTTCGTAGGCTTTAGCGCAGGCGCAATGTGCGTATCGACTTCAACGCATTGGGCAGCTAACTTTATTGGTGAGAGTGATCCGCAGGTAATGAACTTTAAGCCATTAGGGTTGGTTAATTTTGAAGTATACCCTCACTTTGAAGATAATCTGCTGCCGGCTGTCGAAAAGCTTCTACCAAAAGGGGTAAAAGGTTTTGCCCTTAGACCCGAAGATGCTTTAGTTATTACAAAAGGGAAGCTCTACTTCGCCGGAAACCCAGTCGAAATCAACTAATACCTTCGATAACTGCTCTCGAATAATCGTTCCAGTATTTCGGTTGCATAGACGCACCGTGACGACCTGGGATTAATTCCTGAGAGAGTTGTAGTTGATCTGTGAATGGGGTTAATAAAGCAGCGAGTTGCATTCTCCTTTCTTGGGTGAGTATCTCCCGTTTGGTCGCCCATTTCATGGTAATACGTGGGATCTTACTCACAGGTTCAATAGGGTTTGCTAGGTAATGATGCATTTGCTCAAAAAATTGTTCTATTGTTTCTGCTAAATATTTCATGTTCGGTGGCAGTTCAAAAGCTCTTGTAACATCATCGATAGTAGCAATTATTCGGTCACGCATTCTTGCCGCCATTGATTCACCTACAAAGTGAGCGAGTAGTTCTTTTGTATGCTTTTCTCCTTCTGGGAAGATTGCAAGAGGGCTGAGTAGCGTTACGGAGGCAAACTGTTCTTGTGGTAATTGTCCTCCGACAATGCTGGCAATAAGTTGATCGGCACTCAGGCTTAAACCAGTAAGATGAATACGCGCTTTTGGCGGTAAATTGAGTAGTTCGCGCGCTTGAGCTAAATCCTCCATGGTTTTTGGAATATCAAAAACACTACCGTCGTTACGTTCTTCGTAGTGTAATGGATAATACATCGCTACAAAGCGTGTGACGTTCGCATCGGATTGCAAGATATTTTTTGCGAAAGGTGCAAAGTTGTGCAATGGATTATTTCCACCTCCGTTTAATGCGAGTACTACGTTTTCTGCTGTTGCTGGGTTACTCTCGGCAAGTCGATACTGCACAAACGTATTGCGGTTTTGAGTGTGCACGTAAGAAACTTCTAGGTCGGCAAATTGTGCCGCAACATCTGGAAGTGCATGTCGTTTGCTGATTGTTTCTTGAGAAGTTGCTCGTGGAGTAGCGACAGTTTCTCCTGAAAGGTGAGTCATGTTCGGTATCTTATCATCTTTTGCCCCATTTCACTGTATTCTTGTACTGTCGCTTTAGTTTTATGAATTCTTCAACAACGGTTGCTTGATTTTCTCGCATTGCTGAGGCACTCGATTCATGCCTTCGAAAGACTGAAAACTCCCCGTCAAAAGCAGCAGGCATCACTCCGTGGTGCAAAAGGCGTAGGTAGTACTCATAATCCATATTGATTTTGAAATCGGTTCGAAATCCACCATATTTTAGGAATAAATCACGCCTCATAATCATGTTCTGATGGTTTAAAAAGTTGTAGACGGGGAGCAATCGAAATAAGATTGGCTTTAGTAAAAATGTTTTGGTCGTGTATCGAATTCCCCACAACTTTCGAGTCGTATTAGCAACAATCCATTCTGATTGAGTGTTCATTTTTACTGCTTTTTCTATTACATCAGTCGCTTTCTCGCTGATAAGATAGTCATCTCCGTGAATTATGATTATCCAGTCGCCGTGTGAGTGAAGAATACCTTTGTTCATAGCATCAGCAATACCTAACGGAGGAAATTGATGGATATGTATCGGAAAAGCAGTTTCGTTTTCTTTTTTATACTTATTTAGTAGGGAAACAGTATCGTCTGAGCTGAAACCGTCGATGATCACATGCTCAAAGTTCTTTTTTTGCTGTGTGGTAAGCGATTGTAATAACTCTGGTAAATATTTCCCTTGATTCTTTGTGCAGGTAACTATTGTGATAAGAGGTTTAGCCACTTTGCAATTGTAACAAATTTGCAGGTTTTTGATTATTTGTTACACTGATACATGAATACACTTTTTGCAATTATGCGTTGGTTGTTAGGTTTGTTTCTGGGAATGTCCTTAATTGTCGCGGTAGTGGTGACGATTCCACTTTCGATTGCAGGGCAAGAACTCTTCAAAAAAGAGAGTGGACTTGCATGGATTAATGCGTTTGCTTCTGATAAAGACTCAGTCGAAGCCTTTGTAAATGGATTACTTGAAAGTGCTTCGTCTTCGACAGCGATTGACGACCCCATGTTAAAAGAGGCGTTGCAGTTAGCTGCCAATAAAAGTTCTCCCCTCGGAATAACCGTCAGAAAGATTCTTTCTCCCGAGTCTGTCGGTGAAAACCTTAAAACAAATGCGGCGGGTTTCTATACATGGCTAGATGGTGAATCTCCAACCCTCGTTTGGAAGTATAAACCAGGCGGAACACCAGCCGAACAATTAGATCTCGCAGTTTCAGTCCTCAAACTTCGGTACGATGCACTGGAAGCGTGTACTCCGGCACAAATCAAAGAGCTTGGTAAAATTTCTCCCCAAGATTTTTTGGAAGTCCCTTGTGCATTTGGAACTCCATCTCGTGCAACATATGAGGCAGCAGCCAAAGAGTACATGAAGCTTCCGCAAATCAACGAAGTACTAGTAAAGGGAATAACCTCCGATTCTAATGCAACAGAAATGGATAGGCAGCGTTTTCTTTCGCTCAAGTCCTTTTTAGATAAAGGAATCCTTATGGTTTGGCTCGCAATTGTAGTCTCTATAATGTTACTTCTGCTTCTCTTTACCCCACGTGTAGCAGCTTTTTTTGCAACAGGTGGCACGATTGGGCTTGCGAGTTTACTCTTACTGGGTTTTGGTAAGGGGATAGGTTCCATGAGCGAACTTATTCAAACAACACTTGGCTCTCCAATCGCTCAACAAGGCTCGTATTTAGGCGTTGTTGCACTTCTATTGTTTGTAGTAGGAATATGGCTTGCTGTTGCACCAAAAACTACGAAAGTTGAGGTAAATCAGAAACAAAGCACAACGGCTAAAGAATCAAAAGCGAAAACCGAACTACCTAAGCGCCAATCAGCCGAGTAGATCCGGAATAATTTTGTCGACATCACCTGCGCTTACAATAAGTATCAGATTATTTGGATTGCTGAATGTGGTTAGCTTTTGAAGCGTTTTAGGGTAAACACCTAACTCATCAGTAAAAAATACTTCTTTGTTAGGATATTTTTTTTGAATGTTTCGGACAAATGTAGATGCAGATATAAGTGCCCGTTCATCGGCGCTTTCGCGTAAAGAATAAATGTTTGGGACGATAAGAACGTCTGCTTGCTTTAGAGAATTGATAAGTTCTGTTTCAAACGTTTTGGTTCGCTCATGGTTATGCGGTTGGTAAACGACAACAAGTTTTTTGTTAGGATAGGCCTCTTTGGCGCCTTGCAAACAGGCCGTTATCTTTTGCGGGTTATGCGCAAAATCTTTGTAAACAAGTGTGCCTTGTTTCGTTGTTCCCTTATATTCAAAACGGGAAGAAATCCCAGGAAATTGTGAAAGTGCTTTGAGTGCTTCTATCTTGGAGATTCCAATTACCTTAGCCACGCCAGCCGCCCGTATAAGATTTTCTTGATTATGATGACCAAATAAGTGAGTTGACTCAATTGTACCGAGCTCTTTTTTCAAATTCGCAGTTGATACTACCGCTATATCCTTGGGAAGATTGCTGAGTACCTCCTTCTCGTTTTTCTTTGCATCATCGATAATAATGGTATTGGTAGTGTGTGATAGAAACTCTGTGAAGGCTTGATTGTAACTGCTCTGATTAGGGTAGAAATCAGTATGATCCAAATCGATATGCGTTATTACCGAAATGTATGGACGGGGGGCTCTGGCAAGAAATTGTTTTTTGTACTCACACGCTTCGATTACTAAGTATTCACTTTCTGGGTGAGATTCCCAGTTCGTTCCTAATTCTGCTATTTTATCTTTTGCATCTCCGACTATAAAGTTTGGTGTTCCTATCGTTTTGTGCAGTAACCAGATAACGAGTGCGGTAGTCGTTGTTTTTCCGTGTGTTCCCGCAATTGCAATTGTCTTGTATTGTTGACTGATAATACCGAGCAATTCTTGTACCAACACGTAAGGAAGTCCACTCTCTTGCGTTTTTTCAACTTCTGGATTTCCAGGAATAATTCCATTTGGAAAAACGACCAAATCAATATCCTCATGAATATATTCGGCAGAATGACCGCCTTTGAAGAGTATCCCCTTTTCAATCCATTTTTGTGCGGCCTCTGAATCCTGATTCGCTTCCGAAGCGGTAACGGTTATACCTTTTGAAAGGAGGTAACTTGCCGAGAAGCTACAGAACGGAGATGTAATCCCAATAAAGTGGACTTTTCTAATGCTGCTAAATGTATCAGATAGTTGCTGTTGAGTTAGATGCATGGTTTAGAGTGCGTTAACTAAGTCGTTGAATTGTCTGCCGCGGTCAAATTCGTTTGCAAACATATTAAAACTTGTTCCTCCAGGGCAAAGGATAATCATATCCCCAGATTGTGCAAGAGAGTAGGCCTTTTCTACTGCGTCTTTGAAAACTCCAAAATATTTGTGAACAGGAACTGTACTCGAGTCCATTACGGTTGCCATTTTTTCAGATGCTGTCCCTTCCAATAAAACTAACGCTTTTAAGTAGGTATTCCATACAGGTGCAACCTGTGAATAATCCATACCTTTATCCATTCCCCCTGCAATCATTATTATCTTTTTTGGAAACTGTGGCCCAAAGCGGTTCATTGCAGCTAACATCGATTCCATCGCGGTCGCGGTGGTATCATTATAAATCTTTATGCCGTTTACTTCTCGTACCAATTGTTCTCTTCCGTCAACACCGGTGAATTCTGAAAGTACCTCTAAAATTTGTGGCACAGTCACGTCAAACTGTCGGGCTAGGGCAATTGCTCCAAGTGCATTCTGAAAATTATGCTCGCCATTTACGATCATTCCTTCAAGTGTGAGTAGCTCTTTGCTTTGTTCAAAAACCACCATTTCTTTTCTTTGGTAATCGGCTGATTCTTGGCTCGAAAAAGTGACAACTTTTGCTCCTGTTTTTTTTGCTGCGTTTTCCATATTATGAACTCTTGGGTCATCACTATTCAAAATGGTAATATCGCCTGCTTTTTGAAAAGTGAACATCGTCTGCTTGCAGTCGATGTAATCAGCCATATCTTTGTGCCAATTCAAGTGATCTTCGTAGATATTTGTAAGTAGAGAAACATGGGGAGATAGTTTTGCATCACGAAGTGCATCTAGCTGAAAACTCGACATTTCAAGAACCACAAGGTTATCTTTTGTCAGTTTCGGTAGTTCCCGTATCGCACTCTTGCCTATATTTCCTGCGAGTACAACTGAATCGCCGAATTTCTTTTTTAACATAAGGTAGGTAAGTGTTGTGGTGGTTGACTTCCCCTTTGTTCCGGATATTCCTACGATTTTACAGGGAGCGAGTTTAAAAAAGAGGGACATTTCCATCTCTATCGTTTTTCCTGCCTCTTTGGCAATTTTGAGATATGGGTTGTCTGGTTTTATTGCCGGGTTACGAATAATAATGTCGTTATCAGTAAAATCACTTTCAATATGCCCTCCAAGATGAAAGGTTAGCGTTCCTCCTTTTTCTTTGAGCTTTTCGAGTGTGCTGGCAAGTTGTTCTTCGGTTTTTCCATCGGTTATCGTTACTTCTGCGCCTTGCTCTACAAAAAAATCGACCATTCCAAGTCCTCCATCATTTAGGCCAAGCCCAAATACTAGAACTTTCTTGCCCTCATATTGTGGAAATTGTTTCATTATTCGATTGTAGCATGCAGAAAAAATATGCGGATTAGCTTGTAATCGCCCAATGTATCGTACTGAACTCAAAAATAGTGCAGTGTGGTACACTTGAATACTAAGCTAAAATCTCCACCCCATGGCGTCTGTAGAAAAGCATTCAGTGCTTATTATGTTTGGCGGTATTGCTCCTGAGCACGAAGTCTCAATTATTTCTGGCTTACAAATAGCAGAACATCTCGACAAATCAAAGTATATTCCTCAAGTGCTCTACGTAACAAAAAAAGGTGAATTCCACTTTATTGGAGAACTGGGAAGCAAGAAGGATTTTTTAAAAAAGAGGCGGGAGAATGCAACGTTCGGGAGAGACGAAAAAGGAGGATATATCCAACTTAGCGGCATCTTTGGTCAGAAGATCTATCCAATCGCAGCTTTTCTGGCTTTTCACGGAGGATTGGGGGAAGGTGGTGCCTTACAAGGATTATTAGAAAGTGTCGGTATTCCGTTTACCTCATCGGGTGTAGAAGGTTCTGTACTCACAATGAACAAGCAACTTACCAAGCAGTTAGTAAAAGAAGCGGGAATTGCTACTGTTCCTGGAATATGTGTCGATACCTTTACGCTGCGAGAGAGATATGCTCAAATTGCTAAAGAAGCTGTCGCTTTGTTGGGACTTCCGCTAATTATTAAACCCGCTCATTTAGGTTCAAGTATTGGTATTTCTGTTGCTCACAACGAAGGCGATTTAAAAAGAATGTTGCTTGAGGCGTCATATCTTGATTCAGAATTGGTAATCGAAACCTTCATACCCAAATACGTAGAGTATAACTGCTCAGTTCGAATGCAAAATGGTGTACTTGAAACTAGCGAAATTGAAAGGCCAATGGGAAAAGATGAAATCCTAAGCTTTGAGGACAAATATAAAAAGGGCGCCAAAAAGACTGGAGGAAGTGGAATGGCCTCTTTGACAAGAGAACTGCCAGCAAAGATTTCCGACCAACTAAAAACAACCATACAAAATTTTGCGAAAAAGGCATATGTCGCATGTCGATGTAAAGGCTTGGTTCGAATAGATTTTATGGCAGCAGAAGACGATAATCTCTACCTAACAGAAATTAACCCAATTCCTGGCTCTCTTGCCTTTTACTTGTGGGAAGCAACTGGAATTCAGTTTAAGCAGCAAATAACCGATGCCATTGAGCAAAGTATTAAAGATGCTGCAACAAAACGGAGTTACGAAATCGACTACACAACGGATATTGTAGAAAAGTTTATTAAAGGCAGTTAGTAATATAAGTCATTCAACTCTGGCTGCAAAAGAAGTACCCATTCGTCTTTATTGTAGGTAGGTAGTACCGATTGAATCGTTTCGGTCAACGTAGAAACAATGGCGTAGTGATCCATTTTCGAAAACCCTTTTGCTATCTCTTGTGCAAACATACTTGCAAGGATAATAGTAAAGTCGGCGTGTGAAGAGAGTAATACTCCAAGTTCTTTGTTCTTATCCTTTTCGTTTTTTGCCAATTCTGGAATGCCTGCGGTAATTACTAACAGTTTTTTATTTTTTTGTTGTGCAAGTTCTTTTGCAGCCTTTATTCCTGCGGTTGCCGTTGTAAAGCTAATGTTATATGAGTCGTCTATGGCCTCAAATCCAAACAGATTGGTCATCTGTTGCCGTCTTTCGGGTAGTTCTATGTTCTGTACTGCAGAGTGTAGTATATCCTCTGGCACTCCGAGTTCCTTTGCAATTGAAACCGCGTATCGTAGGTTATGTTGGTTACTTTCTGAGAGTGATACCATGTTCGCGTTTGTAAGTGGTTCTGGCACTCGAATCTCTTTTATTTCTGGATAATAGGGAGCAATTAAATTAATTGTTTCCTTGTCGCAGAATTTTACTGACTGAGGTTTACTGTTACTAAAAACTTCTGAAAGAGCCTGCGCAAGCTCCGACTTGCTTTTAAAACGCTCCAAATGTTGGTCTCCAATATTTGTAAGTAACGCAACGTCGGCAGGAATTACAAGGCAACTTCTTTTGATCTCACCTACTTCATATGCATCTACCTCTGCAATTAACAGTTCGGTAGTTGGTAATAAAGAGGAGAGTACCCAATTGGCAATACCCATTGGCGTATTAATATTCCCCGGAATCATCTGTGTTCGAAAGGAGGATTTGGATAGTTGGTAAACGAAGTTTTTTGTACTCGTTTTTCCAAAACTTCCGGCAATTACAATAGTTTTTGGGTTCACTCTTTTTACTTTTTGTGCAGCACGTGCCAATTGCTTCTTCTTAGGAAATAATTCAACAACGGTAAAAATGGCATTTGCACAAAACACAAAAAATGGGACGGCTAAAATATGTGCAACAATTAGTGCAGCCGAGGTGTATAGGTTGCCTCTAGTAATGTCCAAGAGTAACAGTGCCGAAAAAATGAATAAAATGTGGCTTAGTACCGTAAGGATAAGTACCTTCTTAGTTATAATGAGTCTTTCACGCTTTTGTATGTTTCTTTTAAAGAAAAAACGTGGCAGCCAGTGTAGAAGTCTTTTGTTCGAATATTCCTCCAGCTGTAATATATAGAGTGTGTCGAAAAACGGCAAGAATGTATTATAAATTTTTAATGTATTGTGTAATAATGCCATAAAAAAGTGAGGGGTTAGTTAAATGTATGTTATGTCCTTGGTGAGCAAGGAATTGTAAATGGTTTCGTGGAATAAGCTGTTGTAACTCATCTGCAATATAAGTTGGAGCTTCGGTATCTTCTGAGCCCCAAAGCAATAGTGTAGGAACTCGTATGTTTTTTACCAGATCAGTTTGGTCAAAAGGTATAGTTTTTCTGTAAGTTGTTCCAAGCCCTATTTCGTCTGCAGCAAGAAGTTCTTTGTTGGGTGATAGTTTCTTCGAAATGCCAAATTTTTTTGCAATTTTAGCTAGACGTGAAATGATTCTCACTTTAAGCGTCGGTCTGTATAAGCAAGGTGCGCCATAAAGTACGAGTGCCTTAAGCCATAAGGGATTTTGTGCAGCGAGGTATGAAGCCACACGGCCCCCAAATGAATGACCAATAAGTATAAGATCATTCCAGTTGTGTAAGGCAATGTGTGAAGCCACATAATCGGCATATTCGGGAACTCCCCACGCGCTATCAATTATTGGTTGAATTCCAAATCCAGGGAGGTCAATAATATCCACTGTGTGGGACCCGAGTTTCTCTTGGACTGACTTCCAATCTGCAGAGGTCTGCATCCATCCGGGGAGAATTACAATATGAGCCATAGGAATATTCTACACGACTTTTTTGATATAAAGACCTTGCTTAATAAGAAGTCCCTCTTGGTGAAGAATTTCTGCAATTTTCTTTACAGTAGCTGCACTATATCCGGGAATAATCACGTCCGAAAGCTTCAGGCTGTTATATTTGAGTACTTCGCGAAGTAGATATCCTCGAACAAAGCGGTTAGATCCCTTAAATGGTGCTTGTTTACGATACTTTTTCTGTCGGTCAAAGTGGTGGATACCTTCTGTCTTTAACCAATTTCCGTAGTCCATTAACGCGTAGTACCACTCTCTCGGATTATCGTTATCTACGGTTTCCGTTGCTAATGACTCAAACTCTTTTTCAGTAATCTTTTGGCTATTAGAGAAAAAATGATGTAAAAAAACGGTTCTAATGTTAGTCTCTACAACTGGAACTGGTAGGTTATACGCAAATGCTAACACTGCATTCGCGGTGTAATGTCCAACACCAGGAAGTTGTATGAGTTCAGCGTACGTCGAAGGAAAAACATTCTTCAGGTCTATTGCAATCACTTTTGCTGCAGAGTGTAGGAACTTTGCCCTACGGTTGTATCCAAGCCCACTCCATTCCGTAAGCACCGTAGACAGAGGAGCTTGCGCGAGTGTTGCAACTGTAGGGAATAGCTGTAGCCAACTTAGATACTTTGGTATAACTCGCGCAGTTTGTGTCTGTTGTAGCATAAACTCAGAGACGAAAATTTCGTAAGGGTTGCGGGTATCTCTCCACGGAAAAGATCTTTTGTTGTGAGCAAAAAAATCCCACACTACTTTTTTAAATGCACTGATATCCATCGATATTATTATAACGTATCCTATAAGATGTTATAATCGTGTGTATATGACAATAGAATATGAAAAAAGCAGATTTGCAACATTTCTGGAAGAAGTGCGCACAATCAATGAAGGTAGGCTTAAGCAGGGTGCAGAAAGTGGCTTGCGGACAGAAATAAAAAAACGTAGTGAAGCCTATGCAGCTGCCACCGAAAAGCTAATCGAGGATGTGCCATATACCAACTTGCTTAATCTCCCCGCTATTGCGGAAAAACGTGCCGAAGTGCTTTGCCATATTGCTGATGTTGTATATCGTAAACATCTTGGTCTTGGAAATGAATTAAATCTAACCTTGTCAGATGTTGTTGTTCTTGCTGTTGCAGCACAGTTACGGGTACAAGACGAAGCCACAAAGAAAACAAGAACTCCTTTGCTACACTTTATTCCAGATAAGAGTCACGGGGGTCTCAGCCAAGAAGAAAAGCAAGCTCTCACGGCACGAATCGTTGAATATCAAATGAACGATCCGGCAGAAGTTTATAAAGAGGATAATCCGGACAAACTGGCTCGAGTATTAAGTGCTAATTTTGTTTCGGAAATATCGCTTAAGCAGCTGGCAATGGAGCTAAACTTAAAGTCGTCAGATCCAATTACTCGAAGAATCGATCACTTTAAGGATGTTGATGCCGATAGGTTAGCGGTATTAATTTCGGGAAGTCGGATTGAATCGACTCTCATGGATCCAAAAACTACATACCAAACAAGAATCCGAACAATTTGGCGAGAGAAAAGACCTACCGGCAGTTCACTCGTATAGATTCTCGGAGTTCGCTCAAATGAATTAACGGAGCGTGGGGCTTTCGCCCCATTCGCTACATCATTCCCATTCCTTCGTCACCCATTCCTGGTGCTGGAGCTTCGTCTTTCTTTTCCCTTTCTTCTACGATTACGGCTTCTGTCGTCAAAATCATGTTTGCGACTGAAGCAGCATAAGTAAGCGCAAGTCGTGATACTTTGACCGGATCAATAATGCCTTCTTTAATCATGTCGACGTATCGATCATTTTTTGCATCATAACCAGTGCCTTTTCCGGTTTTTGCTTCTACAACTCCTGGCTCAACACCAGCGTTGATTGCAATTTGTCGGACTGAGGCATGCAGTGCTTTCTTGAGGATGTCGAGTCCAAATTGCTGGTCTTGGTTATCAACCTTAATTTTTGCCAAAGCTTCTGCTGCATCAAAGTATGCAACACCACCACCAGCGACAATTCCTTCTTCGATAGCGGCTCTTGTTGCGTTAAGTGCGTCATCGATTCTGTCTTTCTTTTCTTTGAGTTCGACTTCTGAGGCAGCACCTACTTTAATAACTGCAACGCCACCAGAGAGTTTGGCAAGGCGTTCTTGTAGTTTCTCTTTGTCGTATTCGGAAGTTGTGACTTCGATAGCACTCTTAATCTCTGCAATTCGGGCTTTCATTGCTTCTTTGTCGCCTGCGCCGTCTACGAGGGTCGTTGCGTCTTTGGTGACAATGATCTTTTTTGCTTGCCCAAGATCAGTAATTTCGACTGAGTCAAGTTTTCTTCCCAATTCTTCGGTAATAACTTGTGCGCCGGTTAGAATTGCAAGATCCTTGAGCATCTCTTTTCTGCGATCGCCAAAACCAGGGGCTTTTACTGCTACAACGCGGATAACGCCCCTAAGTCTGTTGAGTAAAAGAGTTGCAAGAGCTTGGTTGTCTAAGTCGTCTGCAATGATAAGCAATGGCTTGTTTCCTGCTTGCATTACCTTTTCAAGAACAGGGGTAATTTCTTGTACGTTGGAGATCTTTTTGTCGGTTATAAATACGCTTACATCTTCGTACACTGCCTCGAGCTTGTCGGTGTTGGTAACGAAGTATGGAGAGAGGTATCCTTTGTCGAATTGCATTCCTTCGACGTAATCAATTTGATCGGTGAAGGCCTTTCCTTCTTCTACAGTGATAACACCATCTTTACCAACCTTGTGCATTACCGATGCGATTAACTCACCAAGTTCTTTGTCGTTGTTTGCACTGATTGATGCAACTTGCGCAATTTCTTCTTTTCCATCGATCATTTTTGCTTGCTTCTTTAAGGCTTCAACAACTGCGTCAACCCCTTTTTCTAGTCCTTTTTTCACATCCATTGGGTTTGCACCGCTCATTACATAGCGAAACCCTTCATTTGCGATAACTTTTGCAAGAAGGGTAGCGGTAGTTGTTCCGTCTCCTGCTTTATCGTTGGTTTTTGTGGCTGCTTCGACAATCATTTTCGCGCCAACATTTTCAAGCGGGTTCTTTAACGTAATTTCTTTTGCAACAGTGACACCGTCTTTTGTTACTCGCTGTGCGCCATATTCTTCGGCAATCGTTACGTTTCGACCTTTGGGGCCAAGAGTTACAATAACTGCATCTGCCAAAGCGTTAAGTCCTTTAAGTAGAGACTTTCTTGCTTGGTCTCCATATACAATTCTTTTTCCGGTAGCCATATGTTTACTGTAATATATTATTTCTCAGTGACAGTATTTTAGCAGTCACCACAAGAGAATGCTAATGATTATAAAAAGGCGACAGTTACTTGTCAAGAAATTCAAATATTTTCGATTCTGGGATGATTTCTTGATAATCATGAAAATCTTTTACAACAAGTGGTGCGTGGCGAGTAAGTGGGATTGGAATCCATGTAATGTCTGAGTATGTCTTTTCGAAATTACGTTTCTGGTTTTCAAAGGGAAAATATTCGTCATGAGAGGTATATAGTGAAAGTAGCGGGATGTTGAGCTTTTCTTCAGAAGATACATCGGTGGTTAGGTATTGTGCCACGGTAGAAAAGTGAATTTTCCAATCAGAGGTCTTAAGTAAAAAGCGTTCAAACTCTTCGAATTCTTGTTGGTCTGTTTCTTTGAGATGAGAAAGGTGGCGCCTGCGAATAAGCCACTTCACGTAAAAATTTAAGAAGCGATCATGTTCCAAAAGCGACTGTACAATTTTTTGAGCACGAGGTGTGGTAATGAGCTTGCAAAAGCGTAGGATTAGCTTTCGTTTTATCGTCGAAAACCCGAACGTCGATTGTCCAAGTACTCCGACAAGTGACACAATTTTTTTAACTTTGTTTCTAAGTGTTTGCTCAGATAATAACGCCTCGGTGGTGAACCAAAAACCTACAGACCCAGCTACAACAATCACATTCGGCTCTTGCACAATCTCTTGAATAAAAACTGCTAACTCTTGGCTCATTGTTTTTATTGTTGCCGGAGAGTTGGGTGCTCTTTTTTGTACACCCATTCCAGGTATCTCGTACCCATATGTGTGGTAAAACTGTGCAAAATACTGCGAAAACGGAAAGAACCTCTCGAGTGGTGACTTTTGTCCTGCAAGGAAAACTACTGCAGTGTCTTTTCTCCTCGATTTCGTAGGTAAAAGGTCGGCATACCGTACAGTACTTTGTAAAACGTGTGCTTCTTTAATCTGGTCTTGGGGTAACTGAATCATAGCTCCATGATTGCAGATATTACCTGCATTGCAACGTCTGCCGTCTTCCCGTTTGTGCTTTTGTAATGAATTCTTAATCCGGGTGCCGCATTTGCCTCAATGATAAAAGCTGGCTTGTTCGGCATGCAAATATCTTCTGCGATAATGTCGATTCCTGCGAACGTGAGCCCAAGTTGTTTAGTAGCTTCTATAGCGAGCTGCTTGTATGACGGGTGGCATAAATCCGTTACGTCCTGCACTGTTCCACCTAAGGATAAGTTGGCAGTTAGTCGAAGCAAAATTTCAGAGCCCGCAGGAGGAATTGAATCACGGCTAAATCCTTGGTCTTCAACAATTTTCCATGTATATGGTGTATCAGGAATTTTTGGCAAACCCTGTGCCTTATTTTCAGCATTCAAATCAGTAAACAGTGTTTCTAGGTCGGTGATTCCATCTCCGCGAATTGCTGGCGGTTGACGAAACGCGATTGCGAGTACGTTGTCTTTTAATACGAGAAATCGATAATTTTTGCCTGCAACGTACTGTTCGGCGATAACGATACGCGATTCTTTTCTCGCCCGTTCCCATGCGCTATCAAGCTCATCTTTCGAGGGAAGTACTGTTACGCCGCGTCCACCATGCGAGTCTGCAGGTTTTACAACAATCTTTTGATGCTTGCTGAAAAAGTCACGTAATTCGTCACTGTTTTTAACCCGTTTTTGGTCAGGAAGCGGGAGGCCTGATGGTTCTAGTGCTTGGTGAAGTTCAAATTTGTCTTTTGATAAGGTAACCGATGCTTGAAAATTTAGGGGGGTAGAAGCTTTGTAGCAGTACACCTTTTTGCCAGACTTTGTGGTAAGCGAAAGTCGCCTAGTTCTGACGCTAAGGGCGTATGGAATATTCAGTCTTTCGCAGGCGTCAGCATAATATCGAATATGTACGTTCCTGCTTGTGGTTGAAGGTTGTGTTTGCGCCATATAGTGGATTATATGCCAATTTGCTGCGTAACGAAAATAAGAATGAAAAGTGTTGTGTCGCGAAGTTAAACTTGGCGAGTGGCGTTTGTGTAAAGTCTATTTACCGTAAGCTTTTTACGAAGTTCATGTACCACCACACGTTGTGCAGTGATGCAAGCGTGTAGCCCACGGGATTCTTTTTCTTTTGTAGAAAACGAAGATATGCGCGCGTGTAATTTTTGCACACGGGGCAATCGCAGTCTTTGTCTATTGGTGACAAGTCGGTTTCGTAACGTTGCGCTCCAATGCGTACGAGATCAAAGGTCTCTCCCGCCTTCTCTCCGTTCCCTTTTGTAACGAATAGTGATCCGTGCCTGGCATTTCGTGTGGGGATGACGCAGTCGAATATGGTCATTCCAATTTTATGGCTGATTGCAATATCGTCTGGTGTTCCTACGCCCATTCCGTAGGTGATGCTCCCTGCAGGGAGGGAGTTTACAAATGCCTCGGCAATTTTTGTATTGAAGAATCCTTTTTCATCTAACGGCCACCCGCCGAAACCATAAAGATCAAAACCAATTGCAGAAAGTTGTGCACCGGATTCCTTTCTCAATTCGGGATCGTTCCCTCCTTGTACAACCGCACATAAAAGTGGTCTGCTGAAGGACAAAGAGTGCGGTGTCGAAACAACCTCACCTTTGTTATTGGCAGTATGTTTATTATATTGTTCTTTGGCGCGAGCAGCCCATCGGGTAGTTCTTTCCATTGCTTCTGTTGTTGTCTTTCTGTCTTCGTTACCCATAAGGGGAACATCGAGAACAACACGAATATCACTGCCGATCGCATGTTGAATGTCTTGTGAGAGCTCTGGCGTGAGCAAATGTTTTTTCTTTGGTGAGTCGGGCAACTTAAAAATAGCGCCTTCTTCGGTTACTTTCCCAAGCTTGTGTTTGTGAATAAGCGAAAGAACCTGAAAACCACCACTGTCGGAAAGTATAACCATGTCGTCTCGTAAATTTGCCAAACTTCGATAGTTTATATCGAGATTACTCCCTTCATTGTTAATTTTTAAAAGGAGCTCGGTAATTCCAATAAGTTGCATGTGTAAGGTAGTGACCACAATGCCTTCTAGTTTTTCAGCTACATCGTGAAAGGGTAGACTATGAATCGAAGCGTAGGTAGCATCAGGGAAAAAAGTTGGAAGGGAAAGAGTTTTCATGAGTCGTTCTTTTTTGAGGGCTTTTTCTTCTTTGTTTTGTCAGCAATTTCCATAAAATCCTCTAACGTTTTTACACGTACAAGCTTCTTTCGTAAAGCGAGTAATTCATCCGAGGATATGGGTCCTAACACGTAGTAAGGATGTAGCATCGCAGAGGAAATGTCTAACTTGATTGGAATCTTCTTGGTCATCTGAAGTGGTTTGATGACGTGAGCCATGTAAATACCCTTGCAATTATCACATTGCGCCTGTATAATGACCGAGGCGTTTGATTCGGTAACGACATCTATATTATCGGACTTGTAAGCAGTGCCACATTTATCACAAAACTTTGAGACATTCTCTATAAAGAACGCTCTGAGCGATTCGACATTGTTGCCTATAGGATTTTCCATAATTTCAATTATAACACGGTAATGAAAGATATTCTTTCTAGAAAAAAGGTTCAAGTGCTCCTTGCAAAGGGGCAAAATCAAGGTTTTTTGACAGAGAGTGATATCTTGTTGGTATTTCCAAATCCAGAAGTTGACTTAGAATCTCTTGAAACATTTCTTGCCTTGTTAGAGAAGGAAAATGTCGAGGTCTTGTATGCAGACGATATGCCCGACAAACCCATGAAAATGTCGTTGGAAGAAAAGATCAAAATTTTAGAAAGCATTCAGGCATCGGTTACGGGAAATCCGTTACGTTCTTATCTTCAAGAGATTGGTAAAATTCCGTTGTTAACCCAGGACGAAGAGCAAGTACTCGCAGAAAGAAAGGATTATGGCGTGGTATTAGAGTTTTTTCAGATTCTTCTTTTCTTCAGAGAATGGTTTTTGGAAGTTGCAAAACTTAAAGGTGCGAAATTGGATGAAGCTGTAGCAAAACTTTTAAAGCAGATTGATTCAAAACAGCCACTTACTAAGCCATCCGGTGGTTTGTCCTTTTCTCCTTTGTATAACAACGAAGGGATGATGAACTATCTTGATGTATTTACTAAGGAATTAGCAGAAAAAGGAATCGGATCGTTTATTTCCTTTGTTAAAGAGGGTGCAAAAAATAAGCCAATTGAAGAATTCCCCGGCGCTTTGGCTCGTTTAGAAAAGGAGTGGAATGTTGCAGTCGGTAGATTTAATGGTGAGATTTTTGCAAAAGTACCAAAAATTACCCCAGTTGCCGAGAGAGAAATTGGAAAATATCTAGTTGAAGGTGATAAAGCAAAGGCACTTTTGACACTTGCGAACCTTCGTCTTGTCGTTAGCGTAGCAAAGCGATATGCTCGAAAAGGTCTTGATTTTCTTGACCTTATCCAAGAAGGAAATATTGGATTAATGAAAGCAGTCAATAAATTTGATCGCCGAAAGGGTTTCAAGTTCTCAACATATGCAACATGGTGGATTCGTCAGTCAATTACCCGTGCAATCGCAGACCAAGGGCGAACCATTCGAATCCCAGTGCACATGCACGAAACCATTAACAAGCTACGAAAAGTAAAAACTCAATTAGCCTCTAAACTCGGAAGGACTCCAACAATCTCAGAACTCGCACGAGCAATGGAGATGGATCGTGAAAAGCTAGAGTACATTGACCAGATTTCACAGCACCCTACATCTCTTACAGGTGAACGTTCTTCCTCAAGCAACGACGAAGATGACGTGCAATTGGCCGAAATCGTAGCAGATACTAAGATCGAAGGTCCAGAAGAAGAAGCTGCACGAGAGATTCTTCATAAAGAACTTATTGATTTGCTTAAAGATCTGCCAGAAAGAGAGAGACGAGTTCTTGAACTTCGATTTGGTCTTGTAGATGGTGTAGTTAGAACACTCGAAGAAGTCGGCAAAGAATTCAAAGTAACCAGAGAACGAATTCGACAAATAGAAGCAAAAGCACTATATCGTTTACGAGAAATTGCAGAAGAAAGAAGGTTATCAACCTATATTCATTAAATTCCTAGTACTTTCGTTATTCTGAAAGGAAGTAACCTACTTCGTAGGTAAATTTGTATGCTTCTTCCCATAGCTTGTTACCTTCGGTCTCACCAAGAATTTTCATTGTCTTCTTTTCTACATCAACGAGAACTTCCAAGCAGCCTTCCACATCGCCTGGACAGCTATGCACCATAAACTCTGTATCAGAGGTCCAAACTGAAAGCTCCATATCGTAGTAATCTGTTTCGTCTTGGAAATAGCGGGCAGAATCTTCGATTTCGATATATGTTTTATTGACTAAGTCGTAATACTGAGTTGGCGAAAGTGCTGCAAATCTGCCGTTTCCATTTAACTTCGCTAATGATGTTGGAATTTCTTGAATCAGTCTTCCCATGTTATCAATGATTTGGACTTCTCCTGCAGTAGAATAGGCGATAGGGTAATAAGAAGGCGCGGGTAGCGTAGTAATTTCTTTGCCGTCTGTTAGTATGGAAATTGCAAGTTTGTCCGCGACAACGTAGTACTGACCAAAATCTGCTTTTGGCGCAAGCATAGTTACCACCCCAATCGGGCTGGCAGTACCCCGTTTAAATCCAGTATAAGCAATTGTCACTTGTTTCTTTTCTGGTGTAGGTGATTCGTTAATTACAGTTCGAAGTACTCCTTCTTCTTGGTTTCCGTAAACAAGTACTGCTTTTCCTTGTGTCATGTAATATCCGTTGTATCCGGGGCTGCACTCTGAACAGGGGCTGTCTTCAAGGTGCAGCTCTTTGTAATCAATATCTAATGTTCCACATCCAACATAGATGTTTTTATCGTCATAACATTCTCCCGAAAGGTATCGACTTGTGGCGGTTACTTTCGCGTCGCTCGGATAATAAAAGGACCAATTTTTTGATGTGAATTTCTTCCATGTAACTGGCGAAGTGGTTGTAGTAGGAGTGCCAGTAGGAAGGAGTTCGATAGGTAATTCTGGCGGAGTGGCAATTACAATGGTCGGAGTTGGTGTGGGTGACAGCGCAGTAGGAACAGCAGTATTTCGAGAGCCGAAATAGTAACCTCCGACTCCTGTCCCAATAATAAGTACAAGAACAAGTAATTTTGTTAATAATGGTTTCTGCATATATCATCGTACTCCCACGTAACACCTGAAGCAAGATTCTGATATACTGTACTGTTATGCCTGCCCAAAAGTCTTCAATCAATTTGTTAATAGCAGAAATCCGCCCGCAAGGTCAGTGGGATCGTATATATGCTTGGACGGCAAATACGGCAAAATATATCATTATTGTTACAGAAATTGTTGTTCTTGGTGCAATTGCATTTCGATTTGTAATTGATGGGCGAATCGCAGCGATGGATCGACAAATCGAGTTGCAAAAACAATTACTGGATGCTCGCTCAACAGAAGAATCTCAAGTTAGGCAGCTCCTTCAGAGTATGGAAAGTATTCAAAAAATGGATAGCAGCAAGTACTCGCTCGCATCTTTTTACGAACAGGTGCAAGCACTTATTCCCCCCAGTGTAGTGGTACAGTCAATAAGTATCGATATCAGCGGTTGTTCGATATCGGGTCAGGTTGCAGCCTACGATACTCTTTTACAGTTAGAAAATAACTTTAAAGAAGCAACAGGTTCCCTCACCAATGTGTCGATGTCTGCAAATCAAGCTGCCGGTGGGGTTATCAATTTTTCGGTGACTTTTAAACTTAAGCTGACAGAAAACTAGTTATGGCACAGCTCGCAGGTTCAAGGAATATCACCGGAGTATTACAAACAAGTCAGCAAAAGGCAATTTCGACGGGTTTGTTGACGTTTGCACTTGTGGTAGCTTTGTTGTGGGGTTCTTTTAGACCAACTATGATTACAATCATCCAAACAAATAGAAAATACACAGAAAAACAGGCAACCGTCGAAAAGCTTGTTCAACAAAACACAAATCTTACGTCATTACTTAAAGACAGGCTTGAGCAAAAAGAAAAACTTCAAGCACTAGATTATTACTTCCCTAACGATGGTGATTATTCGCTGTTTATTACAAACTTGAATCAAATAGCGAAGCGCTACAAGTTGTCATTAGATTCCGTTAGTTTTTCTGCCAGTTATTTTAGGCAAGTTGAAAAGATTGCAGATTTGCAATTTGCGGAGATGACGCCACAAACCTTTATGGTCGCTGTAACAGGTGATACGACTCAACTCGCAGACTTTTTGACTTATATTGAGAGTACGCCGTTTCTTCCTAAAGTGTTAAGTATTAGCTATACACCGAACAAAACAGAACCTGCCAAAACAGGTATGTCTCTTACACTATTGTTGTATAAAATGAGTAGCGCAGCAGCACCAAATGAATAACGCAAAAGGTTTTATAGTTATTGCGCTCGTATTAGCTGCAGTTGCTGCTGTTGGCGAGGTATTCTTTGTCTTTTTTGGCGGAGAAAAGGAAGGTCCAGGAATAACAGCCGATTCAATTAATCTATTGCCTGAAGCACTTGATGTAGAATCTTTAACTGCATTTACTGATAGAGCTGAGAAATATCTTGCGTTAACACCAAAACAGTTTGAGGATGGGGTAGATCCAGATTCTGTTCAGGTAACTCCTTCCGTAACACCAACGCCAACATTTTAATTTTGTTACAATCTTACATGGAGAAAAAATATTCAGACGATTGTATCTTTTGTCTTATTGCAGCAGGAAAAGCCCCCTCTAAAAAGATTTGGGAGAATGAAGATTTTCTTGCAATAGAAAATAAGTTTCCCGAAGCCCCAATAGATATCCTTGTTCTGCCAAAAGCTCATTTAGAAAAAAGTGAGGCACGAACATCACCTGACGGGTATTGGGATTCCTTTATGAAAGCCATTTGGGAAGTAGTATCTGCTGGAGGATACGATCGCACCGGATATGTGTTGCAAAATAATGGTGCAGGTTACAACCATTTAGAACACGAACACATGCATATTCTAAGTGGTATGCCAAAACCAACAAGCGCATAGTTCGAACTGCCGTTACTGTCGAATCAAAAAATTGATACAATACTGTATGGCAGAAAAAATACATAGCAGAATATTCTTTTACGGTTTTTTGTTTGTTGTGCTAGGGTTGGGCGTTGTTGTGTTGTGGCCAATGCGCGATTTGATATTGTTGGCTTGGGTAATTACCACACTCTTTCGACCAATTTATCTCTTTGTAATTGAGAAGTTTAAATTCCCTAAGTTTTTAGCAACCTTTGTTGCTGTCTTGGCGGTGTTGTTTACTGTCTTAGTTCCGATTTCGATCTTTATCAATCTGTCTGTGTCGCAATTCCAAGTCTTCTATAAAGATATCAACGCCTTTTTGCAGGGAGGAACCTCAGTTTATGATGTAGTTGTAGCATCGTTTGATAAAGTAAATGCCATTTTGTCACGAATTCCATATTTCGATTTTAGACTTTCTATCGATAATGTAAGGTTGTTGATTCAAGAGAATATCACCCCAGTTGCTAATTACCTCCTTGGTTTTTCCGTAGATGCGGGAATTTGGTTTGCTACCAGTTTCCCCCTTATTATTGTATTTATGTACCTTATTTGGTACGGCTTTCCTGAATACGATCGAATGCTGCGCTTTATAAAGCGAGTCAGTCCACTAACCGAAAGTCTCGATACACTCTATATCGATAGGGTAACCGCAATGGTAAAAGGGATTGCGAAAGGAACCTTTGTTATTGCGCTTATTCAGGGCTCAATCGCTGCAATTTCGCTTTGGATTGCTGGCGTTCCGTATGTCTTCTTTTGGTTTCTAACCCTGATTGTGGTCTCAATATTGCCACTCGGAGCATCTTTTATTACTGTTCCTGCTGCACTTATTCTTTTTCTGTTAGGAAATTATTGGCAAGGGGTTTTTCTTCTCCTTGTACAGTTCCTGTTTACATCAACGATAGATAATATTCTTAGGCCATATTTGGTACCAAAAGAAGCAGAACTGCATCCGGTACTTATGTTGCTAGGTCTTATTGGGGGAATCCAAGTGTTTGGAGTGTGGGGCTTTATCTACGGGCCACTTGTGATGGTTATGATGACTACTACCTTTGAAGTTTATCAGCGGTACTACAAGTCAAAAGAATAGTGAGATTAAAGCGTTTCCGATTGTAAATCTGGGTGAGTTGAAATCCACGTTTGTGCTCTTGCTAATATTGCTGCATGGTTGAAATCCCTCATCCCATCCTTTAACTGTGTTTTGCTCATGTTCTCGATAAGGAATCCAAAGGTTTTTGCGACTACTGTTCTTCCCTCTGTTTCGTTTACGTCTTTTACGGCAGCCGAATCTTGATTCGTGGCGCGAGCCAAAAAGTATAAAACGGTCTTTTCTACTGGCTTTGGCGTTTCAATCTCTTTCCACCAAATATCTTGAGTTTGAGTGCTCCCAAGAAAAGTTATAATTTGTATATCACATCCTAGTTCTTGTTTTGCCCCTCGGATTGCCGCGTCAGCAGGGGTTTCGTTTGGCTTTACTGTTTTATTCGGAAGTACGTAGATGTCAGTAATCTCGTCGATAGTTGGGTAGTAAAGCGCTAAAATATCATTGTCGGCATTGAGCACTACAACTCCAACCGACAGATGATATGGTCGATCGGGTGCTGCCCCAAAAAGGTTTCCTTGGTTTTTGAATTCTGGCATAAGAGTAGGTATTACTTTGATTTTTTTCTTGTTTTTAGCCACTTAAGAAGGAAGACCACCCACACGATGATGATTGATGAAACGGTGACCAGTCCTGCATAGCGCATTGGTAATTCGTCCGGGAATTTAACCATTATTCCAGTAACTGCCCACACGATAACTGCAGAAAAAGCGATGTCTTTTCGCATAATCGCGGTAGCAACGGCCAAAGCTCCTGCAACAAGCATAAGCGCTGCAGCCCAAATCTGCCCAGCAATTCCAAAGGCGTTCCAATTTATAAGCCAGAGTACGCCTGAAATGTTTGCAATTGTTGCTACTGATGCCCATGCGAGATATACAGAAAAGGGTATGTGAAGGATTATTTTCTCTTTAAGTGTCGTGGGTGAGTTCTTTCCTAATTCTTGATAAATCATAATGAGTGTCAAAAGTAGAGTGACTATAACCACAACTGTAGTCATAAAGAATCCGTAGTGCCAAAGTACTATCCAAATAGAATTAAGGAACGCCGAAAAGAAGTAAAGGGGAAGAATTTTTTGTGCGGTTTCTTTTTGTTTTTCTGAAAGCGTTACGTAACCAATAGAAAAAACAAGAAGGAGTAGATATATGATTCCCCAAATACTGAAAACATACCCGGCTGGAACAAAATAACTTCGCAATTGATCCGAGACCTGTGCCGTGGTTACGCCGTTAAAGGGAAGAATGTTTGCGAGTGCGTTAATAGTGATGGTTGCAATTGTTGCTAATATCACAAAAATGTATGTTGCATTAAGTTTCATAATATGAGTATACGCGATAGATGCTTTTTTTGCCATAAAACTGAAGTAATAAATAGAGCCAAAGAGCCACTTTTGTGCTATTATGTTCGTAATGCTCAGGAAGATTCAAGCAGTTATTGCTATTCTCTCAACGTTGGTTGTGTTCATGCTGTTTGCTTTTGTAAAGAGTCCTACAAGTCAAGCAGTCTACGACTCTCTATCGCTTGTACTGGAGTGGCGACCTGGCAACCCGTGGCCAACAACTGGTGTAGATGATTCTCAGTGGGGAGATCAGATAGCATTCCTCGATGTTGCTCCAGATGGAACGGTTTATACCGGGCAGTCGGATTCCAGTGTTATTGAGATTTATTCTCCAAGCGGCACCCATATTAACACATTCAATGCTCCTCCATACGAAGATTTAGCAACAGCTCCTTATTTTATAAGTATCGATATCGGAAGTGATTATGTGCTTCTCGTAAATCATTACTATGTTCTCAAGTTCAACTTAGACGGAACTTTTGTAGAAAAAATTATTGAGTATGGAGTAACCCCCAATGCTCGACCAATTTCTGACGTGTCTCGTGATTCTGCTGGAAATATTGTTGTTGCTACAACGCAAGACTATCTCCAAAAATGGAGCGTGGAGGGAAGCTTTATTTCAGAGTTTATGTTTGAATCAGACCCAATGCTTGCCAATTCTGCCACTGTTATTGTAGATCAAGACAATAATATTTTTGTGTCTGGTGGTGATCATTTGAATAGGGTGAGGAAGTATAACTCATCCGGCGTATTGCAATATGAAAATGATATAGCAGAAGCAAGTATGATTTTAGATAGTCAGGTAGATTTAGAGGGCAATATTTACCTGATGGACGGTTCTCGAAATGTAGTGAAAATCTCAAACGCAGGTTCTTTCTTGTGGGAATATGCTTGGATGCCCTCTCCTGATTCAGGGACATATAATGGCCCTTACAATATTGCACTAGATGTTAACAACGATTTGATGTATGCATCGAATGGATGTCTTTACAACGGTTCCACGTGTGATCCGGGCTCAATATACAAAATGCAATTTGATATACCCCCCGTGCCGACCCCCACTCTTCCCGTTGCAGAGTGGGAAAATGTCGGATCTCCGATTAATCCTGGAGGGTATACGGGCAGTGTTTTCGTACGTACCGACAAGCAAAATCAGGATCCAATAGTTGCTTACCCAGAGTATAGTCAAAGTGAAAGTAATTATAAGGTAACTGTGCGCAGATACAATAAAAACACAGGGAACTGGGAGTTAGTTGGAAACAGTAGGTTTTCCAACCCTTTAACGTCAAGTGGTCAAGGAAGGTTCAGTTTTGACACTTGCGAAGATGGGCGTATGGTTGCACTTATTGCAGACGCCTCTGAAAGTGATAAAGCAACATTATACCGTTATGAGAATGGAGTTTGGGGCGTGTTAGGTGTCGCTGGTGCAAGCTCAAATAATGCAGCGTACGGACTTGGGATGTTTTGTCAACCAATTGCTCAATTGCCATATTTATACGTCTTTCCCGACCCGAGTGGTGTAGGAGATGATCTTGTATATGGATACAACTTTAACCCAGATCTCGGTGGATGGGTAACGATTCAAGAAATTCCCTGTACTACAACAAACGGATTAACCATACTTAATCCCAATTTACTGATAGGAGATCCAGTTAATAATTTTACGTGGTACGCATGTTCAAATGGAAGCGTGAGTGAGTTTACAGGAACTCTTTGGAATAATCCTGTGTCTGCTTTGTTTACTTCTCCGACTTCTGTTCAAGATTTTGATTATGATCAAGGCAACTCCTCTTGGATCTTCGCAACCGAAAATGTTGTAACAAACACGTTTAAGGTATACAGCTCGCCAGGTGGCTCTGCAAAAACACAAATGGGTGCGGATTTCGATTTCCCTTCTGTTTATGATTCAAGCACTTTTCCTGCTAGTCTTGAATATAATCAAACTGAAGACGCCATGTGGTACGCAGTACCTACTGGAGATACAACTTTTTCCGTCAAAGAATTTAACGGGAGTTCATGGAATAATGTGCTGAGTGAGTTTACTGAAACAGGTCTTCATGCAGATGATATTGATTTATACCATGACCCGGCTTGTAACGGTGCGAATTATCTTGCACTCGCAATGCAAACAGGAGCAGGTCAATCGTCGATAATTGTAAAACGAGACTCCTCCTTTGTGCCCTGTGGGGAATTACCCACAGTAACCACAGGCTCAATTTCACTGCTCACTCACAACTCTGCTATGGTTGGAGGAAATGTCGAGTCAGATGGATACCTTGCTATTATCGAACGTGGTGTCGTCTATTCTACAACTGAATCTTCCCCAACACTTAGTGACACTGTGCAATCAACAACCGGCACTACTGGAGAAATGTATACGCTGCTTTCCGAGTTGCAATCGAATACACTATATTATGTAAGAGCATACGCAACGAATTCACTCGGCACCGCGTATGGGGAGGTCGTTCAATTTACAACTGCGGTCCAACCAACTCCTACACCAACACCATCGAGCACAGCTACAGTTACACCTACACCAACGAGTGTAACTGCAACAGTAACACCAACTTTAACAGGAACCGGAACTGTCACATCAACTCCTCCTGTTACCTCAAGTGTCACTGCCACACCAGAAAATACAATATCCTCAAGAAGAGAAGCCCAACAAAGTCCCATTTGTCCTGTTATTTTAACTTTTGCTAGTTCGCCTACTATTGCAGCAGAAGGCGAGCGGGTTGAACTCTCTTGGATAACAAAAAATACCACAAAAGTTACAATAAATGGTTCTCTTGTAGCTGTGTCTGGCTCTACACCATTTATTGTCCCTGCAGATCGAAAAGCAAAGCTTATAGCAGATAACGGTGCTTGTATTGCTTCTGAAGTAGTGAACTTTGAGAATCCTGCTCAACAACAATTGCAAACTGCAACTGCTGTCGGTGCAAGTGCCTTGGTAGCAGAAATTCTTTTGCAACAAGCAGTCTCACTTGGTACGGCGACTATTGGCTCTTCGGGAGCGGTAATGTCAACAAATTTGTGGGGAGTCGCTTTATCGATTTTCAATAGAAGAAAGAAACGCCAAGCTTGGGGCATAGTGTATGACTCGAAAACGAAGAATCCGCTCGGTCGAGTTGTTATTCGATTATTAAATGTTGACACTGAAGCTGTTGTTGATACAGTCGTGTCAGATGCTCAGGGTGTTTTCCAATTAAAAACTCAACCCGGAAGGTATCTTATACGGGTTGTTCGCGCTGGTTATCAATTTCCTTCTACTTATGTAAAGGGTGATACTGACGGTGGATATACGCATCTTTATTTTGGGGGAGTTCTTACACAAGGAGCTGCCGATCAACAAGTAACGGTCTCTATACCTTTAGACCCTGAAAAAGAAACACAAGCAAAAAGAAGAACACGATTGATTTTTGATGCTGGTTTTGAAGCTTTAAGCACTGCAAGTACCATTACGCTCTTTGCGGGATTTGGTTACAGTTTGTATGTCGCAACACTTTTTCCTTTACCAATAAATATTTTTGCATCTGTATTATATGGCTCAGTATGTATTGGAAAACTCCTTCTTACTTTATGGTCGCCGCGAACCTTTGGTAGGGTAAGTACAGTGACGGGAAAGCCTCTTGCAGGAGTCGAAGTTGGAATATTTGATAAAGAGTTTAATACACTTCTTTATAGAACGTTTACCAACGAAAAAGGTGAATATAACTTTGCGGTGCCCAATAAAGCATACGTTCTTCGTCTTATGGATAACACGTATAAAGTATATTCTGGCAATAATACGCAAGGCATTGAAATTCCTGCAGTGAAAAGGAAGTCATCGTCAGAAGTTCGTTTGATTGCACATGATTTAGTTGTTAATCTCGCAAACAATGCAGCGCCGTAGCACTCATTCATTTTTTGTATGGATACTTCAATCCTGGTCATTGATATTGTCTGTTGCATCAGTGCTCGTTTTTGTAACTATTCTCGCATTAGTAAAAGGTAAGCAGGCATCAGCTTTTTCTGGTTCAGGTACAGGAACGATTGGTGATCCGTATCAAGTAACAACCTGCGCACAATTGCAAGAAGTTGATTCGGATCTTACTGCCTATTATCTTCAAATGAATGATATTGATTGTACTGCCGTATCGTTTACGCCAATTGGATTGTCGGGAGGGGGATTTGAAGGTAGATACGATGGTGACAGTTACGAAATACAAAATCTCTCGTTGGTGGTTAATGCGACATCGACTGGGCTTTTTGCAAATACAAATGGGGCGACAATTACCGGTGTAAATCTTACAAACGTCCAAGTGGTTAAATCGGTAAGCTCTATGGGGACGATAAGTACCCTCGTTGGCACGATGAACGGAGGAGAACTTCACCATAGCAGTGCAACAGGTACTATTACGCAAGTCATAATGGACTACGACACTGAAACTGTCGGTGGTTTGGTAGGTATAGCAGAAGGTGATGCCTACATCACGACCAGTCATGCAAATGTAGAAATTAGTCTCCTCGATGGAGTTTATGGAGGAACAGGCGGTTTTGTGGGGATGACTCGCGGTACTGCGGTAATTGAAGATTCTTATGCAACCGGGGATATTAGTAGTGGGGTCGATACGTATTTCACCGGAGGATTTGTTGGTTGGCAAGTCGGCAGTTCTGAAGTCTACAGAAGCTATGCTACTGGTGATGTGCATGTGGGAGTTGGAGCAGCGAGTGGCTATGGTGATAACTACGACAATGCGGGGTTTGTTGGTGGTCTGGGAGGATATGGTACGTATCTCGGAACAACTAGAGTAGAAGATTGCTATTCAACTGGAAATGTTACGGCCGATGGAGAAGACAACTATGATGTTGGTGGTTTTGCTGGAACAGTATATGACGGAGCAACCGTATTAAGAAGTTATTCAACAGGAAGTGTTTCGAATACAGGTCCGTGGGGAAATGACATTGGTGGGTTCACAGGATTAACAAGAAATAGGTATGGACAAGCCAATCCCTCTATTCAGGAATCGTTTGCAACTGGAAATGTTACGGTTACCGCTCTTGAAGACGTTTCTGGTGTTGGAGGTTTTGTTGGAGAACATCGAAGTGGCACAATTTCGAACTCCTACACACGGGCATCGGTTACTGTTAATTCACCAAACCCTCAAGATGGTAACTATGCGTGGGCAATTGGTGGGTTTGTGGGAGAATTTCGCACATCGACTATCACTAACAGTTATGCAGCAGGCGGACTTACGGTAAACACAGAACCAGATTATGAATGGGACATCGGAGGTTTTGCCGGATATAGTCAAGGGACTGGAAGTATCACATCAAGTTATTGGGATACAGATACAAGCGGAGAATCAAATAGCGCGGGAGGTAGTGGGGAAAGCACATCCGCAATGAAGACAGAAGGAACCTTTTCTGGGTGGAATTTCTCGAGTCTTTGGGTAATTACTGGAAGCTACAACGATGGCTATCCAAGTTTTCAGTACGTCGCTCCTACGAGTACTCCAACTGCAACACCAACACCAACCGATACTCCTACTGATACTCCCACCGATTCACCATCTGATACGCCAACAAGTACTCCAACCTCGTCTTCTACTGCCACACCGACCACAACTGCTACAACATCTGGAACAACAACCCCAACCGGAACAGTAACAACCACGATAACAGTTACATCCTCGGTGACAACTTCTGTGACTACAACAGTTACAGGTAGCACTACTGGTATAACTACAGTTTTGCCTTCCTCTTCCATAATGATTCCTACCTTGCCACCAGTGACAGGGGATAATGATTTACCTCCAAAGCAAAATGAAATCGAAACTCAGAGTTGTCCAACGTTTGACTACCTAAAAGTATCAAGTACCGTCATTGAAGAAGGTGAAACGCTAACCTTCTCTTGGAAAGCGACAAATGCGACTAGAGTAGTGTGGAGTGGGTATGATGCGCACCTTCCTCCACAGGGAGAAAAGGTAATAACTCCTCCAACATCGATGACAATAAATCTTATGGCAGATAATGGAAATTGTAATTCAAAAATACAACGAGAGATTGCTGTAGTAAAAACTGTTCCGTGGAGCAATGCCACAGCAATTGGCGCCGGTGCACTGGTGGTAGAAGCGGCTGTTATACAGTTTGCCTCAGTCTATGCGCTGGCTGCAAAAGGTGGTGCCATCGCGATGCAAAATACAGTGCAAGGGAATATATTCTTGGCGCTCGCCGGTTTTCTAGATAGAAAAAGAAGAAGAAGCTACGGGGTTGTTTATGATTCGGTGACGAAAAAGCCTATTGCTCGAGCAGTTGTACGTTTGAAAACTCAAAATGGCGGAAAAATCGTAGATACGGTGGTTACAGATGCGAACGGAGTCATGAGATTGTCTGCACATGCAGGAGAATATATTCTAACGGTTGACCACCCATTGTATTCGTTTCCTTCTTCCTTGGTTAATCAACTTGTTGATGGAGGTTATGCAAATGTGTATCTTGGAAAGTCTTTTGCAGTGAAAAATGCTGCTGATACTGTTATGCTTTCAGTTCCTATGGATCCAATTGTCATTAGTGAGGCACAGGCACAAAGGGTGAAAATAGTATCCGTTATTGATCGCATTGCAGCATATGGGAGCACAGGATTATTGTTAGTAGGGCTCGTGTACAGTCTGTATGCAAGTTTTGTTTACCCGCACATATACAATTATTTTGCTGTATCACTTTATCTCGTTATTCTTGGGGCAAAAGCACTATTACTTCTCTTACACAGCAAGAAAGTTGGAACTGTACGAACAAAAAAGGGTGAGGCAGTTGGCGGGGTAGAATTGGGGTTATTTGATACTGAGTTTAAAAATCTTTTATACAGAACATTTACTGATAAAGAAGGAAATTATAATTTCGCGGTCGCGAGTGGTGCTTACTACCTTAAGGTCATGGATAACCGGTATTCAATCATTGAGGCAGGACAAAAAGTAAAAGCGATATATGTGGACTCTAAGAACAATCGCGACAACCTTACATTAGTTACAACGACTCTTGTTCTAGATGAGAATAAATAATATACAAAAAATGAAATTTTCATTATAGTGCATTATGCTGCTCCAAATTACTGCTTACTCAACAGTTCTCTTTGTGAATTTTATTTTCCTGCTTGTGTTATCACTCTTTCTTATCCGCAGAAAAAACTACAAAGGGGCCCTCTTGTTAGGTTACGTTATGGCTGCGGCAGCGTGGTGGTCGTTAATGGGGGCACTTGAAGGTAGCGTCTACGGAGCTGCAAATAAAGTATTATTAAGCCAACTCTCTTACCTTGGAATAACACTTGCTGGTCCAATGTGGCTATTGTTTTCCATTGAATTTGCCCAGTACGACAAAAATGCTTTTAGATGGGTGAAATATTTGCTGACAGTCTTCGTTGTTTTGGCGTGTACGGTCGTTTTTACGAATGAGTATCATCATTTACTCTGGACGAGTACGAGAGCCGTTTCAGAGGGAGGGTTTGCAACAGTTGTTTATGAACATGGCCCGCTCTTTTTCGTTCATATGATTGGCCAATATTTGTGTTTGGCATCTGGAGTCGGTTTGCTCGCGTACTATGCAAGCAAACAAGTAGCAGAAACAAAGAGATTGGTTCGTAATACGTTAATCTCGATCATTTTCCCTTGGATTGCGAATATCGCATATATTTATATTCCTTCATTCGAGAACGGGTACGATTTAACTCCTATTGCATTTGCAGCTACAGGATTAGTGCTTAGTTATAGTTTCTTCCGTAATAAATATTTTGAGCTATTACCCGCAGCAAGAGAAAAAGTATTGGATAGTATTACTAGTGGTATCGTAATTACAAATGCACGTGGGGAAGTTATAGAGACAAACGAGGCTGCAAAAAAGATGATGGGTGATGATTCGAAAAAAGGTACAACAATTATGGGTCGAGGAATGTTTATCGATACTGCCGAAGGTTTTGAGGTATTTATAAAGAAGCTAAATGTGTGGGTAGAAGTAATGAGAACATCATTGCTTGATGAAAAGAAACGTACCGTCGGATATATTTATTACCTTCACAACATTACCAAACAAAAGAACGAGAGAAAAAAAATAAAAAAATCAGAGTTTCTGTTTTCTTCTATAATTAACTTTCTTCCAGACCCTGTTTTTGTAATAGACGAAAAAGGTATTGTCATCAATTGGAATAAGGCGATGGAAACAATGACAGGAATTAAATCCGAAGTAATGGTCGGAAAGGGCGATTATGCCTATTCAGTACCATTTTATGGAAAGAAACGACCAATGCTCGTAGATTTAGTTCTTAAAGGCCTAACAACCAGTAAGTATTATAAAGGGCAAGATGTTCACAGAGAAGGAGAAACGCTGTCTGTATACTTAGAAGGAAAAAACCAAGTTGTGTTATGTGTCGCAAAACCCCTTTACGATAACTACGGGCGCAAGGTTGGTGCTATCGAAATTGTGCGAGACGTAACGGCACAAAAAAATGCTGAGCGAGAACTTCACGAAAGGATTGAAACCTTGGATAAGCTCAACGATATTATGTTAAGGCGCGAAAAGCGCTTAAGCGAATTGATCAGTCGACTTAAGAATCAATCTTCACAAGATGAGTAGTAATTCCGACAAATTCTTCTTGGGGCTTCTTTGTTTTGGTATCTTTGGAATATTTGGGGGCATTGGAGTTCTTAAGTACCCACTTATTTTCGCATCGAACCAAGAACCATCTCCTGTCGTTGTAGAAGATACAATGTCGCAGCGGGTGAGCGAATTAGCTTTAAAGGAGCAAGAAAACATAACTGCTGTACTTGGCGAATCTACGAGCAGTGAAAGTTGTATAAGTACGAGCGACTACACTAAGTCCCTAAAGCATGTTCGACCAGAAGTAGCCCTGTATTTTGGCACGGAAGAGCTCGTTGTGAGCGCGGCTGAAATACTCTCGTGCGGCCAATACACCCAGCAGGTTCCTCAAATTGGTTCTTGCAAAAGCTACCAACTTGCTATCGATATTCCCTGTTTGCAGCAGCTACTTGAAAAGAATATTCGTTTTGCACAACCGCTAGAAACACTAAAAAACAAGCAGGGGAACAAAACAGTTCAGGCAAGAATCAATGATAATGTTGTTGACTACGAGAGCTTGGCTCAACAAGTTGCAGAGCTCTATATCAGTAATAGTGAGTTTTCATTAGTAACTGGAATGTATACGACCATTAAACCAATGGTGTTACAAGTTCCTGTGCGTAAGGATTTGCCAAATACAGATGGGCAGTTTGCTCAAAAATATTTAGAGTTTGATGGCTCTCGACAATTGATGTTTATGTGGGAAAAGGGAAGCTACAAAAAATTCAGAATTTCAGGTGCATTCCCGGAATACAATCCTGTTGGTGTTTATGAGATTCTTAACAAATCGCCACTCGCGTGGTCTTCAACCGCCGACAAATGGATGCCTTACTGGCAGGCTTTTACATATGATTCGCGACAAAAAGCGATGCTCGGTATACATGCTTTAGTATATTGGTATCCAGGTTTTCAAAAAACTGGAGATAAGAAGATCTTTGAACCAGAAACAAACATAGGTAAGCCAAGAAGTACCGGATGTCTAAGGTTAACGGTCAGTGATGCTAAAAAAGTGTTTGAATGGAGCAAGGTAGGTGACTTAATTGTGGTTCACAATTAATATGGTTGAATTTGCACCGCCATTGCTTCCAGAAAAAAAGATATCTACAGCAATGTGGTTAATTGGTATTAGTGCTGGCTTATTGGTAGGTATCACTTTATCTTTGTTTGTGGTTACTCCCGAAAAGACACGGATTATCCGTGATTGGGTGCAAGGGATAAAGGGAGACCCTACTCCAGCTGCAACTCCCATTGGTCACCTATTTGTTCCTAGTATCCATGTAGATTCGTGGGTAGGCAATTCTTTACCAGTCGTTACATTATTACCTCCGCAAGTAACAGTATCCGCAGTGCCTTTGCCTTCTGTTAGTACACCAACACCAACAAATAGCGCAACGCCGATTGTGACAAATAGTACAACGCCAACTGCTACGACTACTCAAACACCAACAGCAACAAGTACTAATGTATTAAACTCTAAGCATTTTATTCGCAAGGTTTTACTAATTCATGTTAATCCGACTATCTCGTGTCCATCACAAGGCGGCGCTCAAATGAAGCTTCATCAGTGCACGGGTTGGAACGACCCAGCACAGCTTGCCCCACAGGTTGCGAGTTTTTTTAAGACTACAACGAGTGGTCATGTTACTTTTAATATTGTAGAAGAGTATACGCATAATAGCTTTACAGAATGGACTAATGGATGCTTCTCGAACGAGTATTGGAGTAAATGTTCTGCAGCTGGCAATTGTTCTCGTCCAACACAATGTACTGCAAACTTTACCTACACGCAAAGTGAATTTTTTGCTTGTCTTAACGACCCAACCCACGAAAAATGTCTTAATGGCGAAACAAATATGAAAAAACTAATGTCTACGTATGGGCTCCCAGGCAAAGTAAACAACGGAACAATTGATGAAGTGTGGATTTACGGTGCACCATGGATGTCAATGTGGGAAAGTCAGGCAATCGGACCTCATGCGTTTGGAATTAATTCTCCACCAATTATTGACAATACATACTCGCGAACGACGGTAATGATGCCAATGTCATACGAGCGAGACATAGGGACAAGTATTCACAATTTTAGTCACAGATTCGAAGCAACTATGGGAACGGTTTATGGCAGTTGGGCGGAAAATAGGATTAGCCATAGCTGGGATAAGTTTGGGCTAGTGAAGGCACAGTCACCTGATTTTTCTTATAGTGGATGTGGATCGGGGCATTACCCTCCCAATGCTGTCAGTGATTATGATTACGGCAACACAACAAATGTTGTTGCAACAACCTGCGACACTTTTTACGATTATCCAGATTTGTCGAAATATGGCAAAGTGAAGAAAAATGTTACATGTACAGAATGGGGTTGCACCGAATATGGGTATTTTGGCTGGTGGATGAAACACTTTCCGAAATATAAAGGTGTAGGAAGCGACGGAAAAGCAAATGATTGGTGGTATTATCTGCTCGATTTAGACAATGTTTTTCGCTCTGGAGCTCAAGTTACAAGTAATCAGTAGTATCTGCGAACAGTCAATTTATGGTATAATTCGTTTAGAAAGTGAAGAACTTTCTCTCCCCGCGGGTAATACCGTCTCACAAAAGTGGGTGTTTTACCATAGTGAGCAAACTTATAGCTCAACTTCGTAAAACAGGGGCAGAACATAAAATATAGTTAGTTTTATATGTTTCGAGCTCTATTGATGGATTTAGATGATACGCTCATCAAAAGCAGCCAGGTTTATGATCGCGCATTAGAATTTGCGTCGTATTATCTTGCAGCAAAAAACAATCTTTCGCTTAACGAATTCTTTCCGATTGTAAAGAAAAAAGATACACTTATCAGAAAGAATTTTCCGACAGTGCACACCCGCCACAGCCGAATTTTAGTATATAGGCACGCGCTTGATGAAATTGGTGCGCAATATTCATTATCAGATCTGCCCGCAGCAGAGGATATCTATTGGGAGTTTTTTGATGAGAATGTTAGTTTGTATCCTGGTGTCGTTGATGCCTTAAAGAAAATTCATGAGGCAGGAGTCAAAACAGCAGTCGTTTCTGACGGTGATTTACGTGGAAGAATCAGGAAGATTGAAGCTGTTGGGCTTCTTCCATACATTGATCAAGTATTTGCTTCAGAAGAAACGATTTTCGAGAAACCATTCTCTGCAATTTTTACGTTGGCACTTTCAAAACTAAACGTAAAGAATACTGAAGCCTTAATGATTGGAAACAATTACAAAAATGATATCCAAGGAGCACAGCTCGTTGGAATTAAGGCAGCAATCTTTAACCCAGAAGTTGATGGCCATGTAGAAGGTCACGATCCTGAAGTTGTTGCAGATTATGAATTTAACCACTACGACCAACTACCGGCTATTGTGGTTGAGTAGCGTTGAGCGGGATATTTCCGATTGATATTTCGTAGGTAGTAGAATCTCGTCTTGTTTTTGTGGTGTAACCTGCTGCAGTACACAAGGTTTCAATAACAGAAGACCCAATTTTATGGCTGTCTTTTACTGTGCCCTCAGTAGAAAGAATTGAGTTTTGTATGGAAATCTCGATTGTGTTGGCTTCGATTGCGTATGAAATCTGTATACTTCCTTTTAGTTTGTTATGTTTGAAGGCGTTGCTAAAACAGTTTCTAAAAATATGCGTCAAAATGAGCTTGTCTGCGAATACGATGTAGGGTACTACGTCATGATGTACGGTTATTTCTTTGCTTTTGTATTCTTTCGCAATACTTTAAATTTCGTGAGCTATTAATTGTGAAATTTTTATGCGCTCATGATTTTGTGGGAGATTTTTTGCGCGTGTCGCTTGTAAAAGGAGTGATATCGTATCACCAATACCTTTAAGCTCTTGTTGGGCGGCAGAAATTTTCTCTTGAAGCATTATTCTGACGGATGAATCAGTAATCGATTCTAGGTCAAGAGATAGAATATCTAACGTTGTTGTAACTCTTGCCAGTGGTGTTTTAAGTTCGTGTGATGCTTTTGACGCAAATTCTTTTTCTTGAGCAACGATTGTGGCTACTTTTTTTGCGAGCGCATTGTAGGATGAAATCAGTGAAGTGATTTCATCCTCTTTCGCATATGGCGAAACAACTTCGGCCTGACTTCGAGAAAGATCAATTTGTTTTATAGTTGTGGTAAGTGAAGTAAGTGGGTGTAGAATTTTTTTAGCTGTGAGCCTTGCAATGAAAAGTGCGAGTATTAGGGCAATTCCCAGCGCAAAGGATATAGCAATAAGGTTGATGCGGGACATATCATCTATGAGCTGTGTGTTACTGGCGATGATAACAACTCCTCTGCATCTTCCTTCAGCTAGAATGGGATAATAAAGTAGAAGTGCATTTTCTTTTTGTAGTGATTGCCGTGCGTAAAAGTATGTGTTGCCACTGCAGGCAGATTCGATGTTTGGTGAGAGTGCTTGTTTTTCATTTTCAGAAAACTCTGGAGCAGCAAAGAATCCGAATTTTCCAATGGACTCGCCTTCTTGAGTTGTGACCATAGCAGAGAGTTGATCAGTTGTAAGATCTTGCTCTAAAGTTTGCCCATTGTCTTCCGTAAAGTATGTAATTCTATCATCCTCAAGTCTCATGTATTGTGTCACAATTTCTTCGGCTTCTCGGAATAAGTCGGTTTTGATTTTGTTTTCAAGAAGAGTTGAGGAAAGAGCGGTTATTGTCGCAAAAACGATGGCGAGTACTAAGAACACTCCGGTAACAAAGTTTATTGTAATTTGCTGGAGTGCAGTTAACTTGTATTTACTCATTTATGAGATAACCTCTGTTCTTTACTGTAAGTATGTAAGGCTCCTCGGAGTATTGTGCTAGCTTTTTGCGCAAGTTCTTAACATGAACATCTACATGATTGGTAAATTGATTCACATCGTCATTCCACACATGATGCAGTAATTCTGCTCGAGATACGGTCTTTCCTTTATTGACGCACAAATACTCCAAGATTGAGTATTCTGTTGGTGTAAGAAGGAGTTCATTTTTGCCTAGTGTTACATTTGTCGTGTGAATATTTACATTCAAATCACGAATTTTAAGTACAGAGGTATTTTGAGAAGTATGTGCTCTTCGGATTACCGCTTCGATTCTTGCCGCGAGTTCTGCGAGAGTGTATGGTTTTGAGAGGTAATCATCTGCACCTGCAGAGAACCCATCAAGTTTTTGTTCTAATTGGCCTTTTGCTGTAGTCATAATTACGGGGGTTGTATTTCCGCCTTCTCTCAGTTCTTTCAATACGGTTATACCGTCCTTATACGGGATCATCCAGTCCAAAAGAATGACGCTATAGGTGTGCTTTTGTGCTTTAAGAAGGCCAATACTCCCATTGTGCGCAACCTCAACCTTATACTTAAGTCGTTCTAGGTATAGTTTCGTGTTTTCTGCCAAAACGGTGTCATCTTCGATTAGTAAAAGTTTCATTGTTACGAGATTTTATATTTTCTAATGATATTATAGTCGTTTCCGTGCATAGATTGAAAGGTGGAGGTCATGTTTGTGCCACATACAAAGATATTCCCCCCAGAATGTGATTTTCGTAGTGACGTAACATCATATCTGCTTCCGTTGACTGTAACAATGCAAGGTTTTGCTGTTGGGCGTGCGGTTGCCTTTGGTGTTGCAGTTGGTTTTGCTACAGAGGGCGTAGTGCTCGGTTTGGTAGAAACACTAGGTGTTACCGTTAGGTCAGTCGCTTGGGTTGGCATCGGAATGTCAGAAGTTTCAACCGAAGTGTCGTCACGCCCTGCTTGTTGGGGACTAAATATATTTAATGTAACACTAGCCATAACAGTAATAAGAAAAGCAGAGAAAGCAGGAGTGAGAATCGATCGAAGATTCATATTTCAAGCGATTTAAACTCAAATGCTTCAGTAATAATTCTCTTTTGGGGTACGCCTTTAGATAAAAGATATTCAGAATAAGCGCTAATCATTCCTGCTGGACCACACAAAAAATAAGTCACTTTTTTGTTAGAAACTGTGTCCTCACTGAGCAGGTTCGACGGTAATTGGCGACCAGAAATTGATGTGCACGCATATGTATACTTGATTCCAGTTTCTTTTGCAGATGCGAGCAGCGTAGGGTGGAAAATTTTGTCAGGCGTTGAGGTGAAATAAAATAAATCTATTGAATGATGAGATAAGCCCCTTTTTTGAAGATACGAAGCGACACTATAAAAGGGGGTGATCCCTATGCCTGCACCTATCCAGACTTGCTGTTCTTTTGTTGCAAGTATCCTTTTTCCAAACTTGCCATGAGGGCCGGTTACTACGACTTTTGATCCAACGGGGATATACGATATTAGAGTCGTGTAGTCTCCAAGGTTTTTAACAGCAATCGCGAGTTCGTTCGCGTTTGTGTCTAGAATGGTAAACGGGTGCGATTCCTTAGTAACGACTTTGTTATCTGCATAGAAAGTAAAGAAAGCAAAAGACCCCGGTGTAGCTGGAATCGAATCTTTTTGAGCTTGCATCGTAATGACCGTAATGTCATCAGCTTTTGCGATATTGGTTACTCGATACTCAAAAGATTTGCGAATAAACTGCTCCAAAAACTCTTTGTATACCCACGCAATCATTCCTAGAGTAGCAATGCCAATCATCCATATTCTCAAGGGTAAATTCGTGCTTATATCGCTAGGAATAATGAGAAGGTGCAGAAAAGCAAAGAGAATACCAAAAGAAGCGAGCTTGTGTATAAGCTTCCAGATATGATACGGCAGATTTGCATATAACGTAGTAATAAGGAGTACAAGTAGTAAGTAAAAAGCGAGTATTCCAACGTTATAAGAGAGATTTGTGCTAGGAATAAGGTAGAGCGTAAACGCCGAAGGGAGTGGTAAAAGTCGCGCTATCAATGAACTTACATGGAGTAATATACCCGCACCTGCGAGTGTTCCTACTAGCCGGTGCGTTTTATAGAGTTGGTCTAAAGAGGTTATTTTTTCAAGAAATGGAAGTTTACTTGAAAGAATATAGGTGAAAAAATATCCAACAGCGCCGATTAGTGCACAAATCTGCGTTATTGCTTTCAGCGTATCAGTCGAAACAAAAAGCACAAAATGTTCTTTGGAAAGTATCCAAAGAACAAATGTGATTGCGATACTCGACAAAAAGAGAAGTGAGGTCCGATTCATACTTGTTACTCCGTAGTTAGTATACCAACAACTGGATATTTACGCTTAATAATATCCCCTCCAATTAGGTTTAAATCGTTGCTGGAATCCTTTCCTGCAAGCCAATTATATGTGCCACCTTGTTCATAAAATTTCTTTCCACTGCTGACATCGTAGACTAAACCATTTAATCCGATATATATTGGCAACGTCGGATTACTACCATTGTATTTTGCTAGTTCAGTGAGAGTGAAGGACTCTAATTGATTTGGGAGTACAGTTTCTTTTTGCGGTTGCCATTTGTAAAGATACAATATTCCTATAAGACAACCGATGAGGATGATTGCGAGCATCCTCATCGAGATCTTTGCTTTTTGCTTTGTGATGTTAGTCTTCATCTTCTATTTCAACCTCGTTTTCGTCCTCATCCTCTCTCTCATCCTCGTGTTCTTCGTCTTCATTATCTTCGGAATCGTCGTCATGAGAATCATCTGAAGGTTTTGTTGGACTAGTGGCGTTACTAGTTGAAATCGTGCCAACTTTGCTCAAAGTAAGAAAGTAGCTTGTAGAATGAGGAAAAATTGATGTAATATCCCTTCCTCCACTTGTGCCGTGGTGTCGGCAGGAAGCCCACGAAGGGTGTGAAGAAACATTGTAGACAATTCCTTTGTAGGCAACGTAGCAATCTCCAGGCTTGTTATGAAGTGCAAGGGTCGCAGCAGTAAAAGTCGCGTTTTGGCCGTTTTTTGGCGTAGTGGGTTGTACCACCTCTGGGGTAGCAGTTGGGTTTACAGCAGGTTCTGTTACTACTAGAGTTGGCAGTGCACTTGGGGTAGTTTCAACCCTTTTTACTTCAACCACTTTTTGCTCGTTATTTGGAGTCGTGGATTTAATTTCCTGTACTACCTTGTTAACAGCAGTTCCTCCGGTAATTGTTGCAATAATTGAGATGACAAGAACGGGGAATGATTCAAAAAATTCTTTCATATTTATGTATTTATCTTAGATTGTAGAATAAGTATAAAACAAAGTACATGAAGAACAGATGAAAGTAATGATGTTACAATCACACATGTCGAAAAAAACAAATACTGAATTGTACACATGGAATCTTGCGCACCTTTTCTCCGGTGATGATGACCCAGCTATGTCTGTTTATCAAGAAACGTTTAAAAATGATTGTGAAAAATTCTCACATACATGGAGAGAAAATAACGAATATACGACCAATCCTGAGGTGCTTGCAAATGCACTTGATCAATACAATACGCTTGTTCATGAGTACGATAATATTGGAAAAGTAGCCATGTACTGGATTCTTCGCAGTGTTCAGGAGCAAACGAACGAAAATGTTAAGGCAAAAAAGACAGAAGCAATTGAGTTCGCAACAAAGGTGACTAGTGGGTTGGCATTCTTTCCGATTGCAGTGAGTAAAATACCAAAGGAATTACATGAAGAATTTCTCCGTTATCCAAAATTAATCCCCTACAAGCACCATTTGGAGCAACTCTTTGCTGCGGCAAAGCACCTACTCTCCGAGAAAGAGGAAATAATCTTGTTGAAAAAACAAGCAGTTTCGCACGATCGTTGGGTAGAAATGATAGAAGAAGCACTCGCAAAAGAATCGCGAAGTATCGTTCTTGAAGATGGCAAAAAGGTCAAAAAGTCATTTGATGAGCTTATGTCGATTTCTTTACACAATGAATCTGAGTTGGTCCGAAATAAAGCTGCGTCGCATATTCATGCTATACAACGAAAAATCGCTCCGTGGGCAACCAGTGAGTTGAATACAGTTCTTTATAATAAAAAAATTGATGACGAATTGCGAAATTTTGAACGGCCAGATGCAGAGAGGTTTATTGCGGATGATATTGACGAGCATATTGTAGGAGCGCTCGTTTCTGCGGTTACAGAAAATTTTTATGTACCGCAGCGCTTATATAAACTGAAGGCTGCCTTGTTTAATAAGAAAAAATTGCGATATCACGAGCGTATGCTTACCTTTGGTTCCTTTGATAAAACATACAAAATCGAAGAGGGAATAAAAATTGTTAGTCAGGTATATACTCGCCTGGATCCGGAATTCGGTGAAATATTTCAGTCATTCCTTGAGCGCGGTTTGCTGGATGCGAACCCCAAAAAAGGGAAGCTTGATGGTGCTGCCTGCTATTCGGCAATGCCACATGTGCCACCATTTTTTTATCAAAATTATCACGGCAAACTGCGTGATTTAATGACACTCGCACACGAAGCCGGTCATGCAACGCATTATGAATACTCAAGAAAAGCTCAAAATGCTCTGCAACACGATGTAGGAAAGGGTCTTGCAGAAGTAGCAAGTACCTTCTTTGAATCATTTGTTACCGACGAAGTTATCACTCAACTTGATGATGAGAGCAGGTTGGCCTTTCTTATCTCTGAGCTAGATGCACATATTAGTGCTATTCATCGTCAGATTGCACTCTACAATTTTGAAACTGAGCTTCACCAGCAATTCAGAAAAAACATGAATATCTCTCAAAAAGAGATTGGAAACCTTTTCCTTAAGCATATGGGAAGTTATATGGGCGATGGAGTTTCACTTGATAAAGGTTCCGAAAATTGGTGGGTATACTGGTCACACATTCGCATGTTCTTTTACGTGTATTCTTACGCAAGTGGGCAGCTTATTTCAAAAGCGCTTCGACATGAAGTACTTTGCGATAAATCTTTTGTCGAAAAAGTCAAAGTGTTTTTGTCCGCTGGTCAATCAAAATCTACACGAGATATCTTCCTAGATATTGGTATCGATATTGCTGACAAAACTTTTTGGCACAAGGGCCTTGCAGAAATTGAGTCTGAGCTTAAAGTTGCGGAGGAGTTGGCGAGAAAACTCGGTTATGCGGTATAATTCCGTATGATGCTGGGCAAGGTAGTTGATATAGAAGGACAAAACGTAGGCAAAGAGTCGCAATATCTTTCTGCGGTATTTGAAAAGTTTCCTCAATTTTATGGTGGACTGGATATTGATGTTACAGAAACTGTCCACGGGAATGTAATATCCACATATCAATTACCTGTTGAAAAACAAACGACACATGAAGATAGACCTCCACGTATGGTGATACTCTTTCAGGGTGCACGAAATCCACCTACAGGCGAATATTATCAGTTAATTAGACCCTTACTTGAAGGGGGAAAGGTCGACAAGATTGTTGTCCTATTTGCCCCAATGTTAGAAACAAACCAATTGCCCATTATCAATCCAGAAACTTTAGCTCAAGATGCAAATGAATATATTAATATGTCTTGTGCTACTATGCCCTACGAGGTTGTCATCGGAGGCATAAGTATGGGAGCAGATATTGCAGCGTATACAGTTGCGCAAAGACCATCAGAAGATCAAAGGATTAAGTCTTTGCTCCTTTTTGAACCTGTTACATTTACACAAGAAAGTAGAGAAGGGGCAGTAAAGCGGTGGGAAAGGGCGAAAGAACGCTTTCCTACGCTACAACGATCTACAAATAGAATCCTTGCAGCATTGTTAAACGCTGCTGTTTCTGGACCAAGGTCTGCAGCTGCAATGCTCAAATTGTACGATAAAGTACCTGCAACAAACGATTTCTTCATTAAATTTGATATGCCGCCAAATATTGCTTCCATTCTGAACTCACTCTATGGAACGATACAGCAGTTAGGCGACTTGTTCGAAAAAAAAGATAACTATGGAAACGCAAAGCATGTGCATATGTACTGGGCCGCAAAAGATTTAAGTGAGCTAACAGAACCTGTAAGAGGAGAAGCTCAATTAATTGCACAAAAGCTAGGCGAATCCTTTCATCTTGGTACTGTAACTGGTACTCATGGAGAGATAAGGGGAAGTAAAAATCGACAAAGTTATCAAGATGCAATTGAGCTGGCGCTCGATGCTACGTTGTAATCGGACGTGCTTGCAATATATAAAGCACTCCGTTTTCGACTGCCCATTCAATATCTACCGGCTTCTGGTACATATTTTCAATACTTTCTGCTTGTTCTCTGAGTAAGTAAAGCATCGGTTCAGAGATTTTGGGTACATGTTGCAACTCCATTTCCCTTGGTCGAATGGTACGAGATTTTTTGTCTAAAATAATTTCTTGGGTTGAGATATTTTTCTCAAGCAGAACATTCTTGTGCTTGGCAATACGGTAATAATCGGGTGTCACTTGTCCAGAAACGAGCAACTCGCCTTGCCCATGAATTGCTTCTATAACAATCTCGTTTGAATCATTAGTTAAAGGATTTTTTGTAAAACAAACACCGGAGGCGTCTGCTTCTATCATCTTTTGCACAAGAACGTTAACGTGAACATTTTCTTTTGAAATGGACATCCGCGTAATGTAATCAGCTACTCTTGGAAGGGAGAGAGATTGTCGACAAAGCGTTATTTTTTCAAGAAGTTTATCTTTGCTCACGTAAAGGTAGGTTGAAAACATACCTGCAAAGCTTTGGTCTATCGAATCTTCGGCTGTGGCGCTACTTCTTACTGCCGCTAATTGAAAATGCAATTCATCCCAAATAGGAAGCACGTCAGTGAGAATTTGTGCGGTTGGGTGGTCATGCGATATTGCAATACAGTCTGGGATGCGACAGCCAAGTGAAAGTAACTTTGCAAGGTTTGCACCCTTACCTCCTAATCTCGAGATATCTGGTGGGGTATGTTTGTCGAGTCGAATAACACTCATGCCGCAGATTCCTCAGTTAAGCTTATTTCTCCTTTTGAGGCATCAAGAATTGCAAGTTGTGCATTTGAATCAAAGTCAGCGCAAACAACTGCGGGAATACGCATTTCTCGGGCGATTATGGCACCATGCGACAGTATTCCTCCTTTCTGAAAAATAATTCCAACTGCATTTTTATAAAAGACGGTAAACTCAGGTCCGGCGTGAGGTAACAAAAGAATAATCCCTTGTGGTATTTCTTTTTCTGAATTACTTACCTTAAATATTGGGGCAGTCACGCTTCCACTTGAGACGGGAATTGCTTTGTATTGATTTTTTATTTGAATCGTATTTTCTTGCGTGACAGTATCTCTTGTGATAAATCGTGGAAGATATACTGCCTTTCCAGTTTCATATTCATTTTTGCGCCGACGAGCGGCATTGAGCCACTCGTTTGGTTTAAGTCTTTCAAAATCATCAAGTGTGAGATAAAAGACTAAATCATTTGTAAGTTCATGTGCATTTGCAATCGAAAAGAGTGCTTTTCTAATGGAATCGACGTATACGGTAATTGCAAGCCGAAGATTGTCTTTTAACGTAATGATTTCTTGAAGTTCAATCGTTCTTTGATTTGTAGTAGTAGCTGCAATCGGTGCTTGTTGCGTTTGTGGAGAACGTAATTTTTGCAAAACGTCCGGAATTTCGTGCCATCGTGGTGCAGCAAATTCAAAATCATTAAATCCCCTTGTTCCAAATCTCTCAATAATCTCTGTGACTGATATGTCTTTACTGCCCAATATATCGTTCGATTCTACATACAGATCACTACTGGCGGGGGAAAGTCTGGCGATTTCTTCTTGTGGTAAAGTTTGCGCGATTAACCCTTCAAGATACGAGAGTTCAAATATAACAGCATAATCTTCGGTGAACTCTTTGACGAGTACCTCTAGTTGGGCAACTGAGTCACTTTTTGTTTGTTGCGATGGTCGCTGTGGATACAATCGCTCAAACAAAGATTGTGCCTTGTTTATGATTTGTTGTTTTTGCTGAAGGATGCTGGCATGTACAAACGCGTTGCGTAGTGCGCCAATTAATCGACTAACAATGTTTTGTAGTGGTTTCAGTTCGGGATTTGATCCTGATTCTTCTGGCATGTATCTTAAGCCAAGATTTTGATAAAAAAAGATGTTTTCATAACCAATATCAAGATACACTCGACTAAATAGATATTTTACATAGTCGTCTGTTTTGTATTTGGTAATTGGCAACCCAAGCGATTTATAGGCAATACCTTGAGAACCTTCAAACGAAAAAAGTCTGGAAATTACTGATGCGGTAAAGGGAGTAGGGAACTCAACAAGCGCTGCCGCTTCTGATTGATAGTATAGTGAAAATGGCTGCATGTGAGATTGAAGCTCACTTAGTGCATCTTGAGTTGTAGTGCTATTATTCATATATGAAATATTGGAAATTCGTAGCTGGCATATTGTACACTCTTACCCTATTATTTACGATTGCAATGGTATATCCAGCAAAAGCTATTGTCGTTGTTGTTCCTGTAATTTTGGGCTTAACACAGATAATCGGCATTGTTCTAGCGATAGCGAGTTTACCTGTTACCCTTATTTCTGTATTTATCAATATTGATAAATATAAATCTTCTAAGAAAAAGTTCTTTTTATTAGTCCTTGTTACGTGGTTGGTAATTATTGCGATTATTGCAGCAATTACTGGTATTATTTACTACCTTAAACGTTAGTAATAGGTAAGGAGGGAATATCCGCTTATTTTACGGATTCCGGCATTATCATTTATTGTTCCTGTCGTATATCCCCATGCAGTATCGTTTAGGAAATCAGTCTCAAGACTAAGTGTTGCGTTCTGTAGTGTCGGAAGGGTAATAATCCATTTAGTGGGGTATTCTTCGGACTCATTGTAGCTTAAACCTGCCGTAAAAGCTTTTTGTAGATATCCGTCGGCGCTTTTATTAAGCACCCATGTGTGTGATTTGTAGAACTGATGCGTACTTTTTACCCGTGATTTATCAATGAGGTATACATTTTTTGCTTCATCCCAAAGTACGAGAAGGTGTGCTGTTGACTGCAGTTGATAAAACCCATCAAAATATATGTACTTATTGCTATCTTCGGCATAAGTTCCGAGATATGCAATACTGACAGGAATAATCTCTTTTTCTCTTGCAAGTGTACCATTAGCAAAACTGACATGTTTCATATAATCAGGATCATTCCTTACGATAAAATCACCATTAAAAATATCAGTTGCCAATGAATAAGAAATTGAATCTACGGTAAAATCGATAACAAATGTTTGTTTTGCAGAAAAATCTGCCCCAAATGAAGTTTTAAAACTGTCGAGAAAGGTGAAAGGTTGTATCTCTGGCTTGGGCATTGTTTTTTGCTGTTCGCTTTCAGAAAACTTTCCGTTAGAATACACGCCAACTCTATAAAAATGAGCAAACTCACCTGTATCTTTTTGACTGCGTTGCAAGTATATTTCTGCCAGAAAAGGGGTACCTCTGTTATCTACGCCATAAACAATGAAATTATCATTGAAGTAATGCTTGTTGGTCTGACGTGATATTCGGTTACCAAGACCAAGCTCATGCATTTTTATTGATAGAAATAAGCCACCTCCGATTGAAACAAAAAACAGTACAAGGAATGTTATAAAGAGTGCGTTTTTATTCATAATTAATACTCCGCATAAATTGCATACCCTGAGATTTCAGTTTCTGTTTCTCCAAGTTTTACTTTTCCTTTCAGTAAGCCAGCCGCACGTGATAAATCATGGTAGTTGACCTTAAATTCTAATCGTGCACCATCTTCGATTTCGGGGAGTGAGACCTGCCATTCTGTTGGGTTCTTTCCAGTTGTTGCGTGTGTGATGGTAATATTACTGAGTTTTTTCCCTCCAAGCTTGCTGCCAAAGTATCCCCATTTATGGGAACCATAACCGGTATGCTTGCTGCGAGTATCTGAAGTGTCGAGGTAATAGAGTTGGTCGTTTTGGTCCCAAGCTACAACAACGTGTGTAGTTGAATCGAGTTGATCGAAATTGTCGAAAAATACGTAGGTAGAATAGTTTTGTGCAAAGGTCTTGGTCAGGAGGGCGTTTAGTTCATATTCCTTGCCATCTAATGTAATAAGGGCCTTACCAGCACTCGCGTACTTCGTATGATCGAGTTTGTTATGGAGTAGGAAATCTCCTTGGAATCGTGAAAGCTTTAGCGCTATCTCTTTGCCAAAGTCTAAGGTTATGGCATAACTCTCTCTCGTAGATAGATCCTCCTCTGTTTGGCGAGTAATATTTTTAATGCCATGTAGCGGTATTAGAGTTGCATCTGCTGATACTTGTTCCTGCATAATTTTTCTGGACAGAGAGGGGGAAACAATCTCCATGGTGTAATAATGTAGGTAGTCGCCAGAGGCACGCTGTTTTCGGTTTAACAGAAGATGAATGAAAAGTGGTTCGTTGTTCGGACCGAGTCCATTAATAAAAATTTCGTCTGAGAAGTAATGTTTATTTTCTATTCTGTTCGGTGAAACGAGGTCCAGGTTGCTTAGTGTTTGGTACAAATATCCGCCCAAAAACAATCCAACAAGCGAAATTATTATCGTGAGAACAATGAGCAATCCTTTACTAAGGGGCATCCATTACATTAGCATTTTGCGTAAATCTCTGCAAATTCTCGTGCCTAAAGCAAGACACTATATGATCGTTTATGACTCCAACAGCTTGAAGATGTGCGTACATTATTGTTGTCCCGATAAACGAAAATCCTCGCTTTTTTAAGTCTGCACTTACCTTGTCAGAAAGTTCTGAACGCGCAGGCACCTGTTGCATGTTTTCCCAATTATTATGTATCACTTTATTCTCAGTAAAAGACCATAAATATGAATCAAATGAACCCCAATCTTTCTGAATCTGAAGGAAGTGTTGAGCATTGTTTATTGCTGCCGTAATTTTCATACGATTTCGAATAATCCCCTCATTTAATAGAAGTTTGTTAATCTCTTTTTCTCCATACGTGGCAACAATATTTGCATCAAAGTCTGCAAAGGCAATTTTATACGCCTGGCGCTTACGTAAAATTGTTAACCAACTTAATCCAGCTTGGGCAGCTTCTAGAATAAGAAATTCAAAATGGCGTGCATCATCGTGTGTCGGCACTCCCCATTCAGTATCGTGATATTCGATATATTCAGGTGTCGCGAGACACCAAGGACACCTTGTTTTTTTGTCTTGTGAAATATCCATAGAGATAGTTTTGGAATAAATCATATAGTTTCTGAATATCAAACGCGAATATAATGGTAAAGGGAAGATAAATGAATACAAGTATGAGTAATTGTTGGAGTAGGTCTTCAGGAAAATATACAGTTTTCATCATTACAAGAAGTGGCCGGTGGAAAAGGTAAAGGGCATAACTTGCATATCCAACAAAAGTGAGGAGCGAAAGATACTTAATACGAGAAAATTTTAGGCGGTAAAAATAAGAAAAAAGCAAATAAGAGGTAAGCGTAACGAGCGGAAGATTTAATAGTATTGTAATCCCACCGGAGTTTAGTTCCGGTAATGAAAGCAGTAGAGTTCCGAACGCGATAACCAGAAGTCCTGGATGTTTAGGCGCTAAGGGGATTCTGTTTTGTGCGAGAAGAATGCTAGTCATATAAGCCGGGAAGTAGAGTAGTAAACGAAGATCTATAGTTCGAAAGAAGTAGTACCATAATGTTCCACCAAGAACGCCGAGGATAACAATCCTCCAATAATTCCTAAGACTAAGCTTTTGCGCAAGAAGCGAAAAAACGGGAGTAAAAAACATAAAAAGCATAATCATAGTTATAAACCAAAGTGTTTGCGGCGCAGGTTTAAAAAGCATCGAAAGAAAAACCAGTGCCTTGGCGGATATCATCGCCGAGTTCAGTCCGAGAAGGAAAAAGGACACAATTGCTAAAAAGTAGAGTGGATAGATGCGTAGGATCTTTCTCGAAAAAAATGAGAGTACACTTGCTACGTTAATTTCCTTGAATTTTGTTGCTGCAAAGAATCCACTAATAAAAACGAAAGTCGCTAGAATAATATCTGTTAGGGTTGAGGTCGCAATATTATTGTAGTTAGGAATCGCTTCTGTGTAGTTGAGTAAGTGCCAGAATCCTACGATATAAAGCACCGAAAGTACTCTAAGTAATTCTATCCCAAGGTTTTTGCTAGAGGTTGTTCCTTGGTCAAGCTGCATGAACCACTATACTAGATTCTTAGCCGATTGCGAAGTATGTCCTTTAACTCTATAAGTCTTGTCGTTGCTCCTTCTACATCTTCATCCTCACTGTCCTCTTCTTCATTTTCTGATTCATCTTCTTCCTCGTCCTCAACTTCGGTTGGTTCTGGGGTCTTTGAAGGTTTTGGAGTCGAAGTAGTGGCTACTTTGGATGGAGTAGGAGTAACGGTCGTTTTTTCGTCATCCTCCTCATCTTCTTGTTCTGATTCATCTTCGTTTTCGTCTTTTGAATCGTCATTACTGTCTTCGTCTTGTTGGTCATTTGAATCATCATCGTTCGATTCATCTTGGTCGTTACTGTTTTCGCCCTCTGATTCGTCGTTGTCTTCGACTTTTACCAAATCCTTTACTTTATCCAAATCATCGTCAGTTCGGTCGATAATATCCGCAACAAGTTTTAATTCGCCCGTGGCTAATTTACTCTCTGCGTCTTGCAAACTTGCAGTCACTTGTTGTAAGAGGGTTTCTGCGGTAGCAGCTTTTTCAGGTGTAATTTTTGCTGTGTTTTGTTGTAGTAGCGCGGAATAAATTCTATGTTCTTCTCTAAGCTTTAAAAGTTTACGCTCTAATTTTGCGGTAAGAGTTGAAGAAACTTCATTGTCATCATCTGACTCGTCCTCACTTTCGTCTTCTGCTTTTGCGAGCATGTCGACTGCGGTGTCATCAAGGTCTTCAATTGTATTAACTAAATCGTCAAGCTGTGAGAGCGAAGTTTCGGGGAGTGATTCAGTGATGGTCGTTAATTCTTGAGCAATTTCTGTTAATCCTTGAGCAACATCAACTGAGAATTCAGTCTGATTACTTGCGGAGAGTTCTGGAATAATTTCTTTGGCAGAGGTAAGGTTGTATTTGATATCTTCAAGAAGTCCGTTAATAACTTGCTGATCTGCGTTTGTTGAAGCTGCGTATACTCTAATAGTAGCGCTCTTTACCATGTTCGAATTTGAGAGCGTCTTGATTTCGCCGGTTCTCTCTTTCGCAAGTTGCAAGTTATATTTACCGAATACGAGTTTGTTCGTATTGGCAGTAATTGCAAGCCATGTATTTTCGGCACCTCGATCAACCCTGTAGAGTAAATCCCCTGGAATTGATGAATTTGAAAGCACAAGCGTAAGGGTACCTATGGACAAGGCAGAAATTATTCCAACCGCAATTATATTTCTTTTCATGAGTGAACTGAGGGCAAATTTATACATTCATTATAACAAGTTAGTGTCAAACTGTAATGCAATAGTTCGTTTTAATAACACGGGCAAATCGATGTTTTCTATAGCACGACAAAAATCTTCATCTAATCTTCATTTTGAAGCGGCTCAATTTCTTGAACTTGAAGATAATGCTTTAAATCTGCTGCTTGAACTCTGCTATCCAGTTTGAAAACTTTAAGCAGTGTTTTTGATCTGTCTTTTACTCCGTTCATTTCGTAAGGGATACTGAATGTGGCGTATTCACCGTCATATCCTGTCCAGTTATCTGGTACAACTAGGTACTCTGAATCTCCGTAGTAGGGGTGAATCACTATCCCACTTTCAATTTTGTACGTTATTGTATTTCCGCTAATCGTGTAACTTTTTATTCCGCTATATGCTGGAACAAATGTACGCATTACTTCTTCTGTTGTATCTTCGGGAACGTTATACCGAACAATAATTGTACCCTGATCATGTGGTTCTTCAAAAGCTGCATCAACATCTTGAGCAAGTTTTTTTAGGCTTGAGTAGTTAGCGCTCCTGTAATTTTCTGCCTCTTGAGTTAAAGATGGAAGAATAGCTGCGAATGCATTTCCTGGACAAGCGGTTTGATTAACTTTCCAAGAATTAGTATCGTAATCCCACTGATAAGAGGTTCTGTGCCCAAATACTGTATATGAAATATCTCTCCACTTTGCAGTTCCTCCGTCTGAATATTTGAGTCGAAAACCGTAGAATGCTGCTTTTTCTGCCATGAGTTTTACAAGAGAACTTCTAGCTTTAGACGATGGTGCCGAGTAGGAGTAATCGCCAATTACGCTAATCCCTACACTCATTCGATTTGCTGCGCCAAAGGCATGGTATCCTTGCGTTTCATCCCCACCTGCTTTGCCTTCGTAGATTGTACCGTTGTGATCAATAAGGAAGTTGTAACCTATGTCACCCCATTTTCGTGTGTATGCATGATAAAGATATATGGCACGAACTGATGCTGCAGGGTTTGTTGTATTTATACCTGTTGCTGTGTGGTGAACAACAATTCTGGATGCCTTGTAATAAACCGGATACCAAATAAGCCGTGAGGGATCGTCTATGTTTGCGCTTGTATTCGAATCCCAGGTTGCAGGGTTTGCTCCCCATTCATCACGAGTCTTAATATTTAGGGAGGTATAACTTGCCCCAGAGTTAGAATTATATACACCGGTGGTAGAGATTTTGTGAGAGTTAACTTCTGCATTTGGTGCAATGAGAGATATTGTCGCTTTCGCAATTGTTTGTGTCGGATAAAGGTATAAGGTTTTGCCTACGGGAAAAGGGAGAAGACCAGAGTGATTCGTCAGTTCCACCGTTATCATGTCGTCGTCGTGCGGAAGAGGTGCAAGTTGTGAAATACTTGTCGGGAGTGTAGTTGTCCATAAAGGTATGCTGCTACTTGCTGGCCAAGAAATACTGAGGTTGCTTGCTGAGATATCTAATGGGAGCTTAACCTCGTAAAGCGTACCTTTTTGCAGATTATTGAGGCTTAATGTAGTAACTGCTCCTGCTTCGGTAGTCGTTTTCTTCTCAGGCTCAGGGGAAACTCGTTGTACTTGCAAACCGGATTGTTCTTTCTGAGTAGATTGAGTTGAAATAATAGTTGGTGTTGGCGTGATTGATGGTTGTGTGGAAGGAGAGGGAGAAGGTGTCACGTCGATAGTGGAGGAGGAAGTAATTTTTGGCTCGAGTGCGGTTACGATACCTTTGACTTCTGAAGGAATATCCTTTTTTGTACTATTCGTTGAATCTTCGGTTGGGCGGAATAAAACCAAAGACACTGCGGTTGTTGCGATAATTGTAATTGTGCTAAGCACTGACTTTCTCATGTCATCTATTGTAGCAGATTAGTATTGTTGCAAGCGGGAAATGTGCGCATTATGTTATACTGATTTAATGAAATTGCTAAGGATTCAGGCACTCTTACTTGTCACAATACTGTTTTTACACCCATTTATTGCAGTTAAAGCAGTTTTCGCAACAGATTCGGGTTCCAATGGGGTTGTGCTTCCAATTGTTGAGAATAATAAAAAAGAGTCTCGTGCCGTGGTTCAAGTGTCACATAAAACAAAGACTCGTGTGGTTCAGTTCGTTCGGGAACTAACATCGGAAGAAATGAGCACTCTAGAATCAGAATTCAGTGTTATATTTCAAAAACGTAAACGAGGAAAGAATAAATATGTTATTACACCAAAAGACGAAAGTAGGTATCAAAAACTAATGGAACATCCTTTGGTTGAAGCGGGCTACAACAACGATACCTATAAAATTTCGCAACAATCAGTCGATTGGGGGATCACAAAAATGAATGGAGAAGCAGCATGGGAAAATGCTGCAAATTATTCAGGTGAAAATGTTGTAATTGGATTAATAGATACAGGAGTCGATTTTACTCACCCTGATTTAGCAGATGTTTTTTTGCCTGGAGGTTACGATTTTGTAAATGACGACGCGGATCCAACAGACGATCAAGGGCATGGCACAGCTATGGCAGGGGCAATTGCGAGCGTCGATAATAGTATTGGATTCAAAGGTATCGCATATAGCGCCAAAATTCTTCCATTTAAAGTTTGTAATTCTAGTGGTGATTGTGATTCGGTCTCGATTGCAGAGGGGATTGACGCAGCCGTTTTGGCAGGGGTAGATGTGATTAATTTGAGTCTAGGGGGTAGTGCAAATGCACTCATTCAATCAGCAGTCCAGGCAGCAACTGATGCAGGTATTATTGTGGTCGCCGCTGCAGGTAATGGCGGAACAGAAGGGTGTCTTTATCCAGCAGGATACGAAAACGTTGTGTGTGTTGGCTCGACGGACAATACAGATGCAAAGGCAGGTTTTAGCAATTACGGCGCAAATCTTGATGTGATGACTCCAGGAGTAGATATCTCTACAACACTAAGAGGAGGTGGATATGGGGCAGTGAGTGGTACAAGTATATCGACTGCTTATTATTCTGGAGTAGCGGGTATAGTCAAAGGTATGGTTGACGAGCAGTGTACCGCAAACCCAGGGCTTTCTGTGTGTCCTGATAAACGAGCGTATATTTTATCACTCCTTAATACGACGACTATTAGAGATTTGGGAGCTGCAGGTTACGACACAACTTTTGGAAATGGCGTTTTAGATTTATCACAAATTTATTCTGCAACGGCGGTTACTTATCCTTCACCAATTAATCCCGTGAAAAAAGGGGTTACCTACACTCAGAATATTGAAATTACAAATAATTCTACATTCGCAGCACAGATTAACTCGTGTACGGTTACGAGCAAAAATACAACAAGAACACAAACTGCACCTGCATTTTCTATCTCACTTATCTCGCAAGGGGCGACTCAAATTACATCAATAAGCGAAAACACACTGTACTCAACAGTAACCTTTGATTCACCAGTTGCGTTTGCTGCAGGGGCAACGGTACCTTTGAGTGCTACTTTCACCGTCCACACTAGTGTACAACCTAACGACATTATTTTGTTTGGTGTTGAATGTGCATACGATCAAACAGGTTCGCCAGAAACGGAGTCTTATCGCACGAGTCCAACAAAAACATTGTTTACTGCAGATCTTCCAACAACATTGACTAATGTATATTTTACTTTTGGGCGGTTACGGTATGGTAAAACTTTTACTACCTCGCAGCTTCGATCTTGGGATATGGTCTATTTGAAGAATTATGATCCCAAAAAGATTAAAGTAACCCAGTTCTTCTTGTATGATTATGTGAAAAAGGGTAATCAAGGATTCACTAAAATTTGGAAATCTTCAACCTCTCTTAGTGTTCGCACTAATTATCTGTTACCTACAAAACGCAAGTATGCGTATATTATGGAATTCCAAGATATTGCAACAGGTATCAAAGTAAAAAAATATTTTGTCTTTTATACCAAATAGGCGCAGAAGGTCTGGATAATTGGTATAATTCGGTATGCAACGTGTCGCGCTTGCCGTAATAATTCACAAAGGAAAACTAATAGTAGAGCATCTGCGCGAAGAAATTCGTCCGTCGTTTAGAGGGGTTCCTGCCGTATTACCTGGGGGTAAAGTTCTTGACGGAGAGCTCCCAGAGGTTGCGCTTAAAAGAGAAGTGAAATCTGATATCGGAATGGATATTGAGATAGTTTCCTGTATCGCAGAACGTGCCCATCCACTTATACCGGAAAGTCGGATTAGTTATTTTTTCTGCTCAGTGAATACGGTAAATCTTACAATTGGAAACAAGAAAAAGGTGAAGTCCGCTGAGTGGGAAGATCTTCCGACGGCTGCTGTTCATATGCTCACACTCTTTTCCCGAGTGTTTGCCTTCTTGGTTCAGCAACTGTATGGTAATGTTCTCCCACCGAACGTAAATGTCCCCGAACTAATGTGGCTCTCCCAGGATTTTGAGCGTTTTGGAGCAAAAATTAGAGAAGGAGAACTCGTTGCTTTTCCCACCGAGACAGTATACGGACTTGGAGCACATGCATTTGACTCCTTTGCGGTCGAAAAAATCTTTCGTGCAAAGAATCGCCCTGCAGATAATCCCCTCATTGTTCACGTTTCGTCTGTAGAACAGCTCCACGAAGTCGCTCAAACTGTACCGAAGCTCGCAACTTCACTGTTTATGCATTTTAGTCCTGGCCCTTTAACGGTACTCCTTCCAAAAAATGACAACTTACCGTCTGTAGTTACCGCGCATTCTTCTTTGGTTGGAGTTAGGATTCCTGCAAATTTATTTGCACTAGAGCTCCTTGCCGCGGCAAGAGTTCCGATTGCAGCACCTTCTGCAAATAAATCTGGAAAGCCCAGCGCAACGCACCATGCTCATGTTATAAACGCCTTTGGTAGTGAAGTTCCTCATGTGGTACTTGGTGGCCCCACGACCTTTGGTATTGAATCTACGGTTGTACTCCCAAAAAATGAAGAGCAAATAGTGATTATGAGGCAAGGAGCAATTACAAAGGAGGAGTTGAAGACAACGTTCCCGACTCATGAGGTGCTTATCGCCGGTGAAGACGATACAAACTTACGCTCGTCTCCTGGAACAAAGTACAAACATTATGCTCCGAATGGGAAGTTGACGGTTTTGCCGCTTAATTCAAAAAAGAAGTGGAGGGCACATTTATTGAAAGTAATCAATGAAAACCCACATGAAAGTGTTTGCATCCTTTGTTCAAAAGAATTCGCGACACTAATTCCTAAAAAAGTAAATCGGATCATTCTTGGAAGTGAACGGGATTTGTCGTCAATTGCTGCGTCAATTTTTGGGGCACTGCTGGAGTGCGATGCAAAACGATATTCTCTTGTTTTTGCACAGTCCTTTCCGCGAAAAGGTTTAGGAAGAACAATAATGGAGAGGTTGACCAGAGCAGCGGCGAATTAAGTTTAGCGGTTACCGTAAAAAGTTGTATACTGTACTGTGCAGATCGTTATCAACAGGAAAGCGTTAATGTTTGTTGTCGGGAGTCTTTTTGTTCTATTTGCCCTACTTGGAGTGTTTCAAATTATCAAATGGGTAGAAGAAGCGTGGAATAATCAAGATTCTTGGTCAACATCATTTCTGAAGCTTTCAACCGAAGCAAAGGGTGCTGTTGCTATTTCGAATAAGGACAATTCGCGTAGCTATACTATTTCGTCATGCACGTTATATTCGGTTGAAACTACGGAGAGTGCTGTTTCGTTATATTGTTCACTTTTTCCCTCACGATATTTTCAGATATTTCCATGGTTAACGGGGAGTGAGATGGTTAAACCCGATTTTTTCATGTCCATCCCTAAAGTCGGTGTAAAGTACGAAGAAAACGGTGTCGAAAAATCGATAGAAACGTTATATACCCAATCTACCGAACCTCGGAATATCACAATCTTACTCGAAGCCGAAGATATTCAATCGAACAATATTATTGCAAAAATTAAGCACGCAATCGCCGTTCGAACTAATGGTAAAGAAGATACTGCAATGCAAATTAAAGCATTAAAAATTGCAAAACCTGAAATAGTTAAGGCAAAAGATTACATAAACACGATTTTGCCAGCAGAAGAACGAAAGGAGATGGTAAAGCAAAAAGATTTAGCGCTTGCAAAGGCACTTGCACTTCCTTTTATAAAGGACGCTAGCGACCAAGATTCATCTCCGCATTTTACTGAAGGGCTTGTGTATGGTTTATACTTAATTGGACGGGAAGAGAGTGGTTTTATTGAACAAGTACTGCCAGAATTAGAAAAGCAAATGATACCCTTTAAGAAACCTGTTATGGCAGAAAATGAAAATGGTGTGTATTTATCGGTTGAAGATCAAGGACTCCTTAATGCTCCTCAAACTAAATTCCCACTCTGCCCAATACAAGAGTTAGTAGCAAAAGATTGGAGCTCACCTGCAGTAAAGGTATTTTTAGCGTACATGAAGTATTTACCTACTCAAAAAGATTCGGTAACAGAACTCACTGCACCAACAAGTAGCCCTTTATATGATAAAAACGGCGTACTCTTGCAATACGAAAAAATGACAGACCTTGATGTCTCATGTTACCACGCTATTCAAAAACGTGATCAAAAACAAATTGATGCGATTTCAAAATCGTATATGCAGTTTGTCGATGAATTTTTTGTATATTCTGCAAATGCAGACAAAGGTACTCCCGTTATTGAAGGAGACGATATCAAGCGAGGTGTTGTCGTCAGAGGAATTGCTTCAGATCCAAATGTTATGCTAAAGCAAATAAAGGTAACGCAGATAAAACGTTCACTCTTCGATGGTATTTTATGGGTATATCTCTATGGAAAATAAACTCTTTAATAAATTAAGGAGTATTCTTGCCTATATAGTATTGCTTATTGTGCCGGTTTATATAGCTTCAACAAACCCTGTATTCGCCTGCCCAAATGGCCCCAACGTGTCATGCAATTCTGCCCTGTGGAGCATGGGCAACAGCCACACAATAAATTCGTTTCCAACCCAAGGAAAGCTCCGAATTTGGACAACGATGGGTGGAGGGCAACGGCTAGAAATTTCTAAGAATGGAAGTGTTATACAAAATGCATATCCAACTACCGGAGTAGCAGCGACCTTGGACGTTGTTGCTTCTGATCGAATTACTGTAAGAACATACGATTGTTATGGAAGTTGTACCTATCCAAATGTTGGATGGAAAACTGAGAATACAGGATCGTATGCAAATACTTGCGGAACAGGGTGCCCATGCCCTCCAAGTCGAGGAAAACCAGACGGGAACTATGGTTTTGCAGACAGTACGAGTTTTAGAAGCATGGTTCAAAACGGTGACAATGGTAATCCTCTTGGTCCCTTGCAGTGTTGGGGCGATTGGGACGAATGGGGCGGTGACTACGATTTTAATGACTATATGATGTGGTATACCTTTGAGGAGTCGTGTAATTGTACGCCTGTTGCTTGTCCTGCTGGTGAGTCTTCTACAAAATTCAGAACACGAGCCGTTCCCCAGGGTACGGGTGTGTCGTGTAATAACTGCGTACCTTCTTCTTACAATTGTGATCCACTTTACAGAAATGCTACACCTTCTTGTTCGATAAATACTGCGTCGATTTCACTCACTAGGGAAGATCAGCCAAAGTCATTTACGCTCTCCGTTTCAGATAACGATTATGGTGATACGGTCAATGTGTTGGCAGTCAGAGTTGAGAACTCTTCTGGCAATTTGAACTCTTGTGCAACTATTAAGAGTGCTGGAGGTGGATCGCTCATAGGTGCAACAGTTCGGAATGGAAGTGACAACCCTGCCGCGATTACTCAAGCAACACAATTTCTTGTAGACGCCCGAGAATCTCATGGGCTTTTTGAAAATATTAGTGGACGTTCTCTTTGTAGTGGTTTTCTTGAGATAGATATAGCTGACCAAGATTCTGATGGGCCAGGTCCTGATGTCGCTTCTACTCCAGTGACTTGTAGGGTTGCAATTCAAGTAGAGAATCAAGCTCCTCAACTTTCCTCTATTGTTATTTCAGATGCTGACTCAATGACTGCGGTGCAAGATAAGGGTGCCACAGGAAATGGAAATCTTCTTGATGGTCGTTCACAAATAATTATGGGAACAACCTATTCGAGTCAAACTAAAGCAAGGGCTTCTTACTGTAGCGAGTCATTAACAATTGATGATCCAATAATATGCCCCATTGGTGCAGAAAAATTCGAAACGAGCATGAGTCAGCGGAGAAACCCCCTCTTGGTTGAGTATACAGTTAGAGATGCAAATGGCAGCGATGATATCATGCAAGCAGGGATCTGGCTTCAGCGAACAGCGTTAAACCGGGATGTAGTGGCATTGCCTTTGGTGCAATCAGGTATGAGAAATAGTATTCAAGCAATGTATTCTGAAAAAGAAAACTCTCATATTGTGAATCTGCGCGCCGCGTGGAATTTAATTTCGACTGCTTGTTTAGGTAGCACTTGTGTTAATCCGTCTTTATTGGGGAGTGCTAAACAGCAATTCTCTGCACTTGCGCTTATTAATGAATTAGGACAAACAGTTGGAAGTAATGGCAACATTAAAGAAGGTAAGATGCAATGGGCAAGTCAGCGTGATTGGCAAGAGAAAGGTTTTCCCGACTGCCAACAGACCCCTTCTGGCTGCACAAATTCCAACTTGCCATCTGTTGCTTCCATAACCGCGGGAACAAACGCACAACTTCTTGAAAACTACGATTGGGCAATTGCAGCGGATGCAAATCACTTAATCTGCTACTCATCACAAAGCGCTGTTCCCACGGTACTCCCAGTATCTGTACCTGTTTCTACTTGCCCTGCTCAGTGTGCGGCATGTGTTAAAAGAGAAGGGATAGTTCCTTCTGTATCAGATCCAACAGCTTTAACATTCCGTTTTGGAGTATATTTTAATGATAAAGACGGTGGGCAAGGGATGCCAGAGGGCGAATATTCAATATTTGTGAGTGCCCTTGATAAAGTAAGCGCTCCACTTGGGAACGCAATTGGCAAAGGTGATGAAGGATGGCTAAAGTTTGATAAATCCCGCAATTTATGTCTTGGCGCAATGTGCCCAGCAGGAGGTGAAGTTACGTTGCTGTATGATCCGATACCTCCGACAGTAAACTACGTTTCTTGGGCGGTGCAAGGATTAACTGGTGCTGCTGCTACTTTTTCGATGAATGATAACGTAGGTGGTTCTGGCATCAAAGGAGTGACAAATCGATTTATGATTCGGCAAGAGGAGTTAGATGATGAAGCACTTGGTGATAGAGCTTGGGCACTCAAAGAGATTGGTGGTATCCCTTATGATGGAAAAAATGATAGGAAAAGCATAACGGGGAATTCCATAACAATAATTGGTGAAGAAATCGGTGCAGGCAACTCAATCGTAACGGGATTGTGTGTCTACGATGGAGCTGGAAACATGGGATGTGGGAGAAATAAAGAGGTTTATGTATTTCTTGGTCCGTGGTTAAAAACCTCGTATGGGGATGTCTACAGTGCAAAGGGTGGAGCTGTTCCTTTTGCTCAATCACTCCCGACGGACGATGGCACCACAAACGACAACACTCGAAATGTGTACGCACCTTTTACCAGACAATCTTTTACACTACTGACCGGTTATTTTATGACTGCAGGGTCACCTGCTCAAGGAACAGGATTGACGGGTGGACATCTTGTTGGTGGGCAAAATATGCAGCTAGGATTCGATAATTATTATCGCTATGGTGTAACTGAATATGACTTGTTTGGACATGTACCATTCTTACCTGGCAATGAATATGACCGGCTCCGCTCAACTGCTATTCTAAACTGTGAACGCATGAACACTGAAAGCTCTGGCACGTGCCAAACAACAGGGAGTTTATCGAGTATTGGGCAAGCAGACCTGAACATTCTGTACTCATCAGGTGGAACGGTGGTATCCGATATTTCATGTTCAAAAGCGAATGTGATATTTGTGACGGGTAATCTGATCATGCGAGGACAAGTAAAGAAAACCGCTGGAGCAGGTAATGGTTGTGTCTTTGTACTTGCTAACGGCGCTTCTTTAACAATTGAAGATGTTCCAAGCGATTTACCCCGCCCCCCTGCCGGAGATGGAAAAGGATCACCTATTGTTGACCGTTTTGATGCAGCAATTATTGCTACTTCAAGCGCACAACTCCGTGTCACAAAAGGAGAAAGAGGCGCAACGACTAAAAGTACAGACCGACTAGAAATTCACGGATGGGTATATGCTTCCGATACAGTTCCTTTGTTTAAGAGAAATCTCGCGCCAGTTGATAATCGCAGGTATCCCTCTGAATGGATTGTTTACGATGCATCGCTGCTTGATACGTTACGGCCATTATTAGGAACCGAGAAAACAGTCGACCTTATTTGTGGAACTTCTACCCATGCACTGTGTCAAGCAGGGCAATAATATGCAATATTTTACTTAGTTAATACGTATAAAGAGTATGAAAGATAAAAATAAAAAAATATTCCTGATTGCTTCGCTTATAGCAGTCTTAGTTTTTGGCATAGGTTACAGCCTTTATGTTAGCCCATCTATTCGGAACTCAGTTCTAAACGCCGTTGGAGTAATTCCCACACTTGAGGGTGATCCAATCACGAGTGACAACTACCTTGTTCCTAGCGCTCTGGTATCAGGAGAACAACTAGCTATTTCTGATGCTGAAAAAGAAGGTTTGTTAAAAATGCGAGAGGAGGAGAAATTAGCACATGATGTATATACGACTCTCGGTGATTATTGGTCGCAAAGAGTGTTTATGAATATATCAAACAGTGAACAGACTCATACTGACGCGGTAAAATTCCTTCTTGCTCAATACGGCATTGATGATCCCGCTCAAAACTCAATTGGAAAATTTTCTGATTCGGAGCTGCAGGCGCTTTATACTGAGCTAGTTACATTAGGTAAAACATCGCTCGTTAATGGGTTGATCGTTGGTGCAACAGTTGAGGACCTCGATATTTTTGATCTAAACAATCTACTGAAATCTACTAGTAACCCAGATATTATTCGGGTATATGAAAATCTGAAGAGAGGTTCGGAAAATCACCTTCGCTCTTTCAATAAACTCATTACAAATAATGGAGGAAAGTACGTTCCCAAATACATTTCGGATAATGAATTCCAATTGATTATTTCGAATAGTATGTCAGGAGAGTATGTAGCTCGGGGGAAAGGTGCCCGTCGAGGTGGTAGAATGCAATGAAGTATGACGGAAAAGGCAGAGACCAAAAAAGCAAAGCAAGCAACCGATCCAATAGACGAGTTGGAAATAACTCCTGAATTATTGGCTAGATTACGAGCAGCAGACCAAAGCGCAGAAGAAAAAGAAACAGGAGCTCCGACGAGTCGTGGGAGGAGAAGACTTAAAGCTGCAAATAGGGACGTGGCAGAACGAAATGCAGTTGGACCCAGCACGTATCAAGCAGCTACGCTCAAATCACTTGAAGAAGCAGTAGAAATTGGATTCCTTGGCGGACAAGATTCGTTGTTATTGAGCCAAATGGCCAACGAAGTGATAAGAGCAGAACTTGATATTAGTACATTACCCCCCAAGGTAGCTGCGTATGTTCAGAAATTGATTGCTCAAAAAAGAAATTCGATATAGTGTTTTGACATTCCCAGGAACGTGGCAGGTTTCGTTCTAGGTAAAACTACACGTTCAGGGCTATTTCTTGTATAGTTATCGTATCAACAAGAAAATGACTGTAAAAAATAGTAGAAATGCATCTGTATCACGCGTGGTTTTTTATGCTTTTGCAGCACTAGTAATTATGGGAGTTTCAATGGCAGAATCGTTTGGGTACGCTTTGCCCTACAAAAAACAACTCTTCGGGGCTTCGTCAGAGGATACGGTTGAAAAGGTAGCACAGATTACGCCAACGGTCACCGCTTCCGTGTTGCAAGTTACAACTATTGTTCCAACTCCTTCTAGTCTAATCTTGACTGTAACGCCAACAAGTGTCCCGACAAAAACAACATCGCCAACACCAACGCCGAAAAAAACAACGACTCCAACCCCAACCAAAACGACAGCTCCTACTCCAACTGCAAAGCCAACCTCCTCTCCTACCTCTACACCGACTCCAACTCCGACAATTGATTATAGTAAACCCTGGACAGTCGCTCCCAACTGCCCTCAAACCACTCAGAAATGTGTCCCTTGTACGAGTGGTACCTATTGCCGGTTTGAACCAAACAAAACACATGGCTTTTTAGGCTGGGCATGCCAGAACAATAACCCAGGAAATATTCGCAATGCCTCAACCAATATGTCTACTGATTTTAAAAATAAACTGATAATAAAATACGGGGGAACGGCAGCGTGTGGGGTGAGGTATGACAAACGAGGGGGAAGCTACTTCGTTTTTGCCACCTACAATGCTGGGTATGGTGCACTTCAGGCATATATAAAAGCAATAAATAATGGAGAACACTCATCTTATGCCGGTACAGGTTGGAAATGTGGAAATTGTACTTTGACTCAATTCTTTAGTAAGTATGCTCCAGGAGACAGCATCTACGCTTCTACAGTTGCCGCAGAGATTGGCGAACCAACAACACAATTACTTAGCTACGTTGTTGCGAACAAACTCAACGCTTTTACCGATGCAATAAAGAAGCGGGAAGGCTTCTTTGTGCAGTAACGATATTTGACGGCTATTTAAATAATCGTTACAGTTAATTATCAAATTCAATCACGTATTATATGAATAAAAAACTTTACCTTTTTGGGGTCCTTATAGCTTTTTCCTTTGTTGCTGTGTATACGAGTGTTAATTCGTTTGCCATTAAGAACGATAATCCAGAGGTTAAGGCCGAATCGTCGCAAGCGGTCTATCTACCTGAGTCGTACCGAAATATTGGAAAACCTGTTAGCTTAGTTGTTATGTCAGATGGAAGCGTTTGGTATACCGATCATTTGAATTATCGCTTGGTAAAAGTGAACGCAGATGGAGAAATAGTAAGAACTGTTGGGAGGTATGGCGATGGAGAGGGCGAGTTTTCTATCGGAATTACCGGACTTACTGTAGACAATCAAGACAACCTTTATGTGCAAACAGCGCACTGGACTTACAAACTAGATAGTAATGGAGGATATATAGATTCCTGGGGGCTCGATCAACCTGAAGGAGAAACTTATTCCAATGCAACATATATTCATTACGATTCGGCGAGTAACAGCCTTTATGTTAGTGATGGTGATAATCACAGAGTTGTTAAACGCTCCGTAAATGGTACATTTATTTCTTCTTTCGGTTCAGAAGGTTCGGGTGATGGGCAGTTTATGGACCCACAGGGCGTTGCGACCGACGCTTCAGGAAATGTATATGTAGTTGATTCTGAACCCAACTGTAGAGTTGAAGTTTTTTCTCCTTCGGGGACATTTATAAGAACTTTCGGCAGTTGTGGAAATGGAGATGGACAACTTGCAGTGCCTCGAGGTATTCATGTAAAAGCAAATGGAGATGTATTGGTAACATCTGCACACGGAACAGATGGTCACAAAATTATTGAATTCGAAAGTGATGGTGATTGGATTAGGTCGTGGGGGGAACACGGTCATAGTGCGTGGCAGATATTAACTCCTGTTGATGTGGTTACAGATTCAGCAGGTAACTATTACATTGCAGATTACGACCATCAAGCGATTCAAAAATTTTCTAGCTCAAGAGTATTTGTGTCGAGTGTGAGAAATAGTGGGTTTACTTCGGGTAAATTCAGTTTCCCTCGTGCTGTTGCATACGATTCTGAGGGTAACTTATATGTCCTCGATAACGGTGCATATGAAGGCAGAATTCAGAAATTCACAAATGCGGGAACGTATATGGAAACGATAGTTGAACCACCTACTTTTGACACTGAAGCCTATTTTATGACGATAAAAAATGACCAAATTTACGTTTCTGATAATAGTGGATTTCATAAATTCGCACTTGATGGCTCACAGCTACTGCACATCGAAGCAGCAGGAACTGGTGATGGGCAATTTCAAGGTGGCTACGGAATAGCAGTCGATTCGACCGGAAATATCTATGTGGGAGATTCGCGTAATCACAGAGTGCAGAAATTTGATAGCGCTGGCAATTACCTTACCCAGTGGGGAACCTTTGGAGAAGCAAATGGAGAGTTTGGGCAAATTCTAGCAATTATTATTGACTCAAGCGATCAGATTTATGTCTCTTCAAAAACCGAAGAATACAATGATGAAATTGTAAGTAAATCGGTGATTCAGGTCTTTGACACAAACGGAACGTATGTGAGAACAATTGGTGGTGAAGCTGGCGACGCAGACGGAGCTTTCTTTGATATTGGAGGTATGGCCTTTGACGAAGAGGGGAATCTTCATGTATCAGAGAGTTATCATACTAAAATTCAAGTATTCAACGATTCTGGCGTATTTCTTCGTAAATACGGAGCAGTAACAGGGAGTGGAACGGAAGAATACTACGAACCACGAGGCTTAGCGCGTAATCCGGTATCAGGTGTTATTACCGTTGCAGACTTGGCGAACCACCGTGTGCAACTCGTGCCTTCAGGTACGCGAATATACAATCTAATTTCAAGTGCAGATGTAATATCTACGGCAGAAGAAATTACGGGAGAAGAGCAGTTTTCTACGTCTGAGAATACAAGTTTGGTGAGCAGGTACTACAATCCGGCTAGCCCAGGAATTGATAACCTTAATGCGCTCCTTACTTTCGGGGAATATCTTGTATCAGATTTTAATATTGATTTGTCAGAAGATCGAGACTGGAGTCAAGTAAATGCAATCACATTGCCCAATGCGTCAAAGTCGCTCGTAGTTAATCTTAATCCAACAACTGCACCAGGTATTTCAAGTACGCACTCAATTTATATTTACAAATTACCGGGGCAAACCTCGGTTCGCGTTTGCCCAAATGCAGTAACAGTTGCGGACATTAGCTCAACTTGTACCGGTGGCTATGTACTTACGGAAAGCTCTGCAGAACTTGAAGTAGTAACTGTTGATGGCAAAGAGTACTGGAAGGTAAGTGGGTTAGATGGAACTGGTGCCATGAGTTATGGCACAACAACTCCAACTGCCACACCAACAACAACCGTTACTGCGACTCCGACAACAACCGTCACGCTTACACCAACCACGACTCCAACGAATACTATTGTCGCAACCCCGGTATCCACTCCTCGTGTAATCGCAGCTGTAACCTTGCCTCCAGTGGTAAAAGGAACGACTCCGGCGTGCCCAACTTTTGATACATTTACTACCTCTGAAACACTAATAAAAAAAGGAGGAGAAATTACTCTTTCGTGGACAACAAAAAATACAGAAATCGTTCGCATTGCGGGCTTTAAAGAGGATTTTACTCCGGTGGATTCAGTAACTTTTAAGCCAGAAATAACAAAAGAGTATAGTATTACGGCTGACAATGGCTATTGCACAGCCGTAAAAACAGTAACTGTAATGGTAGCAACTGAACTCCCTTGGCGTAACACAATTGTGGTTGGGTCAAGCATGCTTGCGATTGAAGCAGTCATTGCGTTACAGCAACCAACTATCTTTGGGAATATCTGGCTCTCTTTGGCTGGGTTTATCAGTAGAAAAAAACGACAGAAATGTGGGGTAGTGTACGACTCTCGTACAAAGAAGCCACTTCCTCGAGCCGTTGTACGGTTGATACATATCAACAAAGAGATTGCAGATACCGTAGTTTCAGATGCAACAGGAAGTTTTCGTCTCAGTCCAAAACAAGGTGTCTTTACCATTTCAGTGACACTTGCCGGATACACCTTCCCTTCTTCTGTAATAACTGCTGATAATGATGGTGGTTTTAATAATATCTATAAAGGTCAAGAGATTGAGTTGACAAACGCTTCGGAAGGAATGCTCTTTTCGATTCCGCTCGATTCGGTTACGCTTTCCGACCAAGAACGAAAGCGTTTACAGGCTCAAAGTATGTTCACAAAGGTGATTGAGTTCTTTAGCAACGCACTGTTGTTAGGCGGCTTTGCGTATGGAGGGTATATTGCGTATATCTATCCTCACAAATACAACTTCATTGTGCTTGGCGTGTATGTGTTGCTGTTGTTGGCTAAGATTGTGCAGCTCCTTCCTAAAAAGTCGACCGGAAGTGTTAAAACTACCAAAGGTGTAGCAGTTGCTGGGCTAGAGCTGGGGTTGTTTGATCCAGAGTTCAATACTTTGCTTTACCGTACGTTTACGAGTACGTCAGGCGAATATAGCTTTGTTGTTCCAAATGCTCGCTATCACCTAAAGCTTATGGACACTACGAAAATGTTTGCTTCAGGGGTTCCGTTTATTGAGATCCTTCCTGAAGGTAAAGAACGTGTTCGCGTGTTAACACTCGACCTTACTCTGCATGAGTAGGAGTATTTTTCTTGATAAACACAGGACAAAACGCTTTGGTAAATGCAAAGGGTGTAAATCCATATTTAGTTGCTAGATGTGACATTTCTTGTACACCATTGTAAAAAGAAATAGGGTACGAAATCTGTGCAGCTTTTTTTATTTCTTTTGTGGAGATTGGGATTCCTTTTACCTGCACGTATGCAGAAGGGTCTAAGCCTTGTGCCTGTCGCTCTTTTGCGAGCATATGAAGGAGTACAGTTTGACAATCTGTTCGCGCGCAGTTGGCTTTTCTGACGATAATAATTCCAATAGAGTTCGGAAAGTTTCTTAATACATATTCTTCTTGGAGTTCCCACGCCTTGCTTGCATATCCTTTGCCACGTTCAGAGGGGCAGATATAAGTGTAAGCGTAATCAACAACCATTTGCGGTTTTAATTTTTTGTGTTCAATAAGTGTACGAAAAGGAACAAGTGAAACTTCCTTAAATTCTTCTTTTACATTATTTGTGGAAGGAGAGAGGTAAAGCTGCTCTTTAATTTGTTCCCAAGGGTGACAATTGAGCGCAATAATACCGATAAATCGATTGTTTGCTGTAACCTGAAAACAGTAGGAAGTAGGAGAAGAAAAGAGTTTTACATTCTTTTGATATTCCTCTTTTGCGCGTAGAGTATCCGCAAATTCGTTTGCCAAGAGTGTTGCGCACTCGTTTATTTTGTCAGTGTCGTCCTTCGCAACGGGGAGGATACTGATGCTTTCTTGTTGCACCACTGATCATGTCAAGTTGGTTTTACACGTAATTGTACAGTAATACACAAGAAAAGTAAAATACTATGGGTTATTGCGCGGTCCTTTTTACCTTGTTCCTTCTTGGTCTAAACAAAATTGAATTTGCTTGCTCGTCTAGGTTTATAAAATCGTCTGCAATCTCTTTTAATTGTTTGTTTGCGGTTTTTCCAAAGGCAACAACTTCTACCAAGCACCCAAGAGACTGCTGAAGATAGTTTACAACGGGAACGTAATCCCCATCACCCGAGCAGAGGATAATTGAGTCAACTTTATGACCAAGCCGAATTGCATCCATGGCGATGCCTAAGTCCCAATCTCCTTTCATTGCGCCGTCGGCAAATACTTGGAGATCCTTTTCTTTTACCTCGAACCCTGCAGAGTTGATTGCTTCCAAGAAAGTATCTTCTGTCCGTTGCGGTGTTCGTATCACGTAGGCAATTGCCCGAGTAAGCACACGATTCTGAATACAAAGTGAAAGAAGGTTCTTGTAAGAAACATGTGCCTTATACACACCCTTTGCCGAATAGTACAGATTTTGAACGTCGACGAGAACGGCGACTCTTTGTTGCTGATTTCTATATATCATATTCGATTATACATCTTTCACACCCTATCGTTTTGCCATGTTTGGGAATTTTGTATACACTAAGAAATGGAGGAATTACCAAAAGGAATATCTGTTAGTTTACAGGATTACGAGTTTGACTCACATAAAAAAGGGCGTTCGACCATTCCATTGCTGCGCGTTACTATTTCTGGAGTACCTACAATCGGCGGCTTGGTAGCGCTCATGAAGCAGGTACGCTTGATGACGAGCACAATAAGAGGTGAATATATCGCAATTACGGATCTCTCTAATATAGAGGTTAACAAAATATTTGAATCGTTTATTCTGTTTGGAATGGAAAAATCTTACAAAATATTTCTTTCAGTTAAGAATCAAGCAAAAATATCTTTTGTTGTACTTGGTAAAAAGCAAAATAATCGACTGATTTCAGATACACTTCAACGTATTAACAGCGATATTGTAAAAGAAGATTATTCCTACAAGTATTATTTTCTCGAAGATGAGTCAAAAATCGGTGAATTGGTTGAAAAGGGGATGAAATAACCGCTAAAGACTTTTATTTAAGAATCGTTATTGAGGCATCACTTCTTCTTCCGTACCCTCGTTGTAGATTGGATAATCGGTCGGTGTCGGAACAAACGTGACTCTAAATACGATGCAATCGTAACCTTTTTTGTGATTGTAATTTGTCGTGCCTTCGTTGTAGATTGGCATTACGTCACGATAATTTTTGTAGGTAGCATCGGTCGAATCGGTGCTGAACGTCGTACATAATTTGAATGACGTTTGGCTGACAATTTCGTAATCGATAGGGGCTTGTGTTTCAGGGTCTCGTACAATAGCTTCTGTTGTCACAAAGCTGAGGTCTGAAGGGAGTGACGCGTTTGATTTGTAGTAACTCTGTATAAAGCCGTACAAAGAGCTGAACTGGCTAATTCGTTGCTGATCAAGTTTTATTCCCAGTTGCTTTTTAGGGTTTGTGAAAGAAGTGAAGGGAACAATAATTGCAATAAGTGCAAGTACTCCTAAAAAAGTAAGAAAGAATTTTTCTGCCTTGTTAATCCCTAATAGCTGCATCTTCTCTAATTTGAATTAAGTAGTAGCCTGCGACTGCCCCCGCGAGGGTAAGCACCACAAGCATTTTCATGAAAGAGTTACTGGTTAAATCACCTGATAACACGTTGTAAATAAGTGCAATTATATCGATAAGCGCAATTATGAAGGCGAGAATAAGTGTGCCGTAAATTAGCTGCTTACGTACGGGCAAGTTCCGTATTGCTGGTAATTGTGCAGTCCTTTTTGCAATGCGTACAAAGAAAAAGAGGAATAACGGGAACGAAACAATTGCTGCAGCTAGTGGGCTAGAAAAGGAATCTGCGCCAGAATAATACGAATATGAATTGAGTAATTCTGGAACATAGATGTCTATTAATCGATAGAAAATATTCCCGATAGAGATTACCAAAGTATAGAGTGAAATAAAGAGAAGAATATGTTCAAAGGCATCCCACATTGAGCGACTTCCTTTTTCTTTTTCTTGGGGGATTGGGACAGGAATGTTTCCTGCGAGTGCTTTGTCGATAATATCTTTTCTCCAGCCAACTTGTAGGAGGTTGTCTCGGATAATCAGATCGTTAACGTCTGCTTCGCGGCAACGAGAGATAAAATCTTGCAACGAGAGTTGCTCATTCATATTTTCTTGAGGCATTATTCATAGTACAGCAAACAAAGGAAAATGAGAAGCAATCATGAGTAAAATGTTAGGCAAAATGGTATAATTCGATATGACTGAGCCTCAGGCAGAAACCCGACAATATACACAAAAAAACGTACGGCTTCAATCACCCTTTACTGCTGAAACTCCGGTTGTCGAGCGCGATATACCAGATATTGCAGGTATAACAGATACCCACTATCAAACGAATCAATGGTCTGTAATGAAGCAAGAAGCAATTTCAAACGGGAAAGGTGATCCTTTGGGACTTGCTCGGTTTAAGTGGTTTAGAAATCAATATCGTAAGCTCTCACAAATGAACCAAATTGCGCTACATGCTGCGCGTAAGACTGTAGCGGGTGCGTTGCAAAAGGCAGATCTTTTGATTCATGGTGGCGACGTAACAGATTCAATGACGCTTTTTGGTATTCTAGGTGATATGGCCTTTCATGAGAACTACTTTAACAATCGTTTATCTAGGAGTAGTGCTCATTCACAGAAAGAAGGATTTTTAGGAACCATCGTTATGAATGGCAACCACGATACTGATTTTAAATCGTGGGACAGAATTTTGCGTTACAATACATTTGCTGCTCGGTTACCTCATATGTCGCTAGATACGTATCAAAACATGCTATCTCACATTGAACAGGGTGGCAGTATGTCAGAATTGTTTGCGCGTTTAGATGAAACGCCAGAAGATTATAAGCGTCATGTTATTGCCCCTGGTTTGCGCTGGTATATGCTCCGAAAATATTATGGCTCAGCTATAGGCGCAATTGTGGATACTAAAAAAAATCAGCAAGTCGTCTTTTTGGATTCAGAACTTCTTGATGATTCGGGGTCTCCTGATACGCTCAGAAAATCACTTGTAAAGGATGTTGCACTCGATAAAGCAGCACCTGCGCTGCTTGAGGATATAGTTGCTTTACGTAGGCGAGAAGCTGCCGTCCAGCAAGAACTTATGAGTAGGGTTATTACAACCTGCGAGTCGATGCAAACGGTTATTTATGCACACGATCCAATTAAAATGCAAAAGCAGCTCATTGAGTATTACCGACAGGTAACAGGAGAAGGTCTAGAGTGGGCGACTCAGTTTGTTGAAGAAAATATTGTCATTTGGGGTGGTCACTGGCACGTTAACGATGACGGAAGTGCTAAAGAATGGAATAGACCTGGTGTCAAATGGTGGAACGGGGCTAGTCGTATTGACAAACCTCTTACTGCGTATGTCCCTAGAGGTCAAAAGCGTGAGGGGAACCCCTTAGCCGTAGACTTTCTCCCTGCCGATTACATGTCTGTGCTGACGGGTAATGCGATGGAACCAGAGCTTGTGCGGGTGGAGGGAAGCGAAATTAATAGTGAAAGGGAAAGGTTGTACGGAGTTGCCAGAATATTAAAAACAGTAAAGAATCTCTACGTGTGGGTAGACGCACAAAATTCTCAGGAGAAGAGCTAGGAATGATGTCGCTAGTAGCTTGGTGGGCAGCAGTTACATATTTTTTAGCAACAATGGGGGCGAATACTTCTATGTGTTACTATAGTTATGCAGAAAAATAAACAATACGAACAATTGCTCAATATTCTGGAAGCACGTTTCATCGCTCATCCTAATCGCCATAAGGGAATTCAATGGAGTGAGGTGATGGCAAAGTTACTGCTTGCATCTCCGAAAGGATTAGAGACTTTACAGAAAATGGAAGATTCAGGCGGAGAACCTGATGTAATTGAGTTCAGTTCCAAATCTGGGGAACTCATCTTTTGTGATTTTGCACCTGAATCGCCAGTTGCCAGAAGAAATTTGTGTTACGATGATGCCGCGCTGCAATCACGCAAAACAGCTAAACCCAAGGGAAGTGCAGTTCAGATGGCCGAAGAAATGGGTGTGCAATTGCTTGATGAGACATGGTATCGTAAGTTACAGCAATATGGCGATTTTGATATAAAAACGTCTAGTTGGATTCAAACCCCTGAAGCGGTAAGGGCACGCGGTGGTGCAGAGTTTGCAGATAAAAGATACGGCAAAGTCTATGTGTATCACAACGGTGCTGAGTCGTACTATGCGTCGAGAGGCTTTCGAGCACTCTTACGAATTATGTAGGTAGCAATTGCTCCGATGCCTGCCAAAATTAGAACAATCCCGTATTCTGTTACTGGAATAAATGATAACTCGTAGAGTTGTGAATAAGTCCTTTTAACCCCAATATTACCAGAATATACTGCTAATACAGAGAGCACGTACATAATTTGCAGTGAAATATTTGCCCATTTTGGAAGAGCCAAAAGATAGATTTGAGTACAAACCGCAATGAGGCCGAAACCAAATGCAAATAAAGGCCAAACGTCTCTTGTGGCTGTTCCTTGACCGATTGCCACCGTAGTACCGTGAAAGAGTACCATTATTTCGAGAATAAAAATCCAATAACGTGACAAGTGCTGTTTGGTGTAGAGGAGCGTTGATTGAAGCATTAATAGAAACATATAGAAGAATCCAATAAGATGCCCCGGAGTGATTTCCATTGGGTGATACCAAAAGGTAAAAATAAGCGCCAGCAGTATGTAATAACTGTGATATTTTCTTACTAATTCGACTACGAGCTGTGGAATGGGAAGTTTATAACCAAAGAATAATCCGCGTTTGCTGTTAACAAGAATCATAATAAGAACAAGCATAAGAATTACCGAATATTGCGAAAGCCAAACCGGGGTGTCGTGTGCGAGTGTGTCGTACCAAATAGATGTTTGAATGAGATGCAAGACTCCAAAAAACATATGAGTGACAAGAAGTGCGTAGTTGTACCATTTAAGCTCGCCATATTTTGCCTCACCTGCGGTAACGGCTCGTTCTTTTTCTCGTTTTGCTTTGTAGAGAATAAACCAAGAGATAAAAAGGTGCAGTAGGAAAAAGCTCCACCCAGTAAACCGTGGCCAGAAGGTTGGTTCGGGGAGTTTCCAGTAATACCAAAGCGGACCTTGATCTGGGAGAAATGGAACATGCACCCAGTTCCTACCAAAGAACCAGATAGCCCCAACAAGAAGTGAAAAGAACAATAATGCACCGTAGAAAAATATTAGATTTTTAGTCATATCCGTTATGTAAAGTGAATTGAAGATAGTAGCATAATTGTGGAAAATTTTGGTAGTTTTTTCCTATTGCTATCTTGGGGGAGTTATTTACATTTAATAAATATTGTTTGTGGTCTGCCGATTCGTGCGACAGGTGTCTAAATGTATCGGTTAAACATTTTGAGTATAAAATCTCGTCCCAAATGTGTGCCGACGACAGGATGCCCTTTAAAAATAGGGTAGGATACAGTATGGTTATAATAAAGTTATGTCTTACGAAGAACCAATAATTGAATCCGCGGCGGTTCATAAACCCGAGTCGCTGGGATTAAGGATAAGTGGGATGACCAGGCTTGCGGTAAGAACTCTTCCTGATTATGTATCTGGGCAATTGAAAGAACAACTCATTTCTACTCATCCCGACCCAGACATCCGCTTTGTGAGAAAAATACCGTCAGTAGATGAGGACAGAAATGTTATCGTGCCAGCGTTTATAAAGAAAGAAGAGAGAAAATTCTATGAAATGGGAATATGGTGTTTAAATGAAATAGCCACTCAGGGATTAGCTATTGAATCTTTACAAGGAAGAGTGAACCTTTCAAAAGCTTCAAAAGTAAATTCGTCAAGTGCGGATGAATTAATAGGCTGGTTCACTGGAGACCGAGCCTTTCCGCTCAACGATATTAATGTTGGTTTGTTACAGCACCTACAGATTACGTATTTATCAGGAAAAAGGGCAGAACTTGATGAGTATTTGCAAGACAACTTTGCAATTTCTGGTTTAGACCGACTGGCCGTAATCTTTGGAAAGGCAGTACTCGAATTTGTTGGTAGCAAAGAGACAAAAACAAAAAGTGTTGTTAATAACGAAGCCACTGTTGCAGGAATGATGAGTAGACTGGAACCCGGTAGGCTTTACGTGAATATTGAAAGTGTCCGTAACCAGGCAATCCTTGCGCTAGAGACAGTAGCAATGGCAACAATGACTGCTCTAGCGGCTAAAGAGTATGCGTTCCCACATAGTCCAGAATCGATGGCTATGTTGACTGGAATAACTACGCTCTCCGCTTTAGGAACGGCTTTCATGGGGTACCATTCACGCACACTTGGCGCGACCTTCAATACAACAATTGGGGTAGGTATGCACGAAATCGTGCACTATTTATCAACTGATTTTGATAATAAAAGGACAGGATTAATTCACTATAGTTAAAGATTCTTCTCCTGTCGGCTCAACAGCTTCTGAGTTAACACCTGAAGCCGGGGCTTCTTGAGGTTTTTCGACCGCAGTATCACAATCAATGGGGCTTTGTTGCTCAATTGGAACTGCTTCTACTTTCTTTGGAGCGCTTGATGTCGGCACTTCTTTCTCGAAAATTTCCTCAGAAGGGGGGATTGGTTCGCTAATTACTGGTACAGGATCTATCACATCAATTTCTTTGGGTGGTACATACGCAAGTTGGTAATGCAGTTTTGCTGTTTGAGTAAAACCTCTTTTGTTGGAATGAAAATTGACTTGCCACGCTTCGATTGAAAAAGAAATATCACAAACAAACTCTTGGCTCCTTTCTGTATCCTGAGCGAGATATATGACAAAGGTGTGAGTTTTTTTACTTTCTATTTTTCTTGGCAAAAAACGTGACAGCGGCCGTGTTTTATTGTTATCTGTTTCGTAGAAAAGTAAATCTTTACAATCTTGAGAAGTCGATAAATGAGTCACATCGAATTGCAAGGGAATGGTTCCAGTGTTCTTTACGGTTACCGTTTCCTTTTTGGTATTTGTTTGAATTTTGAAAGGCAGGTTGATATTCTCTGTACTAAACGAGAAGGTGGCAGTTGAGATAATGTTGTTACGTCTTTTTTGTGTCGCGCGGAAATACGCGTAACAGTTTTCGACATTTAGTAATATAACCAAAATTGATCCTATAACGACCGCAAAAAACAATCTACGTTTCAATCTTTTGTTCACGCTTTTTTTGTATAACATTAAAGATGACAAGTATTTCTTGATAAATCAGAATGGTTGTTGGAATGACAATTATAAGAATAAATCCAAGCATCGTTCTAAGAAAACTAACGAAATAACCAACAAGAGGAATTTTAAACACAAAACGGCCAACTATCTGATTCTTATAAAGGGGATCAATATCCGCAGCATTGTTGAAATCCCCTTTTGTTGTAAATAGCGTTGTTCCGCTGATATCTTTTGCGTCAATTATTCGGTGGGTGATAGCTTGGTATTTCTTTGTTGCGGTTGCTGGTGCAAAAGTAACAATATCCCCGATTGTGTAAGTCGCTGAATCTTTCGTTACAATTAAATCTCCTTTGTTTAAGGTTGGCCGCATCGAGCCACTTTCTACAGTATAGATTTTATAAGGCACTTTTAGTTTATTGCTCACAAAAATCATGGTACTTGTGAGTACTATAAGTATTACGATAAGTATGTTTTTTAATAATTTCTTGTTTGGAGTTTGTTCGTTTTTCATAATTATTTCTGGAATAAAGAGGCTGCGTAGCGAATTGCGCAGCCTTTGCACAGGATAGCTAGTCGTTATCTTGTACTGCATCAACGGTTTCCGAGAATGTTGCACTCATTCCCATAATCTCATTGCCTGCAGATGAACTAATACCGACTTTTTGACAAACCCTTTCGGTGTAGCCTGCACGAATATTGTCTGATGGGCTGCCTGAGCCATCACCTTCGTTTGCAAGATGCCAAAAGTTTGCCGAGCTTACGAGTGTGCTGCTGGGGAAACTCGAGAGGAGTCCATTGTAAATGGTTTTTTCTCCTCCATCGCCGTTTGTACAATCGGAATCCCACCCTGAGGTCTTCAGTTTGATGGTTACTGCGTTGTACAAAGTTGTGTCTCCTGCGGTTTGAGTCATTGTCATTAATGCCTCAAAAGGAAGTGACCCTGTGTTGTATATATCCAGATATTCCCATCCGGTTTCATACCCAGGGTAGCTATTGCTAATTGACACTGGTTTCCCTGCCGAGTGATTAAGCGTGAGTTCTAATGTTCCTGTTGCAACTGTATTTCCTGCCAATACCTCTTGGTCAGTGAATACTGCCATGGTTGCGCCAGTAAGTAATAAACCCAATACTCCAATCACAAGCAAACTGTAGAGTACTTTTTTCATGTACGTATATTAAACTTAGTCCATAACCCGAAACTTATGTCATTGCCTCCACATAATAATTTAGTTACTGCAAATGATTAAACAACTGCTCTGAAAGTGAAATTCTTTGGAAATAACAACAATCCCTCCTTTAAAATAAGGTAAGGATCGGTTTCGCCTTTAGCGTAACGAGGCAATCTCTTAGGCGACCACATATAAGAGACGCCCATTGCTCTCCTATAACATACATACGCCTGGAAAGTTATATTGTCAATAGTAGTTTACTAGCGTACAGCTATAGTCCTGTAAGAAACAAGTTGCTACAATATGTTGTATGGCGGATTTAAGACCGAACACTCATGGTGCTTCACAGCGAAAAGGTGAATATGCGAGAACGAGACGGACAGAGGGAGCTGCGCTCAGTCAAATGGAAGACAGAAATGCATTCCCAGAGCCCGAGGTGCGAATACCGTATTCCTCCCTTGAAGAAAGAGCAAAAATATTAAGTGAAGTACAGATAAAAGATCGACCAGAAGGAACGAAGCGTGATATTGATATTCTACGTAGCGTACTTTTGCCGAGCAATGGGAAATCAAACATTGAACTCGCGAGGCTTATGGCGATGAAGAATCTATTAGAGTATATCTTTCTTCCTGATATGATCATTGTGTATGATCCAGAGGGGAAAAACGAGGACTTAAGCGCATTTGCCGTGCTTAAGCAGTTCAGGGTGGCGGGGAAAGATATTTTACGGCACGAGCTGGATTGTCCATTTAATGAGGAAGAACTAGTGAAGTACTCGATGAGTAAGTATTTTGCAGGATTTATTCCTTTAGGGGGAACGGGTGTCGTTCGTCTGAGACAAGAACTGGAAGAGGGACGTGCGAAAGGGGTTGTATTCTGTGCAGGAGCGGTAATCCCATATGAGATAGTTAAAGAAAAACTAGAAACATCACTCACTTTTGTTCGTGACATACTCCCGTAATTATGAATAACTCCAAAAGTATCTCTTTACTTTTTGTCGTTGGAACTCGTCCGAACTTTATGAAGGTGGCGCCATTGCTCCGAGCTTGCAAAAAATACCCAAATATCACGACATCACTTGTGCATACGGGGCAACACTATGACGATACCATGAGCAAAATCTTTTTTGAGGAGCTTGAAATAGACAAACCCGATCTCATTCTTAGAGCTGGTGAATTTACTGATCCAATCGTACAAAAAGAATACATTCGGGATGAGATATTCGAGCAGTATAAAGACAAGAATCTCTCATTGATTATTGTTGTTGGAGACGTGAATTCTACCGTTGGTGGGGCATTGGCAGGTGAAAAACTTGGCATTCCTGTCGCGCATGTAGAGGCGGGTCTCAGGAGCTTTGATGACAGAATGCCAGAAGAGCATAATCGAATCGCCGTCGACACGATCGCTTCTCTCTATTTTGTAACTGAACCGAGTGGAATGAAAAACTTACAGCAGCCAAGCTTTCAGCTCAGCAGGAAAAAGGCTTTTTTGGTGGGGAATGTTATGATCGATTCTCTCGTTCATGCAATGCCTCGGATTAATGCAATCCAAGCTCCCAGAAAGTTTGGTCTGGAGAAGAAAAGTTATGTGGTGGTTACGTTACATCGAAAAGAGAACCTTGAAGAACAGACGATAGCAACAAGGCTAACTGCAATGATAGAGGAGATTTCAAGAAAGAAAATAATTGTATGGCCGATGCACCCTAGAACGAGAAAAGAATTGGCAAACTTTGGGTTGCTTGAACGAATTGAAGCAAATAAAAAGATTCTGATTGTTGACCCCCTTGGGTACCTCGAACTCATAAGTTTAATAAAGGATGCCCTCTGTTTGGTTACTGATTCTGGTGGCATTCAAGACGAATCAACATATCTCTCAATTCCTTGTCTTACTATCCGCCGTACAACGGAGCGACCAATTACTACGACTGTTGGGAGTAGCACACTTGTAGGCGAGGATATGGATAAACTCCGTCGTCTTTTTACTCGAGTTTGCAATAATACCTATAAAAAAGCACGAGTCCCAAAGTATTGGGATGGGAAGACGAGTGAAAGAATCATAAAGATAATAGAGCGTGAGTTGGCAAATTAATTTCCAAGGCACAGTTACGGCTGTATAATGATTCATGTCAGAATTAGAAAGTGAACAGCCATACGCCTATGCTCAGGTTCCCTCACATCGTTTAGAACAATTAATGAGCGGAACTGATCAGCAGGCTTTTCCCATAAGTGTCGACATGGCGTTTATGACCACCGATGGATTTCGCATCGTTGACGGTGCAACAACTCCGCCTCATCAATTCGAAGGAGGAAGGATGCTTCCCCAAAATGAGTGTATTGCGGTTATTGGCGCAATCCCCGAAGAAGCACAACATCTAACTGTAGAAGGTGGAATGCATGTTGATTTATCCAGAGTTGAAGTAGTTGCAATTATCGCGTCGCAACAAGCGCAGAGAATTATCAGAACAGTTAGTAGTGAAAGTACTATACCAATGTTTACAATCGAACAATGGCAAGAATTCAGAAATCCTGGTGGGATTGTTGGGGGATTGGCACAGGTGTAGATTTTCAATATGACAACCTGTATTTCTTTGCTATACTGAACAATTAAACTGTTCCAAACTCATGATGGAAAATGTGAAACCAGATGTTACTCCAAAAACAAGAGGACCAAAATTACTGTTAGTTCTGCTTGTAGGTGTCGTAATTGGGAGCCTTACGGGGCCAGTTGTGCTACTTACAATTAATAGCAATAAAGTAGAGCAAAAAGCAGAAGTAAACACAGTTGCAATCAATACTCAAAACGAAGAAATTAAGAATGCGCTTGCAAAAGAACTAGTGTATACCGCTTCTGGCGAGGGAGTGTATTATTCGCCAACTTTAGACGTTTCTTTCAAACTCGATTCCTCGGCAATGTCGGTAAGCGAGGGTGGAAAATCAATTTCGATATATTCGAAGAATTTTTCTGAGAGTATCTATGGGCAAATGAGTTTATTAGAAGAGGACCCAGCTACCTATTACACCGAATACTACAAAGGATTCAGCAAGCTTGTGATTTCTCCAGTATCGCAGAAAGAGGGTTATTCACAAATTACCGCCACCTACGAGCAAGAAAATTATTTGAAGAAGGGTGAAAAGGTAATGGCAACCGTGAATGTTCTGTATAAAAAAGATGCAACTAAAAATAAGTACGTTGCCATAAAAATTACAAGCCTCGCTCCAGAAGTTCAATCAGCGGAATTACTTGCAAAATATGTAGCAATTTTGACTTCAGTGAACTTAGCGCCCGACAATATCTCTCCAACAATCACCGCATCTTTGAGTGACCTCAGCGCGAATGTAAAGTTTGATAAGAAAAAATGGAGTGTTACTACGCAATCAAGTAACTACCTTTCTCTCGAATTTATTCAGAAAGATTACAAAGAGCCGTATATCATCGTAAGACTTGATGGTGGCAAAACATATGAAGAAAAGAACGATGCCTTACTTAAAAAGATGCGTGATACAGAAATCACGAATGCAAAAAGATTTCACAAAGAGGTAAAAGTAATTTCTGAAACACTCACCGCAACAATCGGAGGACAACCTGCACAAGGAATCTCGTTTTCGTACCCAAATACCGGTGGCATGGATTCCACCTACGTTACAAGATACTACGGATTTATTCCCGCCTCCGACAAGTATTTTGAGGTTTCTGTGACAAAATTTATAAGTAAGGATAGTAAATATACTCCAGACTTTGCAAAAGAAGATATTACCGAAGTCATCGAGAAAGGAATTTCTTTTGTAGAAGAGGTAAAAGGTGCAACAACATCAACGAAAGGCGTTCTTGCCGAAACAGGTTTGGCAGTAGAAAAACCCGCACTCTTAGGAAAATTAGCAACAGTACATCTGGCCAATACGATTTGTAGCACGTTGAAAATCAATGATTCTCTAAATTTGCCAATACTTTCATCTCGTGAATTACCTTTCTGTTTTAGTGGTACGGGTACCGGTTTTTATGTCAATTCGAGCGGAACGATTGTTACAAATGCACATGTCGCTTCTGGGAATCTATTCTCAAGTACTGAAGAACTGTTCTTGAGCGACGAAGGCGCGGTATTTGGAGCGATTAGGGCAGAATTGTATGCCTCGTATCTGAGTTCTGGTGATACCTCGTTAAGTGAAGTAACAGTCGAAGAGTTTAATACCTTGGTTCGTGTGTATATTCTGCAATTGATAGGGCAGAAAAAGATAACCTTTGCCGATACAACCTACGAAAATTACTTAGAAATCGGCGAGCCGTTTGAATTCGATTCTTACACCGGAAAAATTAAGGATCCAAGCAAATACAAGAAGCTTACGGTAGTTTCAAGCAATCAACTTACCAGCCGTTTGGAACATTTAGGAAAATTAGTGGTTGAAAAGAAGAGTGTAGAAAGTAATCCCTACACCCTCGACGTCGCTGATTTGGCAGTGTTAAAAATTGATGCAGCAGATGATAACTATCCATCAATTCCACTTGGAAATCCTGATACGTTAGTAGAAGGAGCCACTTTGTTTACGATTGGTTTTCCTGGAATTGCAGACAACAGAACGTTGTTTTCTGATGCCTCTTCTATGAGTGCGACCATCGCAAAAGGCACAATAAGCGCAATTAAGAATAACTCCTCAAACGAGTACAAGCTTATTCAAACAGATGCCTCTATTAACAGAGGAAATAGCGGTGGTCCAATGATTAATCAAGCAGGCGAAGTTGTTGGTGTTTCAACCTATCTTATGTCGAGTGATGGCGGAAATTACGGGGCAGGTGTTTCGGTCGAAGAAGTAAAAAACATACTGAGTACTGCATCTGTAACTACGAGTGAGAGTGATATTACGAGAGCACTACTTTCTGGTTTGGATAATATGCAAAAAGAGTATTATCAATGGGCCATTCGTGATTTTGATCTTGCTATGTCGAAGTATCCACTTGGCAAAAATTTGATACAGCCATTAAAGTTGTTAGCGCAGGAAAAAATTGAAAAAGGGGAGGATAACACACCAATTTACACATTGGGTTCAATCGCAATACACAAGGGGGATTTGCCATATATTATTGGAGGCCTTGTATTGGCTCTTGTTGCCTTTATTATTCTCTTGGTTTTGCTTTTAAAGAAAGGAAAGCCAAAGCAGCCAATGGTTACTCCCACGATGCAACCTGTAATGCCGGAACCACAGCTCCCACAGCCGGTTCTTCCTGTAACTTCAGTTACAGAGGTTGTGTCTCAACCACGATTCCAGCAACCTGTTCCGGTAGCTCCTGTATTATCACCTGAACCACCAGCAGTAGTGAATGAACCGGTAGTCGCAAGTGCAGTGAATATGCCAGTAGCCGCAGAAGCAATGCCGCAAATACAAGATGTGCCGGTAATCGCGGATGCTGCACCACAGGTACAAGATGTATCAGGAGTAGAAGAACCGATGCCACAGAATCAAGAAGCACCAGAAATTGCAGTTTCAGTGCCACAACTTCAATCCCAGATACCTCAGGTAGCTGCTCAACCGTACATGCCAGAACCACAATTAGACGCAGTGCAGACGAGCCAGCCAAGTGCTGAATCTCAAGTCCCAACAATGGTGCCACCGACGGGGCAAGTGGGATAGGGGAATGAGAAAAAATTGAAGAAGCGGAAACAGAGTAAAGAAGTCATGTTCGTTTGGTGTTTTGTTAAGACTTCCGAAAGTAACATGCGGAATGTATAGGCCAATAAGCCTCCCTATTTCCTATGAAGGAACTCACCAACCACTTCTTTTACAGCATCATATCGATCACTTGTTCTCTGTTGAAAATCTCGTACAAGCTCGCTTTCTTCACGTGCAGGTTTCTGCAGTGGCGTTGAAAGGAACGTGTACTCTTTCTTATCGGCATTCCACATGTCGCTTGCCTGAAGATTATCAAAATTATCTCTAATCATTTCTGCAATTTGTCTATGAGTAAATCCTTGCTCGAGTAGTTGTAATATTTGCACAACGGCAGAATGTATTTTATCTTTGTATTCCTGGTCGTTTTTATCTTTGACTGGAAGGTAGGTCTTTACATTCTCATAGACATATTCACGGACGTCAAGTAATCCGTTCTTATCAAAGTTACTTAACGGTTGCTCATTAATGGTACCGTCTACACCCAATTCTTGTAGCCGCTTAATTTGACCCCGAAAATCTCTACCATTGTTACCTGCATTTAGCATATAAGTGAGAATATAAGCTTGGGCTTCTGTCAAGATTGTTACGGATCTCGAGCGATTATTTAAAATTGATGCCTCTACCCACGAGATATCTCCTTCTGCTAATTGCCTCAACCTAATATACTTTGCCGCTTTATAGGTACCCAAAAGTGTTCCATCAACTAGCTCCTCAATGGCGCTTCTTTTACTTGGTTTGACTTGGTGAGCGTGAAGCGTTTCGTGACTCAAATCTTCTGCATAGACGCCAGATAACCCTTCCTCTTCGATCTTTTCTAGGTAAGCCCTTCCCTTAAATTTTGACGGACATATTGTTATAACTCTCTTGGTATCACTAAACATTGCGCCAATACCTTGAGAGACAGCCGTTCTCCGGGCCATTGACATGAGGTACAATCTCATGTTCGATATTTTTTGTATCTTTACTTTGCCATCCCGCGTTGTGATTTCCTGAGGGATAGTATAGGGGGCAAAGAGTGTTTCAACGGGCAATAAATCTGCAAGTACTTCGGGCAAATCGGTACGTTCTGAAATTGCTTGCACTAACTCTTGCACATCTATTTCTTTGTTGTGTTGCGATTTTTCTCGATCTGGCTCACTTAATTTGCGCAACATATAGATATTATAACAAATATATTCAGAGCTTGTTTTATCCTAAAGTAACCGTTTTACATAAAACGATTTTTTGACGCCTTGCCAGAATCATTTGCTGCATGGATTGACCTTAGATGTTTCTACTGACCAGGCCGACGTTAAGAGTGGGTTAGTTACCGATTCACTGTAGTTCTCTGAGTAGTGGAGCAATTTGTCTACTCTTACGATTAAGTGACTGCAAATTTAAACTCCAATCTTGAATATCTAGTATCACATGTGAACCGGCCACGTCATCACTTGGCGAAATACCAGTCAAAGTTTCTAATGCACCTAATCTTGCTACCCACAAATCTTGAATACTTGTTAATAATGCATCGCGCTCTTTATTTTTGTAATGTTCTGAAAGTGGTAAGAGTATCGGTATTCGAATAGCCTTAATGCCAAGCTGTTTCGCGAGCGCAATGAAACTAATCATACTAACGAGAGCACTCCCCCCTTTAAGTGAATTAAATCGAGTCAGTTCATGATCTCGGGTTTCTAACATGCTCGCGGCGATGTTTATTCTATCCCGCTCTGATAGAAGATTGATAAGTTGGGTGGGGTATATGTGTTCAAAATCGTTTTCCGTTAAGGTCGCTTGTATACGTCTAACTGCGGCTATGATTGTTTCAAGATCGTCAGTCTCGGGGATTGGTGCTCTTTGTCCTTCTTGAGTCTTGTTTAAAAACGAAGTTAAGATTCGTGTACTGTTTCTGGCTGTTTGAATTCCTCCAGGCGTCCTATTATCAATAGGTGGCAACTGAATAGAATATAGTGTTGCAGTATCTTTATTATCAAGGCCATAAACGATACCTGGGAGTTGCGTAATATCAGTTATTTCCTCTCCTTGCAAAGTAGAAGCAAAACGTATCATCCTCGGACCTTCAGTTCGATTAACAGTTCCTTCTGTATCCATCACATAAACATCCTCCAAGCCACGTTTAGTTTCAACAGAACCAATACGAGTCCACTGAGTGGGGAGAGTACGTGTATCAGTAATTTCTGCCACTATTCTTTTCATGAATTGTACAGGATGATTTAGATCATCAAATGTTGCACGTTCCCATATTGAGGTACAACTGTTGTTGACAAGCCACTTAACACTTGACCTGTTTTCTTCGATGGTTGTGTTAAGAGTTAGAAGTTCTTTGAGGAAATCCTTTGCGTTTCCCATGTTAAGGATAAATTCGGGTTCAAATGAATTTTGATCCTCAAAAATACGCGCGCGGTACGAATAATATTGATCTTCGTGATGGAAAGTCACTCCGATCTTTTTCTCCCAAATAAAATCATTAATAAATGTTCGTACGCTTTCCCACTCCTTACTTTCTAAAGAAAGTTCAGGGAAAACGTTAACAAAAACTTGTGAAAGAGGTTCAATAATATTACGGTTGTATCGAACACCTTGTTCTTTCTCATCAAGAATTACTGCTTCCTGTCTTGCTCTATTAGTCATGGCTTCCTATTAATTATAATGCTTTTGTTTCAATCTTGGTACAGCCACACCGTCAGCACTGGAATATTTTCAAGGTCCGAACCAACAAATCAGTCGAATAATTGGGATAGAATAAGGAGTATTTTCGTTATAATTCCAATTGGGGTGGCTGATGGGATTTGAACCCACGACCACCTGTTCCACAGACAGGCGCTCTACCACTGAGCTACAGCCACCATAACAACGGATTATACCAAGAAAGAGCGATATAGTTAAGCGCATCGTCGTAATTGTTTGGCTGTGCTATATTACTGCAGTAATATCAGCTGGCCTTATGTCACAACACAAAACATTAAGGATCTTTCTCATCGTATTTGCGCAGCTGCTCATTCTTGCGGGGCTTGCGTATTGGTGGAACAACGAACGGTCAATCAACAACAATACCTCTGCCTCGGCAATGGGCACAATTTACTACGTTTCTCCAACTGGAAGTGATGCAAACTCAGGCACTGTAAGTCAGCCTTTTCGCACTTTTTCTTACGCAACAAGTAAACTGCAACCAGGTGATACCTTGCTGTTATACGGTGGCACCTATAATGAGAAGCTTCGAGTTACTGCAGCAGGAACTGCGGCTTATCCAATTACAGTCGGCGCAGTCGCAGGGCAAACCCCTGTCATCGATGCCAATTATGCTTTTACACCAGCAGTCGCGATCGCGGGTTCATATATTAATGTATCTGACCTTACTGTCAAAAATTCCAGTAGTATTTGTGAGCTCTTGAGCGGTTCCAATATTGAATCAAAGCGCATGGTTATTACTGGTTGTACGAGTCATGGAACCCAAGTGACGGGTACGTATATAACGGTAGATTCGCATACAATCTACAACACAACTGTAGAAAACGTTGCGAGAAATTGGTCTGGTGGATGGGGATCAGCATTGAAAATTCGAGAAGCGGATAACGTTGTGGTAACAAATAATACGATATATCAAAATTATGGTGAAGGAATGGGGGTTAGGGGTACCAATGTCACTATTACAGATAATCTTATGTACGACAATTACTCAGTTAATCTGTATGTTGACAATACGAACAATGTGCTCGCCGAAAGAAATATCATTGCCTGTACTGGAAACACTGAATTTTACCGATCCGGGGCACCAGCAGCGGGTATATCTTTTGGTGTTGAAAGCTTTCCTGGGTGGGGAATGGTTTTCCATGACAATATTGTTCGCAACAACTTTATTAACGGCTGCTCAAAAGGAATTTCATACTACTATGGCTCAGAAGAACCAACAGGAGGGTTTATCAAGGTTTCTGTGCTCAATAATACAGTCATGAACAGCACTGATTCGGCATTGTCTATCAACGATTCGCCTTACACGACTGGCAGTTTGGTTGCGAACAATATTTTTCAGCAAAGTAATAGCAAACTAGCAAAAGTTCCTGATCCGCAAGGGATTACCTTTAAAAATAACTATTGGGTCGATTTTGAGCCGATTGCGGCTGTAAAAGGCAGTGGTGATGTTGTTGGACCAAATCCATTGGCTCAGCAACCTGTGTATTCCGATAAGAATTCTTTTAAGCTTCTTGGTACGTCCGCAGCCGTCAATGCTGGAGCAAATTTGGTGACGCACGATGGGTTTGGAGTTCTTCGATCTTTGGGCGGAGTTTCAGATATTGGTGCACATGAATATGTTATGCAAGTAACTCCAACGGTATCAATCCCCCCAGTTACACCAACTGTGACTATAACACCAACTCTCACAACCTATCCTCAAGCATTGCAAAAAGTTTACTTCACCTTTAGCAAATTTAGATACAATAAATATGTTTCTCCTGCTGATCTTCGTGTTGGGGATGCGGCGTACATTAAGAATTACGACACTAACCAAATAAAGCTGATTCAAGTATTCTTGTACGATTACGAAAAAAAAGGAAACCAAGGGTATACAAAATCAAGAGTAACAACAACTTCCATGTTTTTAAGAACCAATTACAATCTCGCCACCGGTAAGCGATATGCCTACGTAATGAAGTTCCAAGACAAGGCAACAGGGATTGTAGCCACCAAATACTTTGTGGTGTACACGACCAAAACATGGAATGGGCAGAGTACGCTGTAAAAAACTAGTGGATAGGTCTTGTTATTCTTCTGCTTTTGCCTCATAATCAGGGTATAACTTGACTGCCCAGTTACCATAGATATCGTTGCGTTCAGAGATTTGTTTAACCTATTGGTTGCATTTGTATTAGGGTTATTCATTTTTTACAAAAACCCGCAAAGCAAGATTAATCTCTCTTTCTTTGTGTTTACGATGCTTGTAGTCCTTCTTGACTTTGTGAGCTACAATTTTCGCTTTGCACCAACCTACGAATGGGCAAATTTTTGGGTTTACGGATATGCAACGTACCATTGGAGTGTATGGGGGCAGTTTGTCTTTACACTCGCGTTAACTGAGCAGTGGGACAAACTAAAAGACAAGAAAATAAAGCGTTACGTTCACGGCGCCACAGTACTTATCACTGTGCTCTATCTGTTAGGTTTTTATTTTTCTCCCTCAATCGTAAGAGAAGAAGGATATTGGAACCTTACGTATAGTCAATCCTTTTTACCGATGCTCGCAGACATTGTCATGTCAATATGGGGGCTTGGGATTTATATCGCAGTCTTTGTGCTCTCAATCCGTTTTTACAAGAAAACCTTTGATCCTATGAAGAAAATCCAGATAAAGTACTTCTTGTGGGCGATTGTAATTGGCATGGCTGCTGACTTGTTCCAATCAATGGAATGGTTTGGGTTAGGGGGCTTTTCTCTTTCGATTTTTGCCAGCATGTCGATTTTCTCTGCAATTGTTGCTATTGCAATTGTTAAATACGATTTTATGGCTATCAACGCCTCTACAGCTGCAGAAAGCATAACGTCAACCATGTCAGACGCGGTTTTCCTCCTTTCTCCTGATTACAAAGTTCGATTAGTAAATATATCTGCTCTCCGTATGTTAGGGCTTGTACGCGAACGTATTCTTGGAAGGCCGGTCACAGAGTTTATTAAATCGCAATCTCCTCTCGATAAGTTAATTGCACGTTTGCTTTCAAAAAAGCAGGTCTCCGATGTCGAAGCAGTTGTTGCGCACGATATTACAAAAGAAAAAACACCAGTGTCGCTCTCAGCCGCGTATATTAAAGATTCCTCGGGCAATGTGACCAGAGGGATTGTGTGTATTGTGCGAGACATCAAGGAAAGAAAGCTGCAAGAGGAGCGTCTGCAATCAAGTTACGAGAGTATTCGCTTAGCCGACGAGCAGATTAGGGCAGAAGTCGCAAAATTACAGGCAACACTTTCGGCAATAGGCGAAGGGCTTGTATTAGTAAGCCCAAGTGGCGCAATAATGATGTCAAACCCGAGTGCTCAAGCCTTACTTGGTTGGAAAGAACAAGAAGTTGTCGGTAAATCTTTCGACGAATATTTTAGAGTCACGACAGAAAAAGGAACGGTATTCCCGATAGCCGAAAAACTCCAAACGGTAATAAAGAAAAAAACGTCGCTCCGATATTCACTGAGTGATTCACTTTATGTCGCTGCCAAAAGTAAGCGAGTCCCAATTAGTACAACAATTTCCCCTGTCCGATTTGGCGACGAGGTCCTTGGTGCAATCGTTATTTTTGAAAACATTACGAGAGAAATGGAGATTGATAAAGCGAAATCGGAATTTGTGTCGTTGGCAGCACATCAACTTCGTACCCCAATTACCGCCATAATGTGGAATTTAGAAATAGCCGAACCTGAGCTTAAAGGAAAAGTTTCGAAAGATATCTACGAATCAGTGCTCACGTCGTATCAGCAAGCTGGCAATATGTCGAATCTGGTCAATCAGTTCTTAAATGTATCCCGAATCGACTTGGGTAAGTTCTCAGTAAATCCAGAACCGCTCGATCTCGCAAGTACATTAAAAGAGGTTATTTCAGAGCAGGAGATGGTTGCTAAAAAGAAAAAACAGGCATTTACTGTAAAAGTAGAAAAGGGGATACCGATTATTCCGTTGGATAAAGTGTTAATTCGCATTGTTTTGCAGAACCTGATCTCCAATGCCATAAAATACACTCCAGAAGAAGGCAAGGTCACGATAACGCTTAAGAAACAGAATCAAAATGCACTGTTCACTGTAAAGGACTCCGGGATTGGTATTCCAGAGGCCCAACAGAAGAATTTGTTCAATAAACTCTTCCGTGCGCAGAACGCAGTATCAAGTGGTCAAGAAGGTAATGGGCTTGGTCTGTATATTGTGAAATCAATCGTACAGCTTATGAAAGGAACGATTGAATTTACCTCGGCGGAAAACAAAGGAACGACCTTTACAGTTGAAGTACCGTACAAAGGTATGGAGAAAAAGGAAGGCACACGTGAATTGATGGAAGTGCCGTCATAAAAGTAGCAAGTCTCTCGATTGACACTCAGCGCTGCTCAACCTACAATGAAGTATGAAGAAAACAATTGTTACAGTTTTGCTTATTGGATTATTACTTATTGCTGGGTACTATGGATTTACCCAATTACGGCAGTCAGATGTTGTGCTACCCCAAGGAGGTATTGCTCCACCTCAATCTACAGTTCCTCCAACTATGATAACGGCCTCTGTAACTCCATCTGTGACCACTGCAACTGGTTTTCGATATATGTATAACGTAGAAGTCGTGGAATTTGCCCCTAATACAGATTCTTATGTTGGATTCAGAAGATGCGACCAAAAAGACTCTGTGTGTACGGTCTATGGTATACAGTCCTCTGAAATTGCGAAAGCAACCCTTGGACAAACAATGACCCTATCCTTTGATAACTATGGAAACTGTGGGGCTGCCCTTGGAACCTCATACTGCTATGTGGTCGGAAAACATGAGCTGAAATAAAGGCTGACTTCACAAAAAGTACCGATTAATGGTATAATCCGCAATGTTCACTCCGCTTGTCAAACGTTTTCAGTTTCTTTCTGCTACGAAACAGTTCTTTATTGCCCGAACGTTTTATGACTGGGCATTGTTTGTATTCGACACATTTTACATGGCTTATGTGTTTAAGGAGAGTGGTGATGTTAGACAAGTCGTGTATAACATTCTGATTACACTTCTCACCATCTTTGTTGGTTTTGTTTTTGGTTCTTGGTGGCTCACAAAAGTTGGTGTTGAACGAAATCTGAGGCATAGTTTTCTTCTCTACATATTAACGGGGATTGTAGGTATCGTTTTGGCCTCACAGGGGATGGTTTCGTACCTGCTTATCTCAAGTGTTCGCGGTATTGCAGAGGGTTTCTTTTGGGCATCGGCAAACCTTATTGAGCTTTCAGGACTTCCACACGATTCAAGAACGAAATTCTACAGCGTTTCGTACGGATTAAACCAACTCTTTTTTATTGTAGCACCAATAACTTTAGGCGTTATGCTCGAATCTTCTGGATCGCTTTTGCCTTCGTTTGTCATCTTTTCGGTCATTTGTGCTATTGCCGCTATCCTTCCATTTCGATTCGAAGGAGTAAAAAATATCAGTATTTCAAAAAAGAATTTCATACAACTACTAAAAAAGCCAAGAATTTTTGCTTATAGCGTGGTAAAAATGATTCTTGCCGGTTACTGGATGCTTGATTGGTTGCTTTTTTCACTTATTCCATTTATCGTTCTCGGCTCAGAAGTAAATATGGGAGTGTATTTGACGGTATCTTCGTTGTTGGGAATTATTCTTGCGTTGTTTACCAGTAAATTTACCCTTGAACGCAAAAAGAAATGGGCATTTCCACTGCTTGTGGTCGCAGTAATTGCCGACTTGCTTCTTGTTGTACAATTTACTCCTGTTATGTTGTACGTGAATTCCGTCCTTTTAACTATTGCTGCAGCAGTTGTTACACCAGTCGAATATGACTTAGCAGTAAACATGACCAATAAAATTGACGCAAAAAGCGAAATGAGTGTTGAACTTAATGTGTATCAGGAATTCGTGTATACGCTCGCCCGGATGCTACTCGGCGGAATGGTTTTATTGGTTATTGCTACCAATATTCCCCTTTTGACGGTCTTAAAGGTATTGGTCGTGGCTATTGCTGTGATAAAGGTGACGTTCTACTTTGCGGCGAACGTTTTCTTAAAACGGTTTAGTTAAATCCTGAATATTTACTACCGTCTTTTGAAGATTTAAATCCAGTCAAAGTAAATGTTCCGTCTGGGGAGAGTGAAAAATCAATATATCGTGCGTAGCTGTCCGTGGTCGCTGTTTGGTCAGGCTCTATTTGTTTTCGTTCTTCGGAGATCGTCATTTGGCACGATTTGTTTCCGCGTTCTCGTGGATCATCACCTCTGTCAGATAACGTTCCGATGGTGAATTTTGTGGTCGTATAGCTAGTGCTTGCGGTTTGGTAGAGCCCTCCTGCATTTTCATCACCGGTGCCGAGCCAAAAATCTAATTCTTCTTGCTCTTCGGAGTCGTATGGATCAGAGATAAGGGCAAGCACATCGTAAGCGTCTTTTGCCTTGTGTGTATTCATAAATTCGGTTGCTCGAATTTTGAGTTTTGAGGTATAAGCACTGCAAGTGGGTACCATTGGAGTTTGAGTCGGGCTTGGTGTTCTGAGCGAAGGTGAGGGTTCGACAGTTTTTGTTGGGGTTGGTGTTATGGTTACCGTAATTGATACTGTCGGAAAAGTCGTTGGAATAGGTGTGTTTTGAATGTCGTTTGTTGGAATCGCAGTGGCTCCAAGGATCCCAGAGGTTGGAATTCCCTCGCTTGATGAAAGTTTGAGCGCACCAGTTGTTCCTCGGTTTAGGGAAAGAATCGCAACAACAATCAGCAGCGCGATACCTCCAAGAAATAACGAATAATTACGTTGCATGCGGTGATTATACCTGCTTTTCTTTGACAGTGATATAGGGTATCTGATACAGTAGCCTTCATAAGTTGATATCTCGTGGCATGACCAAAGTAGTAGATGAGAAAAGAGAAGTAAAGTCAGTAGAAAAAAATGATTCTTCAGAATATGTAACGTTAAATCTTAAAGGATTGTCTCTTCCATGGGCAATTTTGTTGAGTGTAATCATTTTTACTGCAGGAATAGGATCAGCACTCTATTTCGGATTAAAGGCTCGACCAGTAACCCCTACAGGCGCCGGTGCAACACCAACTCCAACCGTTCAAACGTTTGCTGCTAATGAATTTGCAGAAGTGAGTATTCCATTTAAGGGTGGCCCAACACTTGGCGATAAAAGTGCAAAGGTCGTTGTCTTGGAATTTAGCGATTTGGTCTGCCCTTACTGTAAGAAGTTCCATGATGAAAGTTTTGCAACTATCAATAAAGATTATATCGAGACTGGGAAGGTTCAATTCGTATACAAACACTATCCTCTTGCCTTCCACAACCCTGCAGCAACTATTTCTGCACAAGCGGCCTATTGTGTAGAAACACTCTACAGTGCAGAAAAAATGTATAGCTTTAACAATCTTTTCTTTGCCAAAAGCAGCACGATTACGCAAAATGCTTACGACGATAATAATCAACCTGTGGTAAACATCAAAGACAAACAATTTTATGCACTATTTGGTGAATTGGGAGTCGATTCAAACAAAATTAAGAATTGTATAAAGACTACCGAGGCTGCAAATCGCGTTAAAGATGACAGCGCAGAACTTTCTACATTCGAGCAAGATATTGTACAAAAAGGTGTAACCCAAGGGCTTGGTACACCAACCTTTGTGATTGGTGTGGTAAAAGACGGAGTTTTGCAGGGCAGATTGGTAGAAGGAGCGTACCCAATTGTTGCGTTCAAGAACATTATTGAAGAGCAATTAGGCAAATAGCGTTCGTTGCTATTTTTAACTAAGCAATTATAATAGAGTATGAAGATAAAGCTTGTTACGCCTACACTTACGCAATGGATGCTATTCGTTAATATTGCCGGAATGGCACTGTCAATTTTTATGTGGCATACCGCAATTACCCAAAAAGTTATTGGTTGCCTTACGGGCGGCGGCTGTGAAATTGTGTTACATAGTCCATACTCAAAGATTTTTGCAGTACCAATTGCTGCCTATGGGCTCGCTTTTTATGGTGTGAACGCGCTTATTACTGTTTTTCGGTTGATTGATGACCGCCCAATTTTGCGAATTGCGACATGGAAAATGTCGGGGATTGGAATTCTTGCGAGTCTTTATTTCTTATATCTAGAGATAGTACCTATTAAGGCTTTTTGTTCATGGTGTACCGTGTCAACCTTTTTGACCATTTTCCTTATGATCATTTCGCTCGTCGAAATTAGGCGCCATGGTGGCATGAAGGCTGCATGGCTAGAGTTTATAAGCTTGTTTAATCGTTAATGATTACACAGCAGCAGGCAACTGCTTCTATTGGTGCGGTTGGTGGGATAGTCGGTTATTTTTTCTGGTCACTGCTCGCAACAGGCAATTTTCTTCCATATTCACAAAATAGCGTCCCCCAAATTGGTAATATATTTATTGTTATTTCCTTGGTCAGCTTACTCGTAGCTGCTATTTTTGCTATTGTTGCTTCACTTTTTCGTTCAATTGTCTCTTGGGTTAAAAAGGAATCGCGCGAAGAAAGTGGAACGTGGGTATGGACTACTTTTTTTACAGTAACTGTTGCGGCAATACTTTTGCTCGTCTTGCATGTATTTACACTTGTAAGCTATTGGGTAACTTTATTGAGTTACTGCCTGATTTGGGGTATAGTTGAGTATGGCAAGTACAAAGCAAGAAACAGATACAAAAAATACCTTGAGGCAAGTAGTGGAGCAAGAGAGAAGTAAAACTGCTACTAAATACGACTACAACAAGGTACTTTTTTCTTGGGAAGCAAACGACCGACCAACCTATATTTTCAACGGAACGCAAAAGGCCGTGTTTACAAGTGCGGTCGTTATCTTCGGTTTATATTTCTTTTGGATAGGCCAGCCGGTTCTCACGCTTGTTGCTGCTGCAGTCTTCTTTATTCTTTTTGTGTTTATTAGTATCCCGCCACAGAGAGTGGTTCATAATATTGAGAAAATCGGCATTAGAACACTTGATGTTTTGTACAGTTGGGATGATTTGAAAACCTATTGGATGGCCGAAAAAGACGGTACAATCATGCTGTATATTGACTCAAGGTTAAACTTTCCTTCACGGCTTATTTTCTTGGTTGAAAGTTATCAAGAAGCATACCGAATTGCTATGCTTTTGTCAGAAAAAATTGAGTACCGATATTTGCGTTCTCCACAAACAAGTATGGATAAACTTTTAGAAGGTACATATATTGAGCCAACTGTATTTTTTGGTGAGCTAGAAGCCCCACGCGGTGTACGACCGGCTAAAGTGGAAACAACTGAAAAGGAATGAACTTTACCTATAAAAATCTTTCAATTACCAAGCATGAGCATGATACAGTAGTGGTTTCTGCTGAAAGTCCCTCGGTTACTGTTGTCTTTGACCCGTTTCAGGCGCAAGGCGCGTTTCGATCTCAAATTAAGGCAGATATTGTGTTTATTACCCATGACCATTTCGATCATTTTTCACCAAAAGATTTGCAATCGATTGCTTCACGGGAGACAGTATTTGTTTTTCCGGCCTCGATATTAGACAAAGTGCAAACATTTTTAGATGTAAACCAAGAGAGATTGATTCCTGTTGTGCCACTTGAAGAATACAAAATAACAACAAAAAACACTCAAGTTACGGCAATGGCTGTACCAGCGTACAATATCGATAAAAAATCGCCTCAGGGCAATTTATATCATCCAAAAGAAAAGGAATTTGTAGGATATGTGGTTGATATTGGTGGGGTAGGAGTTTACTTTGTTGGCGATTCTGATCCAATTCCAGAAATGGAGGCACTTACAGGAATGGTAGAGGTCCTCTTTGTTCCTGTTTCTGGCGTATATGTAATGAACCTTGAGGAGGCCGTTGGTGTAACGCAGACGCTTTCACCACTTGTAGTCGTGCCTATGCATTACGGTTCAGTTGTTGGTGATGCAACTATGGGAGAAGCCTTTAAGCAGGCAGTTGAGGCGTCGGTTATAGGTATACAGGTAGAAGTGTAATGGTTCGGTATTGTATAATTCGATATGACAACACCACATTTAAGTGAACCCACAGAGGAAAGCTCGTTTAGAGCGCTTGGAGAAGTAAAATTTAGAGAAGGTGTGGCTTCTTTAGGAGCTCTTGGAGTTGAACTTGAGCGAATTGCCAAACTCAAAGAGCGTGATTCGGGGGCGATATTTGGTTTGCAAACCTTGGAAGTACAAGAGGCACTAAAGCATGTTGGGAAATTGAATATGCTAAAAATCGCAGTTCAGGATAGTGTAGCTGCGGATAGTGTATGTGCTGAACCTCTTCGACGTAACAGTATATTTGGTGATGGTGTAGACGAAGAACAATTGATGACTAATCTAAAAAGAAAGGTTGGTTATCAATCACCAAAAGATAATGACTTGTTGAGTGTGGCGATTGTTTCTGAATTATACAGAAATGGCGGTAATGTACTCTCTAATGTTTCAAGTGGTGTCCGCGAATTGTTAGGAATGGACTAGTAGTTGTTTTGGCCTGTTGACTTCGTCACAATCGCAGTGTATAATCCCCTCAGCCATGTCTATTCACACCAACGCATTACCAGAAACCTCGAAATTTCGGGAACAAAGTAAATTGCGTCCGACAGATGTGACACCTCCCCAAAAGTCAATGGATGCAGTAGAACTTGAGCTTAGTCTTCCCATGCTTGTACTTCTTGTACTCGCAGTAGGTATTGTTGGGTATGGTTTATTCACCTTTTTCGGTAAGAAAAGTTCAGACAACACGCCTAAAACACCTCCAGATACGTTAGAGCAAGGTTTGGTTGATGTAACCGTTTCGACCTCATACCTTACTATAGAAAAGAAAGAGGGTGCCAAGTATATGTTTGTAGAGTTTAGCGATTTTGAATGCCCTTACTGTAAACTTTTTACAAGCGGTTACGGAGATGGAAAGCCATCAAGCTTTGATCAGATTAAGAAAAAGTATATTGATTCTGGCATCATGCAGTTTGCATATGCCCCATACATCGCTGTTGCAAGCCATAAACCGGCAGCAACAAACGAAACGCTTGCGTTTTATTGTGCAGCAGAACAAGGCAGAGGATTTGATTACCACAAAAAGATTTTTGAATTAACAAGCGGTAATGGACTCGGAATAGATAATAAAGGTTCTGAAGAATCATCATTAATAAATATTGCAAAAGACTTAGGGCTTAACACTTCTGATTTTACTACTTGCTTGCAAAAACGTGATTTTGTAGCAATAGATCGTGTTCAGGAGCAAATTAACAAAGAAATCAAAACACCGTGGGGTGATAAGTTCGGAGCTCAAAATTTTGGGACTCCGGCATTCGCGGTGTGTAAACTCGCTGCAGATAATCCAACTACTTGTGTTGGGAAGGCCTATGTTGGTGCTTGGCCTTATGCAGATATGGAGAAGGTTATTGATAATTATTTGGGCACAGACGCGCCTAAAGCAAATTAACTTGACGCAAGAATAAGTCATGGCAAAAGTACGACAAAGACTCAGCCTTGCAAAGAATAAGTTCGAGTTTTCATTCCCGGACTTTTTCGAAGCACATCACCGCTCCTACAATTGGTTTTTAGAAGAAGGTATTAAGCAACTTCTTACAGGGGTAAGTCCTATTAAGGATAGCCTTGAAAAGATGTGGAGCCTGGAACTTCTTGATTACTATTTTAAAGAACCAGAAGTCACACTTAATGAGGCATTGGAATATGATCTTACGTATAGCAAACCAATGTTTGTTAAGGCAAAACTTACCAACCTTAAAGACAACGAAGTCAAAACCCAAGATGTTTACTTCATGGATGTTCCTGTTCTTACCGACCAAGGGCACTTTGTTATTAACGGTGTTGTTCGTACAGTTCGACATCAAATGGTCCGATCAGAAGGTGTCATTTTCCAAGAAGAGAAAAATCCATTATTGGTCTCCGCAGGTGAAGTTAATAAAGTCGTTGCACGATTAATCCCAGCACGCGGTGCATGGTATTTATTCGACGTTAACAAGAAGAATGTTGTCACTATTCGACTTATCCGACAGCGTGTAAAGATTCTAGTAACCACCTTACTTCGAGCCTTAAAGGGTTATAGCAATCAGCAAATTATCGATTTGTTCAAGAATGTTGATCCAAATGGTAAGTATATTAAACAAACGCTCGAACACGATCGCACGACAACAAAAGAAGAAGCAGTCATGGATATTTATGCAAAACTTCGTCCAAACGAAGTTGCAACCTATGATCGCGCAAACCGTTACGTTAGAGGATTCTTCTTTGATTCACGACGATTCTCGCTCGGTCCAGTCGGTCGTTATCAATTGAATCAAAAACTCGGCTCAAGCTTTAAGAAGCCAAAACTCTACACGAAAGACCTTATTGCAATTCTTCGACAACTTGTATTAGTAAACGAAGGAAAGGCATCAGTAGACGATGTCGATAGCTTGATGAACCGACGCGTAAAGAGTGTTGGTGAAATTCTTTTCGAGGTTGCAAACGATGCAATGACTCGTTTTGAAAGAAATGTGAAGGATCGTATGAGCCGACTAGGAAACGAAAAGGGTGTCATGCCGGCGAGCCTTATGAATACAAAGACAATCTCTGCACAGTTGGAGTCTTTCTTCAGCATGTCTCAGTTGTCAAAATTCATGGAACAGCAAAATATCTTCGGTCAAATCGAAGAACTCCGACGATTAACCGCAAAGGGTCCAGGTGGTCTTCAAACAAAGAACGCAGGCTTTTCAGTTCGTGACGTTCACTTTTCACACTATTCACGAATTTGTCCTGTTACATCACCAGAAGGTATTAACGCAGGTTTGGTCACTCACTTCTCTGTATATGCACGATTAAACAAATATGGTTTTATCGAAGCTCCGTTTAGAAAAGTACAGAGTGAAGTAAAGAACACCGAAAAAGCATTGATCAATAAGATTTTGAGAGAAGATCTAGAAATCGGAAAGAAAACAATTGCAAAAGGTACCTTTATCGATGAAAAAATAGCAAAAGAAATTGCAAAGGCAAAGAATGAAGTAATCGCAGTGTATCCATTCCTTACCGACGAAGTTGAATACTTTAGCTATCACGACGAAAAGGGTAAATACATCGCAATGTATAGTGCGCCACACGATGAGTACGGCAACTACTTGCCAGGTATCATCACTGCGCGACACGATGGTGATTATCATTTAGAGTCTTCAGAAAAAATTCAGTATGTAGATGTTCACGGTTGGCAGATTGGTTCACTTGGTTTGGCACTTATTCCATTCGCAGATAGAACCAACTCATACCGTACAATGATGGGTAGCAACATGCAGAGGCAGGCGCTTCCATTGGTATTCCCAGAGGCGCCATATGTCGCAACCGGTGTCGAAAAAGAAATTGCTCGACAAAGTGGTATGGCATTATATGCAGAGCACGATGGTGTTGTTGAATATGCAGACGCGAACTATGTGATTGTGAAGTACAAAGACGGTGAAAAGAAGGAGTATCGATTACAGAACTTCTTTAGAACCAACGATAACACGGTCATGACTCAAAAAGTATTGGTAAGCCCTGGAGAAAAAGTAACAAAAGGTGACCTTCTGGTCGATGGTCCAAGCATGGATCAAGGTGAACTTTCTCTTGGTAGAAACGTATTGGTCGCAGTTCTCTCCTACGAAGGTTATAACTACGATGACGGTTTCGTCGTATCTGAGCGAATGATCCAAAACGATATGTTCAGCACAGTGCAATTGAAACTTTACACGCAAGATCTTCGAGAGACAAAAACCGGTCCAGAAATTCTTACCTCAGACATTCCAGGTTTGAACTACAAACTCCTTCGAAACCTTACCGCAGATGGTATTGTTCGAACGGGTAGCGTTGCTCGAGGTGGAGACATTTTGGCAGGTATTATCTCGCAAAAAGCGGAAAAGCAGCTTTCTCCAGAAGAAGCACTCTTACACGCTGTCTTCGGTGAATCAGCAAAAGAAGTTAAGAATAACTCACTTCGAATGCCATACGGCTCAGAAGGTATTGTCGTAAAAACACAGATTCTCTCACGAGAAGATGGGTATAAACTTCCAGCTGGCGTATTGAGAAGAGTTAAAGTATGGGTTTCTGAGCTTAAGCGAGTAGACTACGGTGATAAATTCTCCGGATTCTATGGAGACAAAGGTACAGTATCTGCAATTCTTCCAGTCGAAGATATGCCGTACTTGGCCGATGGTACACCTGTAGATGTCGTTATGACTCCGTTGTTGGTTAAGCGTATGAACATGGGTATTTTGTACCAAATGTACTACTCAACACTTGCAAAGGAAGCAGGCGAAATGCTCGAAGTTCCAAACTTTGAAGATTTAGACGAAGAGCAATTTGAAAAATTGCTCGAAAAGGTTGGTGTCGAAAAATTAGAAAAGCAGGTTCTTTACGACGGACGAACTGGCGAACCATTGCAAAACAAAGTTGCAGTCGGTTGGCGATACTTCATCCGCTTAAAGCACATTGCAGCAGACAAGATGCACGCACGATCTACAGGACCTTACTCTGTTGTCACACAACAACCAGTTGGTGGTAAAGCTCAACTCGGTGGTATGCGATTCGGAGAAATGGAAGTATGGGCATTGCAAGCACACGGAGTTCCTTATACCTTGCAAGAAATCTTGACTATTAAGTCAGACGATATTCGAGGAAGAACCCAAGCTTACAAGTCCATCATTCAAGGAGATCCAATCAAGATGGTCAATATTCCTGAGTCGTTCCATGTCTTGGTTAAAGAATTGAATTCTCTTGGTATTAAAGTCGAACTCTTAAAAGGAGAACGAGAAGAAGCTGCAGAAGAATTGATTCGAGAAGATGCGCAAGCAGACGACGATGATGTTCCAATGTCAGAAAACAAGGAAGTACTCGTAGCAGACGAGTTGCCTGAAGAAGAAGTTAACATGAAGGAGGAGGAGTAAACATGCAAGACTTTTCAGCAATTAAATTGCTTCTTGCGTCACCAGAAGATATGCTCTCCTGGTCATACGGTGAAGTCCAAACCGCAGAAACAATTAACTACCGAAGTTTAAAAGCAGAACCAGGTGGGTTAATGTGTGAAAGAATCTTTGGTCCAATCAAAGATTACGAGTGTTACTGTGGAAAGTACAGAAAGAAGAAGTATAAGGGTATTGTATGTGACAAGTGTGGTGTTGAAATCGCACCAGCGAAAGTCCGCCGAGAAAGAATGGGGCATATTAAGCTCGCCGTTCCAGTCGTTCACGTGTGGTATGCCTACGGTGTTCCAGCAAAACTTGCAATCCTCTTGAACATTCCTTCAAAGAAGCTTGTTTCTGTCATTTACTACATTCGTTATGTCGTCACCGAAATTGATCGAGAAAAGCAAGAAGCAGCCCTTAAAGAGGTTGAAGAAATTCTTAAGTCAGAACTTGAGCGAGTTGATAACGAATACGCAACACGTCTTCAAGAGCTTGGTGCAAAACTTGCAGATGCACGTAAGAAACTTGAGAGTAAAAAACTCGCAGATGCAGATAGAGCAGAACTCGAAAAAGATGCAGACATGATTTCAAAGCAGAATGCACTTCTCAAAAAGGAAGTTGTTGATGCAAAAGATGAAATCACCAAGAAATACGAAGCGCTCAAAGTTTCAGTTCAAGAATTACACTACAAATCAGTAGTGTCTGAAGAGAGCTATCGAGAACTTATCCAACTCGGAACCAAATTCTTTACGGTTGGAATGGGTGCAGAAGCAATCGAGAAATTACTCGGAGACCTTGACCTTGCCGCGTTAAAGCAGCAACTCGAAGATTTGTACAACACCACAAAAGGTGCAGCACGAATTCAGGTTGAGCGAAGACTAAAACTTGTCGAAGGCTTCCTTCGAAACGGTCTTAACCCACAGTGGCTAGTTCTTAAAGTTGTTCCCGTTCTTCCTGCAGATCTTCGACCAATCGTCGCGTTAGCCGGTGGTCGTTTTGCAATCTCTGACGTAAACGATTTGTACCGACGTGTCATTAACCGAAACAATCGTTTGAAAGAATTGATGGAAATTGGTGCACCAGATATTATCCTCCGAAACGAAAAGCGAATGCTTCAAGAAGCGTTTGATGCGTTGATTGATAACCAGCACCGCTTTAACAAGCCAGTTCTTAACCGAATGGGCATTCCTTATAAGTCACTTACAGAAGGGCTTCGTGGTAAAAAAGGTCGATTCCGAAGAAACTTGCTTGGAAAGCGTGTCGACTACTCTGGTCGTGCCGTTATTATTCCAGATACAAACATGTCGCTTGAGCAGTGTGGTCTTCCGAAACTTTTGGCTTTAGAGATGTTCAAACCATTTGTTGTTCACAAAATGATTGCAAAGGGTATTGCAGCAACTATCAAAGAAGCAAAAGACCTTATCGAGGCATATGACAGCCGTTTGTGGGATATTCTCGAAGAAGTCATCAGTACTCGAACAGTACTTTTGAACCGACCTCCAACGCTTCACAAATACAACATTCAAGCCTTTAAACCAATCTTGGTAGAAGGAAGCGCAATCCGTATTAACCAGTTGGTTGGCCCTGGCTATAACGCAGACTTCGACGGTGACCAGATGTCAGTCTTCTTGGTACTCAGCAATGAAGCCTTGGAAGAAACAAAAGACAAGATGTTGTCACGTTATAACTTGCTTAAGGTTGCAGACGGTACACCAATCATCTCCTTTGCTAAGGACATGGTACTTGGGTTGTACAACCTTACAAGCTTTGATGTTGAACTCGAAAAAGAAAACGAGACAGATTACCCAGTGTACGCAACTCGATACGATGCAATCCGCGCTCACTACATGGGAGAACTCGAGTTACGACAACCAGTCAGAGTCTTTATTGACGAAAAGATTGGCACCGTTGTAACCAGCGCTGGTCGATTGATCTTCAACGAATTGCTACCAAAAGACTTCCGCTTTGTAAACGAGATTATGACAAAGAAAGCAGGAAACAATATCTTGCAAGAAATTGTTATCTCTCACACACTCGAAGAGGCAATTGAATTCCTTGACGAAGCAAAGCGACTTGCCTTCAAATACGCAACTCTCTCCGGCTTTACCATGTCAAAAACTGACCTTGTAACCTCTAAAGAGAAGAAAGCAATCATCGATGAAGGAAAGGACAAAGAACTCGCAATTCAAGAACAATACCTTATGGGTATGTTGGATGCAAAAGAAAAGGGAAGAGCAGTTGTTAAACTCTGGAAAGATGTAACAGAAAGACTCTCCAACTTGGTGTGGTCAGAATTGAAAGACGAAAACCCACTTAAGTTGCAGGTTACTGCAGGTGCAAACGGAGACAAATCTCAGGCAGCGCAGATCCTCGCCATGCAGGGTGTTGTTACTGATCCTATGGGTAACTATGTTCAGTTCCCAATTTTGGGTAACTACGCAGAAGGTTTGAACTCCTATGAGTACTTTGTTTCTGCACGTGGAGCTCGTAAAGGTGCAGTCGATACTGCGCTTAAAACAGCACAATCAGGGTATATGACTCGTAAGCTTACCGATGTATCGCAAGATGTAATCGTCAGAATGGAAGATTGTGGTTACGAAGGGCACGGTCATGTTATCAGCCGCTCAGATATTCGAGACATGTCGTTTGAAAAGCGAATTAGTGGTCGATTCTTAACACAAGATGTCGTTGCAGATGATAAAAAGAAGACTGTACTTGCAAAAACAGGCGAATTGATTACTGTTGAACTTGCAAAAGAAATCGAAGATGCAAAGGTTAACGAGGTGTGGGTTCGATCACCAATGCTTTGTAAAGCACCAGTCGGCATGTGTGCAAAATGTTACGGCTACGACTTCGGACTTTATAAAACAGTTGAACTCGGAAAAGCGGTCGGTGTTATCGCAGCTCAGTCAATTTCTGAGCCTATGACACAGATGACGCTCCGAACCTTCCACGCAGGTGGTGTAGGTTCTGACATTACGTCGGGTATTCCACGTATTGTTGAGCTCATCGAAGCACGTGAACCAAAGTTCCCCGCACTTCTTGCTTCAATCTCTGGAAAAGTACAAGTAACCGAAAAGAACATTATTATCGCCGGTGAACGTCAACAGAAAAAAGGGTACGTTGTGCAAGAGAATGACACAGTGCATGTAGAAGATAAAAAAGAAGTATCACTTGGTGATGTTATCTTTACCATGAGTAATGGCAAAGAAGTTAAATCGCCATTTGATGGAGAAATCCAAATCAATGGTAATGCCATTTATGTGGTTGGGTCAACAAAAGCGCAAGAAACACTTACAATCCCATCTTACGGCGAAGTGTTAGTACACGACGGAGATACGGTCGAAAGAGGTCAGCAATTGACGAGTGGAAGCGTTGATCCAAAGGTATTGTCAGACTACAAAGGCCTCTACGCAGCACAAAAATATGTGCTCGACGAGTGTCAGAGAGTCTTCCTTGACTATGGAGTAAACCTTCGAGATATTCATCTTGAAATTATTACCCGTCAAATGACAAAACTTGCAAAGATTGTGGATGCAGGTGGCACAGGGTACACAAGAGGTACCTTTGTAAACCGATTCTTGGCTGACTTCCATAATGAGCAATTAGAAAAGCAAGAGAAGAAACCGATGACGTATGTCACCAGATTGCTCGGTGTTACCGTCATTTCCTTGAACGCAGAAAGTATCCTCGCTGCGATGTCGTTCCAGGAACAGGTAAAGGTCCTTTCTGAAGCTGCAGTTGTCGGTCGAACTGACTTCCTCCGTGGTTTGAAGGAGAATGTCATTATCGGTCGCTTGATTCCAGTGGGAAAAAGGGCTATAATCAGCGAGATAGATAAGCTTGAAGAACTATCGGTCTAATGCCAACAATTAACCAACTCGTGCGAAAGGGTCGATCCCAGAAGCGCGTTAAAAAATCTAAGCGTCCAGCCCTGGCGTTCTCGTTTAACAAACTTGAAAATAAAGTTGTTAAAACAAAGGCACCTTTTAAAAAGGGTGTTTGTCTTAAGGTGTACATTCAGACGCCAAGAAAGCCAAACTCAGCGCAACGAAAAGTTGCAAAGATTCGTCTTTCAAATGGTGCGCGTGTCATTGCTTATATTCCGGGAGAAGGTCACAACCTTCAGGAACACTCTGTCGTTATGATTAGAGGCGGAAGAAGGCCTGACTTGCCAGGTGTTAAGTACACAATCGTACGTGGTACCTTTGATACTCAAGGCGTAAAGGACCGAAAGCAAGGCCGATCACTCTACGGTAAAAAATCAGACAGAGCAGAATCTTAGTTTATTGAAGAGAATATGAGAGGAAAGAAAGTATCACTCGCAAGAAAAGCCCAACCAGATCCAAAGTACGGTTCTGCAACTGTTACCAAATTCATCAATTACATGATGCAAGATGGTCAAAAGGCAACTTCAACAAAGATTGTGTATGAAGCGCTAGAATCAGCAGCTGGAACATTAAAGATTGAAGTAAAAGATCTTATTGACCAAGTTATTGCAAACGTAATGCCAAAGCTCGAAGTCAGAACACGACGTATCGGTGGTGCAAACTATCAGGTACCTGTTCCAGTAACCGAACACAGAGGTCTTGCACTTGCATTGAAGTGGATTGTTACTGTTGTTCGAGAAAAGCAGGGAAAGCCTGTTCACAAATTCTTGGCAGAAGAGCTTATTGCTGGCTACAAGAATGAAGGTGCAGCAGTTAAGAAGCGTGAAATGGTAGAAAAGATGGCAGAAGCAAACAAAGCCTTTGCACAATTTAAGTGGTAAACCTACGAAGAAACATTATGATTGAACTTAAAGCACAAACAAGAACTGTACTCGGAAAAAGCAACAGAGGGTTACTCGCTCAGAGTATTGCCCCAGGTAGTGTTAGCAGAAGTGGTGCAGACACAGTATTGGTACAGGCAGATCAAACAGCATTGCTCGCTTTGGTAAAAGCACCTGGATCAGAAGTAATCAAACTTATTGTTGACGAGAAAGATTCTTACACAACTGTCGTTTCAGAATTGTATGTGAACCCACTCAACAATAAAGTAGAAGCCTTCTCACTCACAGAGCTTACACCAAAGAGCCACGTAACCGTACGAGTTCCAATTGTAACCGAAGGTGTCTCGCCAGCTGTAAAGAACAACCTTGGTGTTCTTATTACCAACCTTCCAGAGCTTCGAATTACTGCAAACAGTGAAAATATCGTTTCAAAGATCGTTATTGATATTTCGAAGCTTACAGATGTTGGTGCTCGCGTACTTGTTTCTGAACTTCCTGGAATTGAGAAAATCAAACTCGCAAGTGAGAAAGACCGAACACTCACTGTTGTAACCATCAGACCACTCCAAAAGGTTGAAGCATTCTTAAGAACCGATACTACAGCAACAGCAGAAGGTGCAGAAGCAGCTCCAGCAGAAGGTGCAGAAGCAGCAGCCTAGTTGATTAACAGTTCAAATTTGTATGGCAAAATTTTCTGTTCTTGTATTACACGAACAAACTGGTACCGTTGAAAAGTATCTCACTTTGACGGAAATTTTAGTTTCTGCTGAAGACGAATCTTCTGTGATGTTTGATTTAAAGCGTGATGCAAGAGTGTCCCGAAACTATTTTGTGAACCGCCAGATAAGAACTCGGCCACTTTGTATTGCCATATCACCACATAACCAGTGGCTCCACCTTCGCGATTCTTATAACTTTCCGCAAACGTTTGAATCAGAAGATGCCTTTTTAGAGGCATGGAGAGATAAGCAAAAAGAGGTGTTTGAAAGAGAGTTGAATGTTGATGAGGGGTCATATATAGAATGTTCAGGTGACACCATACGTGTTACTGGTGTTACGAGACGTCATAAAGGTGAGTCTGAAGATACTGCAGAATTACGAGGAGATCTAAAAGGTTAGAACTTTTGCAATTAAGTAACATATTGTTTAAACTTCCTGATGGCAGGAAAATTTGATAAAGAAATTTTGTGTATAAAAAAGGATACTTTCTTTAGGTCAGGTTCTTGGGAAGGCTTTCAGCAGGAAAATCTTGACGAGATTTATAAGTTGTTGCTCACTGAGTCTGAATTCAAACTGCGAGCAGATTTGGAAGAAAACCGAGAATACCTTCAAATCATCCCTCAAGTCGTATTAAAATTTGGCGAGACTTACTACCTGCACAAACAAGTGAACAGAAACGAAAAACGCTTAAATTCATTATGTCCTTTACCTTTAGGGGGTCATGTTTCTGAGTTTGAACTCGACAAAAATTCGACAGAGGACAGTATCCAACAAGCACTGCAACGTGAATTGCGTGAAGAGGTGACAACAGACTTTGACGTGATAAAAAAGACCTTTCTAGGGGTAATCTATCTCGATGATAATCCTGTAAACAGTGTTCATGTCGGTGTCGTGTATGTATTTGAAGTTAGTAATAATTCGGCCAAAGTTAGGGAAGAAGGTTTAGAGACTGTTGGTTGGATGACGATAGAGTATTTGAAGGAACATCGAGATGAGCTCACATATTGGTCTAGGATGATTATTGACTATCTTTAGAAAAAATTCTTGACTGCCGTTTCAAAAAATAGTACGCTGTTCACAATAATTTCACATTTGCCCATGTGTCAGCTTTAAAATCCTCTAAGGTAAAGCTACTTCCTAAGAATGCAGTATTGTTAGGAGTAAGCCTTGTTGCGGTCGTTGCGCTTTCCGCTATGATTGCGACAGTTTCTGGTTTCAATATTATTAACCCTCAAGCTGCGTCGCTTACACCAAAAATCACACGACGAGTGCTTGATCGTTTTAATGAAGGAGAAATCGATTCAACTATTTGGGAAACGATGAAAGTTACAAAAGGAGATTCAGCAAAAATAGTATTCGCCGCTACTTCAACAGATAATCTTCGAATTACGTTGCCAAAAGATAAAGAAAGTTCTTGGGCAGGACTAAAATATAAGCCCACGCTTGCAAATCTTGCCGATTTTGCCTTTGAAATCGTATTATATCGTCCAACAGTAACTGGAGAAGGTAGCGCTCGTACAGGGCTTCAATTCCGCTCAGCTGGCACAGAAAATGATGAAACCGCAGGCTTATTCTGGGAAGTTACCGGTGGTTCAACAACAGAAGATAGAATTGTTTTCTTTGTAAACGACTCAACGGGTAAGCGAAGAATTACCAAAACACAAAAGATTTCTACCAAAGCAGCTGTCTTAAAGCTAAGACGCGTTGATAATACCTACGATGCATATTTCAAGAATGGTACGGACACGTCGGGAGACACTCCCTGGCAGCAACTTGGTCTCTGTGACAAGTTAGATAATTGTAACAAAGGGCTCGGAAAATCTGGAAATTTGATTATCTACACCAACAATGGCATTGAAAAAGACAAGTATCCATTAGCAGTTAGCCGCGTAGATATGGCATCAATCAGATGGGAAGATGGAAAGTACGAGTCTCCCGTCGCAACAAGCTTTAGCGATGCCTTTGCAAATGGAGTTGTTTCCAAGAAGTGGACAAAAGCTGTATCAAAAGATTCAACGATTACCGAAACAAAAGCCGACAATTTGGTTATGAAATTACCAGATACGAACACAGCAAAAGAAACATCTTATGCACGTGTAGTAAGAAACTCTCCAACAGTCGGAGTTGAGCAGAACTTTGGCATTGTTGCCTCGATGTTCAAACCAGTTGTATCAGGTAGAGGCACCGGTTGGGCAGCTCTCTCATTTGTATCTGCCGATGCGCAGAACAAGGAATCTGCCTCCGTTCGTTGGGTTGTTACTGGTACTGAATCCAAACTGGTATTTGTGGTAAAGAACCGAAAGGGCGAGGCAGTTGAAAAGGTAAGCGCACCGATTACATTAAATAAAGTGTATGTGCGATTAGCGAGAACTGACACCAAGTATCGTGCAATGTACCGAGCGGCAAACGATGATTCTGCATGGATTGATCTCGGCGATGCTGCAGAAGAAACTTTAGGTGAGAACGGTAAGTTCATGCTTAGTGCAGGGTATACTGGGCTCGATGGTGGTCCAAAAACCACGACCGCAGCAACTATCAGGTTTGATAGTGTATACGGCCAGTTGTTCAAATAACAAACGGGTGCAGGGTATTCGCAGCGGCCATTTTATGGTCGCTGCGTTTCCTGTATAATTACGAAATGTCTTTTACGGGCCTGTAGCTCAGTTTGGTAGAGCACTTCATTCGCATTGAAGGGGTCAGGGGTTCGACTCCCCTCAGGTCCATTTCACAGTTCACTCTCCCTCTTTACAATGTTTATGAAAACGAAGATAATCCCGTACTATTTTAAAATACCTACTTATGGATAAGACCGAAGGGTACTGGATTAAAGATATTTCTCTAGCAGCATCTGGAAAGCTTTATTGTGAAGAAGCCTTAAAGCAAATGCCGGGATTAAGGGTTGTGCGCGAAAAGTATATGGGTACACAGCCATTAAAAGGGATAAAAATCCTTGGTGCAGGGGTGATTACCTACGAATGTGCAAACTTCGCGATGTTACTAAAAGATCTTGGTGCAGATTTGCGTTGGGTCACTGACAGTTTACACTACACTATTGATGCGGCTGCGGCATACCTTGTGAGTAACGGTATTTCTGTGTATGGCTATCGCCATATGACTGAGGAAGATTACGATGAAGCATATCATCTAGCACAGTTTAGAGACGGTAACGGTAAAGTTATTGCCCCGCGCTATATTATTAGCGATGGAGCTGAGCTCCCAATGTTTCTCCATAAAAACTACCCAGAGATATTACCTGAAATAAAGGTAATATTTGAGCAAACGACCTGTGGTGTAAATAAATACTTTAGCGAGTTTATCAATCAATCGGGACTATACTTCAGAGTTGTTGATATCAATGGATGTGTTACAAAATCAAAGTTTGACAATATTTATGGAAGTAGAGAATCAATGTTAGAAGGAATACAACGTTCTCTTAATATTCAGATTGCAGGAACCGAAGCCGTTGTCTTCGGCTTTGGAGAAGTCGGAAAAGGCGCAGCACAAGCGTTAAGAGGTATGGGGGCCCACGTTTCAATAGTTGAAATTGACCCAATAATGGCGATGCAAGCACATATGGAAGGTTATCGAATCGAAGACAAAAAGACTGCATTGCGAAATAGCGATATTGTTGTTACTGCTACTGGTTGTATCAATACCATTGATCAGCAGGATTTCCTAGATGTGAAGGATAATGCAGTACTTATGAATATGAGTGAGCATAATCAAGAAGTTAACGCGGCATGGGTTTCAAATCAGAAGAGTATAGAGGCGGTAAGATTAAACGAAAGTTGCGTGCGTTATACCTACAACGGCAAGCAGTTCTATATTTTATGTGATGGCTATGTTCTGAACCTGTATGCAGGGTATGGACATCCGCCAACGGTAATGGGTACAACCTATACAACACATATACTTTCTTTACTCTATGTGGAAGAGCATCCGGAGGAGTTTGAGAAGGTGGGGATATATCAAATTCCACGAAAGGTAGATGAAGATGTTGCTCGTTACTCTTTTCCTGAAATTACAAAAAAACTTACGACACTAACTCCGGAACAGGCAAAATATTTGAGCGTGCAAATAGAGGGACCGTTTAAGAGAGAAGAGTATAAGTATTAAGATCTTTAACTCGCTCTGAACTGTTAATTCAAAATAGCATGTCGCGGATAACGGAACCATCACCTGAGTATCGCTGCCCAACTGATTGTGAGGTTGTTGCTGCACTTTTCGGTGAGTCGGTTGAATATTCTTCTCTGCCCGAACTTACACTTACGTCGGTAGTTGAGGCTGCAAGAATACACATAACCGGTGCTTCTGCCCTTAATATGGTAAATTACGCAGTAAGCAAAGGTCTTCCTTTTTTAGGGAGAATTACATTTACAAGGGGGCTTTCGAAATTTACTGTCGGAGCAATTAATGGGGGAGAGTGTCGATTTCATATTGACTCCTTTGTGGCTCCTTACAATGTGAATCCTAAAAGATTGTCGCACTGTATTGATTTTAGAAACGAGCATATAAGTGGTGCGATTCAAGTGGAGTCAGCAACGTGCGGAACGCAAAAAGTTGTAGACAGTAACGATGTATTCCATATTTTAGGAGTGGCAGAAAACCATATGAATACTCCTAGAGCAGTTGTGTATTATTATCGTCCGCAAAGTGGTACGAAAACTGCAATGTCACTATTGGATTGTCAACACAAAGCGGGTAGAATACTGGAACCAGTGTAAATTTTTACAAAACATAGAATGGAAACAATGGATTACTCAAAAGCACTCACATGGTACACCAAAGATGCAAAGTTTTGGCCAACGGTGCTCACCTTATCTCTTTACATACTCTCCTGCTTCTTATTCTTGCCTATTTTCTATGTAGTGCCTTATATGACGGGCTATTTGCTCGCCTTGATTCGAAATATCCAAAAAGGGGATTACACTTTGCCAGATGTCACAGGGAATTACTGGAAAGACGGTCTCCCCTTGATATTGCTAACTTTTGCGCTTTCTATGATTGTTGGTTTACTCTTTAGTATTGTAATGTTTGGTGGCGCGATATTGGGGGGCATACTTGCAGAGGTCTCTTCATCGTATCAATTGGTGTTCTCTTTGGGGATTCAACTTTTGTCTCTTCTTGTCCAAACTCTTACCTCCTTAGTGCTCCCCTTTGTTTACTTTATGGCATATGCGATCTATGCAAAAACAAATACTATCTCAAGTTTATTTGAAATTGAAAATTACAAAAAAGTTTGGCAGCAGAATACGTGGAGCATTGTTGTTGGATACTTTATCTTTATGGCAGTAAGCTCAGCTCTTTCGTTTGCGGGCTTTGTCGCGTGCTGCATTGGCATTTTGCCTGCGGCAGTCGTGTCACAGTTCATTATGGCTGGAGTGGTAGGGCAGTATAAAGTCGAAAATGTATCGTAAAAAAGCTATTGAAATGCCTTTGCCAAGCGAATTTGAGCGCGTGCTGTAGAAATATCAGTTACTTCATTAACAATATATCGGTATTCTCGCATATTCCATGTGGCGCCAGGTACATAGTAGGTTGTACCAATAGCATAATCACCGGCTTGGGGTTCGATATGAGCAGTAAACGTTTGTGTAACCTGCTCCGTTCCTTTGTCATATAAACCCACACAGAGATTGTCAGGGTCTTTGATTTCTCTATACGATGAAATAATAACTGGTTGGCCCTCTCTCATTTCGACAATACGTACAACTCCTGAGTCGTACTGTTTTTCTTTTAACAATTGTACTAACTCTGGGTGCTCACCTTTTCCAAGGAAAACCATAATCCCGATGGCTCGTGGCTTCACAAAATCTGGGGTTCTGGACGATTGCAGTGTATCGCCTTCTACACGTAGGTAACGGGTATTTCCTGGCTCAGTCGATGTCAAGGTCACACTCTTGGGAAGTTCGATTGCCTCAAGCATGTGACGAAGTGGTAAGTAAGGTCGCAAGATATTGCCAATTCACAATTTCCCACCATTTTTCGACATATGCTCCGCGATCATTTTTGTAGTCAAGGTAATAAGCATGTTCCCAGACATCCAGTGCGAGCACAGGAGTATACCCAGGAAGGTGGTTGAGATTGTGCTTTTCGACACTAGATAGGAGAAGTTCGTTTTGTGGCGTTTGATATAAAACTACCCAACCAGATCCTTCTACGCTTTTTGCTGTGGCACTAAATTGTTTTTTAAAGGCGTCCACGCTTCCGAATGAGTTGTTAAGTTGCTGTACTACTACATCAGGGATATCTGCTCCGCTAGCTGGTACCATGCACTTCCAGAATAGTTCATGAAGTAGATGTCCAGATACGTGGAAACTTAAGTCTCGGAGTGTTGCTTTTATATCTAGTTCGGGGAGTTCTCCTAAGCGGTTTTTCTCTAGCTTTTCTAGCGCTGCATTCGCTCCTGTCACGTAGGCTGCGTGATGCTTATCGTGATGAAGTGTCATGATTTCTTCCGAAATAACCGGGGAAAGAGCATTGTAAGCATAGGGGAGTGGCAAAAGTTTGTATTTCATATGACTGAGTATTAATTTAATTCTTTGGTCTCCAAGTTTGGAGCGATTTTAGAAGGGAAGTTCGTTGTGAACCTGTGGTGACGTATGTGAGAAGGTCACCATCATAAATGGTTGTTGTTATATGAGTTCCCAAGTATTCGCCTTTGTAGAGGTAATGTGTAAGGATGAGCCCTTGCCTTGTACCAAGTTGTTCGGTTTGATCAAAATAAAGGTTCCCTAAACCATAAAAGATAATCTTGCCTTTATAAATTTCGTAGGTTTGGGGTTGATGCGCTTGCGTACCAATTACAATGTCAGCACCTGCGTCGACTGCCTGCCTAAAATCTTTTTTCTGATTTGGTGATGAAATTGGTCCGTAGCATTGCTGTACCGTTGAACCGTCGGAGGTATAGCTCCAGCACTCTTGATACTGAAAAGTAACGATTACGGTATCTGCACCATTCTTTCTGGCAGTATCAACATCTTTAGTTATCTTCGAGGCTGACCAAGAGTTTGCACCTGCTCGGGTTTTGCCGGCAATTGCTCCTGTTCCTAATACAGTGTCGTAGTAGTTATAGCCAACGAACGCAACCTTTGAACCTTTTAACTCTTTATAGAGAATCTTTGCTGCGTCGGTAGAGTTTAAACCCCCACCAAAGTAATCCCAACCAAGTCCTTTATATGTTTTAATTGAAGATTCGTTGTAAATTGCACCTTTGTCGTTATTGTGATTTCCGGTAAGTTCGACAATATCAACGCCACTCTTTTTTAGCGCAGCAAGGTGAGAAGAAACCATACAGAAAGAAACTCCACCAGTTGGTACACAACCATTTGTCATTGAAATCTCGTTTGATACATGAGTAAGATCTGCTTTACTGAGAAAATCACCAATTTTTCGTGCAGCGTACGAAGGGTCTTTCGAGGCATTTGTTTTGATACCAAGCCCTCTTGTAATCGCAGTTACACCAGTCATTCTTACCGAAAGTAGTGAGTCTGCGTTAAAAGACTCAGGAAAAACAGCACTCGCTCTCGTTTTGATAAGATTTTTAGCAACTACAGAATTACCAGTTAATGTGAGGTAGTATGGAATGCCACCTTTTGGTGCATCTTCGTAAAAATATGAACCCTCCAAAGAAAGGAGCTTGTACTGGGCATTGATGTCGTTTACCGAAATGAATCCCACCGATTTTTCTTGCCCCTTTAAGGCAGCAAGTAAATCAGGAGCTTCTTTTGTTTTAGGCGCTTTTTCGCCAAATTTCTTGAGTACCTCATCATATAAAGTCTTGGTACCTGCAGGCACTAACACTTCGTCTTGCTGTAAGTTCCCTTTGGTCATGGAGTCTCTGAGCCAGTAAAGATGCCCAACAGGAACGATGTAATATTCCCCAAGCAAATAGGTGCCCTCTGGTTTTTCTGCCGTGTAGGTTAGTGTTACATCGGCATTTTCAGTTACAAATTCAAAACGTTTTTTACCCTCGAATGTAAGTTCAGAGAGTTTGTTTTTAACTTCTGTTTGAGTCTCGGTTGAAATCTCATTGCCAAATTGAAGTTTAATAGTTTGATATACGACTTTAGGCAGCTGCCCTTCGGGATTTTTAAAATAGTCTAAAGACCAACGAACAACAGGGAAGTTGACAAGGTAGAGTACAAGAATTTCGACAAGAAAGACCAATATAACCGAAAGAAAAACGCGTGTAGGGTCAAATCTTTTAAGCTTTTCTGTGCGAATCTTTTGTACTTGTTCTTGTGTCGGTTGGTTACCCTTGCGAACACCTTCAAGTATCTGCTTCTTGCTCGCCTTGTCTTTATTTACTCGATAGGTGATTTTCATGTATCAGTATACATCAAACAAGGTAATTTCGTCTTCAATCCCGAAGTCTGCGTTTTTATGGAAATTCAAGAAAAAGTGATTTTGTAGTATAATTCCGTATTGCATCCATAGCTCAATTGGATAGAGCATCAGTCTTCGGAACTGAGGGTTGGGGGTTCGAGTCCCTCTGGGTGCATATTTTGTTTTTTGCTTCGGCGAAAATCTAATATTATGCTGCCCTGCATAAATAAAGAGTATGGCAACGATATTAGTGTGTGATACAAATAAACAAGAAGCAATGCTTGCGGCAAAACTTCTTTTAAGTGCTGGTAATACAGTCTTTCTACCTCAAACGGTTGATGATGCATCTCGAATGGTTGCAGAAAATTCGATTGCTATTAATATGGCACTCGTTGATTTTGACCTAGAGAACGAAGAACATGTCGCTGGTGTAATAGCCGTCTGTGTAGAGAATAAAATCCCCGTATTGGTGAATACTCAACATGATGAGCTAAACTGGGAATCTCGAATGCGAATTCTTGTAGAAAAATACTTGTATCGCAATTTAATGGAGAAGGATGTATTAGAAGTTCGTATCTCACGTGCAGGTTCAACAAAAGAAGGTGGTTTGGAAGAAGTCACAAGAGAGTTTATTGAGCGTTTTGCTCCTCCAGCTATCAAAGAAATTGCACACTAAAGCGTCTTTGGGTACACCCTTACCAAAAACAAAGAGTCTGCTGTCATTTTTACATCTTTAGGGTCACCCGCTGCAAATAGTATCGCTTGTAGATGTCCTTTGTCTGTGCCGTGTGCCGCTTGCCCTGTAGCAATTACGTGCGTGTTATCCGCGCTTATCCAGATATTGTCGATAATCACAACTCTTTCTGATTCCTCGAGTATTTCGTGTACTCGATTTGACATTGGTTCAAGTAACATCGGTCGATTACGTTGTATTTCGCGCAAGCGTGAAAGTCTATCAGCTGAAGCTCCCGGTAGGGGCATACCTTTTCTATTAATTTTATCCTTCCGAATTGACTCTCCAGAGTAGTTTATACTCGGGACAGGCTATTAGGGAGGTTATTGTAACGCATTTTTTCTGAATCACAAATCTCGTGCTACAATACCTTTAATTTCACACTTTTTCACATGAAGGAACCATGGTACGAATATTCAGTCTCTTATGATTGGTTGCAATCTTCAACAAAGAACGGGAAAACTTACGATTTAGACTCATATGTGGGAAGAAGGGAATACTATCAAGAAAAGGTTGGCCCAGAAATCGAGTACTTACGTGATTATTTTCGTGAAAAGACTTTTCTTGGCTACTGGCTTGCGCCAAAACAAGCGGGCAAAGGTACGTACATGAATGGGTTAAAAGAGATTTTCGGCACTGAGCTTTTTACACATATAAGTGTGGGAGATTTAGTTCGTGCCGCAGATATCGAATATAGAGAAGGTGGCAAAGATTCAGAAATTTACGCATATGCAAAGGCTAACTATCGTGGTGATATGCATTTAGATGAAGCTTTTGATGCCTTAAGCGGGCGTACTACAGAGAAATTGGTCCCTACAGAGTTAGTTATGGTTATGCTTCGTAGAGCAATCGAAAAATACGAGAAGAAGACACTTTTTATTGATGGTTTTCCACGAAACCTGGATCAGGTCTCTTATTCACTTTATTTTAGAGAGCTCGTTAATTATCGAAATGATCCCGACGTCTTTATTCTTATAAATGCTCCAATTACGGTACTAGACGAGCGAATGAAGCAGCGACGCACCTGCTTAACATGTGGTAACTCCCGAAATATTGCGCTCCTTCCAACAAAAGAACTTGGATACGATGCAGAAAAAGATGAATACTACCTGATTTGTGATCTTCCTGATTGTAAAGGTGGGCGTATGGTAACAAAAGAAGGCGACCATTTAGGGATCGAAACGATTAAATCACGAGTGCTTGCCGATATCGAAGTAATGAAGCGTGCGCGAAAGTTATACGGAATACCAAAAATTGAGCTGTTTAATTCTCTTGAAAAAGAAAAAGCTCTCTCGTACGTAGATGAGTATGAATGCACGTCCGGATGTCGCTATACGCATGACGCAGAGGGGAAAGTTGAAATACACAAGGAACTTTGGACTGTACAAGATGGAACACAAGAATTCTACAGTTTGTTGCCACCTGCCGTTGTTATTCAATTAGTTAAGCAGTTAGCAGCAATTCTGGGTTTTGAGAAGAAAAGTTGATTGCTATAGGGCTAAAATGGTATAATTCTGAATGCTAAATATGCCCCAGCCGAATGTTTCGGATGGAGAAACAATGTTGGATATTGCGACTGTTCATAGGTTTTTAGCATTAGAAGAGGCCGTTACCCATGTAAGTGCAACAGATTCAATTACTCAAACTGCGCTCGTATCCTTTAGGCAGGGATTTAACCGCTTGTTAGCTGCTCCCGATGAGATTAGTCCAAAAGTGCTGTTAACTAAGAAAGTTCCAAGGAGGGGATATCGAAGAACAACTTTTTTTACACACGTTGAGGGGCACGACTACAGGTTTGATATATTCGAAGATACCGAGAAGGAATATGCAGTTGTTGCACATGATGTTACTGGTCAATCACTTGAACAAGAATTAGAACGAGGGGTTGATTCATTTGGAGTGAAAATCTTTTCGCTGACAGCTGCTCCCTCAACAGGTACTGCATATGCAGTTAGTACGGCGAGTGACAATCTTGTGGTTTTTGTAACGGAACCTCATAGTGAGGAAGTCGATCCACATGCTACGCATGTAAAAACTATGAGTATTGTCTCCAATATATTGGACCGAAAAGCTATTGAAGAGGAATCAGAAGAGTTTTTGAAAAAATACGGCCCCGGAATGCATGTATCTGTTTATTCAGATATCGCAGAAGCGTTGCGATACATGGTAAAAATGCGTAACTTTATTGATGCTTTTGATGAAGTCGATGGCGAAACTCGTGTTTCTCGTAATAAATTTCGTGATAACTTTGTCGAATATGAAGTTATTGAACGAAATAACGATGGAATGTGTCAAGTAAATGCGTACAGATTGGACGAGAAATATCAGAGAACAAGTCTTCGCTTGGTCAGTATTCAGTTTGACCTAAAGTCAAAAACTGGAAAAATTATCGAACCATATCTTGCTGGAAATACACTTAGAAAATTAAAAGTTGACTCACACAAAGAACAGGTGGGCAAGATGTACGGAAGAATACTCGAAATCGGTAATCAAGTTGCACAAAAAGGAAATGTTGCTGAAGACCAGACTCCATACGGCTATATTCTTGACGCATTTCATGCACTTCTCTCAACGATTCCTGAAAATCGCAAAAGTGCATTTTTTACGCATACTCCACGAAAGATTGTTAGTAATTCGCCTGATACTCAATCTTTAGTTTCAGTTGTAGAGCATTACCCTGAGGAAGACGCACAGATTTGTTCGCTTAAGGATGTTGGAGGACCTAAGAAAAAAGGAAGAAATAAAATTCCTGGTTATCGCGTAGAGTTTATTGAGAACCCAGGTCCCAACGGATTAGTGGGAAACACTGTTGATGTTGTGCTAACAACTTTAGACCAGAAAGGAGATGGTGTGGCTGAGCGAATTTCTATAAGATTTGAATTGAAATCGGGCACAGGGCGATTTGAAGAAAAATCACTGTTTTTAAAAAATAAATTACTTTCTCAATTAAGTTAATTAGAAATCAAATGATTAAAGCGCTACCAAAAAGAATTGAGTCGTATGAGCCAGCGGTTAGGAATGCTGAAATTGCAGAAGTACGAGGTGTATTTCTTTCAATGTGGAATAAACTTTCTATAGCTGAACAACAAAAGGCAAATGAGCTTGAGCTCGATTCTCAACAGCAACATGACTTAAAATTGATTAACGCAGTAATAATAGAATTATGTCAATTAGGTAAAGCACCGCAAATTGAAAGTGAGATTCAAGTTCGTGCACTTCGTGAGAATCTTTATGGTCCAACACTGCAAGCGCGAGTTACCACTGCAGTGCTAAAGGATATCGACGGTAAAGAAGTTCAGGTGGGCATTCTTGAAAAAAGTGATGGAAATGTTTCGCTTTCTGTAGCCAGTCTTGCTACTGAAGGTGAAGCTCAGCGTGCTATTGACCGAACGGTCCTTGAGTTTAATAGTGCAACCGGAGACTTGAACAAAGGGTATGTCCTTGGAGTCGACGTTTTTGAAATTGGTGGATTTAATATCCCAGCATCAAAAGTGAGCTCGGTAAAATAGAGAGAATTGTATTTGAGAGCTCACGAAATCTTGACACAATCTTTTTTTGTGCTATCCTATTAGCAGTCTTATATTGCGACTGCTAGAAATGAAAAAACAACAAGAAGAACTGCAAATCAAAGTGGAACAGCTCTCCGAGCAAGTAACCGATCTCGACACAAAACTCAAAACTGCTTTGGCAGATTATCAAAATATAAGAAAAGAAATTGAAAAGCAGCAAGATTTACGGGAATCAATGCTTAAAAAACATGTTTTTAACGATCTTATCGAAATTTTTTCTGACTTGTTCTTTGCAGTTGAACAATTACCAACAAATTTGAAGGAAGAAAGTCATATTCACGGGATTCTTCATATTATGTCAAAGTATAAAGACTTACTCAAAAATCATGGAGTAACAGAAATTTCCTTTGAAGAAGGGAGTGAGTATGAGGCAAAGCATGCCGAAGTACTTGGTATTGTTAATCACGAAACATATGACAACAAAGTGGCTCAGACAATTCAGCCTGGCTACCGTATTGGCGATGTGCTTATTAAACCAGCACGCGTCATGATTTATAGAAAAACAGCATAATTTATTATTATAAAAATATGGGAAAAATATTAGGAATTGACCTCGGAACAACAAACTCCGTAATGGCCGTTATGCAGGGTGGTACTCCTCGGGTGATACCAAACCAACAAGGCTCTAACCTCACTCCTTCGGTTGTAGCAGAAGGGAATGACCATGAGTCAATTGTTGGAGTTACCGCAAAAAACCAGGCAGTTTTAAACCCAAAGAACACAATTTATTCAATTAAGCGACTTATTGGACGACGTTGGAAGGATGAAGAAGTTCAGCGAGATATCAAACTCTTTCCATTCGAAATGCGAGAAGACAAGCACGGGGGAGTAGAGTTAAAAATGAATGACAAGTGGTACAAACCACAAGAAATCTCCGCACGCGTATTGCAGAAAATGAAACAAGATGCCGAAAACTATTTTGGAGAAAAAGTGACCGAAGCAGTTATTACCGTTCCAGCATACTTTGACGACTCACAACGACAAGCAACAAAAGACGCAGGAAAGATTGCAGGGCTTAACGTCCTTCGAATTGTAAATGAGCCAACTGCTGCAGCACTTGCCTATGGAATTGATAAAAAGAAAGATGGAAAAATAGTTGTATTTGACCTTGGAGGTGGAACGTTTGACGTGTCTATTCTCGAAGTCGGAGATGGCGTATTTGAGGTACTTTCGACTAATGGTGACACTCATCTTGGTGGAGACGACTGGGATCAGTTACTCATCGATATGCTCGCAAAGGAGTTTAAAGATAAAGAGGGTATTGATTTGAAAGATGATAGCGCTGCCTTGCAAAGACTTAAAGAAGCAGCCGAAAAAGCAAAGATTGAACTTTCGCAAGCGCAAGAAACCAACATCAATATTCCATACATAACCGCTACAAAAGAAGGTCCAAAGCATCTCATGCGCAAAATGACTCGTTCAGAGTTAGAAAAATTAACGAATGAGCTTATTGAACGCGTTGAAGCTCCTTGTAAAAAAGCACTTTCAGACGCAAAGTTAAGTACGTCGGATATCGACGAAGTGATTCTTGTTGGTGGTATGACCCGAATGCCCGCAATCAGAGAAAAAGTAACCAAGATTTTTGGTAAGGAACCAAAGCAAGATGTAAACCCAGACGAAGTTGTTGCTCTTGGAGCAGCAGTTCAAGCTGGCGTGTTAAAGGGCGAAGTAACCGACATTACATTACTTGATGTCACACCGCTCTCCCTCGGAATTGAAACAATGGGTGGAGTTATGACGGTACTTATTCCGCGAAACACTACAATTCCAACGGAAAAGAAGCAAACTTTTACTACAGCATCAGACAATCAACCATCGGCAGAAGTGCATGTTCTTCAAGGTGAACGCCCAATGGCACCCGATAACAAAACACTCGCAAAGTTTATACTTGATGGTATTCCACCTGCTCCTAGAGGAGTACCACAGATTGAGATTATGTATAAAATCGATGCAAACGGTATTTTGAACGTAAGCGCAAAAGATACCGCTACTGGTAAAGAGCAGAAAGTTACAATTACCGCTTCTACCGGTCTTTCAGACGATGAAGTAACAAAGCTTGTCGAAGAAGCAGAGAAGCATGCAGAAGATGATAAGCAGCGAAAAGAAGTGGCTGAAATTCGCAACAACGCAGACTCCCTTACCTTCATTGCAGAAAAAACGATGAACGACCTTAAAGATAAGGTCACGGAAGACGACAAAAAGAAGGTCGAGGAGAAAGTCAAAGAAGTTCGGGAATTGTTGGCAAAAGACGTTGCTCAGCTCGACAAAGAAGAACTAAAAACTAAAGCTGAAGACCTGAGCAAAACACTGCAAGAAATTGGTGAACGAGCTTACAAAGCAAGCGCACCAACCGAAAGCCAACCAACTGAAGAAGCAAAGCCAGAAGAGCCAAAACAAGGTCCAGTAGAAGGCGAAGTCGTTCAGTAGTTTAAGAGTAAGCGGCCCCCGCACGGGGGCCGCTTACCAAACCCATTTGTAATTCTGCTATCATGTTACTATGTGGTTGTTTGACTTATTCAAACGAAAGAAACGAGAAACCCAGGTAGATGGGCAGTTTTCTTACATCCCCGGGAGTCAAACTTTCAACGAAGATGAGCCAATAATTGTTGAGGGAGACGAAATCGTAAAAAGAATGTACGTACAGCCCGAAGACAAGCTCCCAGCAGACCACTCGAGTATTCGCATTTATACTGGGAATCCCTTTAGGGCAATGACTGTAGATATCACAGTCTAATTCGCCAAGTGCTACAATCGTTCATGAGGATAATTGTAACTACTGGCAAAAGTTATACTGAATTGGATGGCTACGCCTGTTGTATTGCGTATGCAGACTTATTGAGAAAAGAGGGAAAAGAAGCGGTCGCCATTCTTCCTGGTGTATTAAATGAGTCAATTATTCCCGAAGTTAAAGCTTGGGGCGGTGCGTTTGAGACCGAGTATTCCGAACAACCAGAAGATAAGTTTGTTCTGCAAGACATTTCTGAAAAAGAATATTTTGCACAGTTTGTTAATGAAGATAAGGTGATTGCGGTATACGATCATCATTTTGGATTTGAAAAGTACTGGAATGAGAAGTTGGGGGAAAATGCTCATGTTGAAAAGATGGGTGCTTGCGCGACCTTTATTGTAGAGGAGGCAGTGCAAAAGAATCTTCTTGCTTCGATAGAATTGTCGAGCCTTCGGTTGTTATACACTGCGATATTTGCAAATTCTCTTAATCTGAAAGCTTCGGTTACCACTGAGAGAGATATTAAAGCGCTGGAGCTACTGTCTCCTCTTGCTAATCTCGATCAAAATTGGCACGAAACGTACTTTGAATCATTGCAGCAAGGCATTTTAAATGACCCAATTTCGGCAGTCAAAAGAGATTTGAAAATCCTCGAGGTGGAGGGCGAGTCATGGGTAATTGGTCAGCTCGAGTTATGGAATGGGGCAGAAATCTTTCAACAATATCAAGCTGAATTCCAAAAACTGTTAGGAGAGTGCGAGCAAAAATATGCCTTTATCACTGTTCCAAGTATTAAGCAGGGTCTAACCTTTGTTCAGGCTAAAAATATGAAAACGCGGGAAATTTTAGAGCAATTTGGACTTTCTGGAAACAAACTGCAAGCCTTGCGCCTTCGAAAAGAATGGATAAAGCTGTTGATGTCTAGTCCGTCTTAGGTTCTATCGTGTAACGCGTGAGATGAACGGATAATACCCAAACGTCGTCTGTAAAAGAGACTCGTACACTGCTTGGTGCGCAATCTAGGGCTTCTCCGACAACTTGTGAAATGACTTTCATTTCTTTTCCAACATGTTCATCTTTTAATCTTCCAACCTCGCCAATTGCCAGGTAATTTTGTTTCCCTTGGTATGCAGCACTCGCATTCGCTCCTTCAGCAGCAATTGATTCAAGTGCATCTCTTAGCTCGTTTTCTATTCCAGCAGCAACAGTTTCTGGAAAGTAATCACTTTCAAACCTCAGTTCGCCACCAAACCGACTAACCATTATATGGATTTTTGAATATAGTTCCGTGACCGGGAATTATCCATGTGGCGCCACTTTCTAAAACGAGTTGTCGTGAGGCTCTTAACTCGGTGGTATTTGCAGCAAACGGGTCTACCAAGTCAAGCAGGTCGGAAACCGTATCTGAACGCTGTTTTCCATCTTCCCACCAAAATACATCTTGTGCGATACATACTAATCCGTAATTTTCAGTATCGACTAACAATGAATATTGCTCACTTGCATGACCTGGTGTATGCAATACCTTAAATTCGGGGGTGAGCCAATAGTCAGTATAGGGAGTTTCATTATCGCTATCCCATTTCATTGAGCCGTCGTACAGCGGAGTGTGCGGGAAAAGTCGGATGTTGAGCAAGTGATCAAGATGATAATGGGTCAAAAAGATTGCGTGAATATCGTTTGTAGCCAGCGAATGTTTAGTAAGTGCGCTGAGAAGTAGTTCGGGGTTGCAAGCAGGGTCGATAATGTAATTCTTGTCATTATATTGCAAAAGTGAACAGGTCGGCGAAGCAACGTAAGTATCGCCGTTCCCCTGATGTGCGTACCCAGGAGTTAAGATAGTTAACAACGGCTTCATAAGAGCACTCCTAGAGAGATAAGATACTGCTGGTAGGCCTCAAAAGTCGTATAGAGTGTTGTGTTGATGCCTAACGCATTTGCTCCAGTGAGTTTGTTTTCTTGGTCATCTGCGTACACTATCTCGTTTGCTTCCAAACCGCTTGCTTCTATCAGTTTTTTAAAAATTCTGATATCTGGTTTTGTAATGCCAACTTCGTACGAGAAAATACGAACATCAAAGTCGCTAAAAAAATCAAACTTTTCTTGAAGTATCCGTATTCGTGTCGGGTAGTTGTTTGAGCAAATTAGAGTTTTGTATCCGAGCTTTCTAACTTTTTGCACGATTTTTTGAATATTCGAATCGATTTCGTAATGTTTACCGAGTAATGAAGCGTATTCCGGAACGGTAAGTGATAATCCAAGATAAGTGTTCACGTAGCTCCAAAAATCCTGTTCGGATAATATTCCTTGCTTAAATTGATTAATTTCTTCATCCCACAACATTGCATGGAGTGCTTTTTGCTCATCACCGCAAAGCTTGGTTAATTCTTGAACGAATCCTTTAATTCCAGTGCTTTTGAAATATACACCATCAAGGTCAAAGCATATTCCTTTAATCATAACCAAATCTTTTAATTAATCTATGTTCATCCCAGTCTAGAACAGCAATGTCAGGCATTCGAATGTGTGAATGAATTTCTGAAGAAGTCCTATCTTCGAATTGTGCAGTATAAAGCGATAAAACATTCGCGTGACTCACAATACCAATACAGGGATAAATACTCTGTGACGATTCTACAATATTTTTGATTGTTTCGTTAAAACGTGCGAGTGCCTCTTTTGCAGTTTCGCCATTGTTAATGCGGTCTTCTTTTGTGTTGTGCCATTGTGTAACTCGCGATTCGTAGTTTTCAAAGTACCCGTTTGTAATTGAGGTCGCTTCTGTAAGCTGAGGGAAGATTTTTATCGGAATGTAATTATCCTTTGCGAGCAAAAGTGCGGTTTGCAGCGCCTTTGTTTGATCACTTGTGTATAAGCACTCTATGTTTTTGATAAGTTGGTTCTGGGACAATGCGTCGGCAAGTTGTATGCCTTCGGAAGAAAGCTGCCACAAAAGGTTCGACTTTGATTTTTCTTGTAAGGTTTTTGAATGCCGCACTAAAATGAGCTGCATATGTATTATACCGTACATTTCATGTTGCAATTTTTTGCTACATTTAAGCGTATAATAAAACGATGAATCCGTCAGACAGAGAATTGGTTAAGAATGCACTAGCTTCGGCCGATGCTTTTGGAGCAATCGTTGTAAAGTTCGAGTATCAATTAGATGCATATTTGCAACGAATCATTTTTGCGGTGAAAGAAGATAGAGAAGATCTTTTACAAGAAATCTTTATTGCAGCATATCGCTATCTCAATAGTTACAATCCAGCGTACTCACTTTCTACGTGGCTTTATGCCATCGCACATAACAAAGCAATGTCTTTTTTGAGACGAAACCGTAAGAAATTCTCGGTAGAACTTCAAAACAACGAGGAGGAAGAAAATCAATGGGAAAACATTGAAAGTGATTTTGATGTAGAAGCACAAGTTGCGAAATTACTAGAGCTAGAGAGCGTAAAAAAAGAGATGGAGTCTCTCTCTGTACTTGAAAGAGAAGTTTTGGTCTTACGATATTGCGAAGAAAAAGAATATTCAGAGATTTCAAATATCTTAAAAATGCCCGAAGGTTCAATCGCTTCGCTGTTACATAGAGCAAAAAATAAACTAAAAAAGGGGCTACATCATGAGCGAACTCAGTAGCAAAATTTTACAAAACATTAAGGAGCAGAAGATTGTTCCAGTCCCCAAATGGAAAATCCTTTTACGAAACCGTGTTGTCTTTAGTCTTTCCCTAATCAGTGCGATTTTGGGAATAATTTCAATCGCGGTTATGTTGCATGTATGGTTTTCGCCTTTTGAAGGAGCACAACCAGTTGGGATCCTCGGAACTGCATCAAATATTCCCTATCTATGGTTTGCTGTAATTCTGATCTTTCTTTTTGTTGCGTATCACAATTTTGTTCATTCTGAAGGCGGCTATCGTTGGAAGACCTTAAAAATGCTCCTCCTTGCTATAACTATTTCCTTAATCGCAGGTGTAGGGTTGTTCGTTTATGGCATAGGACGAATCGTTAATGTTGGCTTATTGTCGACTGTTCCAGGATATTCACAATTTGGGGATACTCGTGGCCGCCGATGGATGAGTGTTGAAGATGGAAGGATTGCGGGGCGAATCACCAAAATACACTCTGAAAGCAGTTTTGTTTTAAGTGATATGTATGGCGAAATATGGAATGTGAACCTTGCTGCCCCTGAAGCACTTACACCAACTGTTACATCGGGGACCTTTGTAAAAGTACTTGGACAAAAGGAACGAGAGGGGGAGTTTACTGCTTCAGAAGTAATTGAGTGGGAAGGAAAAGGAAAGGGGATGCAAGGAAACGGTAACAGATTGCGTATACATAGGTAGAGAGAGCTCATCTCATAAAGATAAAATAATTGATTTACTTATGAAAATGAATAAAACACTACTTCTTGGTGCGGTCGCAATTACTGCAATCGCAGGTGTCACTTATTTCGGGATGCCACACGTAGCTGCATATCGAGGTGATATGACCAAAGTCGGACCATATCATACAGAAGAACGAGAGGCTGCCTTAGAGAAGGTCATGAAAAATAAGGATTTTGCAGGATGGAAAAAATTAATGACCGAAAATGGAAGAACTCCAGGTGTCTTGAGCAAAATTGACACTCAGTCTGAGTTCGATAAATTTGCGCAAGCATGGCTTCTTTCAAAAGAAGGTAAAACTGCAGAAGCAGCAAAATTAAGAGCAGAGCTTGGACTTGGACAAGGGACACGCGGCTCAGGTAAAGGCCAAGGTCAAGGACAAGGACAAGGAAGAAACGGTGCCGGATTTGTCGATACTGACAAAGATGGTGTCTGTGACCGAATGGAGTAGGTATATTCCTTTCGATTAGGAAAAGAAGGGGCGGTTGCCCCTTCTTTTTGTAAGTAGAGTATAATTATTGTGTATGGAATCAATGTTGGGTAAGTCTTCACACGTACCAACGGAAACGCAAGAATGCAAAGCGTTTCTAAATTGTGTTGGACAAATGTATATTTTAACGCCTCATCTCACGCCGGAAGGAATTGCCTGTGAATTACCCGAACAAGATCGTAAAAGAGGAAAGCAGTTTATAATTGATGTGTTTGATGAGCGGAATACTCCACAGTGCCAGTGCTATTTTGGACATTGTGCGAATTGCCATGCATCTCTAATGCTAAGTAGATCGGACATTGAAGCAAATTGCTAAAGAATTTTCTTGGAAAGAATATCAATAACCCCTTTCAGTTTGTCTTCCATAAACTCATGCCCATTAGGCAGTTGATATAGTTCGGAGGGATGTAGTTCTTGGATTCGAGCGAAATTTTCTTGTTGAATCGTTGTATCTTGTGTTCCCCAAATAACTGTCGTGTGAACAAGTGGAAATGCGTCGCGATAAAGTTCTAGTGGGTGAATGTTTTCAGCATCTTTCCAATAACTTGGAAGAATAATTGTTTTTGAGCCGTCTGTTCGAGGGTATATGCTTCTGCCAGCTTCGTTCAAAATTGCACCTTTTCTCGATTTGAATTTCGCTTTTGTACGTTCACTTACGTTTTCGGTTGGTGGAGGTGCGAGTAATACGTGCCAAGCAACATTTGCTAGCCCTTGAACGAGGGCCATGCTAGAGATAAAGCAACCTTGTGAGTGAGCAATAAGCACAATCTCTTTATTCCCGAAGCGTTGTCGTACCCGTTCAACGACTGTTTGAAGTTTTTCGGCCTGCTCTGTGTAGGAACTTGCGATTGTTTCTTGTGTTAGATCATCAACAACTACATAATGAAAGCGTACGGTGAGGTGTTTTTCTTTGATGACATCGACGAGAAGATTGAACATTCCTCTCGAATCACTTTTTACGCCAAATCCGTGAGAAAAAACGATAATTTGATCACCATCTTCGTTACCTGTTATTCTGCCGAGTACTTGCTGCCCAGAAGGTGTAGATATTCGAAGTGTTTCGTCAATCATTGCTGATTATACCGGTAGAAGAAATTCTCGGCTATATTTTACTTTGATAGCTGTACGTCAAAATAATAGATTGGTACCATCCCGTCGTATCTAATTTTGAATTTTTCGATGTGTTCGCTTTTTTCTAATTCTTCTTTCATCGCATCGCAATCCAAATCTGTTCTCGTTGCCATTATATGACCATTTCGCCGTAGAGAATTGCGTTCATCTGGGGTGAGTACAACCTCTCCGTATGCACTCAACTTTTCTCTCACGACTTCTAGTCCTGGATGTTCATTGTATGTTACGGTATCTTTTGTCATGTTATAGGGCTTTTTTTATAGATTATTCACTTGGAAGGTCTTTATAGCAGAGTATTGAAGGTGAATCAAGGTGTTTAAGTGCCCGAGAATAAATGGAAGGAGGATAATTTGCTCAGGTCACAGCAAGAAAAAAACGGAGGGGGAGAGATTCGAACTCACGGTAGGGAAAACCCTACATCAGTTTTCAAGACTGACGCCATCAACCACTCGGCCACCCCTCCAACTGCGTATTATACCAAATTTGCGATTCGCGCTCAATCCTCATTAACAAGCACAATACTGGTAGTTTGTGACACTGCTTGGCGGTATAAAACTTTCTTTTTGGCGCTAGATACGGATTTATTATTATCGATACAAAGTACGTCAAACTCAACGGAGTCGTTGCTATTAGGTGTGTAATATGCAGAATAATCGGCGCTCCTAATCCCTTTCAAATCAAGTTTCCATTCACTCCCTTTAAATGCAGCAGTCATTGAAGAAGAAGCTTTGTTTTCATTGCTTATTATGGCGCGAATCAGACATTCGCCGGCCTGTTTCGAAATTGTGCCTTGCAAGGTTAAGAGTGCTGGGGCAACGGGAAGTTGCGGAGCTGAAACAAAGCTTTCGGTAATTGGCGCGTGACCAGAGTAATAATAGAGTGTATTTGGGGTAAGTGTTTCCAATTTAGCGGTATGAATATAGCTGTAATCTGAGTCGGAAAACTGTTTAATGAGTAGGTTTTCCTTTTTTCCGTAATATAATTTTGTTTGTTGTGGAGCTTCTGTTAACCAGTGTATGGTAACGTTGTCTGCAGCAACATTTGAGATTAGTCCTTTGCTTGCGAGCTCTGTGTACAAGTACGATTGTTCTCCAATCTCTTTTCGGCCTAGTACTTTAAGTGGCACGTCTTGAGCCTTTGCGCTTTTGGTAACTGAGGGAGTAGGAGTATTGGTTGGTTGATTGGCCGGTACTGTTACGTCGAATATATTTCCGCTTGCAGCTTGTGAGTCTTTTGAGCTTAAATCTTTTTGTGAAGAGAGCAGAACAATCCCAATAACAGAAACGCAAATAAGACTACCGATAAAAACAAACTCTTGTAATTTGATTCGCGGGGTCATTCACTTCCTTGCTCAAAAACTAAGGCTCCCTCTGAAATATCGTCCTCAGAAAATTCTGTACTCTGTGATTTCATTTTTGCGAGTTCTTTTGGATTTGAGGTGATAAGTCTATGTTCGGCTCTACTTGCAATAATTGAAACTCCTACATGGCTTCTTCCGGCAAAGAATAGCCCTTCTCCTGTTTTAGCGCTCAATACGAATGATCGCTCTCCGGAAGAGAGGTTAAAGGTTTTTACGACTAAATCAACCGCAGCAGGGCTCTGTTTAAGTAGAAGCGACAAGCTTGAGTTGGTTACTACCGCTTTTCCATATTTTGACGTTAAGAATTCATCAACATCTTGACTGATAGTCGTTAGCCCAAGGTAATATTTTCGGCCTCGCTTTGCGATACCGTAAATAAAGCGTGCGGAATCTTCGTATTGCATCATGGTCCAGGCTTCGTCGACAACAAGGATTCTTGGTCTTATATCTTCACGTACTCGAGTCCAGATGAAATCGAGCACCATATACATGGCGATTGGACGGAGATCATCTTGAAGGTCACGAATGCTAAATACTGTAAATTTGTTCTTGATGTCGATATTTGTCTCTTGGTTAAAGACGCCGGCAGCACTTCCAAAAACATACTTTTCTAACCGGCCTGAAAGTGCTCGCGCCTCAGGTTCTGCCATACCTTTGAGAATCTTATACAAATCTTCGAGCAGTGGTGGCTTGTTATTCCATGTTTCAGGGTCGTTGTTGATGCCTTTTTCGTTATACGTAAGGATAAAGGCGCGGTCGAGAATTGAAACTTCGACATTTGTTAGTTCTCCAAGGAGTAATTTAATAAACGAGTGGAGGCTTAATACTTTGTCGCGAAGGACGTTTCTTACGCCATCTTTTGAAGACTTTAGGAACTCAAAGGGATTAATTTTTGCGCCTTCGTCTTGAGTAAAGGTAATGTATTCGCCATCTACCGATTTAGCAAGTTTTTCATACTCGTTTTCAGGGTCGATAATCATCACTTGCGTACCTGTAAGCAAATATCTCAAGGCTTCAAGTTTTACAAAATAGCTCTTTCCTGCACCAGAAGTCGCGAAAACTACTTCGTTTAGGTTAGGCATGCTAAACCTATCGAAAATAACCATACTGTTGTTGTGCATGTTGACGCCGTAAAGAATTCCTCTGTCCATGGTAAGGTCCGACGTAACAAAGGGAAAGGTCATTGCAATAGAGGTCGTATCCATGTTTCGAACACGATATATTTTGTCGAGTGCATATGGAAGTGTTGTATCGAATCCGTCGTGCATTTTTAGCGTAAGTGGGACTGCAGAAAGTCCGATTGCCTTGAGTGTCGAGATAACATTCTTAGAAATATTCTCAAGTGTTGTAAGATCGTCTGCATTAAGACGAATATACATTCCCATGTTAAAGAATTTTTCCTTGCCTGATGCAACATTGTCGATAAGTTCTTGGGCATCTTGATAGGCGACTTTACTCTTAGGATCAAGAACTACACCTTTTTCGTATTGTGTCGAAAGAGTTGCTTCGAGTTCTGCAATTTTTTTCTTGAGCTTATCAATAACTTCGTCTGAATCAACGATGTAGTAGAACGTACTGATTGCAAGTGAAGATTCAAAGTTTACTAGTGGAGAAAGCCATGTAGAACGGACTACACGAGGAAAGTCCGTAATCATGAGAATTCTGTAATAACGCTTGTTAATCTGCACGTGATTAAAATCAATCTCGTAATATTGCGGAGCAAGCAGGTCCTGAATACTAAAGTCAGGGTTTGGATCTGATTGCTGCTGCTCAACTTGAGGTTGTGCTCCTTGTTCTGCAGTTTGAGTTGGTTTTTTTTTATTGAATAAGTCGAGGAGTGCCATATTATACGTATATTTGAGGTAAATCATCTAAACGGATTGAGTCCGCTGGGTTGTAAACTGAATAAAGATACTTGGCAATTTCGCTGTTCGACATCTGCTCAGCTTCAAGCGACATGCCTTTTAACATTTTTATCACGTGATATTTTTTTGGATACAAATAGCCTGTCGCGCTCTCGATTAGCTTCTGTTTTTGCTCGATTGTTGCGTTTGGCGCAACAGAGGTACCTGTTCTATAGGGAATCACAATCATAAAACGTTTATCGAGGATTTCCTTATTTGTAATAAGGTTTCTTATAAACTGTTTATAAACCGTAAATTGGCGCTTTAGTCCGGGGCTAAGGTCTGGAGTGTCCATTGTATCTAGAAAGTCAGCATATTTACTGATGTTAATTTTCTTTGTTTCAATAAGAATTTGTAGAGGAAAGTCGAGTGAGTTAACCATAGAACCGAAGGATGCAATTTTAATGTCTTGCTCGTCTTCGGATAAAAGGTCAAAGTTTACTGAAGAAGTTTTTAAGATTAAACAAACGGTTCCATTTCGAGTAATGAGCAAATCATTCATGATGTCCGCTACTTCAAGAATATCTTGCGTACCTTGAGTTATGGGGCTTTGCCCTGGACCGAGTGCCATAATTATGAACCTGTTGGTGATATATTAATAAGTGGGTAAGTGAGACCTTGAAATTGCACTCTCACTTTCGGAAACGTTGCAGCTTCTGGCGATTGAAATTCGATTTCGTAATCTCCGTTCTGAAATCCTTGATTAAAATAAACAATGCCATCTTTGTTACTTCGAAGCGCACCGACGACGCTCATATTGGCATCTTTTACATAGGCGACTACACCTTCCATTGGAAGATTATCTTCTTGTAACTTGAAGGCAATCGTGTTTGGTATTGCTGGAAGCGTTACACCAGGTTCCGCAAAATCTGAGGCATTAGCTTGAGTAAGTTGAATAACCTCTTGAATGGTTGGGATATTCTCTGCGTGAAGAAGTGGCTGTACGATAGTGGTAGGTTCATGAGAATCCTCTATTGCCCCTTTGTTGCGCATTAATCGCGTAAACTCGTCTTGGTTCATAAAATACACCGCAAGGTACGAAGGAAGCGAGTGCGGTTTTGTCGCATGAAAATTATCGTGAGTAACTGCTTTTGTATCTTTTTTCCATACTCGGCGAAGGGTTAGCGCATTTGCTTTGGCAAATGCATTGAACCAATCTTCCATTGTTCGTTTTTGATACGAGCCTAAGCCAAGTGTGACGCCAACCAAAAGGATTATTGGAATAGTAATCCATGCAAAGAAAGCGGGAAAAAGGCCAGCTCTGTTTAATTCGTATAAACCAAAGGCAAACCCGCCCGATACTGCGACGTAGATAAATTGCTTGAGAGTTAAGCCTGCAAAAAGCTCAAACTCATACTCCATGATGTTCTGTGGAATTGCGTGTTCATACATGTTACGCTAGTGTAGCAAAAATATTGGAAATCTGCGAGTAATGACTAGAGAATTTGAAATACTTCAAGAGGTTAAACATTCTTTTGGATGGCCAGTTGATTGCTGGAGGTACACGAGAATTGAATACCCACGCTATATTGGTAATGAATCTAGCACAAATGAGCTGGATGAGTCCTTGCAAAAGAAAGTCAGATATTCATTGGCCAAAATCGACGCGGCAAGAAAAGTTTTAAAATGGTTAACCTACCTTCCTTGGGTACGAATGCTCTTTATTACAGGTTCTGTTGCCTCACTTAACGCTGAACCACAGGATGATATCGATGTATGGATTATCGTAAATCCTAGGAGAATTTGGCTAACAAGAGCAATTGATTTTTTTCTTTATACATTAATCGGAAAACGTCGTTTGGCACGTGATGGAGTTGAAGAGTCGCGGGTAAACGATAAGCTTTGTTTTAATTTCTACTCAACGCTTGATTCCCTACATCTGAAAAAAGAAACGGCGTCTTATGCGATGCAATTTGTAGATGCAATCCCTCTTTACATTAAAGATATTGGAGAGTATCGGTTACTGCTTGAGCAGAACCAATGGATAGAAAAATATTTTCCGACCTGGTATACCCGAAATCTAGAGGTGATAAAGAATGCAACCTCAGCTTCTCATAAGAAGTCTGTTTGGGATGTATTTTTTGATGCGCTCGATTACATTGCTGGTGTATTGATGATTGCTAAGGCAGAGCGTCAACTTACGTTTTCTCCTGCGAAAGTTTTTCGTTCAGAGTTTACAACATGGGGAACACCTCGTATACTCTCACGATATGATGACGAAACTTTCACCAAAAGCGGTCAAAAAGACCAATAAGCAATATAAGCAGCAGCGAGAGATAGTTTTGATTGCCGAAAATATGTCTTATGCCCGAAATGTAGGGAGCTTGTTCCGAATTGCAGACGCGTTAAAAGCAAAAAAGATATTCCTAACAGGAGAATCTCACCGCCCACCGTTTGGAAAAGACTTATCAAAAGTATCAAGAGGAAAGGAGAAAGTTGTTTCGTGGGAATATAGAGAGTCGACTTTAGAAGCGATTGCTGAAATTAAAAAAGAAGGATACGAAGTAGTTGCCATTGAACAGTGCGAAGAGTCACAATTGTATACAGAAATATCTTACCCAACAAAAATTGCATTTGTGGTGGGCAGTGAAATGTTCGGACTCTCGAAAAAGACAATCTCAGCAGTTGATCGAGCGGTGGTGATACCAATGTATGGAAAAGGCGGATCCATCAATGTACATGTTGCACTTGCGGTCGTTGCTTTTTACGCCTCACTCACGTCGCTCGATTAATTCGAGTTGATAATCTTGATAAAGGCTTCGCTCGGAATTCTTACTTTGCCAGTAATTTTCATTTCGCGTTTCTTCTTTTGCTGATTGTTTCTAAGCTTCATTTTTCGTGTAATATCACCACCATAAAGTTTCGCAGTCACGTCTTTCTTGTAAGCGGCAACATCTTCTCGTGCCAGTACTTTTCCTCCAACCATTGCTTGTAGTGGAATAGAGAAGATATGTGGGGGAATAGATTTCTTTAGTGTCTCGAGCATTGAAACGGCTCGGTCCCTAGCGCGCTCAGGAATCTCAAGAAACGAAAGTGGAGGAACAATATCATGATTCACGTGAACATCAACCTTCACAAGTTGGGTTGGCTTGTATGTAAAGTTCCCATATTGTAACGAGGCATAACCGTGACTTGCACTCTTCATAACGGAAAAGAACCCCTTAAGCAGTTCTGCATATGGCATATCAATTTCCAGTGTTACGTAATTCAAGTTACTCACGTGCGAAGTAAAGGTATCTTTCGTATTCATTATGACTCCTCTATATTCCATAATGATGTCGTATATGGATGACATCGTGTCACTTGGAGTTAGGATTTCCGCTTTGATAAAGGGTTCTTCCAGTAGTTTTATTGAGGGCAACGGTGGTAAATCAAAGGCAGACTTAATCTGAATCTTTTCACCGTTATGTAACGTTGCATGGTATTCGACGCTTGGTACGGTAACAACAGTATCAACTAAAAATTCTCTTTCTAATCTTTCTTTTGTGATTTCAAGATGCAGCAGCCCTAAATACCCAACACGGTATCCTTGCCCAAGGAGTGGGGAATAATCTTCTTGAATGCTCAACGAAGCGTCGTTAAGGGAGAGTTTTTGGATACTCTCTTTAAGCAAAATATAATCTTCTTTATTTTCAGGGTAAAGTGAAGCAAATACTTTTGGGGCTGGCTTATCAAAGCCTGAGATTGCAGTGTCTGTCGCTTTGAGTGCAATTGTGTCGCCAATACGTACCTGCTTAACATCTTTTATTCCTGTTGCTATATAGCCAACCATGCCTTCGGTAAGCTCTTCAGTTTCTACCATTTTGGGGGAGAAGGTGCCGACACTCTTTGCAATAAACTTTGTCTGTGTATTAATCAAGGTGTACGGTTCACCCTTTTTGATTGTTCCCGAAAAAAGCCTTATAGCGGCAATAATACCCTTGTGCTCATCGAATATTGAATCAAATACAAGGGCTTGTGTAGTAGGTATTGCTGAGGCGGTAGGAGGCTTAACTTTCGAAACTACTTCGTCCAACATTTCGGCAACGCCTTGCCCAGATTTACCCGATGCCAAAATGACCTCGTGGCGTTTAAATCCGAGTATTTGCTCAATCTCCTCTAGGCGCTCTTCTATAAGATGTTCCCCAATGTCTATTTTGTTGAGCACGGGGATTATTTCCAAATTTGCCTCCATTGCGAGCAACATGTTCGAAATGGTTTGTGCCTGAACCCCTTGAGTCACATCAATTAAAAGGAGTGCACCTTCACAGGCTTTCATCGATCGCGATACTTCGTAAGTAAAGTCAATATGTCCTGGGGTATCGATTAAGTTCAGGAGATGCCCTTTCCATGGCATCGTTGCTGGCTGCAGTTTAATTGTAATTCCTCTTTCTTGTTCTATTTCTAAAACATCGGTAAGACGGTCTTGTTGTTCAAGTTGCCGCTTGTGATGGGTTGATGTTAACTCAAGTATTCTATCGGTTAAGGTCGTCTTGCCGTGATCAATATGCGCGATAATACAAAAATTACGAATCTTGTCTAACTCTGTCATTAGGCGAATTATGCCAAATTAAGGGGCTTCCGTAAAGTCCAACGTTAACGAAACAGGTGTTGCGAGTCGAATAGTTGGTTGAAGTGTCAGCGAAATGTCTGTTGCAGAAGAAGGAGGAACAACCAAATCGATAGGATTAACTACCCCCTGTGGCGTGATAATCTCAGTTGTTGCGCCTGCATACGTCACTTGAATTGAAGTATATGAACCGTCGAGCGAGAAGGTTGGGGTAAGTTGAACTTTTCGATATTCCGATGAGGTGTTTTTAATTGTTAACGCAGTAAATGAGTAGTTGGTTGCTTCAAGGGGTGAAAAGCTAATTACAAGTGAAGCGTCGCCCGACATTGTGGTATTTCCAGAGAGTGTATAATTGCTTACAAATGCGAGATTGGTTGTGGTGGCGGGAAAATAGTTGAGCACTTTTTGTTTTGTAGTCACCCCAAGTACATTGTTGTTCAATGCTATTTGCTGTGTGGACTTTGGAGTAAGTCCTGCAACGCCAAAGTAGGTGAGTGCAACGACACTTACTGCGACCGCGGTGAGTGCGAGGTCGCCAAAAATATGAGGGGCATTAGGTGATTTTTCGTTTTGTGCCATATAGGTAGCTTATCATATCTGAAATATGTGTATCTAAGAATCGGAATACTTGATAAGTGTAGAGCACTGCAAATGTACCCATCCCAAATGGCAGTGCAATAGGAATACCCGCAGTCATGTAGTCGCGTATAACGAGCACAGTTGCAAGCCAAAGAAAGGTTCCCCATGCAAAAAGTTTAGGGTACATGCCTTGTCCGTCTTCTAACCAGCCGGTAAGGTTGTAGTGAATTACTTTTACGAGCACTCTTGGATGACGTGTTAAGTCGTTAAAATAGGTTGTTTTTACAAGTACTGTTATTCCAGCAAGGATGAGTGCAACGACAAAAAATGCGTCGGCAAAGGTTGTTATTTGGGTAACTTGCTGTGTCGATTGTACTGTAATGTACGTGAAAACTTGTGCAGCACTTTCTAAGGCAAAATCTGTTTTTGTTGCCAGCAAAGCGACCCATACCCCAACAATTTTTAGAAGCACCATAAAGGTAGCTGCGAACAGTGAGTGTTCGATAAAGCGCTTCAAAAAATCATTCATAACAAAGTATACCTTACTTGAAACATCTGTGCTACACTAATTCATTATGAGGTCAGGTCTGAAGTTTTTCGTCGTTTTACTTATTCTTATGGTAACGTTTGGTTTACCGATGTTGCTTCAGCAAGTGCTTAATCCCACAAAAAATACAGCAACAGTTACACCTACACCTACTGAGGTCGCTGTGGTCGACGATATTCGATATATTTCAGTCCCTCCAATCCTTGTTTCTGCAGATTCAACCTTTGTCTATAAAGTGTTAGCGACCTCACTTTCAGGTAGTGAAGTGACACTATCTGTACTCGCAAAGCCAGATTGGGTCAGTTGGATTCCTGAGACACAACAGTTAACCGGCACGGTCCCTTCTGTTGGTGGAGTATTCACAATTACCGTTCGAGCAGCAACTATTGCCGGTGATGTGCAAGATCAAACGTTCACTGTAACGATTGATACCCCAGAAGCAGATGTTAAAGGTGCAAAAACAGTCGCTATTTGGCAAGATCCCTTCCATCCTAATAGTGTAGTAATTCCAACAAGAAATGCTCAGGTATTGCCAGACGCAACAACTTCGGAGCTAGAAGAAGTATTAGGAGAATCTACAGTAGCGACAGCTCAACCATTTTTGTCTGATAGACAACAAACATATCTTCTTTTAGTTGTAGGTATTGTGCTGATTTTTACCGTAGGTTCTATCTTGGTAAAAATAATGAAAAACGCGATGGGCAACCGAAGTAAATTACCAAAGGGCATCGTTATTGAACGCGGTCACAGATAATGAAGCAGTTACTAAGAAAAATTGCGTTAATTGGCGTAGTCTTATCATTGCTAATTCCCTTAATAATGGCATTTTTGTGGGTAAAATACGTACGAGAACAAGAGTATTTAGTAAGTTCAGACAATACCGTCAAACAGCCTTGTGAGCCCTCGCAATTCACGATAGATACAGATGACGTCGGACGAATGAAGATAACTTGGGAAACACGCGAAGCTTGCACAGGGTTTATTTTGCTGGGCAAATCATATGCAGATTTCTCATCATTGCCATATAAGGTACTTTCTGCGAATGGAGAATCACCATCAACATCTCATTCGGTTTCTTTACTAAAACAAGATGAATTGTCCTATCGGTATGTTATCGTCGTATCGGAGGGCGAGTGGTATGGAATTAATGGGAATCCATTCCAACTTAGGTAGTCTACATTGTTGCGAGCAGCACTTCGAAACCAAAATACTCGTCATCGAATTTTCCTGACTTTAAAGCCATTTCTAAATTCAGAAGACGGCTTAGTATTTTCTTGACCTTGTCTATGGTAATGCCTTTTTCTTCTACAGTCCTAAGTAGGGAACTTATATAAAAGGGGTGCTTACCAAGTTTTGTTGCAATTGATGCTGAATCGAGATGGTCTTTGCGTCCAAGCATGATGGCATATACCAAGAGCAATGTTGATTTCGCATGAGACATGATTTCGTAGGGTGTCATGAGTTCGGACAGCGACTGAAAGTACTCTTTTTGTTTTCTTTTTTGCGTTGTAAACAAGTTAGCAAGAAGTTCCCATTGGCTAGCTTTGCCTTCCACTAAGCCAATCAAATTTGTGAATAACTTTCTTGCATCTTCTGGTGTGCTTCCTTCTATAGTCATAAGCTGTCTTACTAACGTACGGCAACGAAGTGGTGAGAGTCTTTCTTTACCGGAATACTCCTCAATTGAGAGTGTAAAATAGAGCTTTGCCATATCTTCTTTCGTCGGCGAGAGGGATAGTGTTCGAAGTCTTGTTGAAATGAGGTTCTTTAGCATCTGGTCGGTGCATTTGTCAAAAGCGCTTTTTGCTTGTAGTGTTTTTGGTACTTTTCCTACCGTTGTCACAATGTAAATAGTGCCTGTATATTCATGGATGAGGTGAACTAATTGCGGGGTTATCTCAACAGAATGAGCAACAATGATATCTGTGTTACCAAAAAATGAGATAGTTTCAACTCGACGTGCAAACTCTGCTGCGCCTTGAGGTGTCGAGGCGTCGATACTTGGAATACTTTTTAACTCCGGATGTTTTTCACGTACTTCGTACCAATGGTACAAGTCAGATTCTCTGTCTCCTGTAGCTATTAACGTAAGCATGCGTTATTTTCCTAACACTATGACAATTGCTGCTCCCTTTGGTTTTGGAACAGAAACAGTATCGTCAACAGTTTGCAATGGAATTTTGTATGTGTTGGCAAGATATTGTGCCGCGGTTGCCGACTTACTTCCACCAATATTGTAAACTCCTGTTTTCGGTAAATTCTTTTGAGAACCGCCGTTGCGGAAGTCGGCATAATAATAGCGATTGCTCATGTTGCTAAAGGCAGAGTTATAGTTATCTTTTCCGTTGTTATAAACATAAATTGGAGATTTCAGAGTAACAAGCCCAGGAGCGGCAGCATAATCTTTTATAAACGATTTTACTTGGCTCCAGTTGTTTTTGCCTGCGGTTGGTTCAAGTGTGTAAAGATAACCTGCGCCACGCTTAATTAAGCGGCCATAACCACCGGCAGCAGGGTCAAGAACCATTGAGTACGATACTGGCTTGCCTTTGTCTTTTAAGATCATAAGTCCTGCTTCAATGTCTTCTGGAGTCACTCGGTTTATCTTGATATTTTGTGCTACCGCACCAAGGATTTCAAAAATCTTCTTTGTATTTTGAAGCGTGTCTACTTTAGTGGCTTTATCAATTACAGCTTGAATAACTTTTTGCTGTCTTTTTGCACGAGCAAAGTCAGAAGCTTCTGAGTAAGGGTAAGCATGTCGTATTCGGGCGTATTGGAGTGCTTTGTTTCCATTCATATGCACGACACCCTTCTTGAAAGTGACAGTTGTCCATCCATATGTTTCGGTCGGATAGTCACCAGTAAATGCAGTGTCTACATTAACATCGACCCCACCTAGCAAATCTATGATTGTAGTAAACCCTTTTAGATCTACCATAACATGATACTGAATTTTCTGACCTGAAATTGATTCGATAAGCTGTCTGAGATATTCAATCCCGCCACCATCTTTTCTCATCTCTCCGTAAGCGTAGGTTGCGTTAATCTTTCCGATACTTGGTGTGTTTGGATAGTTTACATTTAAGTCTCTTGGAAAAGAGATCATTGCGACCTCATTTGTTCGGTGATTGTAAGATGCAAGAATGATTGTATCTGTATTTAGTAACTTGCTGCCTTTCGCTCTGGTATCGATACCAACAATCAGCACGTTAGTCATGTTATTAGCATCCTTTCTTAGTGTAGGTTCTTTTTTCAACGTTGAAAATGCTGTTGAACTTCCATTAACAGTAAAATTTGCTGCTTTGAAAAATGGTTGTAAAACGTTTGAACTTTGCATTATTGCATACGGTACTGCAGCGCCGATTAACGCAAGCGGAATCAGAAAAGCAAATATGCGGAGGACTAATCCAATAAATCTCATTCCAGGGTTGTTCTTTTTGGCTACCTTTGAAATCGCTGGTTGGTCGCTCGTCTCAGGATCAAGGTGAGTTGGGTCCGTCTTTTTTGTTCGTTTAAATCGTAGGTTCATGAGGTCATTGTCGCACAGAAGTTAACGCAAATACAAGTCTATGTTTCGTATATGTTCTTCGTTTGTTTGCGCATATCTGATGCCCCCGTCTGTGCCATGAAGATAGTACCAATATTTACTCTCTTGCGGGTCAAGTACTGCGTTGATACTGTCTAAGCCTGGATTTGAAATAGGAGTAGGCGGTAGCCCCATGCGTTTGTATGTGTTGTAGGCAGAGTTGCTTAGTTTATCCTGCTGATAGATAACTGCCTTCCAATCTTTTTTCTCGTATAAAAAGGTTGCATCAACCTGAAGAAGCCAATCATTTTTCATACGTTTCAATAAGATACCGGCAACTATTCTTTTTTCTTCGTAGGATTTACCAGCTTCTTTTTCGATAATCGACGCAAGAGTAATTACCTGATAAGGGGTTAACTCTTTAGAGGAGGAAAGTTCACTTCCGTCAATTACTTTTCTCTTGAATGTGCCTATAAGCAAGTCAAAAACCTCTCTGCTTGTTGCATTTTTGGCGACTTCATACGTATCAGGGAATAAAAACCCTTCGGCTGAGGGTTTGCCTTTAAGATAGGGGAGTTCTGCAAGTATTTCACTATTAGTTGCAAGGGTAAGAAACTCATCTTTATTAAACTTCTTTATTGCGTTTTCTTTCCCAAGTGCTGTATCTATCCTGTCCGCAACTTCGTCGTATCTGAGTCCTTCTGGAATTGTCATTCGAGCCGTTGGAATTCTTGAGCTCTGAAGGTATGGTACAAGTTGTTCGATTGAAATTGGAAGTTGAATTTCGTAATAGCCCGCCTGTATTTTATCTCCAGCATTAATTTTATGAACATAACAAAGGAAGTCGCTAGCATTTTTTATAACACCTTTTTCTTGAAGAAGACGACCTACAGAAAGTGGATCTTGCCCTGAAACAATGGTTATTGGTTGAATGTCAGTTCTGTCGCTTTGATTCTTTGTGATTAGTGTTCCGTCCCAATAGCACTTGTACGTGTCAATCTTGGTCTTAATAGAAGGAGTATTGAGCGCAACGCCAATAGCTGCTACTCCGATAAGAAATAATGCTGCAAGTATGATTCCAAGTGGTGAACGCTTTTTTGATTGTTCTTTTACCATTTTTCCAGAGTAAAATGCCATTTTTTGCTGTATTAATTAATATTGCTGCTCGCCCATTGTTCGAGGATCGCGACAGCGCTATACGAGTCTAGATTCTGCTTCTGTTTTTTAGAAGTCAATTGCTTTTTTACTGTTAACGAAGTGAGATCTTCGGGGGAATAATCGACATTAACCGCAAATTTACTGAGAAGGTTTTGTTTAAAACGCTCAACTTTTTTTGCCGTTTCTTCGTAAGAGGGGAGCCCAAGAATAATATGTGTGACTCGATACTCGGAAATAACCTTTTGTAGGTTCTCCCACATCTCTTTATCGTTCTGAAGCAAAGGAAGCGGACTGCAAATCTGCGTAGTAGATTCAAGGATTGCAAGCCCTAGCTTCTTTGTTCCAAAATCAATACCTAAAATGTACATACGTTATTGTAATACTCCTTTTATTCTTAAGATTCCATTACCTATCTTTTCCTGCTGCGTGATGCGAAAGGTGCCAGATATTTCAGAAGTATTTTTTACATGTGGTCCATTACAAAGTTCTTGAGAAAATGGTGCTTCTTTTGTTCCTACCGTATAAACTTTGACAACATCGGCGTATTTCCCTTCGAAAGCGGCAAAAGGTACTAGCTCAAGTGCTTTATCTTTTGGCATTTCTTCAAAATCAACGGGTAAGCCTTCTTGTATCTTTTGATTTATAAGTAGCTCTACTTCTTTAATCTGTTCTGGTGTGAGTTTTTCTGGATTTGGAATGTCAAAGCGTAGCCTTTCGGGAGTAATATTGCTCCCTTTTTGGTAAATATGAGTTCCAACAATCTTTCGCAGTGCAGCTAAGAGTAAGTGTGTAGTCGTGTGATAATGAGTTGATTTTTCAGATGTATCTGCGAGTCCACCTTTAAACAATCCTTGAGTTGCAGTACGTGATTTTTCTTGATGTTCCATTGCCTTTGCTTTGTGGTTTTGCCAAAAGAGGTCTTGAGAAACAGAAATACCCGCATTTGTTAACTCTTCAAGGAACATTTCGGGAGGAAATCCAAAACTTTCGTATAACGAAAAACTTTCTCCCTGTGCATTGGTAAATTCGCTATTTTTGTGCTGCTCGACCAGTTTTGCTACTTGAGTCATGCCACCTTTTAGTGTATTGAGGAATTTTGTTTCTTCTTGGGCAAGAACTTCGAGAATGTGGTCCTTTTGTTCAGCCAGTTGAGAGTAAACAGGAGCAAACTGATCAACTGCTACTTCTCCAACCTCGCGCAAGAAGGGCTTTTCGATTCCAAGTATTTTTCCGTGACGGATTGCCCTTCTGATTAATCTGCGAAGAACATACTCTTTTTCGGTTTTTCCAGGAAGTACGCCATCCATTATTATCCAGGTAGCTGATTTAACGTGATCAATGATAATTCTCTCTGATTTTGTGTTTTGTACCTTTGCAATGCTTCGGACATAATCACCAATCGGTTTGTAAATATCGGTTTCGTGGTAGCTGGTTACTCCTTGAAGTAATATGACAATACGATCTAATCCGCCTCCAAAATCTACGTTTTGCTTCGCGAGTGGAGTGTACTTTCCGTCTTTATTAAGAAACTCCATGAAGACGTTGTTTCCAATTTCGATATACTTACCGCAATCACAGTTTATGTGACAATCTGGGCCACAAGGTTCTTTTCCGGTGTCGTAAAAAATTTCTGATGTTGTACCGCAAGGTCCACCACCGGCGAGCCCCCACCAGTTTTTCTTTTTACCATAGAGCTGAATACGTTCATTCTTTCCGGCCTTTGCATCTATTCCATATTTTTTGAATATTGCTTTTAGCAGTTCAATTGAAGTTGTATCTTGTGGCGCATCTTCGTCTCCTTCAAATACAGAACCATATATTTGTTCTACAGGAATGCCAAGACGTTCAATAAAGAACTCGTAGGTCTGTTGCAATGCTTGTTCTTTAAAATAGTCACCTAAAGACCAGTTGCCAATCATTTCAAAGGCAGTGGCGTGAGATATATCGCCAACTTCTTCCAAATCTTCTGTTCTTACACAACGCTGTACATTAACAAGGCGTGTGCCGAGAGGGTGTGTCTCGCCAAGTAGAAACGGAACAAGTGGAAACATTCCCGAATTTACAAACAAAAGAGTTGGGTCATTTTCTGGAACGAGAGAAGCGTTTGGCACCTCTTGGTGACCTTTACTTTTCATAAAGTCTAAGTACGCATTTCTAACCTCAAGATATGTCATCTGTTTCATCGGTAATTATAGCACTTATGACCTTACGTTTGTCGAGTCGAGGGTACGAGTCTCTGACCTGTATTGGTACTATTTCCCGATTGGTAAAGAGGGTGACTCTGGTGGCAGATTGCTTGCTTGAATCGGGAGTGAAGCTGGTTGCTTTGGCATAGCAGTCACCTGTGGTGGCTGGGAAACAGTTGATGGAATAGGTGGCACTGTTTTTGGTTCTGGTATTTTTACGTTCGATGGCTGCGTGCTTGCAACTTTTCCAGGGATTGTTGGTGGGAGCTGAACTGTAGTTTTTGGCGTAAGTTCAGGCTTCTGGTTCATAACTTGTTGCTCAACTCTAGGCATTTGGACAGGTTGCGCTTTTTGTGCGGGAGCTGGTGCTTGTACTTGTGTCGGTTGGGGGGAAGCGCTCGGTACGTTAACTCCGGAGGTTGGTGATTTTGGTGCTTCCTGAGAGGACTGCTCTTTTGGAGTAAATGGAGTTGGTCTTATTTGTGGTGGTGGATCATTCTTTATCGAAGTCGCTGGCTTAATACTTTGTTCTTTTACCATTGGAACAAAAGGTTTAGTTGGTTGCACCGGTGGGGGAGGTGTAAACGTAGGTCCTGCGACTTGTTGTGGTACTCGATTACCCTCTGCTTTTTGTTGTGCTTCGTTCATTGAACTTTGTGCAACAAAGCTTTGTAACGTTTCTGGAGGTGTAATCTTTGGCGCTTCCGTCGGAATATCATTTTTTGGTATTACTACGGGCTGGAATGCTGGACCTTCGTTAGCTTTGGTAATGACTGGTTGAGCAAAGGCAGTACCAGGAGTTTTTAGTGATGGTGGTGCACTTGAACCGGTTGGAGCAGCGGGTAATCGGCGGTTTGGAGGGGGGGATTCTTTGTCTGAGTTTCTAAAAGCGAAGTAAAGTATAAGCGGAAGCAGAATAAGAATAATGATGAGTATGAGCGCCGCTACAAAGAGCGTATATAAGTGTTTTGGAATATCAAACCCCAAAAAGTTTACGTTATTATCTGTAGGTTGAGTGTCTGAAAGAACAGTAAAGGAGACTTTGGCTTCTTTCTCTTTACCTTTACTGTCTTTTGCTGTAACGATAAGTTCGTGTATTCCCGGTTCTAATAAAGTTGTGGGTTTATAACTCGCGGTAAGGGTTTTTCCTTTTTCTGCTGAAAAGGTAAATTTATCAGTAATAACTTCTGTATCTAATCGAACGGTTATTCCAGATTTTTGAAGTTCACCTTCTTTTGAGGCAGCGAGTGTTATGACTGCTTGGAACTCATTTGGTGCAATTTGAGCTTGATTTTTTGGTGTTGTTATTTGAATCGTAATTTCGTCTGGTTCAGGAGTTGGTTCTTCTGTTGCAGTGGGGGTAGGTGTGGGTGTTGGTGAAGCAGTTACCGTTGACGTTGCCGTCGGAGTAGCGGTTGGTGAGGGTGTGCTGGTTGGCTTTGGTGTTGGAGATGGTTTCGGTTTAGGTGGGAGTATTCTAACCATTGCTGTATATCCGGCACCTGTTGCTGGTGGAGAAAATCCGTCAACTGCAGAAACAATGAAGTAGTAGTCACCAGGAGGCATGGAAGAGGTGTTAATCGTTAGCCCACGTGTCTTATACGAAACATTGTTGTTGTAAGTCGTTTTTGATCCTGAAGAAAGATTCTTTGTGTATTGAATCTTAAAGGAGACTACTTGGTGTCTGTCTTCAACCTCCCACTTGAGAAGAAAAGGGCTGCCTTGATATCGCGTTACTGCTTTTACGGGTTCAATAATGGTTACTCTCGGGATGTCGTTATCTGGATAATCCACGTTGATTACCCATGTGCGTGTAATATAGTGACCATAACCATCATTGATACTAACTGAAAAAAGGTTGCTGCCTGCGTGTTTTTCTGCCGGAGTGCCAGTAAATTGGATATTATAGTTCGATGGCCCCGTGGTACTTGTGCTAGATGAAACTGCAACGGATGCCCATGCTGGTTTTGCAACAATTGTATGTTGCAACGGGTCACCATCGCTATCTTGCGCTTTAAGTGTAAAACTGTACGGCGTTCCGTATACGAAAGAGACTGATGGTGACGACCCTCCACTTGTTGCAGGTGCCATTGGGTCTGACGTAAAGGTCGGCGCAGTGTTTGTTCCAACGGTAAGCCCCTGTGCTTGCACAACCTCTACTATATTTTCGACAGTGTGAATAAATGCTTGGCGCAGTAAAGAGGTAAAGGAAACGGTTGGGTTGGTTAGTTCGCAGGTAAAGTTAGCACCACTTGTAGAGGTAAAGGTAGCGGTACCAGTGTAGTTACCTTCTTTAAACTTGTAGGTAAGTGCGGGATTACTTGATTGATCAAGAATAATTGTTTTTTTGCTGGGAGTAAAGTCGTATGTAAAGGTTTTTTCTGTGACACCATCTTTTTCAAGTGTTACTACGGCTTTCGATAAATCTGCAGAACTTTGAGCAAATATGATTAAAGGCGTTTCTACTCTATAATCAAGGATTTTTACCGACAGTGCTGGGGTAAACGTGCAGGAGAAGTACGATGTATCTGTTTGGAGAACTTTCAAAGAAAAGGTTTGTGTAGATACACTCTTTCCGTCGTTCGCATAAACAGTAATGGTATAAGGTGATTCAGCGTAGAGAGGAGTATCCCATCGCAGAGTTGAACCTTCGAGTGTGATACCTTCTGGTGCTGTTTGCAATTTGTCACAGAATGCAGTTGTTGGGCATTCGAGAGATAGAGTGACAGGGTCACTATCTTTGTCTGCGATTGAGATATCGTACTCAAATAGCTTTGCTTCGTGAATATACGGTTGAGGTTCTGAGGTAAAACTCGGTGCGTTGTTTTTTACAAACTCTCCCAAATTAAGCGAAGGGAGAATAATTTTTTCGTTCCAAATTGCAACGGTACTTGTTTCTGAGGCTCCTAGCATTGTAACCTTAATTGGGCGCTGTTGTTCAGTAAGTGCGGAAAGAAGAACTCCATTTATAACGAGGTCGACAGTTCCTGCGGAAAACTGGCTAAAATCACAAGAATCGTTTGCTGCGCAGGTCTCGGGGTAAAGCTCTCTAAAGTTTGTGGGTACAGCAGCATTTACTGGAAGCACAAGATAGCCATTTTGGTAGGCAACTACTTTAAGTAGTTTTGTATTTTGAAGTTGAACCGAAGAGATATCAACTTTTGATTTATCAAACTCAATAAAAGCAGCAAAATGTTTAAGCGGAAGTGTTTTTGGTGTGGCTGCTGTAAGCTTTAAGGAGAATTTTGAGCCTGTTGCAATACCAGCAGAACTCTCTGATTGCACTAAAAAGGTTGCCTCTTGTTTCTGGAAAGGCTTTGCAAAGGCACGATTAACAAAGGTTGAGAAATTATTGAAACCGACAATCGCAGTTGGCAGTACCAATAACATAAATAAGGAGAAGAGTGTTAACCACTGTCTTGTTCTTTCTTTTCTCACGGGCTAGCGTTTCAAAGTTAAATTGTTTATCTGATCCTGTATTTTCTTTAAATCTGCTTCTGTAATACCGCCACGGTCTTCAAATTCCAGCAAGCCTTTTCGAAAGGTTTCTTCCCATACACCGTAGTCATATAAGGGCCAACTTTTCATCTTTGGCGCCATTTCTAATACAGCGCTAATGTAAGGTGCACTTGCTTGTTCTGTTGCCATGTCTTTTCGAGGATAGGGGTTCCCAATGAGTCGCTTTTCTGTCTGCACTTTGTAGACTCGTCTAAGTTGTTCTGGTTCACCGAGCCACTTAAGAAAAGCCCATGCTTCCTTTGGATTTTTTGATTTTTTAGAAACAACATCTATCCAGAAGGAAGAGAGGTATTGCGGAACATTGGGGTTTGCTCCAGGAAGAACAGGAAGTGGTAATGTATCAAACTGTAATGCAGAGTTCATTCCTACAAGATCGATTACTCTCCAGCTTGGGGCAATAAGCATGGCAAGTCGGCCGTTTGCAAACGCTTGTAAATCATCTTCCATTCGAGATGACCACGCACCAATATCTTCTTTCTTATCATTCTTCTGATTAGCAAATTCAAAGAAGCGGTTAATCGCTGCAGCTCCTTCTGGGCTTGCAAAATCTGCTTGAATTTTTCCTGTTCCTGCATCGACATTCACTACAGGAATTGCAGATTGGGTGAGCATTGTTAAGAGAATTTCTGGTGAGCTTCTTACATTGGAAACACTCCCCATGTTAATACCTGCCACCGCAATTGTTCCGTTTGCATTTCGCTTTGTAAGTTTTTTTGCAGTTTGAAGTGTAACATCCCAGTCTTTTGTTGATATTCTTGGGTCAAGTTGTGCTTGCGTAAATAATTCTTTGTTGTAAATGAGCACAAGACCGTCAACAATTTGTGGCGCGCCGTAAACAAGGTTGTTAGAGGTCGTTATTGCTTCGTAGACAGCTGGGTAGTAAAGCTCTTTTGCTTGAGTCCCTGTCATAACGTCTGAAGGTGCGGCGTAAAGCTGTGGAAGTAATTTTGGAATCCATGTTTGATGAACACGGACAATATCGACGGCACCACTAGTTATTCTTTCTTCTGCATTGGTTTGGTAAACACCTTTATAAGAAAAATTGTTTTGATTGATAAAGCTTGCCTTTGTATAGGTAATCTTTATATTAGGGTGTTTTTCTTGATATTCTTGGATGAGTGGTTCATAAACTTCTGGAACATCCCACAAGCCCATGTAGTTGAGTTCAATAGTTCCTGTATTATTATTTCCCCCGTTATTGAGTACTCGTGATACCAAAATGGCAATTACAACAACGATGCCAACAATACCTATAAATAATAATGCGATAACTGGTCCTTTTTTATTCATTGTAGTCGATCAGCAATAATAATTAATCTTTTAGTCCCGATACCGAGTGGCCAACAAGTGAGGAGAATCGCTCGCTCCTTATCTGTTTGCTCGCTCATAAATGTCAGGTCCTGGGGCTCGACAATTTTCTTTCCTGAAACGACGTAACGTAGTTCTTTGCCGTCCCTATCTATGGACATTGTATCACCAATGGATACGGTATCAAGGCGAGAAAAAATTATCTGGGGGCTGCCTCTACCAGTAAAAAAACCTGCTACACCACTGTGCCCATAAATCACGCTTAATCCAGGGTCACCGGGTACAGAGGTACCTTTCAAGTGAGCAACACCATGCTTTAACGCTTCGTCATAAATAGCGGGGTTATTACCGGGGATATTCGCTGCAAGGTTTACACGTGAGATGTTCGCGTTGTCAATCGAAATTTTCATAGTCTTGCTGTAGTTGAGGTCTATCTGAGGCGCATGATTTTGTGCGACTACTGCTTCAAACCACGCAGCTCCGGGATCAATATAAGTAACATTGGTTAATTTTTGTATGAAAGATTCCGAAACAGGTAGAAAGGTTGAGCTGTTTGCTGAAAGTGAATAACCATTGTAAACCGATAAGGCGAGTGGGATGATTTGCGAAAATATAAGTACAACCCCAATAATTAAAAACAATTTTGGAAGAAATGGAGCGATAGTCTTTGTCGAAGATTCGGTGCTCTTTTTCTGCTTTTGTGGAGCTTTTACACGTCGTTTGGGCAGTTGCGGTACTGTTTCTTGTAGTGAGGTGTCGATTTTTGGTAGAATCGGGAGCATTGTCTAGTATAAAGAAAGGAAGAAACTATGTCAAAATCAGGAAAAAGCTATTATGAGGTATTGGGTGTCGAAAAAAACGCAACCCAAGATGAAATTAAACGTGCCTACCGAAAACTCGCAGCTAAATATCATCCGGATCGCAACAAAGAAAAGGATGCGGAAGAGAGATTTAAGGAAGTAGGTGAGGCATACGAAATTTTGTCGGATACGCAAAAACGCCAGATGTACGACCAGTACGGAGAAGCCGGCGTAAAAGGCGGCTTTGGAGGGACTCAAGGCGGAAGTCCCATGGGTGGAGATTGGTCTCAGTATTCGCAGGTTTTTGATATGGGCGATATGTCAAACCTTTTTGGTAGTGTGTTCGGTGATTTTTTTGGAGCAGGCATGGGTGGTGCTTCAAGGCGCAACACTCGAAAGTCAGTTGAAGCTGAACAGGGAGAAGACCGCGAAGTAACAATAAAAATACAATTTGATACAGCCAACAAGGGTGGTGAAGTAACCGTTGAATATGAGCGTTACGGAACGTGTAAGTCTTGTAAAGGGAGCGGCAGTTTGTCGCAGAAGACAACTAGCTGTGTAAAATGTGGTGGGTCTGGCATGGTGCAATATCAGCAGGCAACCCTACTTGGAAACTTTATGTATCAATCTCCTTGTCCTACATGTCAAGGCACAGGGCGAACTATTTCCGATCCCTGCACGCAGTGTAAAACGACTGGAAGAGTCGCAGAAAAAGTTCATCTCGATGTTAAAATCCCACAAGGTTCATACGATGGACTAACACTCAAATTCAGAGGTGGAGGCAATGTCGGTCGTCATAACGGACCAGCAGGTGATTTATATATGACGTTAAATGTGTCGCAGTTTTTGCAGTATCGAAGAGATAAAGAAACGCTTTTTAGCGAACTAGAGCTGCATCCTGCTAAGGCAGTACTCGGTGGAATTGTTACACTTAAAACACCATACGGAGAATATGATTTAAAGATTCCGGCAGGAACTCAACCGGGGGATACCCTTACTGCTAAAGGGATGGGAGCTTATAAACTAGGTTCCTCTACAAAAGGAGATATAAAGTTGGCAGTCAAGATTGTGATACCAAAAAAGGTGTCCAAAGAAGAAAGAAAATCATGGGAGGCGCTTGCGAGCGATATTAAATAAACAGGTATTGAGGTGGCGACGTACAATAGGGACTCAATAGAACTTTCGATTCAGGCACTCAGAGATGGAATAGCTCATGGAGCAACACACTACATTGCCTTTTCTGGTGCAATGGCTGCTTCTGCGGTAATGGCTCTTCAGGCTCATGATTTTACCGAGGCAGCAAACGAACTAAAGGAACTTTATCAGAGAGAGGCTTTTTTGACAGCGCTACGGCTTTCAGAAGACGAGAGAGCAAGACTTTCGTTAAGAGAGTCGTTCTTACTCGGAGCAAAAACAATGTGGAAAAAATATGCAGAAGAACCAAACCCAGCATTTGAAATCCAAACAGAAGATCATATCGAAACCTTTGGGGGATTGCTTGGGGGTGCAGCTGACAGAGGGATTATCGAAGCAAGAAAAAAGTACCGCGGAGTAGAAGTTGAATAATTTTTGTCGTATTATAATCAATGGCCGGTTCTGTATCACAAACACTTGATGTTGTTTACAATTTGATGACGAAAAGAGCACCGGCAAATTTTACTGGTAAGGATAACTTTTACAACGCTGCTGTTGCATACCTAGAAGAACAAGATGCGCGCAAGGCACTAGAGTTTGTTGTTAATGATCTAGAAAACAAGTCGTCGGAAGAACGAAGAGGGAGGCCGGCAGTTTGGAAAACGGTGCTCTGCGATATTTGCTCCGCCCTTCACGGCAGGGAGCTCGGATTAAATATGGTTGAAGCAGCAAGAAGCCTCGAAGCAGATAGAAAAGTAGCACTTGATAACGATGTTCATGTATTCCTGCATCAAGTCGCGCGAGAAATGAACAAAAACTCTGGTTTGAGCGAGATCGTTCCCGAAGACAGGAGAAAGGGGTAACTTTTTAGTTACAGCACACTATTGTGATATAATTCCACAGTAACTAACATCACGCCATTACCTCATGGGAAATGAACTCATTTCTGCCGTCAATCAAATTTGCGCTGAACACGGAGTGAATCCAGATATCGTTTTTACCGCCTTACAAACCGCAGTTGCCGATGCTTATAAAAAAGAAAACGGAGAGGAAACAAAAGTTAAAGTAGAAATTGACCGATTAACAGGTGCTTTTCACATGTATATCGTTAAAGAAGTCGTTAAAACCGTTTCGGATGACAAAAATGAATTGTCCCTTGCAGACGCGAAGAAGTTCTCAAAAGAAGTCAAAGTCGGCGACGAACTTGAAATCGAAATTCCTGTGGGGTCTCTCGGAAGAATTGCAGCTCAGGCAGCTAAATACACAGTTATGGGTAAAATTCGAGACGCAGAACGAGAGGCAGTTGTAGAGTTCTACTCACAAAGACTTGGCGAAATTGTTACCGGCAAAATCCAAGGTGTTCGAGCTGGTTTAGTACTCGTCGAACTTGAAAAGGGTGTTGGTGAAATGCCAGAGAACGAACAAATCAAGGCAGAGTTTTATGAAATTGGTAAAAGATACCGCTTCCTTGTTAAGGAGTTGATTAACGAAGAAAATAACAGACACGTCATTCTTTCACGAAGCGACGAGGGCTTTGTAAAAGCACTCTTTGCAATGGAAGTTCCAGAAATCTCCAACGATCAAGTAGAGATTAAGGGCATTGCTCGATTTGCAGGAATGCGCTCAAAGGTTGCAGTATCCTCAAATCAAGATGGGCTTGATCCACAAGGTGCCTGTATTGGACAAAGAGGAATGCGAATCAACGCAATTATGAATGAATTAGGCGAAGAAAAAGTTGACATCGTAAAATGGGATTTGGATATCATCGAATATATTAAGAATGCATTGTCTCCAGCATCTGTCTTAAAAGTCTTATACAACCATGCTCGAAGTTCAGCAGTAGTTGTTGTGCCAGAAGATCAGCTCTCGTTGGCAATCGGCCGAGAGGGTACAAACGTCAGACTTGCATCACTTCTTACGGGTGTCGAAATTAGTGTTGTGCAAGAAGGCGAAGAACCTAAAGAAAAAGCAGAATTAAAACCTGCGAAAGAAAAAGAAGTTAAAGCAGAAAAAAAAGTTGTAGCTAAAAAGGCTACAGTAAAAAAAACTACAGTTAAAAAAGCTGCAGTTAAAAAGGCAGTAAAGAAATAAATTTGCGAATCAAGGATACCATGGCAGAAACACAAAAATTACCAAGAAACCCAATCGTTGTTGTGTTGGGCCATGTTGACCATGGAAAGACCTCCTTGCTTGATGCAATTCGAAACACGACGGTGCAAAAGGGTGAACCAGGTGGGATTACACAGAATATCTACATCTCCAACGTTCAATGGAAGCAAGATACAATTACCTTTGTCGATACCCCAGGGCACGAAGTTTTTAGTTTGATGCGTGTGAATGGTGGAAAGGTCGCCGATATTGCTTTTCTTATCGTTGCAGCAGACGAGGGCGTAAAACCTCAAACACTAGAATCTATCGATATCATCCAATCAAACCACATGAAATATATTGTGGTTATTACGAAATGTGACAAAGAAGATGCAAATCCAGAAAAGGTGAAAACTGAGCTTATGACCAGAGGTGTGTACCTGGAAGGTTTTGGCGGTGATGTTCCGTTTGTTGAGGTATCTGCCGTAACCAAAGTTGGGCTCGACACTCTCCTTGATCTTGTATATCTTTACGCAGATGTCGAAAAATTGCTCGACGAAGATCATGAACGCGTAAAGTTAATTGAGGCATTTGGAGAGGCAAGTTCGGCAGTAAAGGTTCACGGTGTTGTATTGGATAGTTCTGTAGATAAGGCGCTTGGTAAGCAAGCCTTTTGTGTATTACGAATGGGTACCATTAAAAAAGGTGACCAGTTACTTTTTGGTCCAACAAAAGAGCGTGTTGGTTTACTCTTTGACTCAAACAAAAAGCCAATTAACGAAGTAACACCAGGAATGGCATTTATAGTAACCAGCTTAAACGAATTGCCAATGACCGGAGTTGATATCGTAGATATGGATTCCCCAGAGGTCGTTGCAACAGTCGAAAAGAAGTTCACGATAGTTCAAACCTCAGAAAAGAAGAGTTCACAAGAGCTTATGGATGACTTGTTCGGCGATGCGCATGAATTTGTGATTCCGGTTGTACTTAAAACAGATGTAAATGCTTCACTTTATTCAATTCTCCCTACGTTCGAGAAATTCAATAACGAAAAAGTATTGGTTAAAGTTATCTCAAGCGGTGTTGGTGCGTTATCAATCAATGATGTTGAAAGTGCAAAAACTTTTAAGGCATTATTAATCGGCTTTCGAGTTAAGGCACCAAACGACGTTGTTGAATATGCAAAGCAGCAGGGTGTGACCGTCTCAACTTTTGATATTGTGTACCACCTTTATGATTTGATTCAGAATTACATTAAGAAACTTTCTGGTGGTGGCGAAGTAGAAGAGGTTGTGTTAGGAACTGGAAAAATCAAAAAAGTATTTGTACTCTCCGATGGAGAGGTTGTTGCAGGTACGGTGATTACAGATGGTGAGGCACGAAGAAGCTCAATCGCACGATTTACTAGAGATGGCGAAGTAATTGGAGAATTTCCAATCCAGTCACTAAAAATTCTTAAAGACGAGAAGAATATTGTTAAAAAGGGTTCCGAGTGTGGAATCAATATTGGTAAGGGTGCAGAGTTGAAAGAAGAGGACATTGTCACCTTTATCGCAAAGTAGCAACACCGTGCGCTATAATCGTTTATGCCATTTGAGCAAGAAGGTATACCAGTTACAATAGCGCACAAGAATGCTGATCTTTCTTTAAGCCTCGCAACATTATCAGAGCAATTTCGTCATACAATTTATAACCTAGAAACACGCACACGCCCGACAATTCCAGAAAAGATTGAACTTGCAGCTTTCAAAGGAGCAAACCGATTATTAAACTCCATTCTTGAGCTTGGTATAAGTCGGCAAGGAAGAATTGATGTCATACCTCCTGCAACTATTGAGGACGCTCAAGGTGCAGTTGCAGCGTTGTTTGGATCAACTAAGAAAACGCCAGAAGAACTGTATAGACATTATAAACTTTATGTGCAAAGGGTTCCAACAAAAGAAAGAGATATATTGCTCTGTACTTGCGCTCCTAGGGGAGCTAATGCTACAGGAGATCTGTTGTTTGGTAATCATAAAAAGAATGATTTTGAGCGTATTGGTGAAATTGTGGCAATGGAATTTACTCCAGAGCAACGAAAGAGGTTAGGATATGTAACGCAAGAAAGATTTCTTTCTCCAGAAACAGTTGCAGAAGTTTATGGAAAGGTTTCTTTAGAGAGAAAGCAATTAACTAAAGACCCAAATAAACCAATCGTTGTGTTCCAGGGTTTGCATCCTTCATACGCGATGCGCACAGTGTCGCCTCACGATAATTCGTTGTTTGGCACTGAGCACGAGCACTATAGTGCAAATGTCGTTTGTATATATGAGTCACTGAAACCTAAAGTGCTCGCACATGAGTTTGCACATGTATTCCATGATAAAAGCACAGAAAAACAGAGTAATTTATTTTTCGTTGAAGGTGATGCGCATATTGCAGTCGGTGAAGTGGGGGAGAGCTACGATGCTCGAGTATTTCAACCAAAAGTATTAAAACTTATGAAACAGTGGGCGGAAGAGGTTGGTATGGAACGTGTTGTAGAGGTGCTCTTGGAGAGTAATGCGAGTAAAATGAGTAAAAACGAGCCTCAAAATTACGGAGAAATGTCTGTACTGGGGTATTATGCCGCCGAACAGATGGTTAAAACTTATGGGAGAGAGTTTTGGAATAAGTTTTTTACTACGATGAACTATAATCCAGAGATGTATTCAAAATTTCTTTTTAGAGATGGCGCTGAGTTTACCCATAACGGTGTGACGATGACTTACCTTGAATTCAGGGGGATGTTGGCAAAGAGAATAGAACAACTGGTTTGATTTTTGTCTCAATTTGTCCTATAATACGGCATGCTCGAACTGTCAAAACAGGTAGCCAAAACACTAAAAGAGTCAAAACAGGTGCTGTTTTTGATGCACGAGTATCTTCCGTTGCCACTGGCACTATGGGTCCCTTCAGTCGTTTCTCTGCTAAAAAAGCAAGGCAAAGATATTACGGTACTAGTGTCACAAGAAGTACTAGGATGGCCAAAACGTGTTGATGAAGTGTATCCAACTGATATGGTTGTTTCTTTGGAGCAACTGCGTCAGGTTATCTCGGTTCCAATTACTCACAAAAGCGAAACTATCGGTGATGTGTCATACGACATTGTTGAGGGAAATTTACAGATAACCGTAGTCCCAGTCAAAGAAACTCTGGACATGACGCACATGAAAACAGTGACTCATGGTAAAACCTATGATGTAATGATCGGTGTTGGCATTTCGGCTAATCATCCTGTGTTGCAAGTTCTAGAGAAGAATCAAGCATCGCTTTCAAAAGCGCAAGCGTATTTCACAGGGACTTACGCGCTTCAACCAATTCTCGCCGAAAAGCTCTCCTATATCCCCGCAGTTACCGTCATTGAAAAAGAAGAAGATAAGACCTTACGAGAAATTATTGAGATACTTACAGAAAATGCTGGTCTAGAGGCTGCTCAAAGAGAAACTGTCACGCTATTTGTTCAGAGTATTATGACTTCTGCTCAGCAACATGAATATCTTGATAAAGAAGGATACGAATATCTAGCAAAAATAGCTGATGCCTCAATGGATTCTGGGAGAATGGCTTCGCTATATTCCGGAGATTTTGGGACGCAGAACCGTATTGTTCAGCAAATATTACAATCGGCACAAAAATCATCTCAAGGCGAAACAATTCTCTTTACTGTTACACAAGCGCAAAAGATGCAACTTGGCGTTACTGCACAAGATATCGTAACTGCGTTGTACTATTTACCAAAATATCAGCAAGTTAAGCAAGTGCTGGTTGTAATTGAAGATTCATCTACATTACAGCACGTTTTTGTAAATGGTGAGGCAGAAGTAGTGAAACAAATTGCAATCAAGTTTGGTTTTCCAAAAACCGAACACTTGACCGGTGGACTGGTAGAGGGTGTCTCTCTTGAAAAACTTGCAAGAGACTTAACGAGAATTGCAGCGAAAGAAGAGTTCCTTCCGTCACATATTCAAACATACGCAAATACAAATGTTGGTGCAACCATTGTGCCACAGGTTGCGCAGCCAATTGTTCCAGAAACAACATTAATTGAAATTCCACAACAGCCACAACCGAGTACAACTGTTGCAGAAAGCCCTTCTATTCCAATGAATCCAAGCTTAGACGAAGTATTGCAGCGTGTCAGTGTTTCTGAAGATGCAGAAGACGCAGAACTTGATAGCGGTGAGATCATCGACTTGCCTGCAAATATGAGTACTCAAACACCTGTTGAAGTTCCCGTATCGTCTGCCCCTGTATTCACACCAATTCCACCCGCACAAAAAGTGAATCGACAACCAACCGGTTTAGACTTTGCTGCAATTGCGAAGAAGATGCGAGAGAGTATTACCTAGAACGAGTAGCGTTCGTTTTGGTGCGGAGTATATCACAAAGTGTCAATTAAGGTATTGCACTCGCATTTTTCCTGTGTTACAATATACCCACAGCACTCATCCTCGTTGATGAAGCGAAATCTAATATTGATTATTTTGCCACAATGGCACTTGTAAAAGACGAAAAAACAGCCGTAATTAAAAAGTTTGGACTCTCAGATTCAGACACCGGCTCGCCAGAAGTGCAAATCGCTTTGTTGACTGTACGTATTCAACGCTTGACTGATCACTTTACCAAGCACAACAAAGACCACCATTCACGACGTGGTTTTATTAAGCTTGTTAAGCAACGACAGCGAATGTTGGCATACCTCAAGAACGAGGACGAAGCCCGCTACGCAAAGCTCATTGAAGTTCTTGGACTTAGAAAATAATAGCCGAAGGTTAATGTGTAAAGTTTAAAGTCTTGCGACTTTATACTTTTTTAATTAGCCTTTTTCTGTATATTCTTTTTCCATTACTTTAACGTGGTAAATGTATCGACTTTTATCTTTTTGCATTGCGTAGTATCATCTGAGAAGTATATAAGTGTAATAATTACAAATAATGAATGAATTTTCGTTCGAATTTGCCGGTTCAACAATGACTTGGCATTACAAAAAGTTTGCACATTTGTGCGACAGCTCTATTTACGGAACCTGGGGGAACAGCGCCGTTTTGGTTACTGTTCTTCGTGGTCCAGCAAAAGAAGACTCTGATTTCTTTCCATTACAAGTAGAATATCTAGAAAAGTACTTTGCTTCCGGAAAGATTATGTCTTCTCCATACAACAAGCGAGAAGGATTTCCAACCGAAGAAGCAACCTTAAAAGGAAGAATTATTGACCGCGCAATTCGACCTCGATTCCCAAAGAATCTTTTGGATACAGTTCAAGTTTATGTCACTGTCCTTTCATACGATCCACAATATGATCCCTTAACACTTGCTTTTAACACTGCAGTCGCGGCTTGTATGTCATCAGATTTACCATTTGAAGGTGAACTCTCAGGTTTGAGAATCTCTTTGAAAGACGGAAAGCCCTATGTTAATCCAGTTGATGTTACCGCACTTTCACTAAAAGCAGTCGAAAAAGAAGTTCCAATGAATATGTTTGTTGGCTTGGACAAAAATGGTGTAACCATGTTTGATGCCGATATGCCAGAAGTCGCTGAAGACTTGGTAAAAGAAAGCTTGCGATTTGCAAAAGAGCAATCAGAAATACTCTGGAAAGCACAGAGGGAATTTGCACAGCAATTTGGAATCGCTAAAAAAGAAGGCGCAATGCAATCAATTCCTGAGGTTGTGATTGAAAGAGTCGAATCAGCCTATATGGAAGAGCTTAAGAACGCAGTTAGCGATCCACAGAAAAAGGGTCGTAAAGAGAAATTAGAAGCACTTGCAACAAAATTGACCGAAGAGTTTAAAGACAACGAAGAAGTAAAGTGGTTCCATATTCTTGCTGCAATGGATAAAGAGCAGAAGAAAATGGTTCGCGCCGCAGTATTAGAAGAAGGTCACAGAATCGATGGCCGAAAATTCGATGAAATCCGACAACTCTCTGCAGAGGTAGGCTTGTTAAAACGAGCACACGGTTCTGCCGTATTCAAGCGAGGTGATACTCATTTGCTTTCTGTTGCAACACTTGCCTCTCCAGCAAAGTCACAATCGACCGAAGACCCAAGTGGAGAAGGACTCATTCACTTTATTCATGAATATAGTGGTCTTCCATATGCATATGGTGAACCAGGCAGAATGGCATACAAGCCAGGACGTCGAGATATCGGGCACGGCGCATTGGGCGAAAAGGCAATTGAGCGAATTATTCCTTCACAAGAGGAATTCCCTTACATGATTCGTGTTGTCAGTGAAATTATGACCGAAGCTGGTTCAACCTCAATGGGATCAATCAGTGGCGCCTGTATGGCACTTATGGACGCGGGTGTTCCAATTAAGCGACCAGCTGCAGGTATTTCTGTTGGAGTTATTGCAGATGATACTTTCGAAAAATATCACTTGCTTACTGACATTGCCGAAACGGAAGACTTCTTTGGTGAAATGGACTTTAAAGTCGCCGGAACCGAAGTTGGTGTTACCGCAATCCAAATGGATACCAAGCGCTATAGCATCCCTTATGCAGTTATCGAACAAGCAATCGATGCCGCAAAAGTTGGGCGAACAGTAGTATTGGACCTTATGAAGCAAACAATTCCGGGGCCAAGACAACAACTTTCCGAGTTTGCACCACAAATTGAGACAATCAATATCGATCCAGAAAAGATTGGTAAGTTGATTGGCCCAGGTGGAAAAATGATTAAGGAAATTACCAGACTTTCTGGAATGGACTTAAACATTAAGGATGACGGCACTGTAGAAATATTTGGAGCTCCAGCCTCTGCCAGAGCTTATGCGCGTGAATTAATCGATTCAATCTTCGAAGAATTTAAAGTCGGAGAAGTATACGATGGTATGATTCTTGAAAACCGAGCCTTTGGTTCAATCTGTAAAATAGTTCGTGGCGATTTGGAAGGCAAAGGGCTTATCCATGTTTCTGAACTTGCAGACAAGTTTGTTAAGGATCCAAACGAAATCGTAAAACCAGGCGACAAAGTTCGTGTTAAAGTCGTTGGTGTCGACGATATGGGGAGACTCAAATTGTCATTGAAGCAGGCAGTTTAATGAAGTGTTCGGCGCCACACGAGCGTGTGGCGCCGATATTTCGTTGCCAATCTGTTCAAGAAATGATAAAACTATACTGTTATGGCTGATCTTTCCCAACTCGAAGCACAATCACAAACATACTCTGATATTACCGAACTATTGGAGAAATTAGAAAATAGTAAGGTTCCGACTGAACTCAAAGATGAAGGGCGAAAAATGATTGTCCGAGTCTTTCGTATGGCTAAAAAGGGCAGTTACTCAACTGAATTCGAGTCGACTGCACGCTATGTTGATTGGGTGCTTCATATTCCATGGGAAACAATGTCTTCTGACAGTCTCGATCTCGCAAAAATCAGAGACGAACTCGATAAGTATCACTACGGACTAGGCAAAGTAAAAGAGCGTATTCTTGCCTATATGGCAGTTATGAAGTTAAAAGAAGATCATAAGCAGCAATCGCAAAGCACCGAAGTAAGAGGTATGACTACCACTTATCTTCGCCCTCCAGTCCTTTGTTTTGTTGGGTTGCAGGGTTTGGGTAAAACGACAATTGCAAAATCTATCGCAAACGCCCTAGGGAGAAAATATGTGCGTATCTCTCTCGCTGCGTTCGGAAGTATTGCCCAACTCCGTGGTTCCGCTCGTTCAAACCCAGATGCTGAACCGGGCCTTATTATTCAAGCGATTCGACAGGCGGGAACGCTTAATCCTGTTATTGTGCTCGATGAAATTGATAAGGCAAGCGGTATTGAATCACTCCGAAACGACATTATGGCAGCCTTACTCGAAATCCTCGACCCGGCGCAGAACGAGTCGTTTGTAGATCGTTATATCAACTATCCAGTCGATCTTTCAAAGTGTTTCTTTATAACTACCGCAAACACCTTGGGAACGATTAGCGCTGCCTTGCTCGACCGTCTCGAAATAATACGTTTTACCAGTTACTCAGACGACGAAAAGATTACAATTGCGAAATCGTATGTCATGCCTCGTGTAATTGCAGAAACTGGAATGAACGAGCAACAATTAAGAATCTCAGACGAAGCGTGGCCACTTATTGTTAGGCCAATGGGGTACGACGCCGGTATTCGACAGTTAGAGCGAACCATGAACAACCTCGCTCGTAAGGTCGCGTACCAAATTATTACGGGAGAAGTGCCATCTGTTGTTATTACTCCAGAAAATGTGAAGCGATATCTTCCAGAAGATCTTGGTGTATTAGGTTAACGTGCCCCCCACTAAATATAAATAAAAAAGTTATTGTAAATTATGTATAAAAATATGAATAAAGAAACAAAAAATAAAGGGTTGCGAGTTATTCCCTTGTCCGGTGCCGAAACGGTAGGACTAAACTCATACGTCGTCGAATATGACGATGATATTTTCGTTATCGATTATGGCGTTACCTTTCCTGCCGGAGAGAGTTACGGCGTCGATTATTTGCTTCCACCACTTGAGTGGTTGAAACAGAATAAAAAGCGAATTAAAGCAATCATTGTAACTCACGCCCACCTTGATCATATTGGAGGTATTCCGTTTGTGATTGATGAATTAGGGTATCCACCTGTGTACGGAAGTCCATTTTCTGTTGAATACTTAAAAGAGAAATTGGTTGAAGCCAAAAAAGATAAACACACAAAGTTATTTGTAACAGGAAAAGATGACGTACTCACGTTCGGAAATATTAAAGTTTCCTTCTTCCACGTCACGCACAGTATTCCACAGGCATATGGTGTTTGTATTGAAACTCCAGAAGGAAGAGTAGTATATACCGGCGACTACAAACTTGACCCACATCCAATCAACGAGCAGCCGACAGAAATGCACAAGATAGAAGAATTAGGTCGCAAAGGGGTTTTGGTCGCACTTGCCGACTCAACGAATGCCTTTGAACCTGGAAAATCAAAGAGCGAGTCCGAAATTCTTGAAAACCTTATGGATATCATTAAGAAAGCAAAAGGAAGAACTATTATTGCAACATTCTCTTCGCTTGTTACTCGCCTCGGCGGTGTAATTGAAGCAGCAAAGAAATTGAATAAGAAAGTGTTGGTTACAGGACGAAGTTTGGAAAGCAATATCAAAATTGCAACCAAAATCGGTTACATTCACCCACAAAATGGGGTATTGGTAAGCCGAAAAGATTTGGACAAGATTCCAGATAACCAATTGATTATTCTAACGACAGGAAGCCAAGGTGAGCCAATGGCCTCTCTCACTCGTATCGCGAATAATAAGCACTCTTTCCTTTCAATCAAAAAGACAGACACAGTCATTATGTCTTCAAGCATTATTCCAAATAATGTACTCGAAGTTCAAAAGCTTATGGACGCAATTGCCCGTAGAGGTGCGCGAATTGTGAATAGTAAGTTAATGAACGTGCACGTTAGTGGTCACCCGAATCAAGAAGATATGATTACCATGGCAAAAGCACTCAATGCTAAGTATTACATTCCGGTGCACGGTTTTACCTCCTTTGCCTCACAACACCGGCTGGTACTCAGCGAGGCAGGAATTCCAGAATCTTCAATATTTGTACCGGTAGAAGGTGGCGTCTTTAGTTTCAAAGATGGAATTATGGTCCAAGAGAAAAAGCTTGAAGTCGAAGAAGTAAAAGTGATTGAAAAAACGATGCTCCCAACAAACGAGCCTCTTATTGCAGATAGAAAAGCTATGGCTAGTGATGGTGTTTGTGCCGTTACTGTCGTCGAAAGAAAGGGACAGAAGCCACAATTTACGGTGAATCTAAAAGGGTTTGCTCAAGCAGATGTGACACAAGAAGTCATGAACTCGCTTAAGCAACGTCTCTCGAACAATATCACATCAATGAAAGATGATAAGGCAGTTAAAAAATCTGTGTATGCGGTACTAGGTGTTTATTTCCACAAAAAACTTGGAAGATATCCTGTGCTTGCAGTCGATGTGGTTCGAGAAGGGTAATTCGTAAGGGCAGCGCGTAATACTTTATATTCTTCTGTGATATACTGTGCTATGAAGCTTTTCTCCCTTTTTGGAGGGCAACAAAAGAAAGAAACTTCCAGTAAGTACCTGCTCTCTCTTGATATTGGAACCGAAGTAATGAAGGGTTTACTCTTTTCGATGTCTAATCTTGGCGTCGATATTTGGTCCTCGTATCAAGTAACACAGCAAACGCACGCAATGCGAAGCGGTATGATACTCAACCCTGAAGTGGTAACCGAAAATGCACGGCTTTGCATTCAAAAGCTTGTAGAAAAGCTTGAGCCAAACGAAGTTCCTTCGAAAATGGTTCTTGGTATGGCAGGAGAACTTGTTAATGGAATTTCGATTCGAGTTTCATATGAGCGCGGTAACGATTCTAAAAAGAAAATCTCCGAAGCAGAGGCAAATACTGTTGTTGAAAATGTGATTAGCGATATTCTGACCAAAGGAAAAGGCGAGCTTGCAAAACGCCTTGATACCACAGAAGATAACGTCGAAGTGTTACAAATTACAGTAACAGGTATGTTCGCAGATGGCAGAAAAGTCGATACAATAGTTGGACTAAGCGTAGACGAAGTGGTCTTAAACCTTTATGCTTCTTTTGCCCCAAAAACCTATATTAGAACACTTCGAGAAATTTCGAAATCACTTGATGTAGAAATTGCGTCAATCGTAACACAACCTTTTGCCGTTTCTCGTTCATTTGCAGGCAGTTGGGATTCGCAATTTTCGGCGATTTTCATTGATGTTGGTGGTGGTACTACCGACGTTGCCCTTGTTCAAAACGGAGATTCGATTCAGACACAAATGTATGCGTTTGGTGGTAGAGCTTTTACGAAGAAAATTGCCCAAGCAATGGATGTAAGTTATACAATTGCCGAAGGCCGAAAAATTAAATACTCTACAGGAGACTTACCGCAAGATTTGCGTGACGAGGTACGAAGATTGCTTGCACCAGATGTGCAATTATGGCTCGATGCCTTAGTTGTTGCTATGGAGGAATTTGAAAATGTTCCCGATTTTCCACCTCAGTTTTACCTTTGTGGTGGTGGTGCAATGCTCCCAGACTTAAAAGAGGCAATACTTGCGTTCCCTTGGCATAAACATTTGCCGTTTAAACGGTTGCCAAAGGTTACTCTTGTGACTCCTGACAAATTGGATAAAGTATACGATAAAAGTGGACTTCTAATTCATCCGTATGATGTGACGCCCGCATCTTTGGCAAAATTCTACTGGGACGTGCTCCGTTTGCCACATCTTAATTATTTGGGGACGTACTAAACATGATAGACGCAGTACCAGAAAAAAAAGTAGTAAAAATTAACGCAACCATCGATGACGATATTAATCTAATTCTCGATGCAATTACAAAAGTAGAAGCTGCCTTCATAATGCTTGTTTTGCCCGAAGGTAACGATCTTGCAAATAGCCCGATCGGATTAAAAGCACTTCGAAAGAAGACCTACGAAAAAGGAAAAAGAATGGTACTGGTTGTTCCAAAGGGGAGTGGTTACGAACTCGCCAAAAAAGCTGGATTTATCGCATCAGTTTCGCAAGAGGCGGTAACAGTCGACGTGTGGCAAACTGTAGTACAGCAATTTGACGAATACAAGCAAACACAAGCAGGAATGAACTCGCAAAAAGGATTACCCAAACATCTTGAAAAGAAAGTCGAGTACATGGCGCCGATTCCAGAACATCTTCCTATTCCTGAAATCGTTACTGCAGGTGGTAAGGTAGTGAGCGAAGAAGTACAAGAAACCTCTCAAACAGAACCTCAAGCTGAAGAAGTGCAAAAAATCCCTGAAAAATTTATTGAACCTCCACCTGTACAAACACCACCGTCGCAACTTGAAAAACTTGCAAACCAAAATATTACGGGTATGGACTTTTCAAAGCTTGTAAAAAAATCATCAGGAAACTCCTTTTTTGGCCCGAAAAAAGCTGCTGCTCCTCTTTCAGCAAACACCTCGGTAGCACCGCAAGAAATAAACACCTTCCATCCAGATATCGTTCCAAAGAAAGTTGGTTCAGCACTAACAAAAGTGAAGAAACCAATGGGTGCCTTAGCAAAGTTTTTGTTATTTAGTTTTATCGGCGCAATTATAGCCACAGTCGGCGTTTTTGCAGCGTATTATGTTTATTTCCCGAAAGTTAGAGTTGATTTTAAAGTTCAATCTACCGCAATGGCGGTTACGGACCAGGTACTTGCAACTTCGGCGGTGACTGGTTTTGATATCAATAGAAAGGAAATTCAGATGACCAAAGAGAAAATCGAAAAAAATGGCGCACAATCGTTTACTGCAACAGAATCTGGTTCAGACGGAACAAAAGCTACAGGTACTATTACGGTAATCAATAGCGATCCTGCACCGAAGAACGTTCCTGTAGGTACGTTGGTTACATCTGGTGGCAAGAAGTTTGTTGTATCAGGTGCCGCGGTTGTAGTCGATGTTAGTGCCCCAGTTTCAGTAACTGCTACAGAAATTGGAGAAGATTATAACCTTCCTGCAAGCAGTATTTTTGCCGTGTCAGGTTTTCCAACGTTATCAGGGCAAAATGCAGCTGCCTTTACGGGTGGAACGAAGAGAACCTTTACCGTTGTTGGGCAAAAGGATGTCGACAAAGCAACTAAAGAATTGCAAACAGAGTTGGCCAAACAAGCAGAAGCAGATCTCTCTTACATGAATCAAGATAAAGGATTTGAGTTTATTAAGGATTCTTTAAAGACAGAGGTAAAAGGTAAACCGGTTATCTCGCCTGCTGTTGGTGCTGAGGTCAAAGAAGGGGAAGAAGACCCCTCAGTTTCAATGTTCATTAACACAACTGCGCTTTATTATCATTCCGAATCACTCACCAAATTGGCAGAGCGTTTATTACTTGACAAGTACAAGGCAGAAAAGAATCTCTCTGCGGATGATGCTGCCAGAACTACCATTGATTCACTTTCAATTAAAGTTGATAAGGTTACGGTAGAAAAGGATGACAAAGTAACAATTGCATTTTCTGCAAGTGGCTTAGCTACCTCTCGTTTGGATATTGAAAAAATTCGAAATGACGTTGCAGGCAAAAAATGGCCTGAGATGCTCTCCTACCTTTCTGCGCTCCCTGCGCTCGCGCAGCAACCAGAAGTAAAGTTCTATCCTACGTGGCTTCCTGAGTGGGCTCGATACGTTCCAAATGAGGTCGCGCGAATTGATGTTGGGGTAAAGGTAGTTGCTCCAGAAGCGCCAGCTGCTCAGTAATTTTCTGCACGTTTTGTAACAGGAAGATATTTGTTCTGTCGAGCTTTTTGTGCTGCTGAAAATTCTGATTCCAGAGCGAGTCGAGTAGTGCGAGTAGGCGAAAATACATGAGCTTTCTTGCGCGTATAGAATACTGTTTCATGTAATATTGTAACCCTTTGTCTGGTTAAAATTGAAAGTTTTTTGTAAGTATACGAAATGCCAATTCATAGCGAGAAGAAAGATGGTTTCGTAAAGTGGGGCATGACTGACAAAGAGATTGGAGAAATAATTCGAGATCAAAGACAAAAAAAGAATTTATCTCAAGTAGAGCTTGCTCGAAAAGTAGGCGTCACGTGGGAGATGATTAGCAGATATGAGCGAGGTAAGTCTTCTGCGCTGAACAAATTGCAAGAACTTGCCTTTGCACTCGAAGTTCCAATGGGAACGTTTTTTGGTGCAGCTCCAATATTTTCAAACTTTCGCGATTCAAGTTCAGAGCGGTTGCAATCAATCTTCTTACCAATTATTTCGACAATACCTGCCTCAAAAGCTGAACTCGTTCGAATGTTATCTCAACTAGAGCAAGGGATGTATCTATACGATGACGGAACCGCGGTTGAAAAATTTGCAATCAAACTTGGACCTGACTCTAAAATTAGAATCGCTGCAGGGGTGTTATTGCCTCGGGGCATACTTGTTTGTACGTTGGTTACAGACGAACTAGATGAGCATTCACTTGTACTAACTGTTGTGAATAATCTGGTTCAAGTTACGCAGTATATGCCAGAGTTAAAAGCAAACGTTCTCGCAAAAGTAGTGGAGTGGGTTGTAAAGTTTTAAGAGAGTGCTGGGACGGTACATAGCTTGTGGCATATGGTTTTACCGTATTCACCACAAACTTGAAGAGGAGTAAATTGAAGTGTATAATAACTATGGGACTTAATGTCGCTCCAGCTAAAGCAGAAAAACATCTAGATGGCTTTGGTGCCGCAGAAATTTATCAAGAGGTAGGGTCGCTTTTTTCTGCTAAGCGAGAACGTGATACAGCTGCCGATCTCAGTGCGAAAACACTCAGCATTGCAGATAGAAAACTAAGAGCAATTATAGGATTTTCATATCTTTTTCCTCATGAATCTAGACGAAGTGGTATATTCGAGCATGAGCTAGAACGTTTTGGCTATTATCTAGAGTTTACCAAAAACCAATTACAACAATTCAGCCCAAATAGTTGGAAGGAATTTATTAAAGACTACTCAATTCCGTTGATTTACAAAGTGAATGTTGCCTCTCGCGACTTAGTAAAAACGTTCGCATCTAGAAAACCTGCACAGCATGTTATTGAACGAACAGCAGAGTATGAGGTGCTAAACGAGTGTGCCAACGATGGAATTCTAGACGACGTACGGAAGTCAGCAAGGAAATATGTGTGTAATGAAGCCCAGCAAGATTATTTACTAAACGCGGTTATGGCAGCACTCTCGCGCATATACCAAGGAGATGCTAACCGCTTGGTTAGCCCCTCAATGCTACAGCATGTTTCAAAGGAGGCACTCTTTATGTACGCCTTTGTTTTGTCGAAACTCGAAAGGCGAGATGTGTTTTCTTCGTATGCACGGAAAGAAAAGGTTATGAATAAAATACCCGTTCGATGGGATTTTTCTTGGAATTAAGGGTAGGGCGTATTAGTCGAGCTTGACACTTCGTTTTTTTCTCTATACAATTCGTTTATCATGTTAGCAGTTGCAACAACAACTCAGCCCTCTGTTCTAGAGCAGTCGTCTGCTTTGTTGGCGTTACAAGTTGCTTCACTTACCTCCTGTATGCATTGGGCAAAGCGTTATCTTTCTATTGCACTCTTTGTCCTTTTTACTGCAATAGCCGGGGGGTAGATTAACTCTAATTAAAAGAAAGTTAAAACCTCCCGCAAGGGAGGTTTTTTTATTTAATACAACAAAAAATGAAAACAGCAATAGCAGCGCACAATGCCTTTACCGCAAAGATCGTATCGAGCTTGGGGTTCGATTTGGTATGGGGATCTTCTCTAGAAATTTCAACAGCATATTGTTTACCAGACGCGTCTATCGTATCGTTCGATTCGGTTCTACGCGTGGCGAAAGAAATGGTTGAAAACAGCTCGGTTCCGGTTCTTATGGACTGTGATTCTGGATACGGTAACGAGGTCAATGTATTTTATTACTTTCAAGAACTGAAAAAAGCTGGTGTAAAAGCAGTCTGTATCGAAGACAATATCTTTCCAAAACAAAACAGTTTTTACGAAGGAACTCGTTTGCTCGAAGAGGCACAAGCGTTTGCACGAAAGATTGTTATGGCAAAGAGAATTTTTAATGGTCCAGATGAATTTGTGGTAGCAAGAACGGAGGCCTTGATTCAGGGAATGGGGGTAGAAGAGGCACTTCGCAGGGCAACTATTTATGCTGATGCGGGTGCAGATTATGTAATGCCACACTCCAAACAGTCCACTCCAGACGAAATTTTTGAATTTTCAAAACTCTGGAAGGGAAAAACGAAGTTGGTTTCCGTACCTTCAAAATACCCGCAAGTTACAAGGGCAGAGCTTGAGTCAAATGGCTACGATCTGGTCATCTATGCCAATCATACCGTCAGAACAATTAAAAGAGCGCTGGAAACAACGTTACCAAGGATTCTCGAAGCAGGAACAAGTGCTCCAATTGAAAAAGAAATTGCACCGATTTCCGAAATTCTTGCAATCACAGGCGAAGATAAGGTTAAAGAGCTCGAGGCAATGTCGGCATGAGATACGTTATTTATCCAATTCACATCGCTCCAACTAAGCCGTTAACGCCAACGCACGTTCGGCACTTGTTGTATGTGGACTGCCTTTACCGCGGCTTAAAAGCAAAGGGAGCAGATGTTGTTTATCCATACAATAGGCTACGGATGGATGTCACGCCGCAAGTACTAAAGCTCGAGCAATACATTGAGTCAAAACAACTCTCTGTCACTAATGCAGAAGAAGTCGGAGGTGCCTACGTGCAGATGACCAATGAGGGCTATGCATTATCGCAGGGAAAAATTACCGAGATGCGTAAAGAACGAGAAGAAAGCTTGTCTGGTAACTCGTATTACAGGGCGATTCTTCCTGAATGGGTGGAACAGCACAGCTTCCTTCGTATGTATAATCCTGGGTTGACGCAGGCGGTACCTTTCGACATTTCTCTAGAAGAGGTAATCGAAAAGCTAAAAGAAATATCGATGGTTCTTGATTCACGGAAGCAGGGAGAAAATGTTTATATAGACCTTACTGACGAAGGGATTAAATTACGGCATTTGTGCTCTTCGGTACTCTCGGATTATAACTATCTCGGAACTATGCTTCGTGAGTTACTTGCGCTTCGAAAAAATGGTGATGTATTTGTATTTGTGTTTGATGATGAGCTACTTGGAGACTTCTTTATTCTCCAACGTGTCTTAGAAAAATTGGGACATAAAGTGTACAAAATTCAGACTAACAGGATTTTATTGGAGGGTAAAGCACTTTCAAGCCGACATGGCGGATGGGAAAAATATTCACTTGGAAGAGTATTAGCGTTCCTTCAAGATAAAGGGTACACCCAAGATGAAATTTCGCTTGGACTCCGGTTTTACTACCTGGGTTTTATTCCGAAAAGTTTTGAGTATCGTGATCTTGAAAAATACACTCAAAAAGCACGTTTTGTATTAAATCGTGTGGGGTGGAGACGCGAAGCCTTAAATGCGGAAATTCCTTTTCCACATAAAAAATTTGATGGTACGTTTGTATCTCCACCGTGGGTTGCACAGATGATAATGAAAAACCGAATGTTTGATGTGACAGAACAACAGTCGCTTTTATATAACTTATTTTTATAACTTATGGATTACGTTCAAGAAAAATTCTTTGACGAATGGGCAAAAGAGTACTTTTTAAATAAAGTACCACAATACCAAAAAATGGTAGAGGAGATGTTTGCACGAACGGCGGCAGTCGTTCATGAGAACAACGTGAAGAGAGTTATGGACTTAGGCACAGGAACGGGGATTCTTGCTATGTTTGCTGATGAAGTTTTTTCGTCACCAGATATCGTAGCAGTGGACGTCTCTCAGGAAATGTTACAGGCGGTAGAAAAGAGGTGGAAAGATGCGGGTAAACCATCGGAAAAACTCACCACAGTTAAAGCAAATTTTGAAGAACTCGAAATCGAGCCAGAATCTTACGACGTGATTATGGCATCGTTTAGTTTGCACCACATAGTCCATGAAGAAAAAGGACAAATGGTCAAAAAAATTGCAAACGGTATAAAAAAGGGCGGCTTGTTTGTGCTCGGAGAGACAATGTTTGAGAGCCAGGCTCACCCGTTATCAATTATGAGTATCTACGCGCGAAAAGCATTGAACGGCCTTGTAAATGTAGGGATTTCACAGTTTTGGAGAGAGGTAGATTTTTGCCAAAAGATTATCAAGAAGCAAGGCGAATATATGGCGACTAAACAGATGTGGGAGAACTTCATCAAGGATGCGGGCTTAACGGTATTAGAATCGAAATTTACTGCACCGTGGCTTACATATGGTTATATCATTGCAAGAAAATGAACTCACAAAACGAACGGATTGCGCATTTTGATGCAGCAATCAAGAAAAAAGGGTACAACGAGGGATTTGACTACTTCTTCGAACAAAAAGATGGAATCTGGGTTAACAAAAATCTAGATTCGATTCCTATGTTCTACGGAATCACTGTAATCGAAACTTTCTCTTGGAGTGAATATCTCCATACGCTCAGGGAGATGATTTCTTCTCAAGCAAGCGAGACACTTCGTAAGTGGTTTTCTGCCTTTACTCGGATGTATTTTTTGAATGGAAACCCAGAGAAAGTGAGAAAGATCTACGATAAAAAGCTTCAGTTTGGGGGAAAACATCTGTCAATGACGACACTAGGTGATGGCAAGGTAATGCAAGGGATTCGCTCACTCTTAACGGTTTGGAATCCAAATCTGCAATTGCCTGTTGAGTCTGAACAGTATGTCCTTGCAGGTACGTCGGGTACCACAAAGAAAGTGACTGTCTTTCATTACGGGCTGCCTTTTTCCCGAGTATTGGTCCATGCCTCTCATGTGGTATCTGAGGGATATATTACGGGAAAAATCGGTTTAGACGACTCGGTATCACTCGTTTTGCGGGCGGTTCCCTCAGAAGAAACTGCAGAAGAGATACACCACGAAACGTATTGCAGAGTCGACGTAGAAGAAACGTACGGAAGAGAGTTTTTACTTTATGGTTATATTAATTAATTGAGTGTGGCATGTTTGCGCAAAGGATGGAAAAAATAAGGCCCTCCGAAACTAAACAATTTAAACCTTTGATTCAGGAGCTGGAAGCTCAGGGCAAGAAAGTCTATAAGTTCGATCACGGTGATGTAAACATTGCGCTCCCCAGTGATATTGTTTCGCAGATGCCACGCTACTTTGAAAAAGCTGGGTGGTACAAATACGGTTCTTCTCAAGGCGATTCAGGTATTCTGTCGTACCTCGCAGTTAAGTATTCAGTGACAACCGAAGAAATCGTTATTTCTGCAGGTGCGAAGCAGGCACTTTTCACATTAGCACTCATGCTCTTTAACGAGGGTGACGATGTTGTTGTAGTTGCTCCGTATTGGTCGACTTACAAATCACAAATTGAAGTTGTGGGTGCAAACTGCCGTGTGTTTGAAAGTGAATCACCGCAGATTAACCCTGAGAAATTACGTGAATATATTGAAACCTTACAAAAACCACGTGCAATTCTTATCAATAATCCTAATAACCCAAGCGGGTATACATATTCTAGAGAAGAATTACAGCAAATACTAAAGATAGCAAAAGAATACGGAATGCTCGTCATTGCAGACGAAGTGTATGGTGATTTAGTATTTTCTGGGAATGAATTCGTTTCTATGCGTTCACTCGTGAGTGATGCGCAAGTCGAATCTCTTTACATTGTTGGTTCACCAAGCAAGTCGCACGGCATGTCTGGTTTTCGCTTGGGATATATTGTCGCAAACAAAACGTTTGTAAAACAGTGTATCTCCGTTAACTCACAGACAATTTCAAATGTGCCCGTTTACGCTCAGAAAATCTGGGTTGATGTGGTACGTCACAAGACTTTTCAATCGGATTACAAAGCAGAACTAGAGCAACGATATAACGAGGCATATGCTGCCTTAAAAAAGGCTAATCTTTTTGAGCTTGCTCAAGAGAAGGCGACAATCTACCTCTTTCCAAAGTTACCAGTTATGCGGCTTTCTGATTCAGAATACTGTTTACACATGCTTAAAACAAAGGGAATTGCAATGTTACCAGGAAGTGCTTTTGGTATGCCTGGATATGTACGAATTTCAGTCGGTAACAGTACACTTTCTGAGATTCAAGAAGGTATGAAATTGTTGGTTGAAGAAACAAAAAAATTGATAACTCAATAACACGCAAGATGGAAATGTATACACAACAAGCAAAAACGTACGCAGCAAAGTTGGGCTTTCGTGCCATGGAAATCGAAAAGGTGCTAGGATACGGTGCTTACGTATGCTTACTTAAAAATAATCATGCACAAGAAGTAGTCGTAAAGGTTAACAAGGAGTTTCAGCCATATCCCTCTTTGCCTCTATATCCTATGAAAAGGGTTCAAACGGAGGCTTCTATGTATGCCTTCTTAGAGAGTATTGATAAAAGCTATGTGCCAAAAGTGTATGGTTATGACTCAACTCAAGGAATTTTGGCACTAGATCGAGTAGGTGGATCACATGTCATTTTTGATGATTTACTATTATCAGGATATGTCCCGACTGTTAGGTTTATGGAAGCTTTTGTCAGTTTTCTTGTGCAAAAAGGAGAAAAATCGAAAGAAGCAAGTGAAAAGATACCTTTCTTTTATAACCAGCAAACCACAAAAGCGCTCCGTTCATTATTTGTGCCGTCGCAATATAAAGATGCTATCGATAGACTCTTTCAAGATGCCGAAAAAGGTGGAAAAGTTGTAAATTGCAGTGGGTTGTCTCCTAAAAACATCTTTGTTTCTCCATCAGAAGATACCTTTAAACTTATCGATTTTGAAGAAGCATTTTGGGGAGATAGAGTATATGATCCTGCATATTTCGCATCACACTTGCTTTTGTATGCAATAGCCTCAAAGAATAGTGAAGTTTATCAACGTATTGGCCACTTTACAGAAAAATGCTTTGTTGACTTGGCTTTCGATGAATCGGATAAGTCACGTTATATGCGATATATTGGCTTACTGCTGTTACATCGTGCAGAAGGGTTTAACCTAAAAGGTATCCCCTCAAATAATAAAAAATTTGCAGAGCTAGGAGGAGCATTATTAAGAGAACAACGGAAAAGTGAAATATTCGAACAATTAATATAAAATAATTAACTTTATCTAATTCACTACTTATGAACTATCAAAAATATCTCGGACTATTAAAAGAAGCCGTTGCTTATAAGAGTATTTCAACCGATGCGGTTTACCAGCCAGAAGTTGAAAAAATAGTTTCTTTTCTAGAAAATCTTTATAAAACACATGGCTTTACGGTTACAGTCGCGCGTGGGTATGACAATCCAATTATTATTGCCTCGTATGTCGTTTCTCCTGAAGCAAAAACTGTACTTATTTATGGTCACTATGATATCCAACCTGCAGATATTTCTGATGGCTGGGAGACTGATCCGTACGGGCTTACCGAAAAAGAAGGGCGAATCTACGGACGTGGAGCGGTTGATAACAAAGGGCAGTTTATGATTCATACTGCAACCGTTTTCGACCTTATTGAGGCAGGAAAGCTCAAGTACAACGTAAAGTTTATGATCGAAGGGAACGAAGAAACGGGCTCACCACATATTACGCAATTTATGCACGACTATGCCGAAACCCTAAAGTCGGATTTTGCACTCATTTCTGATGGAGAAATTACTGCAGGTATCCCAACCTTAGAAACTGGTTTCAGAGGTGGGTTTAACTCAACTACAACGGTAGTTACGTCAACAACAGATTTACACTCTGGCTTGTTTGGTGGGGCAGTTCCAATGGCATCCTTAGTATTATCCGAAATGCTCGGTAAACTCTTTGTAAACGGAAAAGTAACAATTCCAGGTTTTTATGATGATGTGCTTGAAATTGCGCCAGAAGATATCGAAAATAACAAGCGAATTCCATTTACACTCGAGGAATACAAGAATTTGAGTGGGGCAAAAGAGCTGACTAGTCTTGATGGATATGACTTTTATACGCAAGTCGGTTTGCGCCCAGCGGTTGTCATTACAGGCATGCAGTCAGGGTATGTCGGGGAAGGTTACCGAAACAGTGTACCCTCTAAGGCAGTAGCAAAAATCAACTTCCGACTTGTAAAGAATCAGAATCCAGAGGAACTTGCGAAAAAATTTGCGGAATACATGAAGCAACTTGCACCTTCGTATGCCGATGTGACTGTCGAATATAGTGATCCATACGATGGAATTAAGCTTAACACAAACAGCGAGTACGTCGAAAAGGCACGAGGAATCCTTGCCGAAGTATACGGCACAGAGCCAATCTTTAAGTATTGTGGAGGTGGATTGCCGATCGTTACTTTGATTGACGACATCTTTAAAATTCCACAAGTTTTGCTTCCTTTAGCAAACGAAGATTGTCGAATGCACGCTGTTGGAGAAAACTACAGAGTTGACCTTATCGAAAAAGGTTTACGTTTCAGCGAAGCGTTCCTTGGAGAGTAAGCGAGAAGTAACGTCAAAAACTTAAGTATTACTCCTGTAGTGCTTGTTCGAGCGCTGTAAGAATCTCGGCAACAGATTTATCTCCAGGCAGAAAGACTGTTGGAATGTCTTTTGTTTCGTAGAGCATTCGTTCTTTCAGTTTGTGCTGAAAACTTACAAAACCCGTGACAGAAGGGACTTCTCCTTCGTATTCGTTTGAAAAAAGAGAGAAGATATCTTCAATTCTGCTTGCAGCAACTTCTGGTGGAGTATCAAGAAAAAGAATCCTGTCGGGTTTGGGGAGTTTTCTCCATTCGTTGTGAAAAGAAGGGTTATCTCCCCCTTGAAGAAAATCTTTGGCGAGTATTTTGTAGTAGTAGGAGTTACAGAGTACATTGCCAGTTTTTAGCTTTTCTTGAACTTGATCTCGAAGATAGTAGATGTACGGCGCGTAAAGGCTGGACTTAAATTCAGTCGAAAATTGGGGAAAGTATTTGAGCGTGTGTGTTTCCATCGAGTCATCGATATCGCGAATAATACGGTATTCTTCTGGAACATTAACTGCATCGTAGGATGCGACTTGCCAATCTTGTCTCTCTAAAAAGTAGTTGAGTACAGTAGACTTTCCAGCGTTGTCACCTGCGAGCAATACATAAAACTTATTCACGTATATTTTGATTCAATTTAACCAAATACGTTTCGATACGTTGAATGCCTTCAGTAATGTCGGAGTCAGAAAGGTGTGCGTAATTAAGTCGTATATACCCAGGGTACGAAAAGGCAATTCCAGGAACAATCGCGACATGTGCTTCTGACATTAGCTTTTCTGCAAGTTGCCATTCATCTATACCATTTGGATATGAAATCTTGGGAAACATGCATATACCGCCCTGGTGTGGGGTATTGGAGATAAAGGTACATGCGTCGATGGCCTTTTCCATGACTTCTTGTTTATGCCGTATATGGGCTGCATTTTCCACTAATCGAGCGCTGTTTTGCAGTTCACTTTTATAAGCATCTTGAATGAATTCGGGCACATTTGTAACTGTAAGGTAGAGGTATTGCGTGATATTGCTCACCACTGGCTCAGGTCCGAGCAAGTATCCAATTCGAAAACCCGTCATTCCGTAGCTCTTACTTGAAGATGTTATTGAAATAAGGTTTTCTGAAAAGGGTGTGTTCTCTAGTTTTCCACCACTTGGTAACAAGTCTCTGAATACTTCGTCCAGTACAAGAAGCAGCTCTTTTTTGCTTGCGATTTCGAGCAGTTGTTGCTTTTCTTTTTGCGATAAGCACTTACCTGTTGGATTGTTGGGGGTACTGGTTACGATAAGTCGAATATTTGGGTTTTCGGCCAGAAGCTTTTCTAATAAATCAAAGTCGATATCAAATGAACCGTTGCGTACGGGGCAGTTAGTTACGCTAATTCCAAGAGCTTTTGCTTGTTGCGCATAAATCATCCAGTTGGGTTGTAACATCAGTATTGCGTCCCCAGGGTTGCAGTAGGTTTGCAGTAACGAGTAAAAAAGGTGCTTAACGCCATAGCCAATAACGATATTGTCGATAGGAACGTGACGAATTTCTGCAATCGTGCGCAGCAGCGGTTGTGATCCTTGTGCTGCGCTGTACTTGTAATGCCCCTCCTTTAGGCTTTTTGCAATTGCCTCTCGCGTTTCGTTCGAAATGCCAAGTTCTGGTTCTCCATCTGCAAAGTCAATCAGTTGTACTTGTTGTGCAAGCAGTGCTTGTTTTATTGGTTTTAGTTTTTTAGTTGGAGAAGCTTCGATTCTGCCCACCAATTCGGAGGAATATTGCATAGGTATTGTATCAATTCGGTAATACGACTGCAATATGAGGTATTCACAATTATTGCAAAATGACCTATAATACGAAGTATTTCTCCCTCGCGGGATGAAGTACTTTGACATTCGCCTGTTGATGAAGCAATTCTCGCAGGCACTCAGCAGCACCAGGGAACCACGCAAAGATATGTTCATGTATTGGACGTATGTTTGCGTGGGCATCCCAAATCCTAGGGCAGCAATGCCAATCCACGTCTAGGTACACTACTTACATGGAGGCTCAAGATGAACGTTAAATTCAAAACCGAAGACGGAACAAAGGTCGGGTCCGGCAAATATCCGCGAAACAAACTTCCGCAAGTTGGAAGCACAGTTACGCTGAAAAGTGTTGGATATAAGGTCCTCCGTCACGGAGATGAAATGCCGAAAGGAACGATCACAATCTATGTGAAGTAAAATGGATGATGCTGGGTAAGAAAAACGGCTGAGCCGTTCAGGAGGCAGGGAAGAGAGTTTCGTTCAAGCGTTTTATACCTTTCTTGCCTCCTGTTTGCAGCATAAAAATATGAGATTACTAAAGGACCTCCGCGGCAATTCCATCATGATAGAAGGAGAAGTCGCCGAACAAATTGAAAATTTCGAAAAAGAATTCAGTCGTGTGCTTTCAGGCAAAGATGGTTCGATTCGTTACTTGCTCGATGCGATGTTGCTTTTACGCACATTCGGAGATGAAGATGATTTCTTGGATATTGTTGCTCGATACCCTGAATATCTGGAGCATATTCACCAGCATATTGATGAATGGAAACATCGAATATATCCGCTCGATACGTTAAAAAATTCGTTGCTTGGGTACGAAATTAAAGAGTGGGCATACAGAGATGACGATCCGTATCCATATTATCGACTCCCGGAAGAAGAAATACATGCAAGGTTGGATCTTTTGGCAGATATTGGCATTCATTTGCAAGACGAAAAGCGAGAGTTGCGAACAGAAGCCGAGCATGCGCCATACAAACCGTTGCGACTAAAAATGACCGCGTAATGTCACATTTATGTCAGGAAATAGAAGTAACATGAGGGTATAATACATATATGCAACGAGATATCGCAGTTGTTGAAAAAGCTATTGAGGTAAAAAAACTTGCCGAGTGTTCTACGACGGTAACACGACATACAAATCTTAAAGAAAAATTGTTGGACTCTGAACGCAAGGTCTTAGAGGCATTTCTACCTGAAGTCGAAACGTTTCAAGCTATTGCGAATGAAAAAGGCGGGCCAGTATATGCTCGATATATGTATAAACGAGGTAACCCAGAAAGAGGGCATTTTGAAGAGGTAATGCTACGGAGGGAACCTGGGTTAGGTGCGCAAGTAACCACTCTTATTACAGAAGAAGAAACAAGAATGGGGCCAATTTTCTGTGTATATCCAAGCAATGTAAAAGAAATATACCACGAACGAAAGAACAGGAAAGTGGCAGTTGGACTGCAAACAGAAGCAGCAGCCCCCTTGTGGTTTCCTCAAAATATTCCAGAAGAATTTGAAGAGAGTGAAGAAGGCGCTGTTGTAGGAAGATCAATGCCACCAGGAGCTGTTGTTGATGATATGTCTGTTAATCTTTTTCTCACTCAGTTATACAAAAACATTGGAGATGAAGAAATACGTCCATTCTTGTGTGCTTGCCGTGATGGCGCGATGACTATTGTAACTCCAGGTATTTCGACGATTGGAAGAATTCGAAACACGTTCGAAAAAGGCGGTGCAGATATCATGAAATACTTCTCGTTGCGAGGGTTGCAGCTTGCTTTATGGGATGAAGTCTCACCTGCTGATACCATGAAGTCAAATGTGGCAAGACTAGGGCAAACTTTGGGAATGTCAGTTTTTGACATAGCGTCAGACGTCCAAGAAGGTACTGAATTCCTGGTTAAAGATGACCGACGAGCAAAGCAAAAAATACTCAGTAGCCACGAGCAAGAGATACAAGACGAAGTCCATGAAGCCTTTAGAGCTGCACGACTTCCTAAAAACTCAGTTGTTGTAGGGAATCTGGTAGAACTTTTGACGTCTGTTGGCGTTCTGGTGCAATCACTCGGTGATGAGGGGCACCCAATCAATGTGACTCCAGAACAATTTGGCGCTGTACTTAAAGCAGTGAAATCATATGGGCTCGATTTTCTTGGAATGACACTCCCCTATATTCAGAAGTTTGAAAGTAAAGTTACCCCCGCTCTCGAAGCAAAATTCGCAGGATTGCCCTATCCTTTGTTGAGATATGTAGTGAATAGACCAGATGGAAGCCCATACGAGGAGGTCATTAATGATGGCGTATTCTTGGGCTTAGACTATACTCAATTCGGAACATTTGCTCACCGTTCGGGTACTTCAACAAAACAAGGAATTATCATCGACAGAAATGTAAATCCGCTAGAATTCACCCCGCCAAAGGACGGAAAGTGGGCTGTAATGCCTTTACTGAAACTAGGAGACACGGAAAATCGATTTTGGTTCCATCCAGAACTGGGTATTCTTTGGGCACAAGATAGAGTAATTCCAAACCGTAACGGTCGGCTTGAGGAATTGGTTGGGAACGCTCATATAGAGCAATCGAGAACTGTTGAATTGACTCCTGAAGAAAAGGCAGCATTCGAAGAATTTATCAAAACAATGGATTATGAATCGCTCACTCGCGTTATTGGAGATACCGAATGGGCGCTCGAATTTAGTGACAAGATTAGGCGCTTATACGAAAACGCGGGGGTTGTTCCGACATTAGGTCTCTTTGGATACGATATTGTCTGGATACAAGAAGATATACGAACCCAAGTTGGCGCGAATCCACTTCTGCAGAGAGGTGTGCCCATTGTCTCTGAAATGCACGATAACTTCGAAGGAATGGACAGAGCAGAGCTTTCACGAGCTCTTTTTGGTGCTATAAAAAGAAAATATAAAAATAGACCACTTGTCGTCCCGTGTATCGGTTATTCGCTTATGCACGAGCTGTTTGGTGATGTACTGAAACAGAATATCAATAGCTCGAATCAGAGTAAATCAACGGCACTTGAACTCGAAAAAGTGTATATGCCAAAAGAGGGCGGAACCAGCAATTCGAAATACACGGACGTACACCATTCTAGAAGGCAATCACTAGAAGAATATGAAGACTTTTTGAAAAAAGGCAGAGGTTCGCTTAGAAAAGCAGGAATTTTTTAATACTTTCCCTTCTCCACCAAAAACTGATACAGATAAAAGCCTTTTTTAGTCAGATATCCTCGGTTGTAGAGTTCTCTTGCATAGGTTTCCCCAATATATCGAACATGCCAGGGCTCGTACACATAACCAGTATAGGGTTGTGAGCCATTGGGATACGAGATTACAAAGCCGTACAAATGCGCATTTTTCTTAAGAAAGTTGTAAAGTGGCGTGTTTGCCGAGTCATAGAAGTTACAAGGGTACGCGCATGCCATAAGATCAACGGTTGTACCAAGCTGGTGTTCGGAGTAACCAGGTTTGGCGGAGTAAGTGTTCGCTTTTTCGATGGCTTGTGTGGTGCTTAAACCATTCTTTTTTTCGTTGTTCACGTATGAGTTGAAGAGTGATTCCTGCGTTTTATATGAACGATACGAAGACGAAACACGAATGGAGGTCACACCATTTTCTTTTGCTGCGGTAAAAAGCTTTGCAAGTGCCTTCTTGGTATCTGGCGTTACATAACCACCCCCGTTTAGCCCTGTTGAAACTACATAAGGAATATAACTGGAACGCAACGAAAACTGTTTACTTACGGGGGCTAACCAGCAGTTGCTACAATTAAGTAGTCCACTCGTTGCTTTTGGTTTTGCGCAAAGCGAGGCGAGTGCGGTATATACTTTGTCAAACACATAAAGCTGCTGATCCTTTAAGAAGAGAATGGGAATATCTGCAGTTACCGTGCAATTTTTTTGCTTTACCTCTACGGTCCCAACTTGTACAGAGATGTCCGTTTCCAACCCCGGTTCAAGCGAGATTTTTATTGACGCATCGAGTCGGTAACTTAAGTCCGAGAGTGCCGTCGTTTTTGATAGCAATTCATATTCCGCTGCGGTCAGGTGTCGCTCTGCGGTCGGTTTTTCTTTTTTTGTTAGTGCAGTAGCGAGTGTTTTCCAATTCGTTTCAAGTTCTTTGATAAGCGGGGTATGTTCTTTGGAACCGTTGTACACAATCTGTGTAATTGGCTCGCGCAGCACCTTGCCTTTTACCAGGTAATTGGCAACTTCTCGATTATCGAGCAGTAGGGTATGTGCTTCTGTTTCGTAAATTCCATCTTGACCAGAGGGGAACAAATAGGAAAAATCTTTCGGGAAATACGTATTCTCAAATGTAAGAACCGAAAATGGAATTGTTGTGTCGGTTATCTCTTTGGTCGTGTCGGTAATGCTAAAAAAGGGAAGTGTCTTGATCTTTTCTGGTGTAAGGTCTGAACCTCCCAAAAGTGTTTTGACGTAGTTTCCCGATTGTTCAATTGTGGTGTATCTCCCCGTTTTAAGTGCAGTCCATGCAATAGCTTTATTCAAAGGCGAAAACGGCCATTCGAGTAAAAATGTCATGAGTATTGCGAGCAAAAGGGAAAAAAGAATATACGTGTTGGTCTTGCTCATGGAGCATTATACCTAAAAACTACAAGGCTTCCATTTTCTGTAGATATTCGGCGAATGCATGATGGTCTTGTAATTGATATATTGTGTGCGAAAGCTGTTCTACTGTAGAAATTGCCTGAAACTGTGCAGGAACTTGTTGCCAGGTTGGTTCGGTGGAATGGTATAAAAGGTCTAACAGAAGGCCTCTTTCGTGAGCAAACTGTTGCATACGTTGCAAGGTACTGATGGTCAATTCTCGTAAGAGGCTGTCGTGTTCAAAGGGGATTTTTCTTTTCTCGTATTCAAGAGCATTTAGTTGCCCTTGCGCAAAAGCTCTTTCGTGCCTGATTGCTTTTGGTGCATCAACGAATACAAATACTCGTGGTGCCCATTGTGTCATAAGAAAGAGGGTGATATTCATAAGTGAGTCGGGTATTACGAGTTGCCCCGTTACTTGGTCGACTGAGTAGGTATGGCAGTAGGCACAAAGCGTGACAAACGACTGTAGAATTCCCCCAATTAAGATATCCCCGCTGCTTAAGGAGTGAAGCTGCCGTCCAAGCTTTTCGTTCATTGCTAGGGCTTCTTTTGCACGAGCAAAGGAAAAGCTCTCGAGCGTATCCAGATATTCCTCAAGTGGATTACCGACATGTTCTTGAACCGCGTAGTTTTTACTCATCCCCTCTGCTGTTGGCTTGTGTCGCATGTGCCGGAGCGATTTTTGGAGCGTGGCGGCAAGTGTTGTTTTACCAGACGCTGGTGGTCCACACAGTACAATGCTATTTGTAGGTGCCCAGGTTAGTGTTGGTATTGCACTTGAAAGGAGCTCAAACCCCATTTGCGTGCGTTCTTCTTGTGTCAGTTCTGACGAAATTTGCTCGTAGGTTCTGCGTGGGTAGGTGTGAGAAAGCATGACATCTGCTGCAAGCAAGTCAGGCAAAAAGATGCGTGGTCCGTGCGCTTCTCGTATTTCAGGAGGAATGACCGGAGGGCTAGAATAGTGGCGCATCGGGGTTCCTTTTAACTAATACATACCCTTTTCCACTCACATTTTTTACCACATATTGCTTTGCAACTGCCTTTGAAAAACGGGCAATGCTTTTATACACTGCCCACAGCGAATATTCACGCTCTGGGTCCATAATTTCGTGAACTTCTTCCTTTGTCACTAATTCGCCGTTACGAGAGAGAAAGAGCTCTAGTAGTTTTTGTTGCAGTGGGGTAAGGGTATCGGAGAGTTCTTCGGTGATACTTTGAATAAAGGCACGAAGTAGTGGAATTGCAATGCCTCCCTCATGGGTAAGGAGCCCAATTTTTTTGCAGGTTTCTTTAGAAAGTGTGCGGTACTGTAGTTCTAAGTTCAAAAGTGTTGCGCGAAGGGCCGGGTCAAAGAGTAGCGCAGGTAACTTTAGTCGTTCTCCTTGGGTTGCGAGGGTGAAAAGCCGTTTGGTTAAGCCGATATGGCCACCAGACAGTGCGTAAACTTGGGAGAGGGTTTCGGGGGCAATTTGCGTATCTGCAAGGTTCTCACGAATATGGAGGAGTGAGAGGGTATTCTCTTTGTCGAGGGGTTTTCGTGCAAGTATAACCTGCATAGGGAGGTTGGTATCAGTAAAGAACTTTTCAGGAGCATCAAAGAAGGAGGGTTCCATGATAATGACAGAAAGAAAGGTTGCCCGCCTGTCGCGCATAAGTTGTAAAAAGGTACGGGTAAAAGAGGTAAGCTTACGAAAATACCAAGGTAGCAGTACAACTTTGGTTCGGGTAGTCGTTTTCTCTTGAATTTTTTCGAGGGTAGAAGCGGTAAAGAGATTCTCTTTGTCGTAGTACACATCAAGGTGATCTTCGTGAGAAATGTGGTGATACAGGTAGTCAAGAAAGCGCCGGTCGCCCATTTTGTAAGCGGAGCAAAGCACCACACACTGCTTCTTTTCTATTGCAGAACGTACGGTAGATAGGTCGGAATCAAAGTAAGGGAGCCCGTGTTCGTACTGCGCAAGATAATCCATGTCCAAAGTTGTCCAATACAGTCAATAAAATACGGGAACAGTGTGAAATTATAACAGTAATAACTTGAAAGCAAAAGAGTAATGAAGCAGCCCGACCCAGCAACTGTACAACGATATTTGTCGATACATTGGGGTAATTTGAAAACATATGCCACAAAAGGGGAGTCCCAGAGCGAAAAAGTAGGATTGTCGAATTATTGTGAACAGATTTCTGTAACCGCAGTTAACTTACAGGGTAATTCTCTAGAACAGATAAAGGAACAAGTACGCGAGTTATACCGATATGTGTTGCAACGATGTGGAAAAGAACTGTTAGCAGGCGATCCTTTGCTTCACCAAACGTTTGTGCTGCGAATGCAAGAACAGGAATTGCTACGAGTATCAGAACTACGGGAGCAGGTACCGCAGGTACTTAAAAATATGGCACAAGCAGCAAGAAACGGCGATATTACACGGCTTTATCTGTTGTTGGGTGGGTTAGTGGGGGGAGTGGTTGGAGACGTATGAGTAAAGCGAAGCGTTGTTTTAAACAAAACATCGTTGTCGGTATCAATTGATCCAAGCTTTAGTATGTTGAGAAGTTGTTTCATCGTTCCTAGGTTCCTATTATCAATTAGGCTGGGTTCTGCAGTGTTGGAGTTTTCAGATTGAAACGAAACTAATAAATAATCCGGCTTTACATCAATTGAGCATATAAAGTCATCCTTGTCATAGTTCATACGAATATTCCAAAGAATTACGAATAATAGCTTTGCCAAGTTTATTGGTAATGATACATTCTGAAAGCTGGTGCTCGATGTAATGTCTAAATTCGAAAGAATACTACTAAGAGCTAAACGTTTCGTAGTTGTAGTTCTCTCAGAGCTCCCAAGCAATTTAATGATTTTAATTTCCCGCATTTTTGGCAAAACTCCACATGCAATCTTTTGGAGTAAATTATTTAGCATATGTGATATCGTCGCAATATAAAGCCCATTTGCAATCGTTATCTGGAGAAAGTTTAAGGATGTCGATTCAATTAAATCTCTAAATCCAAGAAACTCAATTTTTGAAACAGTAACCAACAATGATTCAAACTCGTGAAATATTTTGTACGATAGTAGTTGCAAAGAGAGAATCATAACTAAATTATATGGACCGACCTCAGTTGGTGCGGATTTATCAATCGGAATAAATCCAACTATTTCAAAACATGTTAAAAATATTAGAAAGAATAGGTATTTGCCAGTATGTTTTTTGAGGCTCGTATTAAGTAGTAAGTAGTAAGGTATAACCGTTATTAAATGAATGTATGGAATAGAATTTCCCCAAACAACCAAAAGTAATGTTTGCGCTGAAATTACGGTTAAGGATATGGATAATCTTGCATCTTTGAAAATAAATATTGCTGCAATGTTTATTGCTAATGTTATTGATATTACGATTTCTTGAACCTGAATTGTGGATGTGTTGTTGAATAACACCATTACGAATACACACAAAAGGTTAAAAGTAATAATCGTGAAAAATGGTATCGCTTGCTTTTTTGTACTATCCACTTATATTTTTTACAACTTTTTCATCTTCTCCACCAGTACCAAGGCCTCGATGGGGGTAAGGGTGTTGGGGTCTATGGCATCGAGTAGTTCTTGTAGTTTTTTACTCTTTTCGCTTTCTACTTCTACGGTTTGTACGGCACTAAAGAAGTCGAGTTGGCCTGCCGATTTTCTGCTTGTTTGTGCTGGTTCTGCCTTTTCTTGCTGCAACTCCACATTAAGAGCTTTTGCTTCAAAGCTATTGAGTACTTCAAATGCGGTGTCGATAATCTCTCGAGGTAAGTTTACGAGTTTTGCTACCTGAATACCGTAACTCTTGTCGCTTCGGCCTCTGGTTACCGTGTGTAAAAAGTATATTGAGTCGTTTTCTTCTTTAAGGTTAACTTTGTAGTTTATAAACTTTGGTGACAAATCTTCTAAATCGGTCAGCTCTCTAAAGTGAGTCGTAAAAATGGTGGTGCAGCCAATCTGATTGGCAATGTACTGCGCAATGCCCCACGCCAACGAAATTCCCTCATACGTGCTGGTGCCTCGGCCTACTTCGTCTAAAATAACCAGAGATTGCTCGGTTGCCTGCGACACAATATACGCAACTTCTGAAAGTTCAACCATAAACGTGCTCTTTCCGGTCGAGATGTCGTCAGACGCGCCAATTCGGGCAAATACCTTGTCGACCAGGGGCATTGTTGCTTTGGCAGCAGGAACAAAAGACCCAATCTGCGCCATAATTTGGAGTAGGGCAATCTGTCGAACAAACGTCGATTTTCCACCCATGTTTGGTCCGGTTAATATCAAAAAATTGCTTTCTTTGGTTATGGTTAGGTCGTTTGGTACAAATTCGTTTACGGTTTTTTCTACTACTGGGTGGCGCATTCCTTCTAAATGCAGTGTTCGGTCGGTGGTGGTGAGTGTTGGCCGTGTGTATCGCCTTGTGAGGGCTGAGTGGGCAAAACTGTGAAAAACATCTACCTGGGCAATACATTGGGCAAGCTTTGATAATGCTGCGACGTAGTTTTGTAGCTCTGCCAGCAGTGTGGCATATAATTCACTTTCTAGGATTTGTACCTGATCACGGGCGGAGAGTACCTGTCCTTCGAGCTTTTTCAGTTCTTCGGTAATGTATCGCTCGGTATTCACTAAGGTCTGCTTTTTAATGAAATGTTCGGGGGCATTGGCACTTTGAACGCGTGATAGTTCAAACGAATAGCCAAATACATTGTTAAAGCTCAGTTTTAATCCAGGAAGGTTCGAAACTGTTTTTTCTTTTAGGTAAAGGTCCTTAATGTACTGTTCACCATTTGTTGACAGTTCGACCAGTCGGTCCAGCTCGGTATTGTACCCTTGTGCGATATAGGTGGGGCGGATAGCGTCACTAGAAATGGTGTCGCGAACTTTTTTAGTAAAGGCCTCTAATTTTAACTTTTGTGTTTCGTCTAAAACAGAGGAGAGGGGTACATTTTGGTGCAACACATTTATTTGAATTCCTTTTTCGACGGCGTCGGCCATTACCAAGAGGTGTTTAGGGTGAATTCGGCCAAGCCCAAGCGCACTTGTTAACCGTTGTAGGTCAGGGTAGCGGTGCAAAAGCGATTCCAGTTCGGTAAATAAGGCTGACTGCTTCATGTAAATGTCCACGATGTCGTACCTTTTATTCAGTTCTAGCGGGTCTGTTTCGGGGAAGGATAACCACTCATATAGTAAGCGGTGGCCCAGGGCGGTTTTGGTTTCGTCGAGCGTGCCAAAAAGTGAACCCTCTAATTTATGCGTTTTAAGGTTGTAAAAAAGTTCTAAATTTTTCTGGGTGGTAGGGTCAACATGGAGCGAGTGTCTTGGATTAAAATACTCGAGGGTGGTTACGTGCTTTGGTTCAGTTTTTTTCGTTTCAGAAAAATATGTGAGGAGTACCCCCGCTGCTGTGGTGGCAAGTGGATATTCAGCTAGTCCAAGTGGGTCCAAGTTTGGTACACCAAAGTGAGACAGTAGTGTCGAGGTGCTCTTTTCGACGTGAAAGAGGGTATGCTCTAGTGGCTGAATTACGGTATTTCCGGCGTTTGCGTAATGTTGTTGATCTTTCGAAGACTTGAGTAATTCTTTAAGTTGTAAATGCTCCACTAATTCGGGCGCTTCTTCAAGCTTCCCCTCGTAAACCTTAAACTCACCTGTAGAAATATCTGCAAAGGCGATTCCAAACTGTTTGCCATCGGTATGAACACATCCAATGTAGTTTTTGTCTTTTGAAAGGAGTTCTTCTTGTGTGGCGATGGTTCCTTGCGTAATTACCTCGGTAACGGCTCGTTTTACAATTCCTTTGGCATTCTTTGGATTTTCCATCTGACGTGCCACGGCAACCTTTACGCCTGCTGCGATAAGTTTGGGGAGATAGTCATCTAACGCCTTTTGCGGAAAGCCAGCCATTGGCGGTGCATTCGTTTTGTCTTTTGACCGGCTGGTAAGCACAAGTCCGAGAACTTCTGACACTTTTTCGGCATCTTCGTAAAAACACTCAAAAAAGTCGCCCATTTGGTAAAGGAGTACCGCGTCTTTGTATTCTGCCTTAATAGCCGCGTATTGCGCCATTAGTGGCTTAGTTTCGGTCATACCGAGATTGTAGCACGAAAATTCCTTTATTATACAAACGTGTTGGTCTTATAGTAAACAACTTGCCTAATCTGGTACACTCAAATACTGAGTTGAAAAACGAATTATGAGTGCAGCAGTAACAAGAGAAGATGAATTCAGAAAACTGAGTGAATTTCCACCCGACAGTTTATTTGCACAAGCAATCGAAGATGATTGGCTTATTCACCCTCAAAATGTAACCCTCGTACAAAAACTGGCGACACGTGCCTTTGATTTGCTTGGCATGCAAGAAGATATTCATTCCTGCCATTGGCAATGGAGTGAGTTAAAGAAGGGTGTAGGGGGCTTTATTTCCGAACCTCTCTCGTATCCACTGTTTAACATTGTTGTTGGTGTTACTGCCCCGTTTGGTATTGGTCCCTTTGTGCCAAGAAATTACGCAGTTGTGATTGCAACAGCAAACGATATTCCTCAGTCAATAAGAAAGATTCGATTTGAGGCTACAAAAACGGCGGAACGTCGCATAAATCAAGAAGACCCACGGCAAGTAGCAATTACATATAACGATGGAAAAACAGCAGGAATCTTAACCGTTGGTACGACGTCAGACAACAAAATACTGACCTACGATTGGGCACCTCTACGTGGTCGTGCTCCGGAGCTTCAGGAGCAGGTATTTGAGGCAGTAAAAGACACTCCTTTGGCTTCGTTTCTTCAGCAAATACGGCAAGACAATTTTTCCGAAACGGTTTTTGCACTCATGACTCAGGGCCAAGTCGTTACTCCAGAAGCGGGGGAATAGCCATTTTTTCGCGAAAATGGTATAGTATGGGACATAATTAACCGAAATCGCAATGTCACCAACCGAACCAACCCCATGCCCACAAGCACAAAAAGCAAAAGAATTAGCCCTAACCACTACTGTTTTTGACGCAGAAGTCGTTGAACGAAACGCAAAAGAAGTATTAGCGGCACTTGGTGTTGCAGAAGACACCCATGTTTCGTGGAAAATCGGAGACAGCCCATACCGTATCCGCCATGTTGATACGCAACCAGCGATTATTGGCTTTTTCAGCACAGAAGGGGGAATGGTCACACTGTCGTTTAGCCCCTTAAAAAACGGACAAAATACAGTTCAGGTTTGTTTTAATGCCCTCGACGGGTACGAATACGAAGGACTCCATGCTTTTCAAGTGACTCAAACCAGAAATGCAAATAACGATATGCCAATTGCAACAATTCTTAGTGGGCACACTCACCAGCAATCTCCATTCGAGCTCGCATGCTATTATCATGATGAACCTCCTGTTATGTGTATTGATGGTGATTACCCGCAAGCGCAGGGCTTTGCAGAAGTAAGACAGCAACTTCCTAAGTCAGATTCTCTCGCCTTACCGCTCGCGTTGCTCGCACAAGTCGCAGGTATGCAACAAAAATAATAGAAAATACATGACAACCCCAGATTCACCGACCGAACCGCAAGCAAAGCTTTTTACTCAACTTCGTGAGGTCGTTCGCATGGAGCCTGGACTTTCTGAACGTTTTGATACAAAAACAGCTGCCGAAGAGGCCTACGTTATTCTAGAAAATACAGGACTCACACAGGAAGAGATAGATGAATTAGCGTGGAAATATTACAACGCCGGAGCAGCCGATAATCCCCTCGTGTTTTCTGCAGGGCTTCAGACGCAGTGGGAAAGAGATTCAAATGTTTGTTTCCTCTCTGTTTATGCGTCGCAACCCGCAGATGAGGTGATGGTTCCAGGAATTTACACGACAGTTAAACTGGTATCGGGAGATGAGAATCAACATGTCTCGTATATAAAAACGACGGAAACCAAGTCACTTTACCACGATCATATTTCAACCGTTATCGAATTTGGCACAAGAGAGACAAAACACGTAAGTCCGTTTGGTTCAATTACACTTACACTCGCAGCAGATATGTCCCCACGAATTGTTCATCGTCAGGCACAGATTACTCCTCCAGCGGGAAACGAACTAACAATCGACGAGATTCCCTCTCAACTTATTAAAAAAATGTGTACTGCAATCTTGGCTGGTGAGCCAGCACTCGCGGTTATGAATCAATTATATTTGCACGTTTCCGTCGAAAATCATTAGAAACAAACCGATTTTAAAGGTATTCAGCTATTTTCCTAACTGAAGCGACACAATACTTTGCGCCAGTGCAATTGAATCACCGTAAATAAATGTGGTGTTATTGTCTGGGAACATAAGTGCCGAGACACCTAATTTCATCGCCTGATGCAATTCTTTTCTTAAGGGAATAGTCTGATATTCTTTTGGTAAGAGCAGTCCGATGAGGCTGTACTTTTGGCGCTTAATCGTGTCAATTGCCTTTTCGACTAATGCAAAAAGCTCGCTGTCAATCGAGGTGCTCCCTGGCTTATATGCTGTCGCAATTGCTGGAATATCAAAGACCAATCCATCAACGCCGATATCGTTAAACACTCTTGTATTGAGGATCCCATACATTGATTGCACGCGCGCTATGACACTAACTTTTTTGGAGCGTCTAATACCCATTGCTGCTAAATCTCTTTTGGTTTGGAGCATTTCTTCCAAGGAAGGCGAGTCAGGAAGGAGTAAATAAATATGCCCTGCCTGTGATTTCTTTAACTTTTTGATATGTAGTACAGTTTCTTTATGTGCATTCTGTACCGGTAGCACAATTGAGTGAATAATACTTGGAAGTGCCGAATTTGAGATTGTTGATTGGTAGAGATAAGGGCTTTGAACTGTTTCGGGCAAGTAGATTTTAACGGGTAATTCTTCCTGTTTTTGTAACAACTTTGGCTCAACTTTTACCTCGATAGGAGTGGTTTCGACAATAAGTGATTTCTTCTTTTTAAGTTTTTTTAACTTCTTCTTTTTTGTTTTTGGCTCAACGGCTGTTGGGCTATCTTGTGCTTGGGACACTTCTGGTAGGAAGTCTACTCGATAAATTGCTCCAGCTGCGCCGTCGACTTTAAGCAGTGTACTTGTTTGTAGATATGTGGTAGCAATTCTTGTACCTACAATGGCCGGGATTTGTGCTTCTCTTGCCACAATGGCAACATCACTATTTGCTCCACCGAAGTTGGTTACAACTGCTCCCGCAAGAAAGAAAAGAGGTTCTAGAGTAGCGGTAAATTCGTCGGTTACCAAAATGTGTTTTTTTGTAATTGTAGTTTTTAATGTTGCGAGCGATTCTTCTGTAAGGCTTGCTGCGCTTGGCAACAAAAGTACTTCTCCATACACTGTTCCAGGGCAGGCAGGCGTACCTGTAAAGAGTAATGTTTCTTGTGGGAGAACCACTGGCTTTTCTTCTGGAGGAGGAGTATGAATGCTTACTGATACCGTGTCAGACAAGGTAGAGAATGTGTCTAAATCCTGGGCAGAAGTGATTTTCCGCTTTGTTTCGTGCAAATGCTTGAGTTCAGTGTTAACTGCCGTTGCGATTGGTTTTGCTTGCAGAACATAGAGATTACCCCTCTCCATTGCCCATTCGATTACTTGAGGTCCACCTAGTGCGTTTTCTACAGTTTCGGCAAGCTTTGTGAGCTCTCGAATTAAGGCATCGTCTAGTTTTTGAGAGTATTGCCACATTTTGGAAATGGTAATCTTTTGAAGATGCTCTAAGGATTGAGTGTCACCCATTTTTCTGACTTTCATCCATTCTTGGGGAACAATCTTCTTTTCGACGATATCAAGAGTGTCTTTAGATACAGTGTAGATGTCTGGATTGATATTTCCGTCGGCAAGTACATCACCAAGGCCAAATACTGCTTCGATTGAAACATGGCTAGCGTTCGTAGTTATTGGGTCGTAAGTGTACATGATGCCAGATACTTCGGCTTGAATCATTTTTTGGACGACTATTGCAGTACTCACATCACCGTAGGAAATCGAGTTACGCTTTAAATAGTCATAGGATCTATCCGAAAAAAGTGACATGAATATCTCTTTAATACCTTCGTCAATTTCTTTAGTACCACGAACATTCAGTTTTGAAGAAAGCAACCCACTAAAGGAAACTTGTGGATGCTCTGGCGCAACGATTGAAGATCGTACGGCAACCCACGTTTTACCAAAGCCCGAAAGTTTGGCATATTCTGATTCTATCTGCGCAACGGTATCTGTAGAAAGTGAATCGCTGGCAATTCTTTTTCTAAACTCTGAAAGTGAGGCAACCGATTTATCTTTAAAGATATCTACGATAATTGATTTAAAAAGCTCCGGTGGCAAGATAAAAAACGGTGGAACAGGAATTGATTGAGATACAAGTGACGCAAGGCTCATGCCTTTTCGGCCGAGGTCTTTTTCGGTTAATTGCGTCGGTGTATGCAGTAAATCTTTGTATGAAAGGGGCTGTGTCATATACGTTTCAGGGTACGATATTCACGCAGTATTGTCAATGAGGTATAATACAAAAAACTTTGCAAAAATCGCATGAAACACATATATGATTTTGACTCCCTCTTTTTTAAGGTAGTACGTATTATTCCTGGTTTTGTAACTATCTTGTTGCTGCTTGCTCCTATTTGGGCAACGCTGCTCGGCAAACCAGAAATCGTTTTGTACTATGTTGCCTTTTTGTCTGTGTATTGGTTCTATAAAACGATTGTAACGAACATCGGTAATCTTGTTGCCTTTAGACGATATAAAAGAGCGTTAGCTCTCGATTGGGATGAGATGATTAAAAAACTCGTATGGGAAGAACTTCCTAACAAAGAGCAGCTCCCAGCTTCCTTTGATGAGTTAAAAGTAGTGGTATTGGTCCCTGTTTATAAAGAGCCGTATGCTGTATTAAAAGCAACGTTTGATTCCATAAAAAACTCGACATTTGATATAAAAAAAATATCTGTTGTCGTTGGGTTAGAAGTTAGTGCTGGTCCGCAGTTCAAAGAGCAAATGAAAAAGCTGCAGGAGGAATATCAAGGTGTTTTTGCTGAATTCAAGTTTTACCTCCATCCAAAAGATATTCCTGGCGAAGCGGTAGGAATTGCAGGTGCAAACCTAAACTGGGCATCTAGAGAGTATGCGAAAGAGTTAATCGAAAAAGGTGAGGATTTACGAAATTATCAGGTTATTAAGTATGACAGCGATATGCTTATTCACCCGAAGTTCATTTCAAATTATGTTCATACATACCTTACCACCCCAAATCGATATTATGCCTTTTTCTCCCCTGCAATTATGTTGTATTCCAACAATTACTGGGATGTACCTGTTTTAATGCGCGTTTTCTCTGGAGTGCTTACGTTGGCACTGATGAGTGAGTGGGTTGTATCAAAAAAGAAGAAGCAATCGTTTTCATGTTACGGATTCAACTTACAACTTCTTCATCAGATTGATTATTTTGATCCAAAAATTGGAGTTGATGACACCGGTTTTTACTGGAGAGCTTTTCTTGCACTTGATGGCAATTTTCGCGGAGAAGAGTTTTATGCTCCATGTTATAACGACGCAGTCCAAGCTGACACGTACGTAAAGTCGCACGTAGTTATGTATAAACAATTACGTCGATGGGGGTGGGGCGCCATCGTGTACCCAATGACTATTCAGGGAATAAAGAACAATAAGAACATTAGTGTAGGCAAAAAAATTGGCAGTGTAGTTGAACTATTTAGAGTCTATAATCTCTATTCGACACTTACGTTTCTTTTAAGTTTTTCCATTCCATTGATCACGCTTTTGAACCCCGATTTCGGCCTTTCGAGTTCTGCTCATGTGTTACCAAAAATTGTCAGTACTCTTTTGACCTTCTCTTTGCTTGGGTTATTTCCTTCACGTTCGATTCTTGAGGCAATGTACGGGCAGCCACCAAAAAGCAGGGGAGTCCTATTCTTTATCTGGCACTATTTTGAACAGTTGTTGTTAGTCGTATTCTCGTTAACTCTTGGCTTCTTTCCCTACTTGCAAGCACAAATCGAGATGATGTTAGGCAAATCAATGACCTTTATGGTTACTCCAAAGGTTAGAGACGGACAAAAGGCAGAGCTTTAGTTCATTGTTTCTGTTGGTTCGAGCATATACCCGTATCCATAGAGTGAGCGAATTCGGTAAGGGAGTTTTATAGCACGCAATTTTGCGCGCATCTTTTTAATTGTGACAGTGACCGTATTTGGCTTCATTTCAAAATGTTTCCAGCCAGCGTACGAAAGTTCATTTTTACTCACAAATCCCTTTCTTCGCTTTAGATATTCAAGCAATCGTTGTTCAATGATATTCATGTAGATGCTCTTCGTTTTGTTTGTAAGAAAATATCGACCGATGCCATCGTGTAGGTAAGTAAACGTTGTTGGAGCTTCTGGCTCAAGGTGAGCTTGCGATGGCTTTGCTGGCGTAAGTGCAACTATATTGTTTTCTATGGTTTTGAGTACAACTTCGGTAGAACAGGGGAGATCAATGCAAACTTGAACACCAAATTCGAGTAGATTGAGTTTTTGCTTGTAGTCTTTTGAATAGTGAAGTGCAAGTGAGAACTTCTTTTCGAGAAAATAGGGTCTAAGCTTTTGTTGAACTATTGCAGGTTGCTGAAGCAGATGGTCCCCTTCTATAATGCAAAACGGGGACTTCTCTTGCAGCATTTCTTCTATCGATTGTAATCGCTGCAGGTTGATATGCCGCAACTTTAGTTGCGGCATAAGTATTGAGGTAAGATACGGTGAATTACCCAAACAAACGCCATTATTAAGTGTTTCCATGACATAATTGTATAGGGAGATTCTTACAACATTCTTTCAAAAATGGCGTGCGCATTCTGCTCACCAGCGTGTAGAACGTCTGCAACATCTGTATTCTTAAGCTTTGCTACCCGCGCAGCAGTTGCAAAAATACCGATTGGCTCATTTACCTTTGGAATTTGGAGTTCTTTTCTATCAAGATTGCTTGGTATCAGAAAAGGTGCGTCGGTTTCAAGCAAAAGGGCAGACAATGGTGCATATTGAATGCATTCTGCAACAATTTGTGCTCCGGAATAGGTAACAATGCCATTTACGCCTATTAAATAACCTTGGTCTACTATTTTTTCTGCGAGTTCTTTGGTTCCGCCAAAACTATGAAAATACACCCTTCCTGAAAACTTCTCTTCGGTGAGTATGCCAAGAACGTCTTGATACACGGAATAATCTTGTTGGTGCTCACCTCTTGCATGAATAATTAGCGGCAGTTCATTCTTTTTTGCTAATTCGATATGCGAAACAAAAAGTTCTCTTTGCTGTTCAATTACCTTGGTGAAGTATTCACCCTGTGTTTCTTTGTAACTATAATCTAATCCTGTTTCGCCAATCCCAACGAGATTGATTAAGGTGTTTATTGTTGACCTAAGTGTTGTAAGACTATCTTGAATTTTTATCCAGGAATCAGTTTTGCCGTCTGGTGTTTCTGGGTGCAATCCAACATTGCAATAAATGGCCGTAGGGTACGCACGGGCAAGTGATTGGCTAATGGTAATTTCTTCAATATTTGTTGCCACGTCAACAATTCGTTTTCCGCCTTTTGATATAAAAGACTCGATTGTGGGTGCAGCAGCTGCTTTACTAGGGTACGAAGCGTTTAAATGACAATGCGAATCTATCATAGGAGAATTATACCGAATAAAAGAAGCGCTCCGAGCAAGGTAATACCCCCAAGCCAAAGAAAAGAGAGCTTCTTAAATCGTTTTTCTCCATACACGCCGATAACACCAAGCTTGAACAGAAGGTTTGTGACGGTAGCACCAAGAAGTACGCCTGTTCCTACGAGCATCGGAATAGTTTCGGGTACAGCTCTTGCCGTAACCAAGGTGACTGCATCAAGCCCTGATAAAGAGGCAATAAGTGCTGTGGCGATAAAACCTGCTTTTCCAAGCACAGCAATTCCTATATTTGATGCAATCGAAACAATCAAAAACAGAAACCCAAACATAAGTGCTGGCCTTAGTGCCAAAGGCGACGCAAAAATAGTTACCGCACTCTCTTTTGTTGCCCCATTTTTTCGTAGAAGAAAAACAATAACTAGGGTGACGAGTGTAAGCAAAAATAGGGGAGGAACAACCGATGTAAATAATGAAGGGTTTAAGGCAAGCACAATAAGCGGTATACGAATGAAACTGGTCATATTTGCTAATAGAACCGCAGCCACAAGAAGCTTACTTGTGGCTGAAGTTTTTGCTGCATTACTTTTGCTTGCCAAGAATTGAGTAACCGAAGTGCTAGATACTAACCCTCCAAGAAAAGCGGTGACCAAAATGCTAGAGGAAGATTGAAGTGTTTTAGCAAGAAAATATCCAGCAAAATTGAGCGCACTGATAAATACTACAACCATCCAGAACTGAAAGGGGTTGAGAATGGCAATACTACCAAAATTTCCGGCATTAAGACCTATAAAAGAGAGTACCTGATTGAGTGTAATAGTAACATTTGGAAGCCACGGTAGGATAACGGCAGAAATTGCGACAAACTCTATTGATTCTAAAATCTCCTTTTTTGTAAAGGAGCCGATAAGATTTCTGAATTCAACTTTTAAGTTTGAAATAAGCGATACTAAAACGGCAATGCCAAGTGCAATGCGGTAATCAAGTAAGTGTGCCCCAAGAGCAAACGTTACAGCGAAAAGTAGAAGCATTCCAAGTTCAGTAGTGAGCCCTAGTGTGTGTCGGTCAAAAAAATTAAGGAAATACGCAATGCTGATGTATGACACAATTCCAAAAAATACGATTAGCATTAATGGCAAGGTGCGTGCATCTATATAATAAAGCGTGCCAAGCATGCTTCCAAGTATGGCGAGTATCGCATAGGTTCTTACTCCTCCAAGTCCAACTGCTGGTTTACCTGGTCTAACAAACGAAAAACGTGAACGTAAAGAAGCATTTGCTTTTTGCCAACTGTCATCTCGGTCGATACCAACAAGAAAACCTATAAAGAGTGATAACGCAAGCCGTAGCAGTATCCCTTGTGAATCTAGTATATAATTACTCATTCTATTACTGAGTTAGTAATATAATACCCGGCGGAACGGAGTTCTGCCAAGGACGAAGTCCTTGAGGGCGTTAGCCTTGGGGAATTCTATTTCATCATAGTAGCATGATACATACTTACTTTCTAGCAACAGAAGCCTTTGCGGTTGCGGGATACCTACTGGGGTCATCGCTCTTTCCAAAACGATATCCTTTGGTTTTTTATAAGTTTTTAGGTATTACGATTTTCTCCCTTTTACTGTGGTATATGGCTTTATTTACTGGTAAAGGGTGGACTACGTTGATTCCTTGGGCATGTGCAATTTACCTCGCCTTTATTGGACTTGCAACCTATTTTGGACGGAATCGCTTACGTTTCCCCTCAAAAAAAGAACTCCTCGTATTTTTAGGTGTTGAATTGCTGTCGTATGTTATTTATCTCTTTCTTGTGTATATTCGAACCTTTAAACCCGATATTCTTGGAACTGAAAAATTGATGGACGTTGCGCTTATTAACACCATCATGAAGCAAAATCACATTCCGATAGAGAACCCTTGGTTATCAGGTTTTTATATGAACTACTATTATTTTGGGCATTTTATACTTGGTCTATTCCAATATATGCTCCAAATTCCAACTGCTGTTGGGTATAACCTTGCCATCTCTCTGTTTGGAGTTTGGATTCTACAAGCAGGTTATTTGGTCGCGCGCTCCCTTCGGCTCACAGATATGGTTGCCTTTCTTGTTTCTTTTGTCATGACATTTGGCGGTAATTTTTACTTGATAATCCAGGCAATAATGCATTCACAAGGAACTCAGTGGTTTGCTTCTGCAACGCGTGTTATTCCTTATACTATTAATGAGTTCCCTGGGTATTCTGTTATTTTGGGTGACTTGCACGGTCATTACCTTTCCTATCCTTTCTTTTTAGTTGGTATTTTCGTACTGATTGATATCTTTTTTGGAAAACAACAAGCAACAGAAGGAGCTACAGAAAGCGAGGAATTAACGCTTCCCAAGAGTGTCTTTTTAGGAATTTTGTTAGGACATCTGTACCTTACAAATAGTTGGGACGTGTTTGCATTGGCTGCACAGGGGGGGATATTTGCAGGAGCAATTGTGCTGTATATGAGAATCTATAAGAAATTGGATTGGAAGCCGATTGTTGAGTGGATAAAAAAACTTGCTTTGTTCGTCGGATTGCCCGTAGCCTTGGCAAGCATTCCACAGTTTCTTTCTTCCCGTTCCTATTATCTCCCGCCTGTTGGTGGCGTTGGCTTAAATACGACGTTTAGTAATCCTTTTGACCTCTTTATGCTCTTTGGGCAGTTTTTGCTAACTGTACTTGGAGCAGTGGCAATTCTCCTATTGCTTAAGAAATTTGTGCTAAAAAAGCATTTCGACACCTTCCTGTTTTCGCCTGCTGTGATGTCGCAGGTGCTATTGATTGCAGTAGGAGTTGTACTCGTATTTGCTGTCGAGTTCGTATACGCCAAAGATGTCTTCACTGTTCTTAACCCTCCATATGCCCGTACTAATACTGTTTTCAAAATATATTTTCATGCGTGGGCATTCTTCTCGCTAGGTGCGGCGTCATTATTCCTTACGGCTTTTAAGGAAGGGTTCGAAAAGTTAAAAAAACCACAAGTATTGTTCCCCTTGTATGGTTTGTTCTTTGCAATTGTTGCGATAATGCTCTCCTATCCTGTTATTGCGATTGACCAGTACATCGTTCCAAACTTTGAAAAAATTACAATCAAGCGAGTGGTTGATCCCCGCTGGAGTAATGGCTATGCCTTTATGAGCACTGGGCATGGTGAAGATTATTCACTAGTCTCATACCTTTTGACAAAACCACACTCAACTGTATTAGAAGTTGTGACCTATGATTCGTATTCTTACTACGCACGAGTATCTGCGTATACTGGCTTAAGTGCCGTAACTGGGTGGCCTTTGCATAACGTGCAGTGGTATAACGGTTATGATGGAAAGGGCATACAATCCAAGACTCGAGAATTGGTCCCCATGGGTGTAGCTCAGCGTATAACCGATGTTGAGAAATTGTACACATCGACTGATACCGACGAAGTGAAATTGCTACTTGAGAAGTACGAAATCACCTACGTGGTGTTTGGCGACCAAGAACAGGTGTGGGCAACAGATAAGAATAAGACTCTAAATACAGATATATATCGAAATCTTTGCAAAATAGAATGGGAGCAAAATGGAACAACCCTCTTTAACTGTACAAAAAAATAATCCGCTTTCTTGGCTAAAGCTCGCGCTTACAGGTGTTAATATGTTGATTCTTTTGCCACCAATCCTTGCAGAGCAAGGGGTGAACAAAGTTGCAGATCTGTTATATCGTGTACTTGGATTTCTTTGTCACCAACGTGCAGACAGAAGCTTTTACCTTTTTGGAGAAGCTTTGCAGTATTCCAAAGAGAGAGTTTGGAATGAACTACCGAGCAGTCAGATATTCACACTCGACTTTAAAGAACGCTTTACGTGCAACTCCGAGTTCGGTTGTAAATTTGGTGTTTGCTCGCGGTGTACGGGAATGTATTTAGGTTTGCTACTTGGTGTGATTGTCGCCGAATATTTAATGCGAATTAAAATACCAAGATTTATTCCAATTCTTTTTCTCATACCACTCATTCTAGATGGTTCAGTGCAAACCTTTGCTTATATACTCGCACCTGAACGAGGTTTTTACGAGAGTACCAATCCACGGCGGTTTGCCACGGGGTTACTCTTTGGGCTCGGAGTTGGCTACCTGACCGTTTCAGCAGTTAGCCCTGCGATTGCTAAATAAAAGCTTTCATACTACAATTGGGCATGACTGAGAGACAAAAGCTCATCTTAAAGGCACTTGTAGAATCATTTATTGAAAGTGGGCACGATATCAGTTCTTTTGAGCTGTTAAGGACCGGCGATTTTGAAGTGAGCTCAGCAACCCTCCGTAATGAATTTCTTGAACTTTCTCAGAGTGGATATTTGACCAAAAGCCATTTCGCCTCGGGCCGAATTCCAACTATCAAAGGGTTGTATTTCTATGTTAACAACCTCATGCAAGAGGATACGATAGATTTTGTAGATGTGGTAAAAGAAGGCCAGACACTGTTTAACTCTCGATTCGAAGTACAATCTCTCTTGCGTGATGCAATGAAGACGCTTCACAAATGGACGGGCGAGCCCTCGTTTATTCTTTATAACGATGTGATTCAGTTTTATAGAATATCTCGATTATTAAAAGAATATGAACATTTTCCAAAAAAAATTCAATCTGACTACCTATCTGGGCTCATGAAGTTCTGGGATGTTATTGAAGACCCAGAGCTTTTGACGTCGTTCTTTCGGCAGCGATATGAGTTTCAGACTGGGGGTATTGGTATCTTCTCTGGTGCAGAACTTGGCTGGAAAGATTTAGAAAATTTTATAGCTGTCTTTACTCCGTTTCGCCTTTTTGAAGGTCAACCAATTGGCTATGTTGGCACTATTGGTTACGTTAACCTTAATTACCGAGCGGTTGTTCCAGGGTTGAAATCAATGGCAAATATCCTAAACAATATCCTACGAGGCTGGTAGTTTTTATGGAGGTTCTTCAAACTTGGGTGCAAGAGAAAGTTATTGTTGATGGATTGATTAACGTATTTAAACCTTACGGTATCCCCAGTACTGCACTTACAGAAATGTACAAAAAGGCAACGGGCTTAAAAGTCGGCCATGGTGGTACGTTAGACCCAATGGCACAAGGCATGATGCTTTTAGGTATTGGCAAAGGAACAAAGTTACTCACGAAATATTTAGAAAGCGAAAAACGATATCGTTCAGGGATACTTCTTGGAGTAACAAGTGAATCAGGAGATTTAGAATTACCTGTCCGAATTCCTGAGTTGCAGGCTTCGTTCAGTGAAAATAGAGTGGTTGAGATATTTAAGGAGTTATCGCACCAGTATTCTCAGGTACTGCCAACACTTAATGCAGCAAAACATAAGGGAAAAACCGCCTATCAACTCGTGAGAGAGGGTAAGGAGGTAGAGCAGCGAGTGGTTGAAACAAGGCTACTTGATTGGGTAATCTTGCACCAGATGGAGATTAGCGCTTCAGAGCTTGCTGCAAGTCTTGCCGCAACCGAAAAACGACTTATTGCAAGTTTTGAAAGCTTTTATGTCGTGGGTAAGGAGATTGGATATCCTGCGCAGAAATATAGTTTTATGCTCGAAAAATGGAGAAAATCGCTTGAACTCTCAAAGCTCGAAGTCGAAAAAGTACCTAATCAACGATATCTGTTTCTTGATATTCAAGTGTTAGTGCCAAAAGGAACCTATATTCGGGCACTTGCAACTGATATCGCTTCTCGATTGGGAACAGTTGGAATGCTGATCTCGCTTGAACGCTTAAGTGCAGGGAATCATTAAAGCGCCAAAATACGGTTGTAAAAAGAATTGAAGTGTCCTATAATAATGCATGTTCGAAGCTGTAACTCTCGTCGGAAGCTATACGGGAGCAAGAATGAGTAAATTAAAACTCGACGATTCACAAAGTAAGGCAGTATATCCTAAAGATGTTCGGTACTTAACTGTTGTTGACGAGCTACTTGCCCTCAGCGCCATGCCAGTTTCTGCTATGTCGGGAATTGTCTTAAAAAAGCATGATGGGAGAATGAATACCCGTTTGTTAACGTTCGCAGATGTTGTACCTACCTCAGGTATTCTTCGTATCTATGAAACTTTACAGCTGAGTACACCAGATCTTATTCCTACTTTGGTTCATGAAGCTGCACATTTTACCGACTTATATGGAGGCGATGTTTCAGGTTACAAAAGTGTTGAGGCAAGGGATATATTGAGAGAAAAAACCTATGTCTTTCTAGCACAGTGTATTGAATCGGGGCTTTTTATTAACGAGTACCACGAGTCTGTATATAATAAATTAGCTTCCTGTGAAAAAGGAAGTGTTGCCTATAGGGAGTCGTATAAGTATCTGCTTAACGAAACGAGGGCAATACTCATGGAATCTGTGTTTGAAAATAGCTCTCAGCTGAATGCACTTGCAAGGGATCAATATACAATATTGCAGCAAAAAGGTTTTGATGTGAAGAAATTAATTAATCCGCATAGATTAGGGTTGTTATGTTTTGCCACTCTGAAAAATTTTTCAGATGATGTTCAAGTGTTGCAACATGAATTATCCCAACGAAAGCGCATGATGGAAGAATTGGTCGTGCGAAATATCTGGAACAATCCTAAAAAAGTGTATCTTCAATAAGTTGATTCTTTTCGAGCAGTAGATACCCTTACCTTGGAGTATTATTGACACCATCTCCTCAGTTTAGTACAATCCCACCATGACTGATTTTGCAATTATTAGAAAAGGACTGCACCAATATTCCATGAAGAAGGGTGAGTATCTTGACATGCCCCGTATCGAAGGTGAAGTTGATTCTAAAATCGAATTTTCTGAAGTACTTCTAACACAAGTTGGTGAAGACACAAAAATTGGTCAACCTGTTGTAGAAGGAGCAAAAGTAGTTTGTACAATTCTTAAGCAATTCCGCGGTGAGAAATTTGAAGCAGGAAAGTTTAAAGCAAAATCACGATACCGAAAACAATGGGGTTACCGTGAAGAGTTGACCAGACTTCGAGTGGACGAAATTGTCACAAAATAATCCTCATATCTGTGTTTTTCCTGTATAATGTCGTATGATTGCATTTTTTCTAGGTTCACATCCTGAACTCTCGCTTGCGGAACTTCGGCTTGTTTTTAATAAGAAGGAGTTAAAGCGATGGCTTGGAATTGCTTTGTTTGATATTGAAAAGGAAGAAGTTTCCAAACAATTTTTTGCGCTCGGTGGTACTCCCCGTTACGGCACGGTTATTGCAGAGTTGGACGATAAGAATGGTATTGAGAGTGAGTTACTCGAACAATTGAAAGCTTCTCTTTTATCCGAAAAAAGAAAAGAGTATATTCTCTCCCTTTTTGGAGTGCACGTAAACAAAAGACAATTTCATCATGACCTAAAACTGCAACTCTCCGGAGTCAAATATGATGGAAAATTCGAAGAGGCACAACATTCACCTGCAGTAAGTGCACACGTGTTAAAACGAGGCGGGCACGAATTTTCGGCAATAGCCCACGATAAAAAGGTTTACCTTATTAAAACAGAACAAGTTCAGGACGCACAGTTTTGGTCAATTGTCGATGCAGAGCGACCTTCGCGAGACATGAAAATCGGAATGTTGCCTGCAAAACTTGCGAGAATGATGATCAATCTCTCTGGTGTTACAGTAGAAGGAAAAATTTGGGATCCGTTTGTTGGGCAAGCAACCATTGCAATGCAAGGAGCAATTCTTGGTATCCCCGTTTTAGGTACCGATAAAGCGAGAGACAGTATCGAAAAAGCAAAACAAAATATGTCATGGTTAGTCAAAAAAGGGCTCGTATCTCAAGCAAAACACTGGCTCTATCCAGAGTCAATCGAAAAAGCAAAACCAGATTATGATATTACAGGAATTGTAACGGAACCATTTTTAGGAAAGCCTCACTTTAAGCCTTTCTCAAGCGAATTTCTTGCGAAAAAAGAGTGGCAAATAATTAATCGTTTGTATGGAACACTTCTTCAGATTGCGAGTCGAAGCTTAAGAAAAGGGCAAAGACTGGTGTTTGTAAAACCTGTATTTGCGTTTCTTGCGAACAATGGGGGCAGATGGTATAATCCACCACTATCGGCTTCCTCTGAAGCATGGAAAGTACCGGAACTTCTTAAAGATCTTGGCTCTCTTCTGTGGGTTCAGCGCGATAACGTAGTCGGTAGAGAAATTATTATTCTCGAAAAGAGATAGTTAAACTATAGCGAAAGCAGTATGGCGCACGTAAAAGCCGGTTCATCAAATGCACATCAGAAGGCAAACGTTGCAGGTAAGCGACGTGGTCTTAAAGTAAACCAAGGGCAATTTGTTCAAGGTGGTCAAATTCTTGTTCGACAAACAGGTATTGTTTATAAAGCAGGAATGAACACAAAATTGAGCCGTGATAGCTCCGTTGTATCTCGAGTCGCAGGTATCGTGCAGTTTTCATATCTTCGCAGACCAAACGGCGTTCGAACAGTTGTAAATGTTTGGCCAAAAACTGAGAAAGTCGCAGAAGTAAAAGTTGCCGAAAAACCAGCAAAGAAAGTTGCAGCACCAAAAAAAACTGTAAAAAAGGTTGCAAAAGCTGAGTAATTCGTGAGTATGACCTTTAAGGTTGATTCCCGTATTTTTGAGAAATTTCCAGACGTTCGTATTGGGTATATTTTTGTGACGGGAATTGATAATTCTCAGCCGGAAAATAACAACCTAATAAAAAGGATTACTGAAGAATCCCAAAAAATAAGAAAGGAACTATCAATTGACACTGTATCTGCACTTCCGTATGTAAGCAGATGGAGAGCAATTTATAAAGAATTTGGTGCTAAACCCTCGGACTATCGATCTTCTATAGAAAATCTAACCAGAATGATTTTGAAAGGGAGAGATTTGTCGCATATCAATACCTTGGTGGATATTTATAACTACATCTCGCTTAAGTATAAACTGCCAATTGGTGGCGAAGATGTCGATAAAATGCAGGGTAATCTTGAACTCTCAATCGCGACAGGAGAAGAACCGATAACAGAGCTACTCGGGGACAACAACTCAGAACGTCCGTTTAAAGGGGAGATCCTTTATAAAGATGAAGCAGGAGTCATTTGCCGTTGTTGGAACTGGCGCGAAGCAGCTCGAACTATCTTATCGAAAGGCACAAAAAACGCGGTACTTGTGGTTGAAGCAACTTCTAAAGAAGAATATGACATACTAGAAAAGGCCATCGATGGAATGGCAACGCTGGTTTCTCACTTTGTTGGTGGAAAAATGGTGCGGGGCTACCTTACATCAAACTCGCCATCGGTTACATTCAACGAGCCAAAGTGATAAAATACCAATACGCCGAGGTGGTGAAATGGCAGACACGTCAGCCTTAGGAGCTGATGCCCGTAAGGGTGTGGAGGTTCGAGTCCTCTTCTCGGCAGTATAAATTTACTTTTTTTCTATGGAAGTAAATGTGAATGACCAAGTACTTGTCACAAGTCCTGCGGTCGCGGAACCTCCACGAAAAACGGTGTCTCCTCGTGTTTTCGTAATTGGGGCACTCGTTCTTGTAGTGTCAATATTGGGAATTGTGTGGTTCGCTAATTCTACGAATAGAGCGCAACCAGCACCAACCCCCACACCAACACCTACTTTGGAAGCCAACTCAGAAAGCACTGATTCATGGGAATTGCCTTTTGGAGATTCAAAGATAAATATAACACGCTTATTGTCTGGAAACATAACAGATACATGGTGGAAGCAGCTTTCTCAAGAAACAATTCTCTCTGATTCCTCATTGTCAGAGATATATGGTGAAGGATCAGAAATGCGTGAGTTTGGTAAATTAATTTACTACAACCAAGGTCTTAAATACTTTGTACTTGAACCAAGCAGTTATATGACTATTAGCCTGTTATCTGCCGATGCTGTTGAGAATAAAACTAAACAACGTACGGAAACAAAAGATTCTCCACCCGATATTGGAACAAGATCTATCGATGTATATACACCGCAAGTCGTATATTACAATACTGCTGCAAATATTCTGCCCTGGAAAGAACTACGAAAAGAGTCGTATCATGTGTTTGTTTCAGGTGAAGGAAAAGTTTCTGATCCAAACGATAAGAAAAATTGGGTGAATGATGGCGTTAATGTAACCTGTTACGTTCCAGTTGTCGGAAGTTCAAGCTATATTGAATTTGAATATGGGCTATTACCTGCTGGTTCGACAATCGATGCTTGTCAAGTTGTTGGATCAATGGGAATCCAAAGCGTGTCGATTGTAAAGTAGCGCCCCTGCAGTATACTAGTTCATGACACTTAGGGATTTTCAATCGAACGACATTGTTGACTTAGAAGCTGTTGTTAATCCACGCGATTCATCTACTAGAAAAGAACTTCCTCCTGTAAACGGAACTCCGGATACTATTGGGCGTTACTTTAATTGGAAGTCAGAGACTGTAATGTCTGCTTTCCGTTTTGCACCGCAGGTAGAACATTTTACGACTCACCATAAAGAATTGGGGCTTGATTCTCAAAAAATCCTAGGAAGGTTGAAAAAAGAGAGTAGCAATTCTTCAAATGACTTTGCAATGATATATCGCTCACAGCGTTTGCGTCCGGGTTACCATAATGAAACGCATGTTTCCTTAACTGCTGCCCAAGGTACAAAATTGTTTCTTGGTGGATTAAGTGAACTCTATGAAAGTAACCAAAATTCTAAATCTTTTGCGGACAATAACCCAGGTAAATTGCAGCAACTCACGGAAATTGCGCTCTTTATTCTAACGAGGCATGAGCAGGATGACTGGTGGAATAGAAGGTCAATAGAAGATCAGCAAAAACGCCCAATCGACAAAGTGTGGGAATTATCCCAACAACAAGCTCGAGTACATGTGTTGGCATCTTGTCGGGAGTTAGGCATCACGCCAGAGGAATTTAACTATTTACTCACACTAGACACGTTTGCCACGCCTTTAGCCCAGAGTGTTGAGAACGTAGTTAATGGAACCCCGTTGCAAGATTCGTTTTTTTCGAATACTGTGAGTAAGCCAACTTTTGAGTGGCTAGGTAGCGATAAAGAAGTTCATGAAATGTTCTTTACTCTTTTAGGAAAAACTGCACGAGCTGCTGACTTTATGCAAATATTTAACCCAAACTACTATCGAAGGGCTCTTATATTTACAGATGATAGCCCTGTTGGTGGCGTCTTGTCTAATGTGGGCTCAGTTGCACTCGCGTACGAATTCCATCAGTTTAGGCCCCAGGCGGCAAAATTATTCGGTTGGCTAAAAGAAGATGGCTCTATAAACTGGAATGCCATTGGCGTTGGAAAAAAGTTCTTGCGAGATTTTGCCCTGCCAAATATCGAATTAGGGGTAGGATATTTAAAACGATTCAATACGGTTGAAGGCGGTCATGTTGAAGAGATTGTTGCTGCCTTAAAAGAGGCAGTCGCCTAATCGTAAATTTTGGTACAATCGTTTATGGTGCCAGTCACGTTACAACAAACATTTACGTCCGATGGATTGCAGTTAAGCGCCTTGCGGTACGGCGAGATTCAAGGTCAGAATCAGCGAGCTGTTATTTATGTACATGGATTTACGAGTGATTTTTATTCTTGGCCTTTTGTAAGTGAAATGGGCAAAGCTATTGCCTCGGAAGGTGGCGTGTTTTTAGCAATACAAACCAGAGGTACGGGGCTTTACACAGAGCTTATTGATAGCACGCGCACAATTTCAAAATACATCGGTTCTTATTATGAAATATTAGAAGAAGCCTATCTTGATATCGATGCATGGATTTTATGGCTACAATCCCAAGGTATCACAGAGATTGTGCTTGCGGGGCATTCTCTTGGAACACTTAAGGTCACAAGATATTTGTTCGAAGGTACATATACACAACTGGTAAAAAAGATTAGTCTTCTCGGCCCTTTTGATAAAAATGCATATGTTGAGCAAAAAAGTGGAGAAAAATGGCACGAGCATGTTAGTCACGCATTAAAAATGACTGAAGAAGGTAAAGGGCAGGAGATAATTCCTCCAACATATGATGACTTTCCAATGACGTACCAAACTTTTTACTCTTGGTATAGACCGAGTGATTTTAATGAAATGTGGGATTTTTATCGAATGGATACGTACGACTTTCCGCTATGGAAAAAAGTATCGTTACCAGTACAAATAATTACCAGTGCAGATGATGAATCGCTTGATTACCCACAGTTTTACGCAAAAAATCAAGCTTATGAATGCATGAAAAAGCATATTACGGGTGTTGAACTTGTGGTCCCCCCGTCTGGAGGACATTGCTTTTTAGGTCAAGAAACACTTGTAGCCGAAAAGTTCCGTCGGTTTGTTAACGCTTAGAGCTTTCGTTCAATCATGTAGTCTGCGATACCTGTGATAAACTTGAAGCCTCCGTTGTCGGTAAAGTCGGGGAAATGTTGATACATGCTTTCTTTTGCTTCAAGCACGAGTTGGTGAGCGACCTTCTTTGAATAGTCTAAGGAACCAGTTTCGGAAAGAATTGTCTGAACCTTTTCGAAAAGCTCTGGTGAAAGTGTTCGGTTTCCAATTGCTTTGTCGAGAATTTCGTTCTGAGCGGCTGTAGCTTTCTTTCTCGCATATACCGTGAGTAAAGTTGCTTTGCCTTCCATAATATCGTCCATGTTAGATTTGCCTGTGTCTTTTGGATCGCCAAATACCCCCAGAATATCATCTTGAATCTGGAACGCGGTCCCTGCCTTCTCTGTGTATTCTTTAAATTTTTGGATTGTCTCATCAGCTTGTCCAGCTAAGGTCGCTCCAAGTTGGATTGGGTTAAAGTAAGTGTAGTGAGCGGTTTTTAGTCTGTGAACTTCCATTACATCGTGCTCAGTAGCGTTGGGGATTTGCTGGTTGTAGATGTCTCGTACCTGTCCATACGCAGTAACATTTATGGCATCGTTTACTCCTCGTATCGCTTTGATAAGTATTACGGCGGGAAAATTGAGCTCGAGTAATAAATTACTTGCATGATGCATACCAAAGAGCCCCGATAGCGTTGCGACAGAGTAGCCGTAATGAAGTGAATCTCCGTGCAGATGTTGTTTGGCATGGTACGATTCGTGAAGTTTGTGGGCCGTAGGATCACCTCTGCGAGTGTCTGATTTGTCGTTAAAATCATCAATTACAAGAAGGTAGGCGTGTATTAGTTCGATTGCAACTGCTGCATTAATTACATCATTGTGGCCATCAGTTTTGAACATATTGTAGGCTTCTATGACAAAACTTCCTCGCAATCGCTTTGCTGAGCGGGTAACAATGTCCTTAAATACGTCGACAGCCTTTGCCGTTGAATCATGGTATGAATAGGCATCGTTCCCAAACTGAGATTCGAGATAACGTTCAAGTGCTGAGTTGATCTCCTTTTGCCTTTCCCCTAGCTTTGCTTTCGCATAAGTACCAAAAGATTCCATAAGGTCACATTATAACACTGCACGCGAGTTGATTATATTTGTAAGATTTTGTATAATTCACCCATGCCGCTATCGTCTATCGGTTAGGACAGAGGATTTTCAATCCTCTAGGCGGGGTTCGACTCCCCGTAGCGGCAAAAAGGGGTTTGCGATTCGAAGAATCCTAAACCCTTTTTTTATGATGTTCGAGGGAGGAGAAACCCCAAGAAAAATGTGCCAACGCACATTTGACGAAGTGGGTGGGCTCAAGGAAGTAACGCATTAGAACGCGTAGCGAAAGTAGGAGGGTTACGAGGTGAGCGACTCCCCGTAGCGGTACACTCAACTTTCTCATATTTCCCTGGCAGTCAATATCAATTTCCAGCTGAACGGTACGTTGTTTTTGCTAAATGTTCGTCACCGTGAAACGTAGCGTCTCCACTTTACAAGTACCACATTTTGCTATACCATGATTCTAGTATGATGGACTTGCTCAAAAAAATTCTCGATTCACTCGAATTCTATATCTTTGCCGGTGTTTTCTTTATAATCATATGGTATTTTGTACTTAGTCCCCGTGCGATTGATGGAGTATCAATGGTGCCGTATTTGCAGAATAATGACTTCATTTTAGTTTACAAACTCCAGTACCTTTCAAAGAATCCACAACGTGGTGATGTCGTTGTGTTTAAACATTCAGAAACCCAAGATTATATTAAGCGTGTTATTGGTTTACCAGGAGAAACCGTTACAATTCAAAACGGTCGAGTATATGTCGATGGAAAAGAATTGTACGAATCCTACCTAGATTCAACTGTTAAAACTCAACCAGAAGCCACAATTCGAGAGGGGGTTCCTTACAAAGTGCCAGAAAACCAATACGTCTTAATGGGCGACAATCGTCCGTATTCAACCGACTCTAGAGAGTTTGGTGCAGTGCCAAAAGAATATATAGAGGGGCGTGCAGTGGTAGTATGGTTCCCTCCAGAGAGTGCAAAGCTTATTAAAAGACTCGACTACGGAGATAATCTGACTACAAAATAAACGTGAGAATATCTTTAGTACAAACACTAGACAAATCCTTAACCCAGACGCTCCCTGTTGATTCAATAAAGGTATATCCAAAGGTTCCTGTTATGAATATGCCTGTGAGCAGTATGCTTGCCTTCGCCGAAGACGTAAGAAAAGATGGGCAAAGGTTACCTTTAGTATGTTTTAAAACACCCAGTGGCCCTGAGGTCGTTTTAGGAGAGCTATATCTTCGTATCCTCAAGCTCGCTTCGGTCGAACAAGCGGTTATTGTTTACATCGATGATGTTCCTATGGAAATCCTCCACCTGATAATTCTTGGGTATCTTGAAGGTGGATTTATGTCACTGGCTGAACAAGTAATGTTGCTCCACTTCTTAAGCAAGGCGAAAAAAGTATCTCATGCACAGTTGGCACTTCGGTTTAAATTAAGTCGAACGGTTGTTACCAATAGAATTCGACTTTTCGTGCTCCCTTACGAAGTTATGTCTGGTCTTGTTAACAACGAGGTTAGCGAAGGGCATGTCCGTGCGCTTCTTTCTTTGAAGCGTGATGATCTTATCGTTAATGCATTTGAAATTATTAAACGTGATAGTCTCTCGGTACGTGAAGCAGAAGAACTTGTCAGAAGATTACTCGGCAGAGGCAAGCGCTTTAAGCAATCTGCAACCAAACTTACGGTAGAGTATGACTTAATCGCAAAGCAAGTAGGTGATATGCTCGGAACAAAAGTGTATATTCAACCTCTCCTTCGAGGTGGACGTTTGATTTTATCCTTTAAGAGTAAGGAAGATCTAAAAGAAATCCTCGAAAAGATTAGAGTGATTATTTAGTCGTTCGCTTTTTCAATAACGCACGAATATCAGTGAGAACGGAGAGTTCTGTTTCTTTCTTTTTTGTTTCCTTGGTCTCCTCTTTTTTCTTTAACGTATTAATTGCTTTAACGAGTGAAAAGACCACCAATGCGACAAGTAAAAAGTTGAGTGCATTCTGAAGAAGGTTGCCGTATAAAATTGCAACCTCTGGAAGAGTATCAGATTTTGCTTGAAGTACAATTTTGAGATCGGCAAAATTTACTTTTCCCATTATTATGCCGACTGGTGGAAGTAATACGTCTTTCACTAATGAGTTCACAATTCCAGTAAAAGCGGAACCGATAATGATACCTACTGCAAGATCAATCACATTCCCTCTCGCAATAAAAGTTTGAAATTCCTGTAATAGTGTTGGTTTTTTATTTTCTGCCATACAAAAATTATAGTACAATTACCGATGACTGCAAAGATTGCGCAAAATTGGGCATTACGAATCGCATTTAGTGTTGTATTTATTTGGTTTGGTGTGACAAAAATGTTTGATAGTAGTCCTGCCACTTCACTCGTTCTTGATTTGTTGAATAAAACACTTCCTTTTTTCCCTCCTCAGCAGTTTCTCTTTTTGTTTGGCGTGTTAGAGGTGCTCATTGGTTTTGGATTTTTTATTTCGCGTTATTTGAAACTAACCTACATCGTTACCTTTTTTCATTTGTGCGCAACAATGTTGCCGATAGTATTGTTGCCCCAGCACACCTGGCTTTCAGTTGGTGTTTTAAGTACAGAAGGGCAGTATATAATGAAGAATCTTATTTTATTTGCGGGGCTCTGGGGGCTTTGGCTCGATTTGCCACACGATAGCCGCAATAGCGGAATAAAGGAGGAACATGAAAAAGCGAATACTGATAACGGGTGATGATGGATACAAATCGATAGGTGTTCGTCTCTTAGCCAAAATATTGGTGCCAGAATATGAGGTAACGATTGTTGCCACAAAGGAGCAGAGAAGTGGCGTTGGTGGGGGAACGAAGGCATATGGAACGAAGACGTGGGGTAAAGAAAAAATTGAGAATGTTGACGCATATTGGGTTGATGGGAACCCTGCCGACGCAATGGAATTTGCGCAAGGATTATTTCCGAATAAATTTGACTGTGTTGTGTCTGGAATAAACTGGGGCGAAAATATTGGCTTAAGTACCATTACCGCCTCAGGTACAGGTGGAGCAGCAATTCGAGCATTGGCAGTTAACCTTGCTCCGCACGCAGTTATAATGAGCTTATTACTCGGAACGCAAGATACAACGTGGACGAATGACACTTCGCAGCAATCAGTTGAATCTTTTACTTCGTACCCGGGAGAAAGTGCTGCATTCATTTTACAACAGGCGTTTGAAAATGAATTTTGGCAACGACCATTCGTTAATGTTAACTTCCCAATTCTACCGACCAAAGAATATCAGTTGACCACATTTGTTCAGGATTTATCGTTGTATTATAAATACCCTGTTCTCATAAGTGATAGCCAATATTCCTACGATGAACAAGTATACGCATTTCAAGGAAAACCTGATTGTGGTAATTCTGTTGATGTAGGAGCCCTTTGGAATGGCTATATCTCGGTTACTCCTTTTCAGATTGGTTGAAAGAGTGATAATATGACATATGTTACAAGCAATTACGCCCCAATCGATTGAGAAACTCTTGCAAGAAAGAGCACCTCATCTTTCAGCCGATGAACGAATGAAGCAAGTCATAGAGATCTCTGTGTCTGCCTTTGTTGCCATTATCGACAAAATCTTTACTTCAGACGAAGAAAAACGCCTCGCGGTAGACGCCTTTAAGCTTTCCAGTAGCGATCATTCGTTGGTTGTAAAATATACCGAAATTCTTGCAAAGCGAATCTCTGAATTATCACCAGAAGCGCGGGCAGAACTTGAGAAAGAATATAAAACGTATATAGAAGAAGCCTGTAATAAATTAGCGACGGCAAAAAATGAATAGCCCTAATGGTGAGCCACAAGCAGAGAAAAAATCACTCGTCAGCGAAATGAAGGACGCAGTGCTCGATTTTATGGTTGAGCATCCAAAAGCAACCGGTGCAATAGCCATTGTAATGGGTGGAGTGGGAATCGCATTAAGTGGAGAAAATGCAGTTGCAACGTATACAGGTCTCGCTTCAATGGTTCTAGGAGCAATTAAGGCGTTTGATAAGACTCCACTCGAAAAAGCGTTTGCAGATCATCCAGAGGATATGCCTGGAACACACCTCGATGGAAGAGATAATCCTGTTTTTAGGAAAAACAATATTAGGTCTGGTATTTAGTTAAGATTTTTAATACAAATATGGAAGAAACAAAACAAACTGAAACTGTGCAAGCACCAGCAAAAAAGAAAAGCAACGTACTTCTGATAGTAGTCGTAGTTCTTGTTGTGTTGCTCGCTGCCTGTGGGCTCATTATTCCTCGGATTATCGGCGGGGTATTTAAAGGTGTTTTACAATCAAATGGAATTTCGCTAGATGAAAAAAAAGGTGATTTTAGTATTAAGACAGACGAGGGCGAATTAAAATTTGATGGAGATAAGAACTCGGGCACCATCAAAACAGACGAAGGCGAAGTACAATATGGCGAAGGACTTTCCTTACCGAGTGACTTCCCCAAGAATGTTCCAATTCTTTCTGATGCTAATATTTTGTCTGTAACCTCAAAAACCGCAAATGGTTCTGCAATGGTTGTGTATACAACGTCCAAAACAAATAAAGAAGTGTATGACTACTACAAAGCAGAGATGGTTACAAAAGGTTGGACTGAACAAATGAGTTTTTCAGAAGAAATGCTTTCGTTTACCCAAGGTGATCAGAGCGCATTGATTATTGTTGCAAAATCAGAGGAAAACAAAGGAACATCGGTAACGGTGACGGTTGGGGAAAAACAATAGCGAATATTTGGATTCAAACCTACGGTGTTTCAGGTCGAGGATAAGCATGTTTGTATGGTATGATTCATTAAATGCTGCCTAACCAATACTATTACATAATTGGAACATTAATTCTCGGAATTGTTTGGTTGATCATCTTTCTTTCAAGAAAGGATTTACGCGTTCAAATCTTAAGGATGAGTACTTTTGTAACTATTTTTGGGATAACTGAACATTTTTGGTACTATGGCGCGTACTGGACACCACAGTGGATTTTAAAGATTCCTTATGTAAACGCTGGTGTTGAGGATTTCTTACTTTGCTTCTTTTACGGTGGCATAGCAGCAGGGCTATACGAATTTGCGTTAAAAAAGCATTTGGTTAAAGATAATCGGTACAATAAGTTCGAACGAAAAGTGGTTTCGTTGTTGGCAGTTTTTGTAGGTGTGATTACCGTGCTATTTATGGAATATTTCCTAAAAGCTGGAATTATTTTCTCGTCAGGGTGGGGGATTGTAGCTGCTGGCTTAGTGATTTTGTATTTTCGCAAAGATTTACTTAGGCCAGCGCTGCTTAATTTTGCGTTAATGCTGGTTGTTGTTTTTATCTGGCAGGCGAGTACCCGTTTATTGTTTCCTGATATGTATCAAACCTTTTGGAATATTGAAAACGTATCAGGCAAATATTTTGCGGGAGTATTATTAGAAGAATATTTCTTCCATGCGAGTATGGCTTTCGGAATCGGACCTCTTTTTGAGGTCTTTTATGGTTATGCAGATAAGTAGAATTAGAAGCAGTTAAAGCGGTATTTTTTTCACGTAGGTTGGTGCAATAAGGGATTCGGTCACCTCGCGGAAGTTTTGTTCTACAAAGAGGTAGTTCCCCAACCTTATTCGCAATTGGGATTCGGCTACCCTTGTATTTCAGGCTCCATGCCTCAGCTCTGAAATACTACGTTATAAATATTAGCGGACCTTGCGCGCAACCCCGCCCTGCGTCGAACAAAACTGTTTGTTCTCCTTGGGTTTCTTCATCCCATACTGTTTCTAATTTCAAACTTTTACCATTTCCCGAATTTCGAATTTTGAGCCATGATCGACAAGAAGAATATGAAGATATTCTTCGAGCGAAATGGGAAAAATTTGAAATTCGGAGAAGGAGGGATTCGAACCCTCGATACCCGTAATGGGTATACTCCCTTTCCAGGGGAGCTCTTTCGACCACTCAGACACCTCTCCAATCTTTGGAATTATACCTGAAATTAGATTTTCTGCCATAGTCTGAATTGTGAATTAGCACTTGACTCGCTAGACTGCCAATATTATACTTAGGCATTACTATATAAAATGAACCGAATGTAAAATGCAGATAAAACCACTCTCAAAGTACCTTGTTCTTAAGAATGTTGAACCAGAAGTAAAAACAAAATCAGGGCTTTTTATTCCAGAAACCGCAAAAGACGACAAAATGCCAAATATGGCAGAAGTCGTAGCTGTCGGTACCTCAAAGAAAATTGCAAAACGTGGCGTAAAGGTTGGTGATTGGGTAATCTACTCAAAATATGCTGGAACAGAAGTCGATGTAGACGGCACTAAGTATATGCTTGTCGCAATCAACGAAGTACTCGCAAAGCTAGAGAAGTAAAAGCAGTAGAGCGTTGGCTTACCTTCTGCTATACTGAAGCGTGAGAGCAGAAAAAATCTATATTGAAAAATCAAAAGGGAGACTTTTTTTTGATAACCTTATTGGTGGCATTGGCTGGGGGATTGGAACCATTATTGGTGCGGTCCTGTTAGTTTCAGTGCTAGGATTTATTGCTGCAAGAGTTCAGGCTGTGCCTATTGTTGGTGAATTCGTTTATAACGTCACCCGCGAAGTGCAAAAGCTCGAAGGAAAATAATTTTTTATCATTGCCCCAATGGTTGAACTTCAAATTACCCTCCAGATCTTAGGAATTATTGCTTTAATGCTGCTTATTGCAGTGCTGGGGTACGTGTTATATATGCTTGGCCGCTTCGGCAAAAAGCTCGATTCAGTCATCGAAATGATTACATATTATGAGAAATTTAAGGTGGTCGTCGTTGACTTCATAGAAGGTCCAGGCAAGATGTATATGAGTATTCTTCAGACTATCTTTTCTTTCATCTCTCCGTTGTTGACAAAGAGAAGGAAAACTAAGTAGAATTGGGCATGAAAAAATTAGTCTCACTACTTACTTTTCTTACAATGGTTGCATTCGGTATTTCACTGTTTCTTCCATCAAAAGCGCAGGCGGACGAAAATCCAATTATTAAAATTTACGAAGACAACGAAGAAGTTACCCAAACGTTTACAGATTCCGAAACTGCAGATAACTATAAACAGACCTCGTTGGGAAGAGTTTCTATAATTGTTGATACCGAAAAGACATTAAACGGTACTGCAATAATTCCAGAATCAAGCGAAAGAAAACAGAAATTACTCGCAGAAAAGCCGTATCTACGTTACGGTTTGGTCCAAAACTCGGCAATAATGATGACTAATGCGTTTCTTACTCCACCTAACGGAAATATACCAGGGCATTATGCTCAGATGTTTTTGCCAAAAGAATTGCTCGAACAATCAGCAGGGAGTGCGTACGCACAGTCAGGAGGTCAGCCACCAGAATCAGGATCAGCCTCGCAGTATTTGGGAAATGGTGCACTTGGCTTGAACAAGCTGTGGGGAATATCCTTTACACTGGCAATGTCTATCCTTGTGGTTATCCTTATTATCGCAGGCTTTATGATTATGTTTCGAAGTAAAGCAGGTGGCCAAGTAGTGGTTACTGTTTCTATGGCGTTGCAGAATGCGGTTATAGGTGCCTTATTGGCACTCGCAAGCTATGCGCTTGGCGTCTTTTTCTTAAACCTATCCAAGTATCTGGTGCAGGCAATCGCAGTATTGTTCCAAGGTATGTTTGACGAATATGGGTTAAATGTTATTTATATCAACGGTCCATGGAATCTGTTTAAAGATTTCTTTATGACTACCGTGTGGGGTACCTACCAATCAGAAGCAAATAACTGGTTTTCAGCTGTAGCTCCAGGAATTTTTGGACCATTGCAGGAATCTGATTCGACCGGCCTCGCAAGACTTTGGGAGGTAATTACAACGGGTGCAAACGCCTATGCACAAGCAATTACATATACGGTTCTTTCACTAATCGCAAGAATCGTTATTGGAGCTGCAATGCTTATTACAACAATCAGAATCTTCTGGACAGTGCTTTCAACTTATATCAAGATGATTATCGATATCGCACTCGCACCGTTGTTACTTATGATTTCTTCACTTCCAGGTAAGCAATCAGGATTTTCTACATGGTTATCAAGAATGTTTAAGAATGCAGTCGCAATTCCAATAATGTTCACCTTTGTTAATGTTGGAGCATACATGGCTTATGCCGTAGCCGCATCGAGTGCTGGCTGTGCCGGTGCAGATAAAAGTATTCTTACCTGTGTAACCGGTGGACTTATCCCCGCAGGTACGACTGCAACTTCGGATTGGTTGCTCTTAACCGTTGGACCTGCAGCAGTGATTGCACTTGTGGTCCTTAATATGGTTCCTTCGGTTCCTGCAATGGTAGAATCAATGTTCCCAGCTCCAAAGGGTGGTGGTGACTTTAGCAAAGCATGGGAAGGAGCGAAGAAGAGCTTGCAAACAATGCCAGTTATCGGTGGCTTGGTGCAATAATAATTGATTTTGTTATAAACCGAAATGGCTGACAAGGGTGGCGGAACATCAATGAGTGCGTTAGGTTCTTTTTATGATGCGCTTTACGAGTTAGCCGAAAAACAACAGAAAGTATACGGCGATGCAGGGGTCCCGGATGTGGTGCCTTATCAGGTAAATGATCAGATTGCAGATGGTATTGTTGCCGTTGCTGCAAGTATGACGGGGAGTAATGCAGTTGGTGGTATTGTTGATAATCAAATTACGAAACCCATGTTTAAGGCGTTTGGGCAGGGAGTTGGACCGACTATTGAATTAGCACATCCAACACTCGCGGGTAATCCGGCAGGTAGTCAGACCTTTACTGTTGAGGGAGAGAGTTATGGTTACCAGGAAGTCGGGCCAGGAGGCGTCGCAATAACTCCAGGAAATACCACAAGTGCATTGTTGGATCCTGCTGGGTTTGCGAATAAGCTTGCCGATTCGTATTGGCAAAACCTACTTCTCGCCCGGCAAGTCGATATGATTTCAGATTTTTTTGGTGAGCCGGTTCAAAAGGTCGCGGCAAACTATATCGTAGATAGAAAGAATGGGATTGACGCGGATATTGCATCCACCATCTCGATTGCAAATGAAGGAGCCGTGAGAAAAGACTACAAGGGAATCCAGAAAGGTGATTTGGAATATGGTAAAGCACCAGATAAGGATAAGGTCCTGAGTGCAGTAGATGTCGCGGTTGCTATGAATGTTGGTATTGACAATCAAGCCGAACGAGACGAATTTGTAAAATACTACAATTCGAAACTGAAAAAGGATATTGCCGATGAATATAATCTTGCGGTCGCAGGCTCAACAAACAATCAGATAAAAAACTTCACAGATATTTTTGATGAAAATAATTTAGGAGTTAAGATATCAGAAAGGGATCCTTTATCATTATTTGACCCTGCTTTAGGGGGAAAAGCGGTTGGCGATAATATTCAACGAGCATATGGAAATGTATTAGCTCGTCACGCAGTTGATCCTTCCCTTTCACCAACATTACAAAAAAATCTGCAGAATTTTTACGATGTCTCCCAAAATCAACATCGATTCGGGGCCTTAATCACAGGAATGTCGAAAGGGATTGATCCGAAGAAGAATGACATTAAGTACCTCGTGAGTACGGGTGTTCAGGCACTCAAAACAGATTGGGGAGGATTAGACAAAAAGCGTGACGCAAAATACGCCCGAATGGAGGAGAGTTTAAACAAAAGATTTGACAATACTCCTCAAACATTGGCAAGGCAAGCAGGTTATATCTATTACAGATGGAATACCATGCCAACGCTCAATAAGATTTTCACTCCATTGGGATTGCTTACGGGAACTAGCTGGCTTCAGATGGCAACGTGGGCTGGGGGGTTAAGTGGCCCGATGGCTGGAAAGGCAGTAGTCGCGGATAAGTTCGAAATACGTGGGCTTCAGTCGTCTGGAATGGCTGATAAGCTTACGAAAATGACCAATAAAACTGAACTTTTCAAGTCACAAGTCGCAACAAATTTGGCAAAATTTGGAGCAACCGACAAAAGAGTGATTGCCGACCAAGCACGTCTTAAGAAAATGGAAGATCAGTTAGCACGATATAAGGGAAAGAAAGACAACTATGACGCTTATACCAAGACTGGTCCTCCTTCACTCGGAGCTGCTACAAAGGGTATGACTGGTTGGAAAATGGTCGATGTTATTTCTCATAAAGCAAATCCCTTCCAAAAAACAGCGTATTTCATGTATGCATTCAGTCCCGGAGCTTTTTTCGGAGGACTTTTAAACGGTGATACTTTCCAAAGGATGGCATGGATTGGAAGTGGATTTGGAAAGAATATTAAGTGGAAATATGTCAGGAATGCTGATGGCAAGGGGTATTCGAAAGTATTAGATACGAGTGGTTTCTCTAGATTAGGTAAATTCGCTTATAACCGATTGAACAGCAGCGGGTACCAAGCAATTGCTAGGGTTTCTCGTCGAGTCGGTTTTTTGATTAATGCCCCCGCAAACTTAACTAACGCTGCGATACAAGTTTTTCAAGCAAGAATGCGTGCTGCTGCTAAGCTCGCTGCGCAAAAAGTTGCCGCTCAACTCGCAAAAACTGCAATTGGAAAAGCACTTGTTGCTGCTGCTGCTTACATTACTGCTGGCGTCTCGGAATTCCTCCGCTATGCCTACATGATTGGTAATTTCGTTACTTTTGGTGCTCTCGACAAAATTACCGGAGCACTACTCCGAATCACATTTCAGCTTGTTGTTGGTTTAACTATTGGGATTGTTGCACTGACCATCTTAGGCTTTCAAAATCTTGCCGAAGTTGGCGGACCTCAGTACCTTGCGCAAAATGTTGGAAACGGGGGGCTATTTGCTCCAGACCCGGGATATAATCCTGTGGTCGCAGTTGGAGATCCATACGGTAATGTGTTGCCCCCAGGCACGAATCCTCCACCATTGCCTCCTATAGACTGGACAGATTATGATGATTTTTCAGATAACGCATGCCCAGTACAAACGACAGATGGGGCGAGTGTAACCTATTGTTCACAAGGTCCAAACGGGACATATTCGCACCACGGTACTACCTGCCCAAGCGGAAATCCCTGTAACTATGCAATTGATTTAGCACCTGGTGATCGCGCAACACAGGTTGTCGCGCCAGAGGATGGAAAAGTATATTTCAGAGGAATTAGCTGTAAAGGCGGAACCGTCATTGGTGTGAAATTTGAAGGTGTCTCTGGTACGACCTATGTCTTTTATCATGTCGTCAAAAAAGATTCTATTCCAGATGGTTCAAGCGTAACAAAAGGTACTGTCATTGGAGCTATGATTATTGGACCAAGTTTATGTTCTTCTGGCTCACACGTCCATATGGAAGTATGGGAGGGAGGTTCACTTGACCCTCATCCAGATGCCGCTTACTCTGTGATGTGTAATCTATCGCCACCACTTGCTTGTAAATAAGTAGTAGACTTGCTCAATCACTATTCCCAGGTATAATGATGTATGAAACGAGAGTCTCTGTTTGTATTCTTTTTGGTCGCAATTATGTCGGTATTGTTTGTTAATAATATTCATCCAGTATCTGCCGAAAACAAAGTTGTAGAGTATCTCCCGCTATCATGCGAAAGAACCAAAGGAAATTACAAACCAATGACAACACTTGTGGTGGTTCCCCTAACGGAAGACCTTGTGGTACAACCAGGGGCAACTGCTCAACAAATTGCAACATCTTTGTATTTTGATTTGGCATATGTTCGGGGAAATAACGTCGCGCCTTTGAATGCAGTTGCTGCAAATGGCGAAATTGCATTTCTTTCGTGCCCTTACCCTGATTATCTTGCAAATGTTGTTACTGCAAGCGACACAGGGTATTTTGTGCTTGGCGTATATGGAAGCATGCCAATTACAAAGGTTCAAGAACTGATTAATTCTTATAAAATGACCATATTATTAAGAGGCGACTTAGTTTTAGTAGCAGACGAAAAAAATACGACAATAGCACTCGCAAACACTGAGAAGTGCGATATTGCATGCAAAGGCATTACCCCAAGTAAAGAGGATGTCACGAAAAGGGCGTTAAATCTATCTTTACAAGAGCCAGAATACTCAAAGAGTGTGAGGCAAAAAGAACTGGTGTCTTTTATTATCAAGATAAAAAATGAAGGAGAGTTTCCAATTTACCCTTCTGGGCAAGAGGCTCTCGCGCTTGCACCGCTATCAAAAGGGGTCTCTCAGCTGTATCACTCTTCTTGGATTGCCCCAAATTTGATTGCGCGTTTACCAGGCATGCTCTTACCCGGTGAGGAAAGTGCGATATCGGTTACATTAGGCGCACCGCTATTACCAGGTAAATACTCGGAGTCATTAGTACTTAAATCTGGAAACTCCCAAGTAGGAAAGCCAATGGCACTTAATTTTGTTGTAGAAAATGACAACTACAAACTCGGAAGAATAATATCAAAAGACGGATCAGCCTTTGCTAATCTTAGAGGAACTCCAAGCTTAAAAGGCTCGATTGTTGGAAGGATTGACGTGGGCACCTATGTTATCGTTAAGGGATACCAAGATGCATGGGTTAAAATTGAAACGAAAGAAGGGCGAGTAGGATGGGTGTACAAGCCATTTATTCGGTAGTGTATACTCTGACCGTAAAGTCAGAAAGTGTACATCTGGAAGGTGTTGTGAACGAATATATAACCACGCACCATGTATGCGGTGATGCAACGAAGTTGCAGATGCGTTAACATGTGGGAATATATTTCGGAACGTATTAATTGCACGTTCGGTCACGTATAGATAAGGTTTATTGTTACGAAATATGGCACTAATCGAAGGGTTAAATACCGCACAAAAAAACGCAGTCCTTGCATGTGAAGGACCTTTACTCATTTTGGCAGGCGCAGGGTCAGGTAAAACTCGAGTACTAACGGTCAAAATTGCCCATCTGATTACGGAGCTCCAGTATAGACCAGAAAGTATATTGGCCGTTACTTTCACTAAGAAAGCAGCAAACGAAATGCAAGAGAGAATTGCTCAGTTACTCCCCGCTGAGCACCAAGGAAGAAAGCCGTTTGTTGGAACATTCCATTCGTTTGGCGCCTTCTTACTCCGTCGCCACGCGCAAGATATTGGACTGGATAGGTCCTTTACCATCTATGACCAAGATGATCAGTTGTCTGTGGTTAAATCGATTTGTAAAGATTTTGAACTAAGCCAGAATTTCAAGCCAAACTTAATACATGAAAAAATCTCTGATGCAAAAAACAAAGGAATTGCTGCTTCAGAATATTTTGAAAATAGTTATGGTGATGATTTCGATGAAACAGTATCAAAAGTCTATAAGGAATATGTAAAGCGTTTGCAGGCACAAAATGCGGTAGATTTTGATGACCTTCTTTCTTTAGTAGTAAAGCTCTTTGAAAAGAACCCAGAAATCCTTGCAAAATACCAAGAACAATTCAAATATATTTTGGTAGATGAATACCAAGATACAAATATGGAGCAATATCGTATCGTCCGTGCATTAGCGAAAAATCATCGGCATTTGTGCGTTGTTGGTGACGAAGATCAATCTATATATTCCTGGCGCGGGGCAACAGTTGATAACATACGTTTTTTTCAAAAGGACTTTCCTGACCATACGATTGTGAAGTTAGAGCAAAACTATCGTTCTACAAAAGTGATTCTTGATGCTGCGAACCATATAATCTCTAAGAATCCAAATCGTATACCGAAAGCCTTATGGACCGACAAAGTAAAAGAGTATCCAATTGTTGTTTCAAGGCTTGATGACCCATTTTCAGAGGCGATGCAAGTACTACGAGAGCTGCAGCGATATCAATCTAATTTGGATGAAGTTGCTGTGTTATACCGAGTTAACTCTCTTTCTAGAAGTTTTGAAGAAGTTTTTGTGAAGTTTGGTGTTCCATACAAACTAGTCGGCGGGGTGGGCTTTTATCATCGTATGGAAGTAAAAGATATTCTTGCATACATCAAGTTTATTAGTAATCCAAAAGACGAGGTAAGTTTGCTCAGAATTATAAACACCCCGAGTCGAAAAATTGGCGATGGCGCTATTAAGCATTTTCGTGAACTTGCTACAAAGGCAAAACTTCATTTAGCTGAATTCGTGTGGTATGGCTCCCTAGTAGCTCACGACCCAGAATTTGCCATGGTAATGGTTAGTGATGAGTTCTTACTCGGTATCCAAGAGGCAGGGGTTGATATATTCAAAAAATATCCGCAATTGTTTGAGCAGCTTGGAAAGGCAATTAAAATGTCGTTCGATCCAGGTATTGATATTTCGAGCTTTGTAATGAGTGTTGTTGAGACTGTTGGGTATAAATCTTGGATAGAAAAGATGGCTAGTACCAAAGAAGAGATTATTTCTCGATATGCTAATGTACAAGAACTTGCAGCGGTTGCTGAAAAGAATAAATATGTTGGGCGTGATGGGCTTATGAAGTTTCTTGAAGATATTGCCCTAGTAGAAGAAGCCAAAGAAGTGACAGATGAGGTCCAAGGCCCGGTAAGAGGAAAGGTTAGTCTTATGTCAATTCATGCAGCGAAAGGTCTTGAGTTCGGAACGGTGTTCTTGGCTGGGCTAGAAGAGGGTATTTTCCCCCACAATCGTTCACTCGAAAATCCTATTCAGATGCAAGAAGAGCGCCGTTTGTTTTACGTAGCGATAACTCGGGCAAAGGAGCACCTGTACCTTTCGAGCTCAAGAAAACGCCAATTAGGGAGCTTAATGATCGAGACTGTTCCGTCTCAGTACATTGCGGATATCCCAGATAAACTGAAGGTTGAAGTGTAAGTGGTAAAGCGTATCCTCTTTCTTTCTCTCATCGCAGTGTTGGCTATCTTACGGTTTTCGGTTGTGAGTGCCTTCTCTGGTATCGATCCGATGTGGAGATATGCGGAAAAAGAGCATTATACGCACTGTTTTCAGTATCGACCGGTTATTATTTCTGTTCCTGACCAAACAAAAACACTCATTACCTGCCGAGAAGATAGTATGGAAATACTTGAAGAGGCTGGTGCTTCGCGCGACAAAGTAGAACTGATATTTGACGGTTTTATTGATAATGTTCGCCATATTGTTGCGATTTATGTTCGTCGAGAGCGTATTCTAGAGTGGGAAAAAATTCCCTTTCAGACTGATATTACCTATACAAAAGACTTGCCCCATCGCAAGAAGGTAATAGATAAACGTGGCGCAACTGGGAGGCGAGGTATTATCAAAGAAATAGTAACCTACAGTGATGGAAAAAAGAAAACCACCATTGTTTCAAAATGGATCGAACATGAACCTCGTACTGAATATGCACGTGTTGGGACACAATATGATTTAAAAACAACAGAAATTGAAGGGAAAAAAATTTCTTATTGGAAAACTTTAAAAGTGCTTGCAACTTCGTACGACAAAACCTGTTATGGTTGTAACGATATTACCGCTACGGGAGCAAAACTAAAGAAAGGTATTGTTGCAGTTGATCCCAAAGTTATTCCTATGCATACACAGATGTATATTCCTGGATACGGCTTTGGAAAGGCAGAGGATACAGGAGGAAAGATTAAGGGCGAGAGAATAGATCTTGCCTACGATGACATTAGGTATGGAAACTGGAGTCGTCGTTGGGTAACGATATATATCATCGATTAGTATTGTTTGATTTGAACATCTTGTTCAAAGTAAAAAGAAGAGAAATCTTTTTTCATAAAACGATTCCAGATTGCAATGTCGTACTCGCCTGTATCGTTGTTTTCTTTCTCCCATTGCATGAAATTTGACATTGGTGACCAGAAATTTTCCCCAAACGAATTCTTTTCGATTAATACGCCAACTGGGTCTGTTGCAATACAATAGTGATAAAACGTATCTTCTAGAATAGTATTATCCTTGCTTCGTTTAATCTTTCGAATAACACCAATAAAACTAAACTGTGCAGCAAGATTTGTCTCTTCCAGTAACTTCCGCCTTGCTGCGTCAATTATCTTTTCCCCATATAGTATTTTTCCTGCAACACTTGTAATATCACCATAGAACGGGTTCCTAAGTCGTTTTTGTACAAGGATTTCGGTATAGTCGTTGCGAAACACCGCTAACGCGACAGAAACCTTAAAGAATTGCTGCACATCTCCCAAGGAATTGAACTTAGAGATTAACTGTTTCCCTTCTTGAGTAAGTGTGTAATGCGATCCTGCTTTGGATATTAACTTTCGCTTAACAAGATTTTGAAGATGATAATTGTAGAGATCATTTTCAATATCAGGAAGCTGTAAATCAGAATACCGTTGTTCGGTCTCGTGATGCATAAGCTCCGTAAGAATTCGTCTTTGAATATCGTGGAGAATTGTTTCCATTTAGTATTGTAACGCAATTTACCGAAGAGGTCTTCACTTGTTACGTTGAGCATACGATTTATGATTACATCATGGAAGAATCATTAAAAACATATATTAATGAACACATTCTCTCAAAGATACCTGCCAACTGTACAAATATTGTCATGATGGATTTTGATGAGTGCGCAGTTGCTGGTCATTTATCCAGAATAATAACCGAGGCGTGTCAGAGAGAATTAGAAAAGAAACCTGAAATTGAGGCAGCAAAAAATGATAATTCACGCAAATCTCTATATCTGCTTTCGTCGGTTTTTACTGGAATCACTCGAAACTCAATCGATAAAGTGATTGCGCAATGTTGTCAAAGAATAGCATGGAGAAATGGAGTTGAGGCATTTTTGACCTCTGGCGCGCGTAAACGCGAGGTTCAATTTATCTGGGTTAGTTCAGGAATATATGAGGCGATTGCTCAGAAGCAACAGGAACTTCAGCGCAAACCATTAATTATCGCGAGTTACTTATCCTTTACGAATGACAAAGTAACTGGAACGCCATTTGTGGTTACAGACAAGGATAAAGGTCAGGTCGCTCGATATATTCGGAAGGCAAAATCGTCATGTAACATTATGACTATTGGACACAGTTCTGGTGATATTCCATTAGTAAAGAACGGTGATCGGGGCTTACGGATTGCATTTCGAGATAAGAATGCGTTGCTTGAAGTAGCAGATGTAGTAATAAACTATTGGGACTGGAACTCTCTTAAACCGTTTATAGAAAATATGTAATAAAGGGCTCTTGGTGTTGTCACAAAATTGTAGTATAATCCCACGATTCCATAATTGTTTAAGATAACACTGATTTGTATGGCAAAAGCCGAAAATGTAAAGATTGACCTGCATTTGGTCCGTAACTTTGGGACCATTGCCCACATTGACGCAGGTAAAACAACGACCTCAGAACGAATGTTGTATTTTACAGGAAAAACTCACAAAGTCGGAGAAGTTCACGAAGGCGCAGCAACCATGGACTATCTTGCAGAAGAAAAAGCAAGAGGAGTCACTATTGTTTCTGCCGCAACAACCTGTTTTTGGACAAAAGACAACGAAAAATATCGATTGAACCTTATCGATACCCCGGGGCACGTAGATTTTACAGCAGAAGTTGAACGATCACTTCGTATTCTTGACGGTGCATGTGTTATCTTTGACGGTAAAACCGGTGTTCAAGCACAAACCGAAACAGTATGGAGACAGGCAGATAAATATAACGTTCCTCGTATCTGCTTTGTTAACAAACTCAATATTATCGGTGGTGACTTTTACGCAAGCTTAAAATCAATTCAAGAGAGACTTTCTAGAAACGCAGTTGCTCTTGCATTACCAATCGGCTTAGAAGATCAACTCCACGGTCTTGTTGACTTACTCGATGAAAAAGCATACTTCTATAAAGATATTAACCAGTTCGAATTAGAAGAAGGACCAATCCCCGAAGACATGAAACTTAAGGTCCATGAGTATCGCAATATTCTTATCGAGAAGATTGTGGAATTTGATGACAAATTGATGGAACTTTACTTGGAAGGCAAAGAAATCCCAGTAGCTGAGCTTAAGAAGACATTGCGAAAGGCAACAGTTATTAGTGGAATTTTCCCAGTACTTGGTGGCGATTCACGTGGTCCAATTACTCGAAAACTTTTGGATACAGTTGTTGAATATCTCCCTTCACCGTTTGATGTTCCTCCGGTCGAGGGTACCAATCCAAAGACAAAAGAAACAGTCGTACGCAGGCCAGACGAAAAAGAGCCATTGGCGGCTTTGGTATTCAAAGTAGTATCAGATGAGCACGTTGGAACTCTTTCGTACGTCCGTGTGTATTCTGGAGTATTAAAACCAGGGACCTATGTATGGAACTCAACAAAGAATGAAATGGAACGCGTTGGTCGAGTACTCTTGATTCATGCAGCGCATAGAGAAGAAGTAGACGAGTTGCGAGCAGGAGAAATTGGTGGTTTGGTAGGTATGAAGAAGAGTGTCACTGGTGATACTTTGTCAGATCAAGCAAACCCAGCTATTCTCGAAAACATCCAATTCGCAGAGCCTGTCGTTTCTGCTTCAATCTTCCCAGTCACCAAACAAGATTCTGAAAAGATGGCAGATGTACTTGCAAAGGTACAGGTAGAAGATCCAACTATCAAGGTAAAAGTTGATCCAGAAACGGCAGAAACAATTATCATGGGTATGGGACAATTCCACCTTCAGATTTGGACCGAACGTATGGCAAGTGCCATGGGCCTTCAGACAAGACTTGGAGAACCAAAGGTCGCGTACCGCGAATCTATTGGAACTTCGGTGAAAATGGAAGGTAAATTTGTCCGACAGTCTGGTGGTAAGGGTCAGTATGGTCACTGCTGGTTGAGACTTGAACCACAAGAGCGTGGTGTAGGATTTGAATTCGTAGACGAGGTAAAGGGTGGTGCAATTCCACGAGAATATATCCCTGCAGTTCGAAAGGGTGTAGAAGAAGCACTCCAAGCAGGAGTTATTGCAGGATATCCAGTAGTTGATGTCAAAGTAGCAGTCTATGATGGTTCGTATCACGATGTTGACTCTTCGGAAGCAGCCTTTAAAGTCGCAGGTGCACAAGCGTTTAAGGATGGACAAAAGGCAGCACAACCATATTTGCTTGAACCAATTATGAAAATCGAAGTCATGGTCCCCGACCAGTACCTTGGTGAAGTAACCGGCTTACTAAACAGTAAGCGCGCGCAGATTCAAGGTGCAAACGAGAGAGCAGGATTGCAAGTAATTATTGCAGACATCCCTCTTTCTGAGACTTTCGATTTCACGACACGACTTCGTGCTTCAACGTCAGGTCGAGGATCTTCATATATGGAGTTCTCTCACTACGACAGAGTACCGAATTCACTCGTCGCGCAATTGGTACAGAACGCAAAATAGTTCTAGAATAGTTTCAAGTAATCAAATTACTTGCTAAAAATGCAAAAAACCTCGAAAAGGTATTGCATTCCGCAAAAACATTTGATATCATTAAGGAGCTTTTTAGAAACAAAAATTATATTAATTTAAAAAGTACAGAAACATGGCAGTATTTGACCGCACAAAGCCACACTTTAACATCGGCACTCTTGGTCACGTCGACCACGGAAAGTCAACACTTTCACGTGCAGTTCTTCGTGCATTTGATCCACAATGGCAGGCAACTGCAGATAAGATCGATAAGGCACCAGAGTCACGACAGCGTGGTATTACTATTTCTATTGCACACGTTGAATTCGAAACTCCAAACCGACACTATGCTTGGATTGACTGTCCAGGGCACAAAGACTATATCAAGAACATGATCACCGGTGCAGCACAGTTAGACGGCGCACTTTTGGTTGTATCTTCTTCAGATGGTGCAATGCCTCAAACACGAGAACACGTACTTCTTGCTCGACAAGTCGGCGTTCCAAAACTCGCAGTCGTTATTAACAAGTTTGGTGCAGTTGATGAAGAGATTTTACAGCTTATTACTGAAGACGTCCGTGATCTTCTTGCAAAGAATGGTTACGACAAAGATGCTCCAGTATTCATTATCGATGCATTCAATGCAGCAGAAGGAAACGAAGAGTGGGTAACCAAGACTCGTGAAATGATGGCAACCGTTGACGAATACTTTGAATTGCCAGAACGAGAAATGGACAAGCCATTCTTAATGGGTATTGAAGATGTCTTCTCCATCACAGGTCGTGGTACAGTTGTAACAGGCCGTGTTGAAAGAGGTACTTTGAAGGTAAACGAAGAAGTTGAACTTCTTGGACTTGGTCACAAACCAGTAAAGACAACAGCAACAGGACTCGAAATGTTCCGAAAGTCACTTGACTCAGTAATGGCAGGTGATAATGTCGGCGTTCTTGTTCGAGGAATCGAAAGAAAGGATGTTGAACGAGGTATGGTTTTGGCAAAAACAGGTTCAGTTACCATGCATACAGAGTTTAAAGCAAGTGTCTACGTTTTGAAGAAAGAGGAAGGTGGACGACACACCGCATTCGTTAGCGGTTACCGACCACAGTTCTACATCAAGACTGCAGATATTACGGGTGAAGTAACACTCGAAGCTGGTACAGAAATGATTATGCCGGGAGACAACGCAGCACTCAATGTTAAATTGATTGTTCCAGTCGTTATCGAAAAGGGAATGAAATTCGCTGTTCGAGAAGGTGGTACAACAGTAGGTGCAGGAGTCGTCACCGAAATCATCAAATAAGTTTAGTGGGGGCCACGTGCCCCCACTTTGCTCTTTTACATAACAGGAAACAGAACTATGGCAAATGACAGTGCATACAAAATTAAAGTAAAGCTCGCTGCCTACGATATTAAACTTCTTGACACTACTGTTAAGAATATCGTAGCGAACGTGCTTAAAACAGGCGCACAGGTCGTCGGGCCTGTTATGCTTCCTGTTGAAAGAAAGGTATGGGCAGTTAACAAATCTCCACATGTCTACAAGTCATCAATGGAGCATTTCGAGATGAGAACTCATAAAAGGTTGATTCTTATTTCGAACTGGAACCCAAAAACGATCGAAGCCTTGCAGGGCGTAAATGTTCCTGCTGGTGTCTCAGTTGAATTGAATCAGAAATAACATGGTACTCTTTGGTAAAAAAATCGGAATGACTCATATCGAAGATGGTTATCTTGTTGCCCCAGTTACCGTTATTGATATCACAGAAAACGTTATCGCAAAAGTAACCGACAACACTGTATTGGTTGGCTTTGGAAAAATAAAGCATCCAACAAAAGCACAACTTGGTCAGTATAAAGACTTGGGATTTGCACCAGAAGTTGTAACCGAATCAGATATGTCAAAAGAAGGTGTATCAGTCGGTCAATTCTCACCAGAACTTCCTTCAACAATCCACGCTGTTGGAACATCAAAAGGTAAAGGATTTGCTGGTGTTGTTAAAAGATACGGATTCAAAGGTGGAAAAGAGACACATGGTCAGTCTGATCGTGTAAGAGCAGCAGGATCTGTTGGTGCAGGTACAACCCCGGGTCGAATCTTTAAAGGTGCCAGAATGGCAGGTCGAATGGGTTCGGATACAGTAAAAGTAAGAAACTTAAAAGTAGTAAAAGTATTTTCAGAAGAAGGTAAATCGTTCTTGGTTCTTAAAGGAGCAATCCCAGGGCCAAACGGCAGCATAATTCAATTGTCGTGGTAATGTCAGTAACACTTCCAGTTTACAATTTAGAAGCAGCAAAGGTAGGAGAGTTTTCATACTCTCCATTTTCGGAAAAGCTATCTGATGCAATGATTGCGCAGGTACTGAGAGCCTATACTGCAAATACTCATCAAGGCACCGCTCAAGCAAAAACACGAGGCGAGGTGTCACATCCAGATAAAAAACCTTGGAGACAGAAGGGAACAGGTCGAGCACGACACGGTTCACGAAACTCACCAATCTGGGTTGGTGGTGGTGTTACTTTTGGTCCACGAGCAAACACAACTCGATTAGCAATTCCAACCTCTCTTAAAAGAAAGGCAATGCGTTATTTCCTAGATCAAGAAATCGCACAAGGTTCAGTGGTTGTATTTAGTGAAGCGACAGAAGCAAGAAAAACCAAACAAGCCGCAGAGTTCGTACAAAAAATGAATGCGTTCAAAATGCCAGTTATCGTTGTCGTTCAAACAAAAGACGAAACAACAGCTGCAATGTTTAGAAATTTAAAGAACGTTACCTTGCGTCGTTCCTCACTGGTAAGCCCATTAGATATGAGTAAGAAAGCACTCTATGTTTTCGCAGAAGGTGCACTTAATGCTTTAGTTGAAAGAATTACAAAACATGACGCCTAAGATTTATCCAGTAAAAACAGAAAAAACTTTCAAACTTGCAAATGCAGGTATTTATACCTTTGCCACTATGCAAGATATGGAGAAATCTGATATAATCAAGGCACTTAAGGAAGTGTATAATGTCGACGTCGTAGAGTGCACCTCTCTGGTAAGGAAAGGAAAGCAAAAGAGAAATCTTCTCACACGAAGAGCATACACAACCCCAGATTATAAAAAAGTGTACGTCAAACTACAAAAAGGACAGACACTAGATCTTTTTAAATAAATAATTACGGAATTGCGCTATGGCGCTGAAGAGATATAAAGCTACAACTAATCCACGAAGGCAACGAGTGATGATTGATCGCTCTTCTTTTGCCAAAGATAGTGCTGCACCAAAGAAGTTATTTGCACCAGCTAAAAAGGTAACTGGTAGAAATAATCAGGGGCGAATCACCGTTCGACACAGAGGTGGCGGACAAAAGCGCTTGTATCGTGTTATTGATTTTAATAGAAACAAATTCGACATTGTCGGAAAGGTTCATTCATTGGAATTTGATCCAAATCGTACCGCAGCAATTGCGTTAATTGTCTATCCAGACGGAGATAAGCGTTTTATTCTTGCTCCTGCAGGACTAGAAGTCGGAATGACAGTTGTCTCAAGTAAGAAAGAAGTCGTTCTTGATCCAGGCAATGCAACGCTCTTAAAGAATATTCCATCAGGATTTAACGTTCATAATGTTGAAATGTATCCAGGAAGAGGAGCAAAACTTGGTCGATCCGCAGGTAACTCAATCCAAGTTCAAGGTCAGGTTGGTAAATACGTTCAAGTAAAGATGCCATCAGGTGAAACACGATTGCTTCATGGTGATTGTTTGGCAAGTGTTGGATCCGTTTCAAACGAAGACCACTTGCACGAAGTTATCGGTAGCGCCGGAACAAACAGAAGACTCGGAAAGCGCCCATCAGTTCGAGGTGTTGCAATGCATGCGCAACAGCACCCACACGGTGGTGGTGAAGGTAAGACGGGTACCGGTGGACCAGCTAAAGATATCTTCGGTCACAGAATTGGTATTCGAACAAGAAATAACAAGAGAACTGACAAGTTTATCTTAAAGCGAAGAACTAAATAAAACATTGAAACTATGTCACGATCACTAAAAAAAGGAATATACGTCACACCAAGCCTCGAGAAGAAGGTTATGGCCTTGCGACAATCTGGAAAAGCAACTGATGTTGTTGTAAAGACTTGGGCACGAGACTGTACCATTTTCCCCGACATGGTTGGTATGAAATTTGCAGTTCATAATGGAAAGGATTTTGTTACTGTATTGATTTCAGAAGATATGGTAGGGCATCGACTCGGAGAGTTTGCAATAACACGTAAGTTCCAAGGTCACGCCAAGAAGGGTAAGATTTCAAAGTTGTATGGATTCTCTGGTAGATTCCTTCAAGAGTAATATGAATATTGAGTAACATGATTGTAACCGCAACCCAAATAAATATTCCGATGTCACCAAAAAAACTCGCAAGAGTGATTGAAGTGGTTAAAGGACACAACGCAATGAGAGCCTTAGACGAGTTGAAACTTCTTCCTAAAAAAGGAGCCTTCTATGCACACAAGGTTATCTCTGCTGCTGTTGCGAATGCCGAGCACAACTTTAAACTAGATACTTCTAAGCTTGTTGTCACAAAGATTTGGTCAACAGATGGAATGAAGAGACTTCGAAAAGTACGCTTTGCATCACGCGGGCGTGTTACTTTTGTCAGAAAATATCGAGCTAACTTATACGTAGAGCTATCCTATGGGAAATAAAATCAACGCAAGCGGTTTTCGCGTTGGCGTTATCAAAAACTGGCTTTCTACTTGGTTTAGTGGAAAGAAAGAGGATTATACAAAGAATCTTCATGAAGATTTAAAGGTTCGTGATTTTATCAGTGATGCCTTTAAAGCTGCAGAGATCCAAGATATCGAGATTAATCGCTCACCCAGTGCAATCGAAGTCGTTGTTCATGTCGGAAGACCAGGTATGGCGATTGGTAGAGAAGGTAAGCTCATCGAAAAAACCAAAAAAGATTTGCAAAAAGTCGTAGCCGCAAAAGCAGTAGATTTACAAATTAAAGGTGTTCAGCAACCACAATTTTCAGCAAGAATTATTGCACAGCAAATTGCAGACGGTATTGAACGAAGAAGAAGCGTTAAATCTCTCGTTAAAAGAGCAATCGAATCAGCACAGCGATCTGGTGTACAAGGTATTAAAATTTGGGTAGCAGGTCGACTTACCGGTGGAGAACATGCAAACATGTATAAAAAACAAACCGGAAGAGTTCCGTTGCAAACATTAAGAGCAGATATTGATTATGCATACGTGCGAGCAAAGAGCATGAATGCAGGTATTTTGAGTGTTAAAGTTTGGATCTACAAAGGAGAGATCTATTAGTAAGATTAAACAAATAGCGTATGTTGCAACAGCCAAAAAAACTAAAATTCAGAAAGCCACACACCGCAACTCCAGACAATAAAAAGCCTGTGGTTGATTCCTTGTCGTTCGGCTCTTTTGGAATCATGTCTTTAGAAAACTCACTCGTAGAAGCGAATCAGCTTGATGCTGCCAGACGCGCTATTGTTGGGTACGTAAAGAGAAAAGGAAAGCTTTGGATGAAGGTCTTTCCTGACCGACCAATTACAAAGCACCCTGCAGAAACACGTATGGGTAGCGGTAAAGGTGATATTGATCGATATGCAGCAGTTGTCAAAAAAGGTCGAATCATCTTCGAGCTTGGTGGTGTAGAAGAGAAAGATGCAGTAGAAGCCTTTAGAAGAGCTGCACACAAACTTTCGGTAAAAGTTAAGGTAGTTAAGAAACAGTAATATGGAAAAAGCAGAATTAGTAAAAAAAGTTCAGGAACTTAGAAAAGCTGTTTCTGAGAAAGAACTAGAATTGATTAAAGGAACCTTGAAAGATACGAGTAGCCTCCAAAAAACAAAAAGAGAGCTCGCATCAATGTTGACTAAGTTAAATGCAATGCAACATGGCTCGTAGTGCATTGACCGGTGAAATTACAAAAGTAAGTGGGAAAAAGACGTACAGAGTCACCATTTCTTATCGAAAAGTTCACCCTACGTACCGAAAGATTGTGACCTACAGAAGATCCTTCTTAGTGCACAGCGAAAATGAACATGCAATTGGTGAGAAAGTCTCAATTGTTCCAGCAACAAAGAGAATTTCGAAACTCAAGCATTATGTGTTTGTAAATGATTCTAAGGTGAGCGAGAAATAGTATGATTAAATTTTTAACAAGCTGTAACGTTGCTGACAACACAGGCGCAACCGCAGTTACTATCATCGGTACATACGGTGGTACAAAGAAAAAGATTATTCGTTTGAGTGATGTGGTGAAAGTAACGGTAAAAGCTGCAAGGCCAGGTGGTTCGGTTAAGAAAGGTGAATTACACCGAGCTGTTGTTGTTCGAGTGAAAAAAGAACACCGACGAGAAGATGGAACCTATATCCGTTTCGATGACAATGCAGTTGTCCTTCTAGATGGTACAACCAATGAGCCAAAAGGTTCACGTATTTTTGGACCAGTTGCTCGTGAATTAAAAGCTCATGGATTCGACAAGATAACTTACTTGGCTCCAGAAACATTATGAGAAAGATAAAATCAGGAGACACAGTTATTGTCATTGCAGGTGACGAAAAAGGAAAGAAAGGCAAAGTTCTTTCAGTATCAGGTAACCGAGTGATTGTAGAAGGTGTCAACAAAATGAAGAAATTCGTAAAGAAGAATGCGTTAGGCAAGAATCAAGATGGTACAGTTGTTGAAATTGAGCGACCATTCCAAATTTCAAATGTGCAAATCATTGATCCAAAAACAGGAAAGCCAACAAAAGTATCATTCCAAATAAAAGATGGAAAGAAGTTACGAATTGCTAAAAAATCACAAGAAGTAATCGTTGCTGTAGCAATCGAGTCAGAGGCCAAAGCAACTGAAGACACAACAGAAGAGAAACCAAAAAAGGTTGTAAAGAAAAAAGTAGTTAAGTCAAAGGCAAAGAAAGATGAAGCCGCTTAAAGAGAGATTTGAAAAAGAGATTTTGCCAAAGTTCATGGCCGATCATGGAATTACAAATGTAATGGCAGCACCAATTCCTCAAAAGGTTGTACTCAACATGGGGTTAGGTGAAGCATTGAAAGATAAAGGTGTTATTGATACCTATCTGAAAGATTTGGAAGCGATTGCCGGTCAAAAGCCAGTACAAACTCGTGCAAAAAAGAGCATTGCAGACTTCAGCTTACAAAAAGGTGCAGTAATCGGCTTGAAAGTAACACTTCGACGTGATAAAATGTGGCACTTTATTGATAAGCTCATTAACATCGTCTTACCGAGAGTTAAAGACTTCCGTGGGATTTCCGCAACTGCATTCGATGCAAAAGGAACCTACACGTTGGGGGTGACTGAACTCGTTGTCTTTCCAGAAATTGATGCAACGAAAGTTGTAAAGTCAAAAGGATTCGCAATTACTATGACGTTCTCAAACGGAACGAAAGAGTTAACAAGCGATTTAATGAAGAGATTAGGTTTTATTTTTAAAGCATAATAAAAGATGTCGAAACGGATTCGCGAAGCAAAACATAAGAGATTGGTTGCAAGAGCTCCATTTAAGACACGGATTTACAATCAGTGTCAGCGATGTGGAAGACGCTCTGCGTATATTAGAGACTTTGGCATTTGCCGAGTTTGTTTACGCGAACTTGCACATCAAGGATTACTTCCCGGTGTAACTAAATCGAGCTGGTAAAAGATGACGAACTATAGTATTGGCGATGTATTAATAAGACTCAAGAATGCTGCAATGATCAGCAAGAAGGTCGTAGAGGTTCCAAAGTTTAAGTATGCAATTGCAGTGTTAGAGGTCCTTGCAAAGCGCGGCTTTATTGTTGGCTATGATATCGTAGGTCACAACATTGAAGTCAAGATGAAATATGCAGAGAACGGACTTTCAGCATTACAAGACGTTCGACTTTTTTCAAGACCAGGAAGACGTTGGTATATTAAAGCAGAAGAAATGCAACCTGTTCGATCAGGTACTGGAATTCAAATAGTCTCTACACCCCAAGGTGTAATGACAACCGTTGAAGCAAGAAAACTCAACGTTGGTGGTGAACTTATCTGTGAGGTGTGGTAAATATGTCACGAGTAGGATTAAAAGCAATTAAAATTCCAGCAGGAGTAACAGTAACTCAAGTAGGTGATGCAGTGGTCGTTAAGGGAAAGAACGGAGAACTCTCCGCAAAAACACCTGCAAAAATTACTGTAATGATTGATGGAGATACAATTACAGTAGCACGAGCAAACGACTCAAGAAACGTTAAAATGCTTCACGGTACAACCCGCGCACTTATTGCAAACATGATTAAAGGTGTAACCGATGGCTTCAATGTAGAACTCGAATTAGTAGGTGTTGGATATCGTGTTACCTTAGAAGGAACAAATCTATCACTTGCTATTGGATATAAGCACTTGGTTAAGTACCCAATTCCAGCAGATATTAAAGTAGAAGTCCCTTCACAAACGAGTATCAAAATGTGGGCAATCGATAAACAAAAGGTAGGAATGTTTGCCTCTCAAGTGAGAGCGCTCAAACCACCAGAAGTCTACAAAGGAAAAGGTATTCGATACGTTGGTGAAGTAGTACGAAAGAAAGAAGTTAAGACAGCAGCAGCATAAGTTTGAGTAAGAAAGTATGGAACTAAACAAAAAAAGAAATCGAACCCGCTTCAAAATGAAGATGGTATCTAAGCTTCCTCGAGTTTCTATCGACAAGTCAAATAGATACTTCTTTGCACAACTAGTTGATGCGCATAACGATGGCAAAGTAATTACAGCAATTCACGAAAAGTCATTTGTTAAGACTTCAAAATTAGAAAAAGAAAAGCCAATGGCACGCCTAGAAAAAATGGGTGAAGCCTTTGGAAAGATGATCAAAGACGCAGGAGTTACCGCAGTAACCTACGATAGATCAGGATATATTTACCATGGCAAAGTAAAATCTTTTGCCGAAGGTATGAGAAAATCAGGATTAACATTATAACGTGATGTTCATGGAGAATAATAACCGACCGGATAACCGAAACAACAACCGAAGACCACAACACGGAAACAACAACCGTAACAATAACAACCGCAATGGTCATAACCAAGAAGAAAAGCTCTTCTCCGAATTGATTGCTTTGAGACGTGTTGCAAAGGCAACTGCAGGTGCAAAAAGATTGCGCTTTAGCGTTGTTCTTATAGCAGGAGATAAGAAAGGGAAGGTCGGTATTGCAATGGGTAAAGGATCTGATCCACAAGAAGCAATGCAAAAGGCAATGAAAAAAGCAAGCTCAAAGCTCTTTACTTTGCAATTGGACCAAGAGAAAAAGACCCTTACTCACAGAGTAGAAGCTCGTTATAAAGCATCTAGCGTACTTATCAAACCAGCACCTGTTGGTACTGGAGTAGTAGCTGGTGGTGCAATCCGAAAAGTACTCGAAATCGCAGGTGTAGAAAATGTAGTAGCAAAAAGACTTGGTGCATCAAACTCACTCACCAATGCCTATTGTACGATTCTCGCTTTGTCTAAGTTGAAAACAGTAAAACGTGGAAGTAAACCTCAAAAAGTTAGTGCTTAATAAACAGAAGCGCCGAGGCCGAGGAATTGGTTCAGGTGTCGGTGGACATACTGTTGGATACGGTCAAAAAGGTCAGGGATCACGTGGTGCACACAAAATCAAGAATACTGATGTTGGTGGACAGATTCCATTGTTCCGAAAATTACCAACACAACAGGGATTCAAATCTTTGAATGCAAGAGCTGCAGTCGTTCGAATTCAATGGCTTAATGCACACACAGAAGAGGGTCAAGTTGTTGACGCAGCATTCTTGGTATCAAAAGGAATTATTGCTAAACCAAAAGATTTTGCAAAAATTATTGGTAAGGACAAAGTTGCTCACAAACTGACCATCAAAAAGGTTGCAATGACCGCGGGTGCAAAAGCAGCAATTGAAGCAGCAGGTGGAGTCGTGATAGACTAAGCATGCGTTTTCTCACTACAGTGTAAAAGTAAAACGTATCTGCGTTGTTTTTATCGAGATAACGCGTCAGGAGAATTTTATTTAATTGGTGCCTAGAAATGAAGCTCTGGAATAAAGGAATATTACGTAAGATAGGTTTTACCCTTATCATAGTAGCGATTTTCAGATTCGTGGCAGCAATCCCGATTCCAGGTATTCCTCAGAATGCTTTGAAAGACCTTTTGACGGGTAATAATTTTGTTCAAGTCATCGGTTTATTGTCTGGTGGAATGTTACAGAGTATCGGTATTCTTACTATTGGCTTAGGACCTTACATCAATGCTTCCTATATTTTTCAGATTTTAAGTGTTGCAATTCCTCAGATTAAAGAGTTGTATCAGGGTGGGCCAGTTGAAAGAAAAATGCTTACCATGTATACAAGACTTCTCTCTATTCCACTCGCGATTATTCAGTCTGTGGTAATTTACACGATTTTAAACAGATTAGGGTTGCTTGGTGACACGCCAACTCAATTACAGGTTGCTTCAATTATTACTCTTCTTACCTTTGGTTCTGTGTTCGCAATGTGGTTGGGTGAGTTGATTACAGAGTTTGGTATGGGGGGTGGTACATCCGTTATTATTTTGGCAGGCATTTTAGTGAATGTTCCAACTCAGTTAGTCCGAGACATCGAAACAGTTGGTGTAAAAATCGGGAGCACAAAGATTGGGGGTATTCTTCCAATGTTCACCCTTGAAGGAACAAGTCAGGCTATGGGAAAGTTCGCAATGCTACTTGGACTTATTTTGGGATCTTTAATTCTTGCGATTATCATATCTCTTGCAGTAAGAAAGATTAAACTTATTTACGCACGACGGGTTAGACCAACCGGTATTGGTGGGTACTCGAACTATATTCCATTAAGCATTAACACAGCAGGGGTTATGCCTGTTATCTTTGCTATTTCTATTCTTGATCTTCCAAGAATCCTCTTTCAGTATCTCAGCACACAGGTTACAAATCCAACCTTTCAATCTATTTCTGTGAATGTTGTAAACTTTTTGTCCAATCAACTGTACTACGATGGACTGCTTATGATTATTACAATCTTCTTTGCATTCTTCTCGGCGTACATTGTGTTTAGACCAGAAGAAGTAGCGGAGAACATTAACAAACAGGGAGCCTTCATCGAAGGTGTCCGCCCAGGAAAAGAAACTCAGGCATACCTAAATAAAACACTTTGGACAACAACCCTTTTTGGAGCGTTACTCCTTGCGGTTATCGTTGCGGTTCCAAATATCCTTGTGCAGCAATTCGGACTCCCTCAGCAGGTAATTAGTGGAACAGGTGCGATGATTATGGCTGGTGTTGTTATGGATATGATTCGCCAGGTTCAAGCGATGAAATCAATGGATCAAAGTAACAAAAATTTCTTCTAATGCAGTATGCAGAGACTTCCTGAAAAAATTCAGTACATGAAAGAAGGTGGGAAGTTGCTTACTTCGATTATGAATAAGGTACTTGACCATATTCAGGCTGGAGTCACAGGGTTGGAGTTAGAAGAGATATATGACAAAGCAATAAAAGGGATCGGTGCTCAATCTGCATTTAAGGATTTTGAGGGATACCCCTATCATCTTTGCATAGGCATAAACGATATGGTTGTCCATGGATTTCCATCGTCAAGAAAATTGAACGAGGGTGACATTATTTCTGTAGATATGGGGTTGATTTACAAAGGATTTTATACTGACATGGCAAGAACTGTCGTTGTTGGTAAGGATGTTCACGGTTATCAACCATTTATTGACGCAGTTCGAAATGCACATTTTGCTGCAGTAAAACAAGCAAAGACCGGTAATAAAATCGGAGATCTTTCAGCAGCATCTCAAGAAATTGTAGAAATCAATAATCCCTTTAGCGTAGTGCGCGAAATGGTAGGACACGGGGTAGGTGAGCGACTTCATATGGCTCCAGATGTTCCTGGTTATGGTCGAAAAAATGCAGGACCAGTTATTAAAGAATTTCAAACACTTGCAGTCGAAATAATCGCAATAAGACACAAAAATCCCGCGATTAAAACATCGAAAGATGGATGGCAAACTACAAGTATTACCGGTGAAGTGTGTGCAATCTACGAAAATACGATATACGTAGGTTCACAAGGTGGCGTTTTGTTGACGGGAAGCATAGAGTAACGTACAATTCACGTTAGGGATTGATAGATTGTTGTAGTATCCAGAAGCGTAAGCGTCAACCTCGATTGTCGCGGCAAAGTACCGAAATTCCGCCGTTGCTTGAAGATTGAACCGAACAAACAAAAATACAGCATTATTCAAAGATGTTGTTGTCGTACGCAATTTGCACACTCTTATATCCCAAGATAAATTTGTTTAATTACATATGACATTGTTAACCGTCATACTATTGCTTGCCACAATTGCAGGCGCAGGTGCAGCTGTTTACTTTATGCAACTCTTGGCGAAAGAAAGAGAAGCCTTTAAAGGTCAATCGCAAGACAAGGTTAAAGAGATTGCAAAACAGCTTTTGCAAAACAAGCTTAAAGAAGCGGATGAAGAAGCCCAACAGCTTAGAAATCAAGCAAAACAATTTTACGACAGAATTAAAAGTCAGTTCCAGTCACAGCAAAAGGTACTGGAAAGTAAAGAAAAGTTACTTGAGCAGCAAAGAAAATCGATTGCTGATCAAGAAGTATCCTTAGTAAAAAAGGAAGAAGAAGTAGCAGAAACACGAAAGAATTTACTCATCAAACTTGAGAAAGTTGCAGGGATGAGCAAAGAAGAAGCGCAGACCGTGTACATGAAAGAGTTTGAAGCGAGTCTCGTTTCATATAAAGCCAAGAAAATTTCAGATTTAGAAAAAGAGATTAAGCTTACTGCTGAAGATAAGGCAAAAGAACTAATTGTAGATGCGATGCAGAGCGTTGCTACAGAATATGTTGACGAAATCACAGTCTCTACAATCGAAATTGGAAGTGAAGAAATTAAGGGGAAGATTATCGGTAAAGAAGGAAGAAATATCCGTGCCTTTGAGAAGGTAACAGGTGTTGACGTCATTATTGATGAATCACCAACCGCAATTGGATTGTCTTCGTATGATGGAGTGCGCAGAGAAATTGCTCGTATTGCATTAGAACGACTCATTAAAGACGGTCGAATTCATCCTGTAACCATCGAAGAGCAGTACGCAAAAGCAAAGAAAGATGTTATTCAAGAACTTGAGAAAACTGGAAAGATGATGGCAGAAAAAGCAAACTGGTTTGATGTGCCAGCAGAATTGGTACCAATTATCGGCCGACTGAAATATCGAAGAAGTAAAGGCCAGAACATGGTAGAGCATACACTTGAAGTCATGGAGATAGGTGAGTATATTGCTCGCGAACTTCATGCCGATGTAAATATTGTGCTTAAGGCAGCTTTACTCCACGATATTGGAAAAGTACTTACAACCAAAGTTAAAAAGCCACACCATCATATTAGTGGTGATGTTGCAAGAAAGTTTGGACTTGATCCTGTTATCGTTAACGCAATTGAAGCGCATCATGAAGATATTGAGGCGAAGAGTGTTGAGGCGGTCATTATGAAGATTGCCGACTCTGCCTCAGGAGCCCGTTCTGGTGCACGAAAGGAAAATGTTGAGGATTATGTCGAAAGAATCGAAAACCTTGAAAAAACAGCATATGAGGTCGCAGGAGATGCAGCCGAAGAAGTATTCGCGGTTCGCGCAGGAAGAGAACTTCGTGTAATGGTAAAACCAAGCCAAATCAGTGATGAGGCAGCGGTAGTACTTGCGCAGAATATTGCAAAAAGAATCGATGAAACGGGCGCTTTCCCCGGAATTGTGAACGTTGTGGTTGTTCGTGAGTTACGAGCGCACGCAAGTTCGGGCAATTCCTAATAGATATGCTTGACAAAGTGCCGAAACTGCACTATAACTGAAAAAACATATTTAGGAGGAAATGTATCATGACTAAAGCACAACTCTTCAGCATGCTTGCAGATAAAACAGGCATGTCAAAGAAGCAGGCAAAGGCAGCAGTCGAAGGATTTGTAGATGTTGTTACTATGTCACTCAAAAAGGGTGAAGCAGTAACCATCACTGGCTTCGGTAAATTCTCTGTCGGACATCTTAAGGCACGAAAGCAAGTCGTTCCAAAGACCGACAAGGTTGTCAATGTTCCTGCACGAAACGTTCCACGATTCAAAGCTGGTAAACAGCTTCGTGAAGCAGTGAAATAGTTCGCTCAAACGCGAAAGCTTGCCACTTGGTGGTAAAGCAATAGTTCGTATTGGGACTATATTTCACGTGCAAATAAAGGGAGAGTGGGGAAACCTGCTCTCCTTTTTTATTATTGGGTTGACAACGATACTGTTTACATTAATAATCAGATATGGGTGATGTAAATGAACTTCCAATGCGAATGGCAAACTCGCTCGTTCTGTTTGTCTTATTCGCGTTTCTGTTTGCTGTAATGGGATGGCTCTATGCGGGGTTAAAGGCAAAAGTGAAACTGAGAAAGACTTTCCTCAGAATTATAGTAATTCTGGGGGTTCTGTCAGTAATTGTTATGTTGGGTTATACCAAATTAAAGAGTGATTATAGGGATTTACGCCTACAGCAAAATGAGCGAAATTATAATTGGGACGGTACAGGAACGGGGATTGCTATCCCTTAATTTGATGCTGCCTTGGTTCTATTTCACATTCAATATGTTACCCCTAAAGTATGTATTACTATTTCTTCTTTAAAGCCTTACATCTTTAGTCTATAATCCTTTATGCTCCGAATCATCCTTCGCGTAACAATCCTCCTATTATTCTCCGTCGTACTTGTTGCCCGCTTTGGTTTTACAGATCTTCTTGCTTCTGAAATTTCAAGTACGTATCTTGTTGAGCTTGCAAACAAAGATCGGCAAAAAAAAGGTGTTGCTCCACTTCAGTACAACAAAAAGCTAGAACGCGCTGCCTTTTTAAAGGCAGAAAATATGATGAAGCTACAATATTGGGCTCATTATGGGCCAAATAAAGAGAGTCCCTGGCAATTCATCATCCAATCAGGGTATTCCTACGCATATGCAGGAGAAAATCTCGCAAAGGGCTTTAGTGATTCTGATTCGGTTCACGAAGCGTGGATGGCAAGCCCAACTCATCGCGCCAATATTCTTGATTCACAGTTTCAAGATGTTGGTATAGCAATTGTAAAGGGCAATCTGCAAGGCGCAAGTATTTTTCTTGTAGTACAAATGTTTGGAAGCCCAACGTACACAGCAGAAAATACAACAGGGAATAAGCCACAACTCAAAATTACCTCACCAAAAGATGGAGATATTTTAGAAGATGGCATTACCGATATTAGAGGTGAAACCTCCGATATGAACGATCCTACCGTTAGTTTGTATGTTAATAAGGACTTGTTGGGGAGTGTACAGTCACAAGGTGGTTCTTTCAAACTATCTTCTCCGCTAGCCTCAGCACAGGGTGAGCAAACAATCGTTGCAAAAGCGATTGCTCCAGCAGATGTATACCTTACAGACTCTGTAGTCGTAACTGTCGTTAACAGAAAAGATCAAGCAAACGGTATAACAAAGGAGACCTGTATTAGTAGCAAAAAAACAGTTGTTGATATTGCAGTACTCTACACGTGTCAGCGGCAGAACGTTTCGTTCAGCGCAAGTATTGGCGGGGTGAGGTATACAAATGGAAAAAATGCACGGGAGTTATCCATTCCACTTTCCAGCCTTCCGCAGGGTGACGTACCTGTTGTGCTTACCATTACCTTTAACGACAACACCTCTACGGCATTTGCAACAAAATTATCAGAATTATCAGGTTCGACAGAAATAAGTACTGTAGCAGGCACAACCGGAAATGGCTTTATTCTTCCTAGGTTTACGTTGCGAGACACTGTTTTTGGATTATTCGGACTTACATTTTTGCTACTGGTGTTGTACACACTACAACTAGCATACAGAAGGCAGATTCTCTTCCATCGGTACGAATTGCTTTCGTTTACACTTTTTCTCGGAATTTTGCTTATTACCTTTAACTTTGGCTTCGTTCGAGTATGACAGTAAGTGTAACGCTCATTATCACAACGGTATTGTGGTTAACTATCGTATGGGCTGGGATAGTACCGATATTCTCTTTGCCAGTTGCAAGAATAAAACGAGATTATGCAAAAGTGTTATTGTGGTTGGGAACGATAGGAATCGGTGTTGAGTGGCTTGCGCAAAAAGAGATACATGCTGTCACATTATTGTCGATGGGCGCATTCGTTCTTGTTGCTGGTGTCATGCTTTTCCTACTTCGTAGGCTCGATTATTACATCGAGGATCTATTGCAAGAACTCTTTGTTCTTGCGGTTAGTGCTGCAGGTACGGCACTTGTAAGCTCTGTCTGGTACTGGGGAATTGCATCAACAATACCTCTTTGGGGGTTGAGGAGTATCGTGGCAGTAATTCCTGTGCTGTACTTCTTAATTTCGTGGAAAATTGCAGGGCAGCCGTATTCTCTGTGGTCTATCGGTGTTTATTTAGTATTACTAACCATAAAGTGGATTTCGCTGCCAATATGGGGGGTATGGACTATACTTTTGTTGTTGCTATACAGTATGCTTGTTGGCTACGTACTGCATTGGATGTCTACCACGACCTATGCCGAAAAGGTTTTCTCCTGGAATATTGAGCCTGCAAAAGTATGGAGTCTACTTGTAATCAGTGCTGGATTACTGGTTTTATTCTTTTAACTCTTGTCTGCAATTTCGCCTTTTTGCATTCCTGCTGGAGTCATAATTTCAATGGTATCTCCAACCTGTTTTCCGATTACAGCTTTTCCAATAGGTGATTCTGCTGATACTTTCCCCTGAGTAGGGTCTGCTTCCATTGTTGGTACGAGTTTCACCTTCATTGCTTTGCCTTGTATTTTGATGGTGACTTCGTCTCCGAGTTTTACCGTGTTTCCTTTGCTGCCTTTGTCGTCAACGAGTTGTGCAGTTTTTAGCATTGCCTTGATTTCTGATACGCGCATACGTGCAATTTCCATTTCTTCTTTTGCGGTAATCCAGGCGTTATTCTCGCTAAGATCTCCATCTTCTCTGGCATTAGCCATTCGAACTTTAATTGCTGGAAGTGTAACTTTTACAAGATCTTTTAATTCATTCTCAAGTGAAGTAAATCCTTCTTTGGTCAAAAAGATATCAGCCATGCTGTACGGTTTAATGTTAGTTGGGGTTATTTAGTCAATAATAAATCAATGTTTTATTACAATTCCTAGTGTAGCAGAGAAATAATGTGTGTCAAGGCGGGTGTATAATCATACTAAAGATTAATTTGCATATGATTACAATGAACTTTTCCGAGAACTATTCAAAGTTGTACGATGAAATTTTTAATTTGTACCATCTTCCTGAAAATCAGAGTAAATTACTCTTTCATGGATGGCACCATATCAAATTTGTGTTGGATAAGGCAATAGAATTCGCGACTCATCTTGAGGCTAATGTTGAGCAAGTTGCTGTCGCTGCATTGGTACACGATTTAAACTATATATTCTCAGATAAACTTGAACCAGAAGCGGCAAAGATTCAAGTTATTGAATATGTGACAAGCGCAGGCTATCCAAAAGATTTTGCGGAAAAAATCGAAGTCATGCTCGAAAATGCACATTTGGCATATAGAGGAGAAAGAGAGTTGTCCGTGGAAGATAAAGCGTTGGCAGATGCGGATACCTTGTTTAAAGCACTCCCTACCACACCTATTTTATTCGCTTCTCGTTTTATTACGCAGAATAAATATGACATCGAAAAATTAGGTAACAAGGTCGTTGGAGAACAAGAACCACTAATGCAGCAAGGAATCTACTTTTACACAGATGTTGCCAAAGAACGTTATTTAGGATGGGCGACCGCAAACCTTGCTTTGTGGAAGAACGTGCTTGAAGCGCTAAAAGATCCATCTGTAAAAGAAATGCTTGCAACTGCAAGTGAATTAGGTGTTCTTTAGTACCTTTTGACAAAATAATTTGCTATAATTCCACATTCGCCGCTATCGTCTATCGGCTAGGACACTAGGTTCTCATCCTAGGAGGCGGGGTTCGATTCCCCGTAGCGGCATTTCACAAATTTTTTGTTTTGCGAAACAACCATCTAGTTGTTTTTATTTATTCCAAACACTTAACTAAAATGAATTTGTGAAATCATAAAAATGGAGGAATCGAAACCCCAAGGAGAATGTAACAATGTACATTCGACGAAGCGGGAGGGCCTGAGGACGTAATCCCTTAGTACGCGTAGCGCCAATGAATATATTACGAGGTAGGCGATTCCCCGTAGCGGCATTACTGTATAATCTCCATTATGAGAGAAGAACCAGCTGAAGTTTTTCCCGGTATGATTTTGCAAACGTTGCCACAGGTCGACGAACGCGAGGCGCTTCAAACATATGCGAACCCGGATAATCCCAACAGTCAAGCAAAAACCCACGTCGGAGCGAATAGACTACTTGTTGTTTCCGCACCAGAACTCATATTAGGAGGAACATTAGTTTCTCCTGGAGGTGAACGTATTAGGGCAACACTCCGATATGTCGCAGTAGTTGACTTGGACCTTCATGACGATTCGGAACAGTCGAGGATTCAGTATTTGCGTTTACAGGGTGATCAAAGAAGACGAACCTTGGCCCCAAGATTTGTTGATAGTGGCGAGCGAGTGCCTGCAGAGGAACTTGGGGCATATAATATCGGAAATATCCAATAAGGCGAAGATGCTTACTATCAATCTTCAACAAATAGTAGAGGAGATAAATGCTCGTCGTAATCGTATTCGGTATCCATTTCAGGAACTTGGGATGCTCTTGACTCAAAAGCTTAATGATCCACGCCATAAGGCGTTGTATATGAAAATTGCTAAGAACGAAGAGCAGGAGCTAATAATGGATGCGCTTCACTATGTAACCGCTTCTTCTGAGGCGAGTGGAAATCTTGGCGCTTTATTTATGTGGAAGTTGAAAGAACTGAAGTCTAGACCTATCCATCCAATCGATATTCGATTGGAAACAGAAGGAGGCTACTTCAAGATTGGCACTATATCAAGTGTCACCCGTGGCGATATGCCGATTCTTGTTGCGGCGCTTAATGATTTTTCAGCTGAAATTAAACTTGAAGAAGGAATATCAAGTACCGAACCGTTTCAGCAGCTACCGCAATTTATAGGTAATTACCTTAAAGATTTCCGAAAAAAAGGACTTGTGCAAATGAAATCAAAATGGGAATGGGTGGGAAGTCGCGTATGGCAGAAAGGGGAGAAAGTGAAAGGTGTCCTGAAGTTGGGGACTCCTGTGTTGACAAAGCGTGCTGTGACAGGTAGAATGCCGTCAAGTTAGATTCCGCCCCCTTAAGGGGATGCAAGAATTTGCATGCAAAGTTCCTTTGCGCAGAATATATTCCTCCGACTTGCATTGTAACAATGCTCTCCGGAATAAATTAGTTGCTATGTCAGAAAACCTCTGATATAATTAAGCGTCTTATGATATCGCTCGACGGAAAAATTCTCTCTTCACTCCCAGATGGGAAGTATAAGGTAGAAGTTGAGCATAACGGCAAGAAGCGACAGTTTATCTGTTACGTCTCCGGAAAAATAAGAATGAACCATATTGTTATCACAGATAATGATAAGGTCAAAATAGAGGTCTCGGAGTACGATCCAGGCCAAGGTAAAATTGTTTATAGGTATCGATGAAGGTTAAAGCAAGCGTAACCAAGCGATGCCCTAAGTGCTACGTAGTTATCCGCACTAAAAAGGGCGCGCATAAACCGCATAAAAAGGTTGTATATGTATATTGCAGCGCCAACCCCAGGCATAAGCAGAAGCAAGGATAACTTATTGATAGCATCATATGCCACGAATATTAGGTATACAAATCCCGGATGACAAAAAAGTGAGGATCTCACTTCGTTATCTTTTTGGAATCGGACCTGCACGTGCAGAAAAAATCTGTACAGTATGCAAGATTGATCCAGACAAACGAGCTCACGAGCTTAAAGATCCAGAAATAAAAGCAATCCAGAACTTCATTGAAGAAAACTATGTCGTTGAGGGTTACTTACGACAGGAAGTTCGTGAACACATTCGAAGACTCAAAGATATTAGAAACTACCGCGGAGTTAGACATATTATTAATATGCCTGTTCGTGGTCAGAGAACGAGACACAATGCACATACTCGCCGAGGTAGAAACATGGCAGTAGGTGGTCTTAATCCAAAGATTACAAAGACTTAATTTTCTTACCTTGATTTAGTATGGCAGAAACAAAGAAAACACAAGCAGCAGTCGTAAAAAAGTCAAAGAAGGCAAAGGTCAAGGTCTTGGCTGGAGAAGCACATATCTTGGCAACCTTTAACAATACGGTTGTGACTCTTACCGACGAATCCGGAAATGCACTCGTTCAGTACACCCCAGCTCGAGTAGGTTTTAAGAATTCAAAGAAAAAGACACCGTACGCGGCAACTAAAGCAGCTTTTGCAGCAGCAACTGAAGCAATTGATAAATATGGATTGCGAGAAGTTAAAGTATTTGTAAAAGGTGCAGGCGTTGGTAGAAACGCAGCAGTAAAAGGTCTTGCGTCAGCAGGATTGTCTGTTACATTACTTGCGGATATGACGAGAACTCCACACAATGGATGTCGTCCACCGCGTAAACCACGAAAGTAGGTTAGTTGATTACTAAGAATATGATTGGACCAAAAGAAAGATTAAGCAGAAGAGAAGGAACAAACCTCTTTGTTAAAGGTGCACGAAGTTTTTCTGCAAAGGAAGCTTGGGGCAAACGACAAACCAAACCAGGTCAGCACGGTGTGCAGCCTTCAAAACTCTCTTCATATGCAAGACAGTTGCGTGAAAAACAAAAGGTTAAGCGCTTGTATGGCATGAAAGAGAAGCAATTCAGAAGATTCTATGCGCTTGCCGTTAAGACCGCAAAGAACTCAAACCAAGATAAAGGTTACGTTATGTTACAAATGCTTGAAAGGCGCTTGGATAACGTAATTTATGTGGCAATGCTCGCCAAATCTAAAAACGCGTCAAGACAATTCGTATCTCACGGACACGTATATGTGAACGGAAAGCGAGTAACGATTCCTTCGTTTGTTGTTAGAGTGAACGATGTTATTGAACTTAAGGAAGATATGTATCAGTATGGCAAAGTCGACTATAAGGGGCCAATGGTTCCAGCATGGTTGAACGTTGCTAAGAATACGATCACTGTAGCGTCCTTGCCAACAAGGCAGCAGATTGATCCTTCAATCAGAGAAAACTTAATTGTCGAGTTGTACTCGAGATAACTTTATGTATAGGAATATGGTAGATTTTTCAGGAATCACACTTACCAAAGTTTCCGAAAAGGAAGTTGGATCAATTGCTTCTTTCGAGATTTCGCCTTTACCAAAAGGTTACGGTAACACACTTGGCAATGCAATGCGACGTGTGATGCTTTCATCTCTTGAAGGTGCTGCAATTACCAGTGTCAGAATTAATAACCTTACACACGAATACACAACTATCCCAGGAGTGAAGCAGAATGTGTTGGATATTGTGCTACGTCTTAAAAATGTTCGGGTAAAGATGGAAGGCAAAGAAACCTCATCAGTCATGACACTTAATAAGAAAGGGAAGGGAGTTATTAAAGCAAAAGATCTTGTTGTTGCAAAAGGAGTTGAAATCGTCAACGCAGATTATGTTATTGCAGAAATCACTGATGATTCAACCTCATTAAACCTTGAAGCAATCGTCGAAAAAGGCGTTGGTTATAAGAGAGCAGACGAATCACTCCGAGACGAAATTGGACGAATCCCTGTGGACACAATCTTCAGCCCTGTTCGTTTGGTCGAATTCACAGTTCTTCCTGCACGAAAAGGATCTCAGGCAGACTTAGACAAAGTCATGATGACAATCACAACCGATGGAACAGTATCTCCAGAAGACGCAATCGCTCAATCAGGTGCAATCCTCCGTTCTTTCTTTGGCCAGGCAGCTGTTGTATTTGGAAGTGAACTAAACGAAGAAACCTCAACAGAAGCTGTAACTATGACAGACTGGAAAGTTTCTGAACTCGGTGTTGATGCAAAAACAATTACAAAATTGGAAGCAGCAAAAATTGAAACACTTGCAGAAGTTGCAGCTCAACCAAAAACGTTCTATTCAAAGGATCTCAAACTTACTGCAAAGCAGGTAAAAGAGCTTTCAGAGTTACTCGATCAGTATAACTTAGGTTTTGCAAAGAATGCGAAAAAGAGTAAAAAGGCTTAACCTTAACCAAAGCAGTAAGCAACACGACAAGTCTCTTATTAAGAACTTGTTTACTTCGCTTATGATGTACGGAAAGGTTACCACAACAAAACCACGTGCAGCGGCACTAAAAGCTTATTCACTTTCAAAGGTATCAGCTTACAATAAACTAGGAACTTCGTTGGATTCGAAAAGATGGTTAAAGGCCGAAGTTTCTACAGTTAAGTACAGCAAGCGTGTTGCCGAAAAACTTAAGCAGTTAAGCAAAAACTTCGCTGTGTCAGTTGTTCAAACACAGCCACGAAAGGGCGATAGCGCTCCCCAGTACGAAGTAACAGTAATAAATTTCGAAGCACAGAAGACCAATGAACAATAAGCGAACCGAAAAAAGCGTCACACCAAGCAACAAAACAACTTGGGTTAGCGCAAAAGATGTGAAGCGTGATTGGTATGAATTTGATGCAACTGGAATATCATTAGGTAGACTTGCAGGCAAAGTTGCAAAATACCTTATGGGTAAAACGACTCCATCTTATGTTCCAAATATTGATATGGGGCACTTTGTGATCATTGTTAATGCCGGTGCAGTAAAATTGACCGGACAAAAAGAGCAATACCTCAAGATTCAGCACTATACCGGCTATCCAAGCGGTTTGAAAAAAGAAAAAGTGAATCTATTAATGAAAGAAAATCCAGCAAAGGTTATCCGAACTGCTATCAAAGGCATGCTTCCAGATACCAAAATGAAGGATATCTTTCTTTCAAGATTGAATATTTACGCTGAAGCAACACATCCGCACGCAGCACAAAAGCCAACTAAGATTACCGTATAAACAATGGCAACCGTGAAAGTTAAATATTATGAAGGAATCGGCAGAAGAAAAGAGGCAACTGCTCGCGTAAGAATCGTACAAGATGATGCCAAAACTTTTGTCATTAATGGAAAAACACTTGACCAAGTTTTCCCAAGCGCGTTAGCACAAGAAAAAGTGTTAAAACCATTTGCTGTCGCAGGAATGATTGGCAAATTCAGCGTGTCTGTGAGTGCTACTGGTGGTGGTGTTACAGGTTGGGCCGATGCTATCTCTTTGGGATTGGCACGAGCACTTGTCGAATTTGATGCAAAACTCAAGTCCGGATTGAGAAATGAAGGGCTTATGACTCGAGATCCACGTGCAGTCGAAAGAAAGAAAGCTGGATTGAAGAAAGCTCGAAAAGCACCACGATTCTCGAAGCGTTAAAAAAGATTCCAATAAGTACGGATTTTATACAGTTGTTCATCGTGTATTAATCTATTTTGCCTTGTACACGTGCATTTTTTCTGTTCGCAGAAGCAGGGCTTATATTCAACAAAGCACTCTTTAGGGCGCGGTTTTGAAAGTATAAATGACAACAGGTCATTCTGTATCGCATGTTTTCGATATGAAATATAAACCTTTGATTGTTCAATCGTTTCGTTTGGAATCTTTTTAAGTATCGTAAGCGGTGTTTTGGCTATATCAATTTGGTTTAGATGGAAAACGACGCCTGGAAAGAGCATGTCATGGCTACCAGTGAACTGATGAAAAGCATTTCTGGCTGTGTGGAGTTTATTGAGGTAAGAAGTAATTTTTTCGCCATTCTCTCCTTGGCTCGATGTTAGGCTTGGAAATGGTGTTTCTGAACTGTCAACTTCAGGAAAATAGAGACCATAATCAGCGGAGAATTTTCCGATAACATGAACAGGTTGAGAAAATGCAACGAGCCCTACTGCTTCTAGTATCGCTATAAGCATGGGGAGTTGATAAAAGGGTGATGTTAATTGATAGTCAACATCAATTTGAACGTAAATCTTTTGTAAATACTTTTGGTACCCAAGTTTTGACAAAAGATGCCAAAGTCTTGGTGTAAAATCGGCATATTTTTTCCTAAGCGCGGTGGAGAGCCGGAGTCTTCTTGCACCGCGCAAGACAGTGACTTCTAATGGAATAACCGTAGACAAGCGGTATGGTTCAAGGAGTGTAGTATAGATCATAAAAACAGTGTAATTCGCCAAAAGTGACTTAGAAATGATAAAATACACGTGAGTAGGTTGCATGAGCAGGAGCTCATTTTCATTGAAAATGGGAGGAAAGTCTCGCCTCGAGTATGTCTCGAACGAAAGTTCGGTAGGAGGAATCTTACGGATAGGGTCACAGAAATAGTCGCAGAAATGCGGTGAAATGCCAAATTGGCTATAGATAACCCCAGACGTCGAGCAAGTGTAAACGCTTAGATAAATTCCTGCATAAAACAGAAGCGGGCTTACGGTGCAACCTGCTCTTTCTAACCTTCCAGTTGCGATATTAAAAGTACAATAAATGGAGTAGTTATAAAGGCAATGAATGTTTCAGAATATGATTATGAATATCCGGAGAGCGCAATAGCCCTGCACCCCCCAACCGTACGAGGAGAAAGCAAATTGTTTGTAGTTTTGACACAAACGGGAGAAATCATTGAGGATAGGTATAATCGGCTCTCAGAATATCTTGGGAGCGGTGACGTGTTAGTTCGGAATATTACAAAAGTATTCCACGCGCGGCTGCATGGAATACCCGTTACCAATAGTGGTGAAAAACTTCCAGAAATCGAAGTCTTTGTATCTGAACCCCATGCGCAATCACTTGAGGAATACGCCCTGCGAAACTTTGATACTAAGCGAAATGGATTTGTTCTTGAATTTTTGTCGGCAAAAAGAAAAATTAAGTTGTCGCAGTTAACGCATATCGAGTTTGGTAATGGCTTTGCCTTGCGAGATTTAGAAGAGAAAGGGGATTCCTTTATCGGTCTTTTTTATCGAACTGATGGGGTAATAACGGTTGAGCAATTATTTGAGTTGTTCGAGAAATATGGAAAAGTCCCCCTGCCTCCATATATCAAGCGCCAAACAAATCCAAGTGATGAAGACCGCTATCAAACGATTTTTGCACAGAAAACCGGTTCGGTAGCTGCTCCAACGGCGTCACTAAATTTTACGAAGGAACTTGAGCGCGAGCTTACTAATAAAAAGGTTGCAATAGAGGAGGTTACGCTGCATGTTGGAAGAGGAACGTTTATGCCCCTACGTGAAGAGGAAATTGAAAAGAATGTATTACATGCTGAACCTTTTTACGTTCGAGCTGAAGCAATCGAGCATATTAAGCAATCAAAAGTGAATATGCAAAGAATTGTTGCTATGGGAACAACAACAACACGCGTGTTGGAAAGTATTGCGCCAAAATTATTAGCGTTCGACGACACTGCAAAAGATATTGTTTCAGAGACCCAGCTGTTTATTTACCCACCTTATCAATTCAAAATCATTGATGGTTTGCTAACAAATTTCCATTTCCCAAAGAGTTCTTTAATTACTTTGGTTGATGCCTTTTTGCAGTATAAACATTCAAAGTTGTCGTGGCGTGATATTTATACGTTTGCAATACAACACGAAGCAAAGCTCTTTTCGTACGGAGATTCTATGCTTATTCTTTAATCCTTAGCTTGTAACACCTTTCAGTAGGTCCTCTTGTTTGCCAATAAGCAAGACTGAAGGCTTTTCAAGAATATTCCAGGTGAATGGGTCTAGCTTTTGCTTACGATTTTTAAAATCCCCAGGAGTGATAATTGTATAGAGAAGTTCGCGCTGCAAGCTTGTTTCTATGTTGTGTAAAAAGATTGAGACCTGGTCAATTTTGGGAGCGCCGACGATTAGAAGGTCGATATCATACTTTCCTTTTTCTTGACGAAAGAGAAAATAGGAAGTGAGGAGTAAGAAATCTGTTCCTGAGAATACGTCTCGATTATTCATAATCATTCCACCTACGCCGTAGGATTTATGGAAAAGTGAAACAATTTCACCAAAGAAGGGGTGGTCGGTATTTAGTGAGTAAAAATTCTTAGAGGGTGTTTTCTCTTCTATCAGTAGATTTGCTTTCTTGAGTAAGGATATCTCACGGCCGACAGCGTGTACCTGCAATTTCACAATTCTGCTGAGCTCTCTAAGCCCGGAGCGCACTTGGATATTCTCAAGAAAATGCCACAAAATTCGTGTTCTTGTTTTAGAGCGGAGGAGCTTTTCGAGAGTGAGCGCTGTATTAAATTGCATAACGTGTCGAATGATTTAAGTTAAATGTATACCTTTTTTATAATATCATATGATTTCGCTAAATGCTATGGGTGAAAGCATGACAATGCGACTGGAATTCTAAATCAAAAGCGGGTTGGCATTTCTCCCTGGGGTTGTTATACTGCAGCATGAACTCGTTAGTAATGGTCAGACATGGGCAATCTCGCTGGAATGCAGCAAACCGATTCACGGGGTGGGTTGATGTCACCCTTAGTGTGTTGGGTATTAAAGAAGCACAAGAATGTGGTGACAAACTCAAGAATACACAGTTCGATGTGGCCTTTACCTCCGAGCTGATTCGAGCACAACAAACCTTATTTACAATTCTTTCCCGACAAAATAAAACGGGAATTGTTGTTCATACTTCAGATAAAGATCCTTTGACGCTTTCTTCAAACTTTATTACACAAGAAGATATTCCTATTTACGAATCTCACAAATTAAACGAACGCCACTATGGGTTGTTGCAAGGTCTCGATAAAGCAGAAGTAAAAGCAAAATATGGAGAGGAGCAAGTTATGCATTGGAGGCGTGGTTACAAAGCAAAACCCCCAGAAGGCGAGAGTTTAGAAGATGTTTTTAAACGAGCAGTTCCATATTTTAAGAATACAGTGATGCCGTTTATTGCCTCTGGTAAAAATGTCATTGTTTCTGCGCATGGCAACAGTCTCAGGGCAATTGTGAAGTACATTGAAAATATTACTGACGAGCAAATTGTTAATCTTGATATTCCAACAGGTGAAGTAATTCGTTACGAATTCGATGCTGGTCAAGTAAGCAAGCGAAGCGGTGAACTCTCCTTTGAGCGTAAAGTTTATTGGACGCCTTGGGTTCAACGTGATATATTGACAGAGAACAAACCTAAATAGGTTTAAGTTATTAATTTACTGCCCTAGTATGCCAAAATCAACCAAAAAAGTTGCTGTAAGTAAGAAAAAAACAGCAAAATCATCTCGTTCTACTGATTCAAAATCAAATGACTCAACAGCAATGATGATGGCTGCAGTTGTTGTTATTGCAACCGTTATTGTCGCGCCGCTTCTTTGGTTAATTACAAAATCTCTTTTGGTGCTGTTTCTTGTGCCAACTGTTGTTTCAGTCGTTGTTGCAGCAAGATTTAAAGAGATGACCGGTAAGGAGATGAGTCAGGAATTTAGAAGGGAAACGACTACAATTACTGCAGTATTTGCAGTAATTCTTGCAGTACTTATGGCATTAAACCTCCCGAAAATCGGGTTGGATGGAAGACCAGATACCGTGTTGCCAATCTTTATGATCATCTATCTGAGCTTGTGGGCAATTGCCGGTGTATTGGTTACCGTTTTTCTCCCTTTGGGGCTAACCATTCCGAAAAGAAAATAGCTTGTGCCGCGGATTGTTGGTATAATTCGTAATGGCATTATTGTCACCTTCGAGTAGATTAGCTTCACAAATATCCGTTGACCCCCGATCCTTAAATCATGAGCAATTTTTCCCTACTTCTATTCCGGAGTTGAATCACTTGTCTACTGAGTTTGCACGGGTAGTTGATCACAGGTATCTAACTAGTGCGTTATCCGAACCGCAAAGAGCTGCAGTAAATATTGCAAAAGGTGTCTTAAAGAATTACCCGGGTTTAGTAAATGAATTACCACTTGCAATTCAATGCGAGCAATCTCGATCAGGTTTACCAAAGAGCGTGCATTTTTTTGGAAGCAATGATGAATTTATTCTAAGATGTGGGCTGATGGCGCTGTATTCCTGGAGTTTTAGCATTGCAGACTCAAGAGTAGAAGAAGCAGTTGCAGCAGCGCATGTTAGTGGTAAGAAAATTGGTAAAGAAGAAATCCTACAAACGGCCTTTACTTCGAAAGTAACAGACATTCCTATCATGCAGGGTAAAACGTCGCGCTCCATCTCTGTTGGAGAGATTCTCGAGTCAGTCATTCCATCGTTAGAAGGAACTTTTGGTTTTGAGGGTTCGCCTCAACGAAAGCAGCTACTTGGTACGGTAATTCAATCGCAATTGCATGGTCTTGATCTTGTTAAAAACTTTGCAAGAAATGGCGTTCCTTACTCGATTGAAGAAGCAACCAGTTATTTGAATGGCACTGTTGTTGATTACGGGAGATTGCTTGCGTCTCTCCTATTTTCAGATGAGAATAAAAGAAAGCAGTTCACTAAGATGATTGCAGTTTATAATCTTCGTGATGATCGTGAGGATTTCTTAGCTGACTTGTTCTCGCAGCCAAACGTTTATTTAGCAGTTGCCTTTCAAAAAACAGGTTTGCAGGCTTTTGTTCAAAAGTGGAAGGAGCTTAATGCACAAGTAATGCCCCACTCTGGTATGAAGCATGATAGTGAAGTCTCACAAAAAATTGTAAAAAGATTTGGCAAGCTATTTGTGGCTGCACATCCGGGGCTAAATAGAGCGTTCAATGAAATTACCCGTGACGTTTTGATAGCGGTCGCGGAGTAGCATTCTCTGTGAGTTGTGTGACTGACTCACATGTAATCCATGCACAAGCATTTCCATAACCTGATTTATTGATAGGAAACGGAGTAATTGGCCTTGCGTCATTTAGGTAGAGTAGGATTATATATTTCTTACCGATTAACCACTGTGTGTTAGAAGAAGTTGCTTCTGGTGAAAGGCAAATACCTTTTTGGTATGTTTTCGCGTACTTTAGCGCCTCTTCTGGAGAGTTAACTTGCAATTGAATTACCTTGCTAACGCGTGCAGTTGCAGTTACTACCTTACCGGCATCTTTGAAAAATATTCTATCTCCAACACAAACCTTTCCCCAAGGTGCTCTTCGATGCTTGTACCAACGCGATTCGATGTATTTTTCACCTGTAAGAATTTTTGCAATCAATCGCAATGATGGTTTCATTATTGCGAGATGATCCATGAATTCTAACCGTGAAATTGTTCAGTGAGGGGGCTATCTTTTTTGACAATAAGTGTAGCACCTGTTTTTTTTGATGTCATTAGTTCCATTGCAAGCTCTGCAATAGAAGCTGGATGAACAGAATCTTCGATATATTCGGGAAAGAATCGCTTGTAAGCGCTGGTTGCTGTATCTGAGGGGGAAATTGTATTGGCGGTGATATTCGCTTCTTTAAGTTCGTCAGCAAGACCGACCATAAAGTCTTCGAGGCCGCGTTTCGAGACAAAGTATGGGAGCCACCCTTTTCCACCGTTTTCAAAAGTACCACTAATGGCGATTATCGAACTTTCATCTTGTATCATTTTTGGAATAAGTGCACGAACTAACAACATGAATGACGTTAGTCCTACGGAAATCGTATCTAAAACTTCATTTTCGGTAAAATCTTGAAGTTTCATATTTGCTAATGGCTTGTGATTGTTGTGCCATACTCCCGCACAATGAATGAGTGTAGAGACTCTTTCACAATTATTTCTGAGGTATGCAATGGTGCTAAATATCGATTCGTTATGTGACAAATCACATTTGAGTGCCTTAACGTGTGGACTCAAAGCTTCGAGATCGGCTAGGGCCTGATCGTTTCTCCCTATTGCGATTATCGAATAATCTTTTTTTATCAGTTGTTCGATAATCGCTTTACCGATGTCACTAGTCGCGCCAGTTATAATTGCAGTCTTCATGCGAGTAATATCGTTTATTTTACCTCTTCGACGTAACTGAATGCCGGTTCGTCTTCTTGTGGTGTCGTCTTGTTGTAATCAACCTTTCCAAGTGAAGTGGTAAAAAGTGAATCTTTTAAGGATGGAAGATATTTTTGTAAGAAGGCAATATTCTTTGACATTGCTGGGATAATTATCTTTCGCTGTTTTGTGAAGAGCGCATTGTAAACTTCTTCTGCGACTTGGTCTGCAGTTAAGGCATTTGGATCCAGTTTCGACATGTCTTGATTTGCTTTTTCTTTTGCAAAGAAATCAGTACTTACCATTCCTGGGTGCAATGTGGTAACTAATACTCCTTCGGGGGATAACTCATATCTTATTGAGTCTGCAAACCCTGTTATTGCCCATTTACTTGCAACATATACAGACCATTCCGGCAGTGTAATTAAACCTGCAAGCGAGGAGGTCATTACGAGATGACCGTACTTTTGTCGTTGCATCACTTCGGCTGCATATTTTGCAACTAAAATCATTCCCGTGGTATTCACGTTAATAATTGTTTGAATCTGCTCTGCGGGAAGTTCCCAGACTTTACCAATAAATCCGAGCCCTGCGTTGTTAAACACAACGTCGAGTTTTCTTCCACCTTCGGTTGCTTTCAAGAAGAGGTTTCTAATATCTTCAATTTTGGTTACATCGGTTGGAACTACAATTGGTGTTCCTCCGAGTGCGGTTACTTCTTGAGCTACAGTCTCTAGTTTATCTGCGGTTCGAGCTGCAAGAACAACGGTCGCACCATCTTTTGCCGCACGTAACGCCATTGCTCTGCCAATACCTGAAGAAGCACCTGTAATAAGGATAGTTTTGTTTTGTAATTTCATGTGGATAGTGTAGCACAAGGATAATACTTTGTGCGCGAAAAGGTATTTAAGGACGATGTAGGGCGGGGTTTTGCGAAGCATGAAAGTATTCGTAGTCAAACTACCCAGTCGCGTCGTCCTTAAATTTGCTCAATTCACCTTCTTGGTCCTCTCTTCGGAAGCAGGTTGATGATTCCATTGATGAGAGCCTTTAGCCAGTTGAACTTAAAAAACCAGTCGAGGAAAAAGAGGATTGCGAAGAAACCAACAATCACTACAATCCACGCTGTCACTGGATCGAGGCCGCCCAACGGAGTTTCAAACCCTGGTATGCACCAGTCCATGAGATTCACCTCCTTTCATTTGATAATGAGCAATATCGAATTACACCCTATAGTGTTATTGCCCGCAAGCTGTGCCGTATGAAACACCATGTATAAAACCCCATGTTTGGGTAGCATTGGTACGGTAATACAAAAAAGATAGCACGAGCATGGTGCATGACCGATTGCCGTTGACGTGGAACTTTTTACCCTATATCGTATATTTTAAGGAAGTTATCTTCTTTCACTTAACTTTGTTTATTCACCATGGCACATTCGGTAGACTCGGTCATTTCCACAGATATCGGAGAAAAAGGTTTGAAAATCTCTCGCGTGTATACTCAACCATCGAATAATCTTCTTGAACAGATAGTATACGAAAAACGGACATCGAAAATTGTCGATGTTTCGGGAAAAACTATTTTTCAGAAAGATGATGTAGAAGTACCTGCTACTTGGTCGCAGGTAGCTACAGATATTCTTGCCCAAAAATATCTCCGAAAGCGTGGAGTTCCAAAAGAAATTGCAGAAAAAACGGATTTCACTAAAGATGACAGCTTCGACAATTTGGAGACATCTCTCAAAGAACCTGAAGAAACAACAGGCGAGTGGTCAATTAAACAAGTGGCACATCGCCTTGCAGGCACATGGACATGGTGGGCAGAGCGTTATGGATATTTTGATTCATCAGAAGATGCAGCAGCCTTTTACGATGAACTGAAGTATACAATTATTAACCAAATTACTGCACCAAATTCACCACAATGGTTTAACACTGGTTTGCATTGGGCTTATGGCATCAATGGGCCGGCACAGGGGCATTATTATGTTGATCCGACTTCAGGCGAACTAACAAAATCTACCGATGCCTACTCGCATCCTCAGCCACATGCCTGTTTTATTCAAGAGATTCAAGACGATCTAGTTAATCCACAAGGGATTTTTGATTTGTTAACCCGAGAAGCCAGAGTGTTCAAATACGGTTCTGGCTCAGGCACAAACTTTTCTAATATTCGAGAAGAAGGCGCGCAGTTGTCTGGTGGGGGTTCTTCCTCTGGTGTGATGAGTTTTCTCTCCGTATTTGATCGAGCAGCTGGATCGGTTAAGTCAGGTGGTACAACAAGGCGGGCAGCAAAGATGGTAATTCTTAATGTGGACCATCCCGATGTCGAAAAATTCATACAATGGAAGGTTAGAGAAGAACGAAAGGTTGTAGCACTTGTTACCGGAAGTAAAATTGCGTTTGAACACCTGAAAGGAATAATGAGTTCAGCAGAAAGCAAAGGCATAGATCCAGAAAAGAATCCAGAGCTTAAAAAGAAAATTATCGCTGCTAAAGACAATGCAGTTCCTCTGAACTACATCAAAAGAGTACTTATGCTTGTTGAAAACGGGGTAAAAGCAGCCGATTTTAATTTTTCGACCTTTGATACAGATTATCGTTCCGAAGCGTACGTAACGGTCGATGGGCAGAATTCAAATAATAGTGTCAGAGTTACTGATGCTTTTATGAAAGCAGTCGAAGAAAACAGAAAATGGGACTTAATTAGTAGAATTGATGGGTCAGTAAAGCGTTCAGTTGATGCAAAACGGTTGTGGGAACAAATAGCAGAAGCAGCATGGGAGTCGGCAGATCCAGGGTTGCAATTTGATACTACAATCAACGACTGGCATACCTGCCCCGAAGATGGAAGAATCAATGCGTCAAATCCATGCTCCGAGTATATGTTCCTAGACGAAACGGCCTGTAATCTTGCCTCAATAAATCTTCAAAAGTTTTACGACCCAGTTGCACGCGTCTTTGATATTCAAACCTACCGACATGTTATTCGCCTCTGGACGATAGTTCTTGAAGTTTCTGTCCTTATGTCACAATCGCCATCTTCAAAAATGGCAGAACGAACCTTCCAATATCGAACACTCGGTCTTGGGTATGCCAATCTTGGTACAGTACTGATGCAAATGGGGCTCCCTTATGATAGCGATGAAGCTCGTAGCACAACTGGTGCCTTGACTGCAATTCTTACTGGTGATGCCTATGCGACTTCAGCTGAAATGGCTAAAGTTGTTGGTACCTTCGAGCGTTATGAGGCAAACAAAGAGCACATGCTGCGTGTTATTCGTAACCACCGTCGAGTAGCGTACAGCGCAGCTCCTTCGGAATATGAAAAACTTTCAACTATTCCAATGGGGATTGATCCTTCGACCACTTCGCCATACCTTCTTAATGCCGCACGCGAAAGTTGGGATAAAGCATTACAGCTTGGCGAGCGGTTTGGCTACAGAAATGCTCAAGTAACTGTTATTGCGCCAACCGGAACAATCGGTTTGGTTATGGATTGCGATACCACTGGCTTTGAACCAGATTTCGCTTTGGTTAAGTTCAAAAAGTTAGTTGGTGGCGGCTACTTTAAGATAGTCAATCAATCAGTTGAACCCGCTTTAATTGCATTAGGTTATGACGAAATTCAAGTTCGTGATATTCTCAAATATGTGTTAGGTGCTGCCTCTTTCGCGGGATCTCCGTATATTAACCGAGATTCCTTGCGCGAACTAGGATTTCCTGACGAAAAGATTGATGCAATCGAATCACAACTCGTGTCGGCCTTCAATGTCGCGTTTCTCTTTAACGCATACGTACTAGGTGCCGTTTTTGTAGCTTCTCTCGTTCAGGATCAAGATACTACTGCTCCTGACTTCAATTTACTCACTGCACTTGGTTTTACTCCTGATCAAATTGCAGCAGCAAACGAGTATATCTGTGGTGCGATGACACTTGAAGGAGCTCCACACCTTAAACCTGAACATTATCCTGTCTTTGACTGCGCAAACAAATGTGGAAGCAAAGGTACACGCTTTATATCACCAATGGGCCATGTAAAGATGTTGGCAGCTGGTCAACCTTTTATTTCTGGTTCTATCAGTAAAACGGTCAATCTTCCAGAAGACGCAACAATCGCAGAAATCGAAGAAATCTACAAAACAAGTTGGAAATTAGGTTTGAAGTGTAATGCGCTCTATCGAGATGGCTCGAAATTATCTCAACCTCTCTCCACATCATCAGATGAGGCGAGTGTGTATGCAAAGCTATTTACCTTTGATGAAGAGGACACTAACGAGGTTACTCCCGTACAGGTTGCGAAAGCGGTACAACAAGAAGCTGTAATTTCGCAATCATCAACCCAACTTCCCCGCCGCAAAATGCCTCTTGAACGAGTAAGCATCACACATAAGTTTGAAATCGGTGGGCACGAAGGATACATTACCGCAAGTCTCTTTGAAGATGGTACTCCAGGAGAAATCTTCTTAACCATGAATAAAGAAGGAAGCACGTTAAGCGGTATTATGGATGCATGGGCAATCTCACTCTCACTAAACCTTCAGTATGGGGTTCCGTTGCAAGTGTTAATAAACAAATACTCGCATGTGCGCTTTGAACCCTCTGGCATGACCAACAACAAGAATATTCCAATGGCTAAATCCCTGGTAGATTATCTTGCACGATGGCTTGCTCTTAAGTTCCTTGATTCGGATACGGCCAAAAAATACCATACTGCTGAGTTAGTTGAACGAGCGATGGGAAATGGAGATCTAAAAGCCTCAGAGGTTAAGAAAATCTACAAACATCATTCGCACGAAGATGTAAAAGAGCAGGTAAGCGTTTCTCACAGTAAAGTTGTGACTGAAACAATTACAAAAACAACCACAATCGGCGATGCTGAAACAGGAGATGTTACTACTCAAGCAGTGACCAATACCCCCGCAGAAGCAATTGAGCAAGAAATTCCGCCTGCTAATGTCGAGGTAGATTTGGAATTACTCAAAAAAGATCAGGCTCAGCAGGCCTTGCGCCAAAATAACGAAGATGCTCCACTGTGTTCTGATTGTGGAGCAGTAATGATTCGTAATGGTGCATGCTACAAATGCTTAGACTGTGGCGCAACAAGCGGCTGCTCGTAAGTCACTAATTGAGTGAAGAAACCAACAGAAAAAGTGAACCTGCAAGCATGCAAATAAAAGTGAAGATGCCAAGTGCTTGCAGGATTGCTGGGGTACGATATTCGCCCATTAGTCGCTCGTTTCTCCCGATAGAAAGTACGCCTGCAATAAGCGGTATAGAAACAACTCCATTGAGCACGGCAGAGTATACAAGCGCCTGAATAGAGTTGATGCCTAAATAATTAATGCCCACACCAACGAGTGTAGAGATAACGATAACTGCATAAAAGGGTTTTGCTCGCTTTACTTTATTATTCAACCCTTCTTTCCAATTGAACAGCTCGCTTAACGCATATGAACTAGACGCAGCAAAAATTGGTACGGCCAAAAGCCCCGTTCCAACAATACCAAAAGTAAAGAGGAGTTTTGCAAGAAAACCCGCATTAGGGAAAGTTTGCACTAAGGGCTCGAGCGCTTCTGCAGCTTGTGCGGCAGATGTAATTTCAGTAATACCATTTGGGTACAGTGTTGAACCTGCGGTAAACATAATGAACCAAGAGGTTATTGCCGCGAACAACATTCCAACAAGAGTGTCAATCCGCATTTTACGGATAAGCTTCCAAGAGATTCTGGGCAAACCACCTTTTCTGCTGAGTAGTCCTGCCGACATTTCTTCTTCAACTTCTTCGTTGGCTTGCCAAAACATAACATAAGGAGAAATAGTTGTTCCCATCAATCCAACTAATGTAAAGAACCAAATATAACTATTTTCAAAGTTTGGAATAAGTGTTTGTCGAAGTATTTGCTGCCAATCAGCTTTTATGAAAAGTCCCGTGATAATGTAGGCAAGTAGCGAAAGGGCAAGCCACTTAAGCACTTTCGCGTACTGTTTATACGATGTAAACAACTCAAGAATTACAATCATTATTGTGATAGAAACAAGCAAAATATCAAAGTTAACGGGGAGTATTAACTGTAACGCCGTTGCAATTGCACCGAGGTCAACTCCGAGATTTATTGTGTTTGCAATGAGAAGGCCGCTTATAAGAAGGTAGACCAACGGTTTTGGATATATTTCTTTTAAGTTTCGGGCAATGCCTTTTCCTGTTACTAGGCCTACTCTCGCAGCAATCTCTTGAATTGCATATACGAGCGGAAGAATATAGAGTGATGTCCACAAAAACTTATGGCCAAACATTGCACCAGCTTGTGAATAGGTTGCAATTCCAGAGGGATCATCGTCTGCTGCACCGGTGATTATTCCAGGACCTAAATCTTTAAAGAGTTTACGCAGGCGCAGTTTCATTTGGGGTATTGTTACACGAAACGTGGGGATTGAGAAGTGTTGCTTTTGCCCTATTCTGTCGGGGTTTCTTCAGCTGGCATTTTATCAAAATACCACAGTGGGATATTCTGTTTGTCTGCTTCTGCCAAAAATTGCAAGAATATTGCAGCGTGGTCATTCAGTGTCGTTCCTTGAGATACATCCCAATATGACCAATCTGTTGCCTCTGGTGTTTTTGCCTTATTCTCAGCAAAGATGTTTACTGAAACAATAAAGCCTTTTGTCTTGATGTACGATGCTTGCTGAAGTATTGCAGAAAGTATATTCGCTCGGTCCTTCGCTTCTACTGTTACGGTCATTGATGGGTTCTGTGCGTACTTGGTTTTGTAAGTTCCGGTATTTAACCAGATATGACTGACCTTGAGATATTTCGCAGCTTCAATAGCAAGGTCTGGTCCGAGAAATGCGTATGGGTCAGAAATTTTTAGTTCACGCTCTGAAGTTGCAGGTGATTGCCACGGAAATCCTTGAATTCCAAAACTATCCACTAGTCCTGCAGGTATTGATTTTATGTATGGTATTAAACTCGTGTAAGCTCCGTTTTCCCAGTTGAAATCGTCGCTTGGATAAGAGGCAGCGTTAAGTAAAACCGAGGTGTGGGCGGTTGGAAAATATTGCTTTAAAATTGTTACGTATATTGTAATGTTCTTTCCTATTTGGTCCGGTTTGCTATTGTTCGTGTTCCAGTGCGGAAGATTTGCCTCAGGGAAAGGAACCCAGATACCCATTTGTTCATCTGTGATGCCGTAACCTTTTAGTTGCTTAAAGTACACGTTTAACCACTCATTGTAAAAACCAGTGCCAAATTCTCTAAAGTCAATTAATCCCCAAGTTGTATCCGGTTCAATAATAACGAGCGGTCGAATGTTGTATTTCGCAAATTCCTTTAGCGTATCCGACATCGTCAGTGCCATTCTCTTGGCTGTTTCGTCGCTATTTGGCATTGAGGTAAAGAGCATGAGTGTTGTTGATGCACTCGATTGGCAGTATGTTTCTAATACTTGTAATGCCTGTAATTCGGCGGCTACTGGCTTATTGGTGATGTTCTTTTTGTTATTACTGCAGGCGGTAACCTCTAAAGAGATATTGTTTTCTTCGGGTGGCTTTGCAGTCGGGATGAGTGAAATTACCTTTTCTTTAAATGAGTCGGCAATCATTGAAGTCTTATTTCGCAAATACACGTAATTTCCAGAAAGTGCGCTAAAAGCAACTACAAATCCAAAGAGAAATAGAAATGCAAATAGTGTGCTTTTACTTTTTATATCTTGTTGTACTATTGCCATAATCAATTGATTAAACTAAATGCCTTTGCGTTGCCAACTCTGCCAAACGATTTCTTCTCCACGAAGTACCATTCCGATACTCGAAAGGTGAGCAACAAATTCAACCCAAATTAAAAAATAAAAGAGCGGCCAGGTAAAAGGAAAGAGGAAAATTAAGCGTAAATCAACTCTTCTGCCGTTGAATAATGCATTTACTAAATAAAGGATTGATACAGAAAATACACCAATTGCAAGTGAAAGAAAGTCTAATCCAATAAAGGAGTAGGTGAGTAAGAGTGCAATTGAGATTGGCTCTACTAAAAGTTGTAATTCAGAAAGCACTGCATAAGGCAAAATCAGGTGGGTTAGTGCCTTGTTGTGCCTTTTATCTTTAGAGAAAAACATGTGTCGGTAGTTAATGAATGTATCCATTCGACCTTTACTCCAACGTTTTCTTTGGCTAATCAATCCCGTAATATCTGATGCTCCTTCTGTGTAACAAATGACATTCTCGCCGTAGGTACAGTTATAACCAAAGTATCTAAAGCGCAGCGTCATTTCGATGTCTTCGGTTTTATTCTTTTCATCGTAGAAGCCAATCTCGTCAAAGACTGTTCTGCGGAAAGCTGCACATGCACCACCAAAGATGTACTCCGCTCCGAGTACTGCGTGTGCACGTTTAAAATAGAATCCAAAAAGATACTCAAGCTTTTGCGTTAAGCCGATAACTGTCTTAGAATTTGCAACTACAACGTTTCCAACGACTCCTGAGATTTTTTCGTCTCGGAAATAGACAACAAGGTTTTCTATCGCGTGTCGTTCTAGTGCCGAGTCTGCGTCAATTGTAAGGATAATCTCTCCCTTGGATTTTTTTATACCATTATTTAAGGCGACTCCCTTACCACCGTTTGGCTGTGCGTGATATTGGATTTTCTTCTTTTTCCACTCATTATGTTTTGGAAGACTTTTTACTTCTTTAAGAAATTCGTCGATGACCTCGTGGGTACGGTCAATGCTTCCATCATTTACGATCACAATTTCAACATTAGAATAGGTATTGTTAAGTATACTTTTGACTGTTTTCAATACACCGACCTCTTCATTCCATGCAGGTACGATTACCGAGACCAAAGGCTTATAAGTTGATTCGAGAGTACTTGTTCTACGTCTTCGTATTGCTTCGCGTAATGGATAAAAGGGAGCTAGAAACAAGAAAAGAAAGTATTTAAAAAACATGACATTCGCGAAGAACGTCGCAAGTTGTCGGAAAAAGTCAAACCATTCGCCAGTAATCATCGGTACACAGAGTTAAGTAATGTTGCTGTAACCACGACATAAGAATTGTTTAATTCCCCAACAACAATTACTTGCGGCCGAGGGTCGTCAATATTTTTGATGAATTGCAAATCAGTACTGTTTACTAACACTTCCTCAATTTTGTATAGGTAGTTAAAATCGTAGGACATTACAAATAGGAGTTCATCGTTTTTGAGATTGCTTAAATCTGTTGTAGTACGCCAATTTTCGTCAAGATAGATAATCATTGTATTTGACTTCTTTGTTTTTATGACATGTGCCTTGTTCCCTCTGACGTAGAAACTCCCCTCTTTTAAGAGTGATTCTGTTAGTTCAATGTTCGAGTTTATGGAGGGAATGACTAGATAACGCGGTATGTCTCTCACTGCTTGATGAAGAAATTCTTCGTTTTGCGGTATCTTTTTCTGTACTTCGGTAATTTCTTGAGAATGGTTATATTTTCTCAGTGTCTCAAGAAAGGGAATATCATAAAAAAAGACCTGTTCAAAGGCATTCAAAACTATAAATGCCGTAATGACAAGTGAAACGATTGCAAGTAAGAGGAGAGACACGCGATTACGAAAAAATCGGAATATTCGTTTAAAAAGTGCACCCACTATTGCCTTTTTGTTTTGTACTTTGACTACCTCTTTTTCCATCGATTAACGATAAAAGTAAGAACGCTTGTTATGATATTGACTGCAACTACACCAACAAACAAATAAAAGTAGAGTAACACAAGAAACGAATAGGTCGGCGACAACTCGATTGAAATATTTGGGAAGAACACTATCGGCACATTGACTTATCTAACTTATAGTTGCGTATTATAGCAGAAATCTTCGATATTTGTAATATAATAAAGCCCTTAAATCGGGCTCTTCTAATACCTTGTCTTGCTATGGTATGACAAACGGAGTTCTATTTAACGATTAGGTATACTCATAGTTCTTCATATGGCACAATAAGAAATGATGACAAGTCGAACAAGCAAACTACTCATATCGCAATTCAACCTCACCTGGTCACTTGCCGAGATTATCCTATCTGATTTAACCGTTGAGCAAGTTTTTTGGACTCCAACTAATAATATTTGGAGTGTTAAGCAAGATAAAACCGGAAAATGGAGAGGCGAAGTAACCATTCCCGAACCGACTCCATTGCCAAACGTAACAATATCTTGGCTTTTATGGCATATCGAATGGTGGTGGGGATCTATTAATGCCACACTAGACCAAAAAGAAAATATGTCACTTACTGAGTATCAGTGGAGTGGCTCACTTGCGGATTCAGTCGTGTTGCTTAGGCGCTTTGCTGAATCTTGGAAGGCGCGCCTTAATTCTATGACTTTGGAGGAATCTGAGAGAGAAGTGGTATTCTTAGGGGGGCGTTTAAAAACAGTTGCTGAACATGCTGCGTGGGTGAATAGCGAGCTTATGAAAAATATTGCAGAAATCGGAGTGCTAAAAACTCTCTATCAAAACAGAGTTGCTAGTTCGACCGAGAAATGAGCTCGTCATCGAGTCTTTTCATTGTTTTGAGTACGGGATAGATAGTTTCTACAACTTCTTTAGGTGAAAGATTTGTGTCTGCTCTCAATCCAACATCTTCAATTCTATTAGGGTACAAAAAGTTCTCTGAAAGTCCTTCCACAGTTGTTTGCATTGTAAACATATTTCTTAGTATTTGTGCTGCACGGGCTGTGTCGCGTTCTACGTAACCATTGAAAGATGCTGCAGTCATTGCCATATAAGTAATGGCATCAAAGTATATTTGCGCATCTCCAAAGAGCTTTTTGCCACGGTTCCTTTGTGCAATCGCGATGGCCTCGCGGTACAGATTCTTAAAAGGTGAGCGTTCACGATGAATATCCTGAATGATTTCGTTGATGTGTGTTTCTTTGTGCTCAAATACGTAGTTCTCGTTAAAATCCATCGCGGATTGTAACGCAAAATTGGTCGGTTTTCAACACAGAGTACAGTGCTCTTTATCTATAAAGGTGAAGTATTAATTCTCTCCCGCCTTTCTTATAGCTTCGAGATCCAACTTTTTCATAGGCATAAAAGCTGCAGTAACCGCTTCTGCTTTTTTCGGGTCCCGCATCATTTCGTCGAGAATTCTGGGGACTATTTGCCAGGTGATTCCAAACTTGTCTGTGCACCAGCCGCATTGTTCAGCTTCAGGAACTGCTGAAAGTTTTTCCCAAAAGTAATCAATTTCTTCCTGAGTCTCACATTCAACTATAAAAGAGGTTCCACCGTTTAGCTTGAACTGTTCCATCGGTCCGCCGTTAAGGAACATAAAGCTTGTACCATCAATTTCGCATTCATTGGTCATATCTGAACCAGCTGGAATTCCAGAAACTTCTTCAGATGCTTTTGGTGATTTTGTCACGTCTCCGAACTTAGCCTCGTGCTGTCCGGGGGCAGCATTAAATGTCTCTACATAATACTTAGTTGCTTCAGCACCATTATTGTTGGCAAACCAGATACAGGTAATAAGTCTACTCATTGATAATTCTAGCATAGAGGACTCACCAATAATGACGATGTATATTATAATTGCTCATGTTAAACGTGGTAAAAACCTTATTTTCAATTCCCGGCTTGCTTACTTTTAGCGAAAAGTCTGACATCGAGACTCAGAGAGAGTATTACTCACCGATATACATAAATATGAAGATTTTACTGAAATATCCTAAAGAGAGACGAATAGTTGCGCAAGAGGTATCAAAAATGATTATAGGGGAAGGGCAAAAACCCAGCCTCATAGTTGGACAAGAGAGTGGAGCAAATTATATTGCTGCAGCAGTTGCAGACCTTCTTGATTTGCAACTCGCCTATGTCAGGCGAACACCGAAAGAATATGGTAAAGATAAAGAGATAGTTGGATTTATTGAGAGTGAATGTCGGCATGCAGTTTTTGTAGATGACGTTCTTGCTACAGGCAAATCGTTAGTTCATGCGTTAGGATGTATGAGAAGTAGTGATCCTAAAAGAGTTTCGGCGGTCTATGTTCTCGATTATGGGTACCGTACTCAAATTGAAGAAATAGCACAATGCGAAATCCGAAGTCTCGTAACTATAGAAGAAATTATCAACTATGCAATGGAAAATGGTTATCTTACTGCAAATCAAGTAAAAAAAATTAATGAACATGTCGCAACATTTCAGACAATGGTTGACGAATTGCAACATTAGGTAATACCAAATTACGAATAGGTGGTAAATGAGTGTCTTTGGTGGAAAATGTATATGGCTCCCCCTCGTTGACACGTTTCGGAACCAAAGGATAGACTTGACTGGTGTTTTTGATGCAATCCTACACTATGCCAGGCAACTGAAAACTGTTGGAACATTTTCATTACAAGGATAATCCAGTAAAATACGATAATGTTAGAACTAGAAGTCATTGTTGACTACAATGTAATCTTAACTCATTTTGTTGATACTTTGAGTTGTTGGGATTATCACGTCGAAAAACATGTTCGTGAGTATGTTGAGAGAGAATACGGAATTACAGGCAAAGATGAACAATTGCTCAAAGCCTTTGTTGAAATAAGAAAACCCCTGGGGTGGAAAAATGAAACAGAACTCTTTGATTGGGCTCATAAAGGTTATCCTGACAATGCGAAATTTAATGAGCTATTGCCGATAATTAAACACTTTGAAAACAAGAAAAGTTTAGCTCAGATGACCATAAGTAGCTATCTTGAGAGTAAAACCCAATTAATCAAAGCTAACGGCTATGAGAGTGTCTCGACTGCATTCGCTGAAAAGTACGAAACATATATTCATCGCCTTACAAAACTCTTTGCATCGAAAGTATACGAAAAGCCTTTACCGTGTTATTTGACCTATTCTCCTGATGAAAAGTGGACAATGGGTGGTGCAAATGGTGAGGGGATTTGCATTGAGTTAAAGGATAGCGAGATTAAAGATGGTCGAATCCTAGATGATGTCATACTCCACGAGTTCCTTCATAAGAGAGTTTCACCTCACAGTTATTACGAAACCAACAATAAAGAAATCTCACAGAGAAGAGATGCTCGAGCTGATAACTTTGGGTATCCTGATTTGTATACAAGTCTTATTGAAGAGGCTATTGTATATGCAATTTGTGACATTGTAAGGTATAACAAAAAAACGCCAACAGATAAAATTCAATTTTTTAATGAAAATAGGAGACCGGAGATGGTTGCTCTATGGACTGTAGTAAGAGATATTACGCCTGTTCTTAGGGAATATTTATTAGAAGAAGCAGAAGAAGAACAGACACGGAAGCAACTTACAAAGTATTTTGTCCAAAAGTTACGGGAAATTCCTAAATAATACTTCTCCCCCTCGTTGACACGTTTAGGAACCGATTGATAAAACTTGAAGATATTACTATTGAGGTAATAAGAAGGATAATCGACCTATATAAGCAACCAATCTACGATATCAATCTTGAATAAACTACAAAATCCTTATGAAAGTAAAAATCATTTAAGTCTGCAATCTTCTTGAATCCAGTCTTTTCGTAGAATGCTCTGCTGCTCCAATCCTTACCGGTGCTAAGCCAAGTTCGATGTGCACCGTGTCTCTTCCCAAATTCTTCAGCTTTTTCAATTAACAATTTACCAATTCCTTTCCCACGTGCGTCCTTAGTTACCATTAAGGCTGCAATGTATAGAATCCCTGGTTCGAGTTTGCCATCTATTGTTCCTATTATCTTGCCATTTTCAGTGGCTTTAAAGCGGAAAGTGTTTTCCTCCCAAACAGCTGTGGTTCCATAGTGTTCGTGTGTAAAATTCTGCCACTCTGTATCAAGTGCTTCTTTGACCTTACACTTTGAATTAATTACCATCGTAGATTTTAACAGAAAATGGAATCCATAGTACAATCTATGAATAAGCTGTAATACAAAATGCATATGAAAAGAATTGTAATCATAACTGGAGCTTCGCGAGGAATAGGTCGGGCAACCGCAATCAAATTTGTTAAACAAGGAGATTTTGTGGTTGGTGTGTACGAAAAGAGGGAAGATAAAGCGAATGAACTTGAAAAGCAGTTCCCTGATTCAATATCAATGGTAAAAGTTGATGTATCTAAGGAATCAGAAATTAAAGACCTCGTGAATACTGTTATTGAAAAACACGGTCGAATTGATATTGTCGTCAACAATGCAGGTATCGCTATTTGTAGTACAGTGGAAGAATCTAAAACCGAAGATTGGAATAAAGTCATCGCTGTAAATCTGACTGCAAAGTATTTACTTTCGAAATATGCGTTGCCGTACCTAAAGAAATCTGAAGACGGTGTAATTGTTAATCTGTCTTCACGTGGAGGACTTAATGAATTTGTATTTTCAGAGTTTGTAAGTTATTGCGTTTCAAATGCAGGAACAAATAACTTTACTGTTGCTCTCGCAAAAGAACTTAAAGCTACGGCGGTGAGAGTAAACGCTGTAATTCCAACTGTAACTGACACGGACCGTTTCAAGAATGCATTCAACGAGTCAGAACAAGCTGAAGTTAGAAAAGCAGGTAAGCTTGGAACACCAGAAGAAGTTGCAGATTTGATTCTGTCTCTAGTAAATGACAAGACCAAAACTGGTGAAATTCTCATTGATAAAAGAGTGTATATTCAAACAAACGCTTGACGTAGATTGTGCCGGTGGAATGAATACTTCTCCTCGACAAGGTCGCTATTCGAACGAGGGAATGGGTGAGGGAGTTTCTACTCAATGTTCGTGATGTTTGTTACAATACTGTGTGAAGAAAAACATTCAAACAGATACAGCAAGGGATTGGTTAGCCACAAAACCACAATTTAGGGATTATTCTGTTGAAAAGGTAGAAACGGGTGTCGCAACAGATGTGTTTAGGCTTTTTGAAGCAAGTAAACCAACACTATATTTACGAATATCCCCATGGGGAGTTGATACAGTGTCTTCTGAAATATTTGTTTATGAATTGCTGAAACATAATCAAATACTTGCTCCTGAAGTGATATATTCTGAACTGAATTGTCTTAACTTTGAAGGCCTTTCCTGTATTATCACTAGTGAAATTAAAGGAGTGCCTGTTGAGAGTATAAAAGATAAAGAAATTCATGACGAAGTGCTGAAAAGTGCTGGCAAAGACCTAGCCAAGTTGAATAGTATTGAAGTTGGAGGTTTTGGTTTCCTGACGAAAAATGGAGAAATGCTTTCTTCCGATTTGACTCGTTATTCAAAATATTTTAACGCAGTTATTACAGAGAAAGTACCTGTTGCATTGCGCCCTAATCCCGAGCTTGGTGATTTATTAGTGAAATTAAAAAAACATATTGATAGCATCGATTTGTCGTTAATTGACCAGGAAAAACCAGTATTAATTCATGGTGATATGTCTGAAGCTCATATTTATGCTTTTGAGCAAAAATATTCTGGGCTTATTGATTTTGGAAACAACCGGGGAAGCACAAAGTACGGTGACTTAGGATACATTTATTGCATGAATTTCAATATGTTCTCGAACATTCTCGCTGGATATCAGCAAGTCATGAAATTGCATCCGATGTACATGCAGTTAGTTGAAATTGAAGCTACTAAAGTTGTTATTGATAAACTGTTTTGGAGAAACAATAACTCGTTACCAATTCCAGAAAAAATTAAAAGAGCCATTTTACGAATCTGTGAAAATGACCGTTAGTATATTTGGTATAAGAGGACTAAGCCAGTATGAAAATTAGAATTTAGCTGAGACAGTTATTATGATGCTGACTTCGTATTGGATTTTATGCGCATTCTCCTCGACAAGGATTCGAACCTTGGACCCAGCGCTTAACAGGCGCTTGCTCTACCGCTGAGCTATCGAGGAACAGCGTACGTAATTATATCGCAGCAATAATTTTTTGCAACTCTAATTACTTGAGAAACGGAGTTATTTCCTTAGTATTCAGTACAATTCGTCCATCCACATACTTATCTTTCCAGTTTTCAAGCGGAACGAATTTGTGAATTTTGGTTGGTACGGCTTCATACAATCGGAATGGAGCGTCAAGCAAGAAATCCTCGGGATGTGCCAAAAACAATTTAAAGCCTTTTTTGGATAAAAACTTGCTTCGGAGTAGCGTAGTTGCAAACACTTTTAGTGAAGCCAAGACTGACTTAATGCCCTTAATCTCCTTAGCTCGTGCTTCAATATATAGCCCATCAACGTTATCTTCTCCAGGACCTACCCAATATAGATTGATCGCGACATGCGGATTGGCAAGTAAGTTCTGAGTATGGCGAGCATCTTTTTTGGATTGCCATATGAATCGAAGATTTTTGTCATAACAAGTGAATATCGTTGAAATCCAGGGGGTTCCGTCTGGATTCACGGTCGCAAGTGATAAATACCGTGTTTCTCTTAGTATTCGTGCGGCTTTTTCTGGTTCAGTCATCCGAAATTATAGTCCGATATTAAAATCTTGACAATTTTAATTGCACAGAATAGTATATACCATCACCCTAGGTGGGGGTTGGGCTTAGGGAGGAAATGAGTTAAAGTGATAGATAGTAAGTAATGGAACAACAACAGCCAACAGAAGTTACGGTGGTAATAGCTACTCCGGTGCTTGTCGTTATTATCCTTGCGATTGTTTCAGTTTCCTTCCTTTTATATAAAGTGATTTCGCTTCGGTCAGCAAGTCCGAGTATTGACAATGGATCGCAAGCTCAGAATGTTGTTACTGAGGAAAACGGAAAACAAATTATCACTATTCAGGCGCGTGGTGCGTATTCTCCTCGTACCGTTTCAGCTAAAGCAGGTGTACAAACTATTTTGAGAATGAAAACAAGTAATTCATACGGTTGTGAACGCGCGTTTGCAATACCTAAAATGGGAATTCAAAAAAGTCTACCAGCAACCGGCGAAACTGATATTGACTTAGGAATTCCAGAAAAAGGCAGTAAGGTCTTTGGAACCTGCAGCATGGGAATGTATACAGTCACATTAACATTTAATTAATCAAACAATATGGAACAAATAATAATTCCAATTAAAGGGATGCACTGCGCGAGTTGCGCGTTCATCATTCAGGATGCCATCGGAAATGCTGAAGGCGTTGAAGCTTGTGAGGTGAATTTTGCGACAGAAAAAGCGAATATCAAGTACGACAAGGTGAAAACGACACTCCCTCAGTTAAGTGAAAAAATCAAACCACTCGGGTATGAGTTAAAGCTTAATTCAGAAGATCACAGTATGCACGGTGGTTCGCATGTCATGCCAGATGGAACCGTCATGAAAGGTGGTATGGATCACAGTGAGCATCTTGGCTTAAATCAGAGTAAAGAGGAGAAACTCGCAGAACTTGCAGCACAGAAGAAAAAAGTGAACTTTGTGATGCCTTTATCACTTGCAGTCTTCTTTTTCATGATGTGGGATATATTAGCAAAGAGTTTTGAGCAGATACCCATGCAGCCTATTCCAGAAATGGTGATGAATAAGATCTTGCTCGTATTCGCCACAATAACACTTTTTTGGATTGGGAAACCATTCCTTGAAGGAGTTACTCGGTTTGTAAAATACCGCGTCGCTAATATGGATACATTGATAGGAATTGGAACGTTGACTGCGTACGTGTACAGCTCGCTTCTTGTTCTTTTCCCTGAATTGATAGAAAAGTTTGGTCTCCCAGAGGCGACTTATTTTGATGTAGCGATTGTTGTAGTTGGTTTCGTCTACTATGGAAAATATCTTGAAGCCTGCTCAAAGCTAAAAACCGGCGAAGCAATAGAGAAGTTGATGGATCTTCAAGCAAAGACAGCAATAGTTGAACGTGACGGCAAAGAAATTGAAATTCCAATATCGCAAGTTGAATTAAATGATATTGTACTTGTAAAACCGGGAGGAAAGATCCCAGTAGACGGTGTTATTGTTGAAGGAAAGTCATCTGTTGATGAATCAATGATCACTGGTGAACCTATACCTGTTGACAAGTTTACCGGCGATAAAGTCGTTGGTGCAACTCTTAACAAACAGGGAGTGTTGAAAGTGAAGGCGACGAAGATTGGGGCAGATACTTTACTAGCATCGATTATTAAGATGGTAGAGCAGGCACAGGGATCACGTGCACCGATTCAACGAGTCGCTGATTCAATTTCCAGTGTTTTTGTTCCGACAGTGCTGGTAATAGCAGTCGTAACGTTTATTGCTTGGGTTCTCATCGGCAGCCAATTTATTCCCATGAAAGAGGCGATTACATTTGGTTTGTTAGCCTTTGTTGGTATATTAGTGATTGCTTGCCCTTGTGCTTTAGGACTCGCGACTCCAACAGCAATTATTGTAGGTATCGGAAGAGGTGCGCAGAATGGAATTCTTATCAAGAATGCCGAAAGCTTAGAAAAACTTCATAAAATTAACACCCTTGTAGTCGACAAGACAGGAACAATTACTAAAGGAAAGCCTGAAGTATCTGACCTTGTTGTTGCAGAGAAGAGTAAACTCAAAGATGAAAACGAGGTGTTGGCACTACTTGCAGCACTTGAGAAAAGCTCGGAACATCCGCTCTCAGTAGCAATAGTCGAAGCCGCAACCGCACGCTCACTCCAGCTTGCCCAAGTTGAGGAATTCGAAGCTATTGAAGGTATGGGATTGAGTGGCGTGATTGCTGGTAAGAAATACTATGCCGGTAATGTGACATTGATGAACAAGTTAGAGGTGCAATTTGATGAAGAACAGCTTTCAATACTAACGAAACAGGGAAAGACCCCCGTTTTGTTCGCAACTGAAAAACAACTGCTCGCAGTTATTGCAATATCAGACAAAATCAAAGATGAAACGGCTGGTGCCTTAAAACAACTTCATAAACTTGGTGTGAAAGTAGTAATGTTGACCGGTGATAACAAGCACACGGCTCAGTACATCGCAAATCAAGTGGGCATAGACATGGTCTTTGCTGAAGTGTTGCCGCAACAGAAGGCCGACAAAGTGAAAGAACTTCAGGAACAGGGGTTAATCGTTGGGATGGCTGGTGATGGGGTAAATGATGCCCCGGCATTAGCGCAGTCAGATGTTGGTATAGCAATGGGAACCGGTACAGATGTCGCGCTTGAATCGGCAGATATTACACTTCTTGGTGGGGATATTGCTAAAGTTCCGCACGCAATCGCTCTATCGAAGAAAACAATGACAACTATCAAGCAAAATCTCTTCTGGGCATTCATCTATAACATAGTAGGTATTCCTTTAGCAGCTGGGCTCTTTTACCCAATTTGGGGAATCCTTCTTAACCCCGCATTTGCAGGCCTTGCAATGGCGATGAGCAGTATCTCAGTTGTTGCTAACTCATTAAGATTACGTTTTGTCAGAATATGAACGATAAAAGGATTATGAAGAAAGGGCAGAAATGCTCATATGCAGTAGATGGCATGCATTGCGCGGCTTGTGAGTTAACTGTTGAAAAAAAACTTGCAAAATCACCACATATGAAGAATGTGAACGCGGTACTAGGCAAAGAACGAGTATTCTTCGAAATCGAAAATGATGTGGATGAGGACGCCTTAATAACCGAAATCAACGACGCCATCAGAGAGCATGGCTATTTAGTCGGGCAAGAAAACGCAACTCACAAAGTTGACTATCAGAAACTTCAGCAAGGTTTTCTCTATGCGCTTATTGTAATCGGAGGGTTTCTTTTGTTGCAAAAAGTCGGGCTTGGCAACTTTATAAGTGGTGATACACTGTCGCTACCACTAGTGTTTTTCATTGGTATCATCGCATCGATTTCGTCCTGTATGGCTGTAGTAGGTGGACTCGTCCTCTCAATTTCCTCAAGCTATGCGAAGAGTGCTGATAAAACGATTCCTCTAGTGTTTTTCCATATAGCAAGGATTGCGGCTTTCTTCGTCTTGGGGGGAGTACTTGGGTATCTCGGTTCACTTTTTCGGCTCGGTCCTGGGTTCTACCTATTCATGAGTATTGTTCTTTTCGGTGTGATGTTTGTATTGGGAATGAACTTGCTGGATATTTTCCCTGTATTTAGGCGCTTCCAACTGCGGATGCCAAAGTCGTTTGCGAAGAAAGTTACTGGCATTGAATCCGTAAAACAAGGGTACATGCCAATTCTTATGGGTATTCTGACCTTCTTCCTGCCTTGTGGTTTTACTCAGTCAATGCAGGTTAGTGCTATGGCGACAGGAAATTTTCTTAGTGGTGCAGTAATTATGTTCATATTTGCACTAGGAACCTTACCAGTTTTGTCTCTAATCTCATTTACCTCCGCAAAACTTTCTGAAGGAAATAGATCAGATGTCTATTTCCGTACCGCTGGATTTATTGTTCTTTTCTTTGCCGTTTTTAACTTTTACACCTCGCTTGTTGCTGCGGGTATAATATTACCTCTATTTTAACGATTGAATTATGAAAAGAGTACATGTACAAAATGATGCCACAACGAACCTAAAAAAGGCTCGAAGTATGATAGATAAGATGTTGAGTATGATAGAACACGACGAATATTGTATCGATATCATGACACAGAATCTTGCAACAATCGGTCTACTGAAATCAGCACATCAGAAGCTCATGGAAAATCATTTACATCATTGTTTTACCAATGCGATAGAGTCGAAGCAGAAGAACAAGAAAGAGGAGATGGTTGAAGAGATACTGCAAGTTACAAAGCTGTTGAATAAATAGAATACTTAGGGGGGATCTTTCCGTTTGCTTTACGTCGTAAGTGGAAATCTCTTTGGGTCGACAGGGATTTGCGCGAAGATTGAATTGGTGCAAACGACGCGCACACGCCTTCGCGGTCGAACCGGCTCTCACCCTGATTAACTAAAAAAGAGCACTGCCCATAATTCATACGGCCAATGCACTTTTTGGGTCGACAGGGATTCGGTCACCTCGTAACAACATCAATCGCGCTACGCGTACTAATGTGTTACTTCCTCGACCCCGCCCACTTCGTCGAATGTACCATGGTACATTCTCCTCGGGGTTTCGAATCCCCAATATTAATAAAAAAGGTGTCTGTCTACTCTGAGAGCGAACAAACACCTTTGGGTCGACAGGGATTCGAACCCTGAACCTACTGATTAAAAGTCAGCTGCTCTACCGTTGAGCTATCAACCCGAACATCGAATTATAGCGCAATAAAATGGTGGAATACAAGTGCCAGAACTCTTTTATTTATGCTGAAGGTGGAGCAGAAGGCCTAACGTGTTGTAATGGGTCTAATAAGTCGTCAATTTCTGAGTCAGTGAGTACGCCCTCTTTAATGAGAATATCACGGATTGTGAATTCCTGTTGGATTGCCTCTGCAACGATTTTCGATGCACGATCGTAACCGATTTTTTTAGAAAGAGCAGTTGCAGCATATAGGCTCTCATCCAAATGCTTTTGTATCTGAACAGGGTTTGGAGATAGCGATGGGAGTACTTTCTCAGAAAGCATTGTAACCGCGTACGATAACAATTCCATCGATTCGAGAGTGTTCTTGAAAAAGAGAGGAAGCATCACATTCAGCTCGAGTTGCCCGCTTATTAAAGCATGGAATGCTGCTGTTGCATTTCCAAAAACTTGCTGGCAGATTTGGTTTACCATTTCAAGAACAACGGGGTTTGCTTTCCCAGGCATGATCGTTGAACCTTTTTGCACTTCTACTAGTCTAAACTCTGCTATCCCTGCGCGTGGTCCTGATACTAGAAGTCTGAGGTCGTTTACTATTTTGCTAAGCCCACCAGCAAAAGTATTTATTTGCGCAGATAGATTAAGAAAATCATCCGTGTTTTGCGTCGCATCAAGCAAATTCGTGGCTGGATAAAGCGGAAAACCTGTTAACTCCGCCAATTCTTTGTTAACTTTGACTGAAAAACCTTCAACCGAATTAAGTCCTGTTCCAATTGCAGTCCCCCCTAGGTTATTTCGAAAGAGTAGTTCCTTTTGTGCACGAAGTTGCAGAGAGGAACGTTTAAAAAATTCTGCATACGCAAGAAATTGCATTTCAACAGTTAGCGGAACGGCATCTTGTAAGTGCGTTCTGCCTATTCGAGGTAGATTCTTGTATTTGTGAGCATATAGTTCTAAGTTACCTGTTAGGGTGTCGATATGTTTAGTGAGTTTGTCAATTTTTTGCAGAAACACTATTCGCATGGCAGTTGGAATGACATCATTTGTTGATTGACCTTTATTTACGTGATCGTTTGGGTGGATGTTTAGTTTCGAATTTCGAGAGGAGAGTGTCGCAATCACTTCATTAACATTAGAGTGAACCGAAGTACCGGCACCGCCTTGGATTTGATCGGTAACAAATTCATTGTCGTATTTCCCGCTTAAGACTGCATGAGCTGCATTTTCTATTGCTTCAGCAGTGGCTGAGTCAATTTGCTTGAAGCGTAAATTCGCTCGGGCTGCGGCGATTTTAATATTGCAAATCGCATATATCAGTTTGATTGATACTGCCTTTTGTGTGGCATTAAAATTGCTTGCCGCTTTTATCGTTTCTTCTTGAAAAAGTGACATGTATAATGACTAGTCAAATTCGGAGTGGCGAGACTCGAACTCGCGACCTCACGCACCCCATGCGTGCATTCTACCAACTGAACTACACTCCGATGTTGCTGAATTATAGCGCAAGCAAAAATTTTTAACCACTTAAGTTATTGACACCCCTAGGGGGTGTGGTATACTTTCTCATGGAAAAAGACATCACTGCAAGACTAAGAAACATAATTGGGCAGCTTGAAGGTATTGTTCGACTACGTGACTCTGGTGTAGCATGTGAGCAGCAGTTAACACAATTAAAAGCAGTTCGAGCCGGTGTCAGTGCAGTAATGCAAAAGATTATCGAGCAAGAGCTAGCTCAGTGTACCAAACTAGCTGAAAGAAAAGCTGTGACCGCAAAGCTTTTTGCTGAGCTTGTGAGTCATACTTCATAAGTAATAATTTTTTTATTATTAAATACAATGGAAGGAATTATCGACGTTGTTGGTAAAGCACAGTTTGAACAAGAAGTGCTAAAGTCCGAGGTCCCAGTTTTGGTTGATTTTTGGGCTCCTTGGTGCACACCTTGTCTCATGATGGCACCAATTCTTGGAAAAGTGAGTGAGGAGATGGCAGGCAAAGTAAAAATCGTGAAGATTAATACCGAAGAGCCAGACAACATGCCAATCGCGATGGAGTACAAGATTATGAGTATTCCAAATATGAAAATCTTTAAGGCAGGGCAATACGTTAAAGAGATTATTGGTCTTCGACCAAAGGATTTCGTGATTCAAGAATTAAGCGCAGTGTAACTGCAACACCTTGACATCGTAGGTGCACTTCTTTACACTGATTCATGAGAATTAAGAAGAAGAATGTGTACCTCGTTGCAGGTGCATTGGTTATTGCTGTATTGGCCTCTCTCGGAGCATGGGGGTGGATGCACGTAAATAGTGTATGGAACGATCAAAAAACGTGGACAACGGAACAGGCAGTTTTGTTGCCTAGTACTGCTTCGGCGTTAGGCTTAACTGTTGAAGGGAACCCTCTCGATGGTCAATTCACCTTCTCTGCGCCATATTGTTTCCTATACGAAATCACAAGGAATGAATCAGTTTCTACTCTAAAATGTAGCCTCCTTCCATTTTATTATTCAAAGCGTGCCCTCGAAGTTCCAAAAGATTGGAAAGAAAAGTCTGATATTGTACTTGTCGTAAAGTCGAGCGATCCACTCCCTAGCGCCTTTCTTGGACGTCAAGATACTTCTTTTGAATCAGTTTCAACCTTAGGGTCAGATGCGTTACCAGTAGCAGTTAACTTAAAGGGTACGAGTAAGAGAAAAGAAAAGAATCTGGTTAATTTGATTAATCATGCACTAGTTACGGCAGATGGTGCCAAAGAGAATATTCCGGTATCTCTTGAGTCGTGGTCAATGCAAAGGCTAGATACACCAACGCAAGCTCAAGAAAAGGCATATGCAGACGAATGGGTAAAAAAAGTTAACGAAAAATTGCAACGTGAATTCGAAGCGAGTGTTGAATCCGTTAAAGATCCTCAAGAGAAACTGAACGTGTACAGAGACTATTTTTCAACAGACGCTATTCGCTGCTCAGATTTGGATTCCTGCGAAGGAACTTATCAATCAAACGCTGCTCAAAAGGTAGCCTTTTATATGTATGCACTTAGTAAATCGAATAAACAGGAATTTGATAAATACTTTACCGATTTCAAAAAGTATCTTTATCCTTTTTATCCAACCCGACCAGAAGCTCAGGTTTTTGCAAATGACCCAACTCAAAAAGTAGATTGGAAGGTCTTTTCCGCCTACAATTTTCCAATTTGCCCAGTAGTAGAAATTACCAAAAATGTGAGTAATTCAAACACGGAGCTGTTCCATCTTTATGCAAAGGACTTAGCAAGAGTATTGGAAGATGATTATAAATTACCTACCAATGAGGCCGAGCATATTGAATGGCTAAAGCGATACTCCAGAAACTTGTATTTTCCAGGTGAAGGTTGGGATGGCGATTTAATACATCAATTGAATATGAGTTGTGACTACGTCGTTACTAAAGGGGCAGCAAATGTTCCAACGCTTGCAAAAAGAGTTACCGAGATATTTATGGATATGTTTTCGCTCTCGCTCGACCAGAATGTAAAACTGGATAAGCAAGAGATAGCAAAAGTTATCTATAACGGTGCGCGATTTAGTCCGTATGTTAACCCTTACGTTATTGATTCAATAACTATGAAGGAGCGGGAGTCATTTTTAGATATGACCGACAAAGCTGGAAATAGCTATGTTGAATGGAAATCTCAGTCAAATTCATTAATTTTGTTATATTTGTATGAAAGTTTATAAAGCGGTAATACTCATTGGTATTCTGGTTTCTTCATTTTTTGTTATATCCACAACGCCTGTTTACGCATATCGTTGTAGTGGGAACTGTGATGGGTGTGGTCCTAAACCAAGTGGTGGGCAAACAAGGTGTGGCGATGGTGATGATGGAGCCGAATACGGTTGTTGTTGGGACGACAATTGTAGTGATTCTAAAAAAGGTTGTGGCGGAACTGGAAGTAACGATCCAGGTTGTGGAAACTGTGACTGGTTTTGTGATAAACCTCCAGAATGTCAGTGTACCCCAGTGAGTTGCCCCCCCTCAAATCCTCAAAACAAATTTATGACTCGTTCGACTTCCAACGGGAATGGACGTTCCTGTGGAGATCCTTGTAACCCTTCTAATTATGCATGTCCAGCAACGTACCATAATGCAGTACCTTCGTGTGCTATTCTTCCTGCCTCAATTTCAATGACACGAGAAGACGCTCCCCGACAGATTACGCTAACTGCAACCGATCAAGACTATGGTGACACTGTGCAAGTAACAAAAGTAAGGGTTGTTGATACTGCAGGGAATTTGAAGTCATGTGTAAAGGTGAGTACTCTCGGTGGTGGAAGTGTAGAGAACTTAACCGTTAAAGCGGGTTCAGACAATTCAAGCAATACCTCGCAAAGTACTGACTTAATGGTAGATGCTCGTGAGTCTCACGGAATATTCGATAATGTAAACGGACAATCAATTTGTAGTGGATTTTTGGAAGTTGAGATTCGAGATATCGATTCCGATGGAAACGGCCCAGACGTCTCTGATTACGGAACGTGTAAGGTCGCGGTATCTGTGACTAATCAAGCGCCACAGCTTACTGATGTTTCGATTTACGATAATGATATTATGGATACAGTTCGTGAAGCAGGGGATTTGGTTGATGGTAGAAATATCCTTTATGTAGGTTCACCACTGACTACCCAGTCAAAAGCGCGTGCTTCTGTGTGTAATGAGCCACTTTCTTTGTTAGACCCAATAAAATGTCCAGGTGGTGGTGAGAGATACGAAGCAGCATTCAGCCAAAGAAGAAATCCTCTACGTCTTGAATTTACTGTACGAGACGCAAACGGTAGAAACGATATTATGCAGGCAGGTGTCTGGTTGCAACGTGAAGCTCAAGATGCAAATAACGCAACTGTTCCTCCTGTTAATCTTGGTGCTGGGGTAAGAAATAGTTTTCAGGCGATGTATTCTGAAAAAGAGAATATGCAAGTTGTTAGTGGCATTGCCCGCTCGAATATGGTTTCTCGCGCCTGTACTGGTTCCAATTGTGGGCCGACAGAGCTACTCGGAAGTACAAAGCAGATATTCTCAGCGCTTGCCTTTATAAACAGTCTCGGCCAAACGGTCGGAAATAACGGAAACGTTTTGATTGGAAAATTACAATCAGCAAGTCAGAGAGCTTGGCAGTCGGTTGGTTTTCCTGATTGTCTCAACACTACGATAGGTTGTGTAAATGCAAACGTTCCAGATACTGCAAAAACTGCATCAACAGCAGATGCTGCTGCACGTGCAAATTATGAATGGGCGATTGCAGCAGATGACAGCCATCTCTTGTGTTATCAATCAAATTCAAATACACCAACGGTGGTTGCAGCCTCAACCCCTGCAGTGTGCCCTGTTGGATGTGCAGCTTGTATTAAAAAAGAAGGTGTCACAGCAGTGAATGGTGACGCAAACGCGCTTACTTTCAAATTTGGTATTTACTTTAACGACAAAGATGGCGGCCAAGGTATGCCAGAAGGTGAATATGCGGTCTTTATTAGTGCATTGGATAAGGTAGCTGTTCCATTGAATAATGTGACTGGAAAAGGTGCAGAAGGCTGGCTTAAATTCAACAAGAGCGGCGCAGCGTGTAATGGCGCAACCTGCCCAAGTGGGACAGACTTTAACCTTATGTTCGATTCATCTGCTCCAACTGTTTCAAACGTTACATGGAATTCAACCTCTGGAACTGCAGTTGCAAACTTAAGTATTGCCGACAAAGCTGGTGGTTCAGGAATTGCTGGCGTTACGAACAAATATATGGTCCGTCAAGAGATGCTCGAAGGAGAGCCACTCGGCGATAGACAATGGGCACTTGATTCGGCAGGAAACCCACTCAATGGAATGAATTCTCGTACTGCACTTCCGGCATCAACTACCTATATCACCATTACGGGATATGGTTTAGATGGCGGAGAAGAAGTTGTAACAGGCGCCTGCGTTTACGACAGAGCCGGAAATATGGGCTGTGGCCGCAATGGTACCGAGTATGTATTTCTTGCTCCATGGTTAAAAACATCTTATGGTGATATCTTTAGCGCAAAGGGTGGTAGTGTTCCATTTTCGCAAACTCTCCCAACAAACGATGGAACAACTGCAGACAACAGCAAGAGTGTGTACTCTCCGTTTACTGAGCAAATCTTTACCGCAGGAACTGGCCTCTTTATGACAGGAGGAGCGCCTGCACAGGGGATTGGAATAAGCGGTGGATATCTGTTAAATCCAACCACAAATGCAGCACTAGGCTTCAAGAATTACTACCGAACAGGCACATCTTCTTACAATGTGTTTGGTCATACGCCGTTCCTTCCTGGAAATGAATACGAGAGGCTTAGAGCTTCAGCCCGATTGAATTGTGATTTGATGAACACCACAACACCAAATACTTGCAACACCGATGGTGGGCTAGATGAGGTAGGTGCAGCAACTTACAATGTCTTAACCGTTGGAACTCAAACTGTAGCTGATATCACCTGCTCTCGTACTAATGTTATCTTTGTTACCGGTACTCTTACAATCAACGGTCAGGTGAAAAAGAGCACAACAGGTCAGAATAACGGTTGTATGTTCGTGATTGCAGCTGGCGGAAGCATCATAATTGGTGATACCCCAAGTGATGTTCGACTTCCAGCACCAGAAGATACAAAGAGACAACCAACAGCAGATATCTTTGATGCTGCTATTGTGGCAAATTCGGGTGCATCGGTAACAGTAAACAAGGGTGCAAGAGGTGCAACCTCAAAGAGTACAGATCGACTTGAAATTCGTGGATGGGTGTATTCGTCATCTACAGTACCACTCTTTAAGCGAGACTTAGCTCCTGTAGATAACAGAAGATACCCAGCAGAATGGATTAAGTATGACGCAAATCTTCTTGATATCTTTAGGCCACTTCTTGGAGTAGAAAAGACAGTAGATCTTACCTGTGGCACGACAACTCATCCATTCTGTACGACGACAAATTAAGAAGTATCAGAAAATCGGTAAATTTGGTATAATTCAATGTGTCTGATGGTAACGAAAAAACAATAAAAACAGAAGAACCGACGCAGGTTACAACACCAGAATCTACTGAGACTAGCACAGAGAATAATCAGCTTCCTACAGATCCTGGGCGGTATTCTCGGTTTATTACTGGGTTCATTCTTCTGATTATTGTGCTTTTGGTAATCGGTGGCGTACTTGCGTTAACCTCGCCAGCAACGTTTCTTGCTATTATCAACGGCTTCTGGCTATTCCTTTTTAGTCTTGTCCTTTTATTCCTCATTATGGGTGTATTGATAATGATTGGGTTAAAGGATCAGGTAAAACAAATACTTGATATTTTTATCGAAGGAACGCTCACCATTGTCGACGTAATGAATTTTATAAAGGAGGCAATCAAATTTATTGGCGATGTGTTAAAGCAAGCGATATATTTTCTGATTCCTTTCTTGGCGTATTTACTCGGTGCTGCGGTCTATTTTGTGCTCATTTATGCGTATAAATGGGTTGGAAAATCGTACGACGTTACGTTGTTTACAATTGTATTATCTGCCTTACTCGTAGTAGCAACTGGCTTTTTAAATAAGCGCTCAAAAGACGAGGGTGCTGCATCATTAACGTGGGCAAGAAAAGTACAAATTAGATTCAAGGATATTTTCGGAGATGCCGTAGAGGTTGTACTCTTTGTGTTCTTTCTTACCATGGATAGTCAGAAGCTTTTCTTTTTGCCAAAAGAATTAAATGTTGAGCTTCATGCACAGTACAATAACTATAATTTTATGATTCGAGGTTGGACGGTAGATAAGAGCTTGTATAGCACTCTCAACCTTGTTATGGCTGCCGTTGGATTTGAAATTATAAGATTCATGATCCGAATAGTAGCTGCAGGGTTCGCGTTTTATAAAGAAGTAAACTCATATGTTGGAGAAGGCAACCAAAAAATGGCCGGTGCAGCACAAGTAAAGTGGGCATTACGTCAAAGTTTTGAAGTTCATAAAGACGATGTAATACGCTTTATAACCTATACTACCTTTATTGTGTTCGTCTTCTTGGCCTTTCCAAGACTTAAGCTGTTAGCAATGGGTATTGCAAGTCTTACTGCGCTGATAATGGATTTGGCTATGCACGATCGGTTAGTAATAAAGAAAGGTAACGATTTATTCTCTAAAGTTGTAACGGCGCTATTTAAAGTTTAAGTTATGGCTGCCGAAGATTTCCGAAAATTGAATTTGGGTTTTGTGTGTGAAGCTTGTGGACTTGAGGTACTTCCTGCGCAAAAAACCTCAAGGAATCATTGTCCTCATTGCCTAGTGTCCAAACATGTTGATATTATTCCTGGTGACCGAAAAGAGGTGTGCCAAGGGCTCATGGATGTAATAGATTATGAATACAAACAGGGTAAATATATACTGCGATTCAAATGCAGAAAATGTGGGAAAGAAGGGGTTAATAAAGCAGCGTCAGATGACAATCTAGACCAATTGTTATCGAGATAAACATTATTGCTTTTACGTAGGGTATAATTGGAGCAGTAAGTTAGAAATATTCATATGGCAAAGTCAAAAACAAAAAATGAGGTTTCAGATGTTGTAGTCGGAGCTGATTCAGTTGAGTCTGTAGCTGCAAAGTCAAATGACGAAAAGCAAAAGATTATCGACGCTGCAATGTCGATGATCGAAAAGAAGTTCGGCGATGGCAGCATTATGCGTTTAGGTTCCAAAAAGCGCCTCAATGTCGAAGTAATTTCAACTGGTGCACTTTCACTTGATGCTGCTCTCGGAGTTGGTGGTGTTCCAAGAGGGAGAGTTATGGAGATCTACGGACCTGAAGCGTCTGGTAAAACCACGTTAGCCCTCAGTATTGTTGCAGAGTCCCAAAAGGCTGGTGGTAAAGCGGCTTTTATTGATGCAGAACATGCTCTCGATCCAGGTTATGCAAAGAAAATTGGCGTTGATGTTAATGATCTTTATGTGTCGCAGCCAGATTTCGGCGAACAAGCACTTGATATTCTTGAGACTTTGATTCGTTCGGGTGCCTTCGATGTAATTGTAGTTGACTCAGTTGCTGCGTTAGTACCAAAGGCAGAGGTCGATGGGGAAATGGGAGATGTTCACATGGGATTGCAGGCTCGATTAATGTCGCAGGCTTTGCGTAAAATTACCCCTCTTACCGCAAAATCAAACTGTGTTGTAATCTTCCTAAATCAAATTCGATTAAATCTAGGTGTGAAGTTTGGTAATCCAGAAACTACAACAGGTGGTAACGCTCTAAAGTTTTACTGCAGCTTGCGCCTTGATATCCGAAGAAGAGAAGAGATTACAAAGAACGGCGAACTACTTGGTCACACAAGAGAGGTTAAAATTGTAAAGAATAAAGTTGCTCCTCCATTCCGAAATGCGTTCTTTGATATTCGTTTTGCTTCTGGAATTGATAAGGTAAGCAGTATCTTTGAAGCAGGTGTGAAGTACGGAAGTATAGATCAAGCGGGAGCTTGGTATAGCATGGATGGAGAGAAGATTGGACAAGGAAAAGAAGCTGTAGTCGAGTATCTTCGTGAGCATCCTGAAGTTCAAGAAAAAATTCGAAAAGTTGTACTTGAAAAGGTATTGTAATCAACAAGCATGAAGCAATACTGGCTTCGTGAATCACCACCAATCGAGGAGCTTCGCGAATTAACGACATATCTTGGCTCAGAAGCGCTTGCGCGTATCTTTTGGTACCGAAATTTGCGAACGATTCCTGAAATACAGGCATTTAGCAAAATTGCTGATATCTCGGTAGGTGACGATCTCTATAACGTAAAACAATGTACTGAAACGTTACTATCGCATAAAAGCAAAGGCTCAAAAGTAGTAATTTACGGCGACTACGATGCTGACGGAGCTGTAGCAGCATCTATACTCTTCCGTTTTCTTTCGCGGGTGCTTGAAATGAATGTTACCGTCTATATTCCAGAGCGGCACGAAGAAGGCTATGGCTTGAATTACGATGCATTAATAAAGCTTGCGCAGCAGGGAGCAGATTTGGTAATTTCGGTCGATTGTGGCGTCAGAGATAAAGAGCTGATAGAAAGAGTTACAAAAGAAACGAAGATGGAGATTATTGTTACTGATCACCATCAGCCAGGTGATACCTTTCCAACGTGCTGCGTTGTTCATCCTTTGTACCCAGGGCATGAAGCAGAGAATAAATATACCTCAGGTGGAGTGGTGGTATGGAAAATTGTTCGCTATGTGGAAGAGTTTTTGCATTTAACGCATGAATTTTCTGATTCCGTTGTTGACCTTGCGGGCATCTCTTTAGTTACTGACATTATGCCGCTACTTGGCGAGAATAGAGTAATTCTAAAGAGAGCAATTCAAAAAATGAGGGTGAATCCAACAATAGGGGTAAGGGTATTGTCGGAAGTATCGCAAGTTCGGTTGCCCGAGGTCACGTCATACCATATGGGGTATGTGCTAGGGCCGAGGCTCAATGCAAGTGGAAGAATCGGCAATCAGTACACCAGTACGCGCTTACTCAGTACAGACAATATAGAGAAAGCTCGTGAATTTGCACGAGAAGCGCACGAGATAAATACGAAACGGCAAGAATTAACAAAAAAAATGATAGAAGAAGCCGAAAAAGCGATAAAGGTTATCGGTGAAAAAATCATTGTTGTTGCAGTCGAAGAATGGGAAGACGGGATAATTGGGCTTGTAGCAGGTAAGCTCATGAACAAGTACCATCTACCAACCCTCGCAATATCCATTGACACAAATAAAGGACAAGCAAAAGGCTCCGCCCGAAGTTTCGGTGAATTCGATATCACTGGATTTCTTGCCAAAATGCAAGAACATCTTGATCGTTTTGGAGGTCACCATAATGCTGCAGGTTTCTCTTTGTCGGCTGCGAATCTACCTGCGCTGATAAATAAGGCCGATGCACTACTAAAAACGGAATACCAGACTTATATTCCGCAATATATTCAATATGTGGATTCGCTTATTGTTGTGTCTGAGTTACAGGAAAATTTCTTTCTGCAGCTTAGCAATTTAGAACCATTTGGACATAAAAATGAATCACCACTGTTTGCAGTTAAAGGAAAAGTTGAAACGTATTCATTCTTTGGGCAACAAGGTACCCATTTACGAATACAATTAAAAACGGCAGAGGGACCAATATCTGCCCTTGCATTTGACGCCCTGCATCTTGCTACAAAACTTGAACAGGGTAGCGAAGTCGTACTTATTGGCCGTCCTAAGCGGGATGAATATAGGGGGCAAATGCAATTGTCTTTCTTTGTTGATGAAATACTAGATACGCTCCCAATGGTAGAAGAGAAACAATAGCGTTCAATTGGGCCATTATATATTTCTAGATTAATGCTAGCTATTACTTTTTTGGCTGTAAACCGTAATCAATTGCAGGTACATAAATTGCAATGTCACCGCGTGCGCCATTTTCGTAAACGACTTCTCCTGTCGCTACGTAGATGGGTTGCAGATAGGGTTGGATTGTATTTGCTTCGTAGTAGGTGAGTTCTAGGTTATAAAGATTAATTTCACGCAATGGATCAACTGATTTCGGCTGTAATGGATCTCCGCCTTTTGGAGCGAGATACGCAATAGTACCTTCTCCTTTTTGAATCTTCAAAATTGCAGAAGAAGGTCTAATGATAGATGCCGTTCCGCAAGGAGTTTCCTCGACCTTCCAGTTGTTATAGATAAGTTGTTGGAGTCCTCGTGCTGGGTTTCCTACTTGGCTTCTCAGATACACCTGTACGTTTGCAGTTTCTGGAGTTCTTCCTACTCTGCGTGCATAAAACTTGGCATGACTTTCATCCTTTTCACCTTTTTTCTTTGCTAATTCAATGAATTTTACAAAGTCAATAAGTGCAGGTGAATTATATGTTGGCGAGACAACTTGCTTGTCATAAAACAGCATAGGCACAACCTTTTGGAAGTCTACGCGAACTAATTGTGCAGTAAAAAGTGATTCAGCAAGAAACGACTTTCCTTGTGACATAACAACTGGGTAAGAAAAGGATTTCCCGTTTGCAAATTCTGCAGTGTACAACCCTAACGCTCGAAGATAATTAGAAGCATACTCAGGTGCTTTAAAAGTGGTGCCAGGAAGTTCGGTATTTGGAATCTTGGGTAATACAGAATTGTCTCGCAAATAAGTGAAGTTAAAGGTATCGGTATTAAAGGTGAGGGTTGAGCTTAAACCCTTATTCCTCCAAACATATACAGTGGAACCAGCGGTATGTTCGACAGGTGTTTCAAATTCAAGGTCTTTTGCAATGGAGTAGGCCAAATCTCGTGTTTCAAAAGTCTCACCGCGCACGTCAGTTTTGTAAACATAAGTTATAAGAGGTGCTTTTTCATAATTGTCGGGTAGAGATGTTGAGAGTGCCGTAACTTGGAAGACCGCGTTTCCGTAACTGGCCCCTTCTTGCGCTTCAATTGCAATTTCAGGGAGTGACCCGCACTTATTATCTGGTCTAAAGACCTGCTCGGGTGTTCTGGTGAGCGAAATCACATATATATAAGCGTAATAGCCTACGATAATAAGAACAACGAATGCTCCAACGAATTTTGAGGCGATTTTTGTCCAAAATACTGTTTCTGTGAGTGTCATTTGTTTGATATAATGAACCTATTGAATTGATTGTATCAGAAGTTATGTCATCTGTCAGAGTACGTATGGCTCCGAGCCCAACCGGCTGGATTCACATTGGAACAGCACGAACCTTTTTGTTCGATTACTTAATGGCAAAACAAGCAGAAAATGGGAAGCTCGTTATGCGAATCGAAGATACTGACGTAAAGCGATCAGTTAAAGGTGGTGTGGAGTCTTTGTATCAGTCGCTCGATTTTCTTGGAATAACTGCAGACGAAGGTCCACGTGAGGGTGGAGAATTTGGACCGTATTTTCAAACACAGCGTGAAGAAATCTACAAAGAGTATGCGTTAAAAATGGTAGAGGAAGGGAATGCGTATCGTTGTTTTTGTTCGGCAGAGCGACTTGCTCAACTTAAAGAGGAACAAAAAATGATGAAAATTCGCCCCCACTATGATGGGCTTTGTAAAACTTTGTCTCAAGAAGAGATTGAAAAACGAATCGCAGCAGGAGAATCTTACGTAGTGAGAATGAAAGTACCAGAAAACGAAACAATTGAATACGAAGAACCAGTCATCGGAAAGAAAATATCCTTTAATTCCAGCGATACCAACGAGCAGGTACTGCTTAAATCTGATGGACTTCCAACATATCATCTTGCGGTCGTGGTTGATGACATGCTCATGAATATTACTCACGCAGTCAGAGGCTCCGAATATATTCCAAGTATTCCAAAGCAAGTGTTGCTGTACCGTTATCTTGGAGCTCAGATGCCAACATATCTACATGTGCCGCTTGTGCTTAATCCAGATGGCAAAGGAAAATTGAGCAAACGAAAGGGGAATGTTGCAGTAATTGATTTTATTCGTAAAGGCTATATTAAAGAAGCAATTATTAATTTTGTTGCGCTTATTGGGTGGAACCCCGCCCCAGAAGTCGCACATAAAGACGAAATCTACGACGTTGATTATTTAATCAAAAATTTTGATCCAAAGAGAATTAAAAAATCAGCGGGGAGGTTTGAAGTCGAAAAGCTCGATTCTTTTAACGCTGTCTGGATTGGTAAACTGACACCTTCTCAACTTTACGATCGGGTTCTTGCTTGGGCAGAAGTTGTGCTTCAAAATAATGTGGTTGACGAGATACGTGGTGTAACCGAGGAGCTGGAAGAAATGCGTACAAAAGTAAGCGAATTAAAACAGTATCTTACTGCTGATCGTGCTCGTGCTGAAAGTCTACTAGCAATTGTGCAACAGCGAGTTAAGCGACTGACAGACATATACGATTGGTTTTCGGTATTATGGCAAGAAGACGCTGGTTTTGACCACGAATCGGTAGCTTCGGTACTGCCAGACGTTGAGAAAAGAACGGAAATCGTTTATAATTTGCGAGACGCACTTGAAAAATTACCAACCTGGGAACAAGAACTTTGGGAACCAGCAGTAAGAGCCCTGGCCGATAGGTATAACCTTAAGCACGGCGACTTATTTATGGTCCTTCGTGTAATTGTGACTGGCAAAAAGATTTCTCCACCACTTCGTGAATTTATGGTGTTGGCTGGCAGGGATTTTGTTGGGCAGCGCTTTGAGCAGTTTTCAAGTAAGTAATGTACGTTATTGCCGGGTCGTCTAATGGTAGGACAGCGGTCTCTGGAACCGCCAGTTTTGGTTCGAATCCAAGCCCGGCAATATGCAACTATGAAAGAAAAACTCATCACAATTGGTAAGACTCACATATCCTATTTTGATAGTGAAACTAAAGGTCCACTACTTTTGTTACTATCCGGCTGGACTCATCAATTTCATGAGGAAGGGCTATTTATTGATGCCTTAATCACAAAGTTCCACGTTGTCACTATTTCTTGGCCTGGCTATGGGGACTCCGATTCTTCACCAATGGCAATGAGTATGGAGTATTTAGCAGAAATTGTGCATGAAATCGTGAACAAATTGCAGCAACAAGAATTTATTCTGGTTGGTTTTTCTATGGGTACTCAAATAGCTACCCATTATGCAAAAAAGTATGATGCAAATACGCCAATGATTCTCATTTCAGCTCCTCTTCGAGCGTTTGGTTCTGAAGCACCGTGGTACGGAAAATTGCTTTTGCAGTCGAAAGTCGCAATGAAAATCGTGAGAAGAATCTCCCCATTACGTGATGCTTTAGTAAAAATGGCCTATGGTTCCATTGCTCGGGTAACTGAGAACTCAAGCCGTAAGCATGTGTGGAATGCCAAAAAAGTTTCTATGTATGGTGCATATGACACGCTGATCGCCTTATTAACGAGTTTTTCTGATCCTACGCTACATCCGGAATGTGTATTTATTTATGGCGAACAAGAGGTTTTGCAAAATAACTCTGGAATTCCAGACGAAAATATCATTGTTGTTAAGGGGATTGGGCATGGCGCGTTTAACAAAAAACCGACAGCGTTGGCAGCTGCTGTAATACAAGCAATCGAGAAATTGCATAAAAAACGTTAACCAGCTGGAAATTTTTATTCAAAACCCCCAGCTGGAGTGCATTAACGCGCCTAACTATCAGCGATGATCACGGTATTCTTCGGGCAATGTCTGAAGTTCACGGGTTGTTTTTATCAAGATGTAGGCGTCGCCGCTTTTTTCATCTTTTACAAACGTAACCGTACCCAAAGGACCCCTTATTGGAGAATCATAATCTACTAACTCAAAACTCTGACCTGGTGAAAGGCGGTTGCACTCGCTTTGAAATGCGCTGTTGGCGCAAACGAATACATCGCCGGACTGGTCATTGGATTTGAGGTAGTCAATTGATAATCCCCCCCCGGTGATCTCGTACAAATGAACCTTTCCCTCGTAATTAATACGGATAGCTTTCTTTCCGTCTACGAGGATTTCGTCACCGTCATTCGCTATGATGGGGTTCTTCATCATTGCTCGGTCTTCGATCCATTCCTGGACCGGCGCTACAACGAACAGCAAAAATGCCATGAAAGCACTAAATGCTGCTATCGCACCAAGGAACTGCTTCCAGTTCGGGGCAAAGATATCGCGCGCCAGATAGCGTACGATTTTTGCGAGCCCGCCAAAGAACCACGCCAGAGCGGCGTAAATGTTCTGGAAAGCAAGACCTAAGCGATAGATGAACGAGAGGAATTTCAGATTTGGTACCATTTTTTCTCCATATTCTATTTTCTTACCGACGAAAATGCGCTCAATTATATAAATGCATTTTTATCGGCAAGAAGTAGTGGTGGAGAAGTGATAGATAGGACTTGTTAATGAGCAGTGGTGAGGAAAACCTCAACCTTAACACGCCACCGTATTATACTATAGGACTATGCGTAATGTCCAGAGTAGTTGTTGACATGTTACGTGAAAGGAGGGATGATTACCGCTGGTAATCTCAAATCATCTTTAAACTATGAAAAACAAAGAAAATCTCTTTAAGTGGCTTGGACTTTTAGTATCAAGTATGGCCTTGGCGATAATTATAATTGACACAACGGTATTAAATGTATCTCTGCAGGAAATTATTAAAGACTTAAAAACCGATTTACAAACAATGCAATGGATTATCACTATTTATTCCCTTGTGCTTGCTGCTCTTACCATTACAGGCGGTAGGCTTGGTGATTTATTCGGGAGAAAAAAGATGTTTGTGTTTGGTGCTGCACTTTTTGGGGTGGGTTCGTTTATTGCTTCAATCAGTACTAGCGCTGGTATGTTGTTAGTAGGATGGTCGCTTGTTGAGGGAATTGGTGCTGCATTAATGTTGCCTGCAACAGCCTCTCTTGTGGTTTCGAACTTCCAAGGCAAGGAAAGGGCAATTGCATTCGGTGTTTGGGGTGGTATTGCAGGGGCAGCATCTGCCTTTGGTCCATTACTTGGTGGTTGGCTTACCTCAAATGTGAGTTGGCACTGGGCATTTCGAATTAATGTTGTTATTGTTTTGCTCGTACTGGTAGGCTCAGTGGTAATTAAGGAATCTTTCGATAGAAAAGAAGCGCATACGCTCGATGTATTTGGGGCTATCTTGTCCTCACTTAGTATGACTGCAATTGTTTACGGTATTATCGAATCAACGACGTATGGTTGGTTTTATGCAAAAAAATTATGGAGCATTGCTAACGTTGAGGTGAGTTTCGGTGGGTTATCAATTACTGCGGTTTCCATTCTCATTGGCTTATTTTTTCTTCTGGCATTTCTGCTTTGGGAAAAGCGAATAAAGAAACAAGGAAGAACACCATTAATTTCACTTTCAATCTTCAGGAATAAGCAATTTGTGGCAGGTATACTTGTAACTTCAATTATGGCTCTTGGGCAAGCGGGAATTATCTTTTCTATCCCTGTTTTTCTACAATCAGTTGTAGGACTCAATGCCTTTGAAACAGGAAAAAGCCTTTTACCTCTATCGTTGTCAACACTCGTAGTCGCCCCATTGTCGGGTGTTCTCAGAAAAAAAATTGCGACGAGAGATTTAATCCAGTTTGGATTGCTGTTTAGCATATTCGGAATATTCGTTCTAAGAAATCAAATTTCTGCAACAACTACTCCTTCAGATTTCATCGTAGGTTTGTTACTTCTCGGAATTGGTATGGGGTTAACGTCCTCACAAATTGCAAATGTCACGTTGTCGGCTGTTGATCCAAATATCGCAGGTGAAGCTTCTGGGATTAACAACACTACGAGACAATTAGGAAGCTCTTTCGGTTCAGCGTTAATTGGAGCAGTTTTTTTGGGGACTATTACGTTGACTCTTATTAACGGAGTAAAAACTGCTGCAGACATTCCGGACCAATTTAGAGGTGCCATCGTAGAGCAAATAGAAACGAGTGGAGTCAATTATTCATCGTTCAATTCAAAAGAAAATTCGAATTCACCGTTCGCTTCAAAACTTAAGACAATCTCTCAGGTTGCAATTTCGGAGGCGAGCAAGAAGGTTCTTGTCATGACTCTTGCTTTTAACTCCATTGCTTTAATTACCACAGGCCTTTTGCCACGTGAAATGTCAGAGAAAAGAGACAAGGTATCGGGTATTTCAGTTCACTAATAGGTGTTTGTTGCAATATCTGGTATAACTAACTAATAAGTTCATTGCATAGCGCAGATGGAGAGTAAGTCATTATTACCATTTCTTCTGCCTGCCGCAATCGTAGTGGCAGCAATCCTTATTGGTGGGGCTCTATACTTAAACAAGACTCAACCTATTTCTCCCTATATGAATGCAACAATCACTCCGACACCGTCAGTCATTATCTCTGAAACACCTTTGGTAAGTGCAACTCCGACAATCTCTGTTGAAGACCTCCTCCGAACGCTGGTGTTAGAAAAAAGTGGTATTCCCGAAGAAAAATTTGAATTCGCGGTTGGCACACTCGAAGAAAATATTGCAAAGGGTAGTGTAAAAAACTCTGATGATATGGGGGGCGCTGCTTGGTTTGCCGGTAAGGTCGATAATGCATGGCAAGTTTCATATATTGGGCAGGGTGTTCCCTTATGCTCAGACTTAGGGGATATTCCATATCCAGCTAGCTGGCTCTCGCACTGTATGAGCCAAGGAAACACAGTTCAGCGGTAGGTTTGGTTCATTTTTTCAATGCTAGAGTAGCTCATAATGGATATTATGAGTATTGCAGTTTATTTGCTTCACAAAGGCTATGTGACAAGTCATCTGCTGTTTGAACTATTCGCACATAGGGCATCTGACGGCACAAAGAAGACGTGGGTACCTGAAGAGGTATCTCAATTTGCTTTTCGGGTTCGAGAGTTACGCAAGGAAGGTCGGATTTTGCCTAAAACAGAGGCATTTCTTTTAAACTATCCCTTGTGGGAACATAAAGCAATTTCGTACCAAAAGTACTTACATAAGCATGGAATTGATACCTATTTACAAGATGATGCCATTTATCCTCAGGAATTTAGAATGATTGGCGATCCACCTTTTATATTATTTTGCACAGGTAATAAGGAACTACTGCAAACGAACTACAAACTTGCAATGGTTGGAACTCGCCAGCCGAGTAAACACGGCGAGGAAAAATCAAAGCAGTTTGCGTTTGAATCTGCATACTGCAAAATAACAACGGTAGCTGGAAATGCAGTTGGCGTTGATTCGTTAATTCATCAGTATTCACAAAAGTATGGCGGCGATACCGTTGCCTTTGTCCCTCGGCTTGATATTGATTTAAATCCAAAAAAGTCAATTCTTTATGTTTCAGAGTTTCCGCCGAATAGTTCTCAGCTCGAGAAATGGATGTTCATCGCACGAAATCGCCTCGTTGCTGCGTTTTCTGATGCAACAGTCGTTATTGAAGCACCAATTAAGAGTGGTACCCTGACAACAGTCGACTTGACCGTATCTTATGGAAGAAACGTATATTTTGTCTTACCAGATATTACGTGTGAATCAGCTCTCGGTGGTATGCTGTATGCGATTGCTAACCCATATAATTCTTTTGTGCAGAGCCTTTATGATGTATTGTTTTGGGAAGAGCAATCAGAATTAGTTGATAGATATACATCGATGATTACATCTCTTTCTGGTGGGCAGCTTATTATCCCTGAAAAGGAATATCGTCATCTTGCATTAGTAAATCTTTTACCGATACTTTGGAGATTTGCGAACAAAGATTTACGTAAGTTCGAAACGCTCGTGGTAAAATTACAGCGTTCAGGTATTATTGTAAAAAGAAAGAACAAAGCCGTATTTAACTTCTCTGGGTATAATTCATGGCAAAAAACTTAGTTATCGTAGAGTCTCCAGCAAAGGCGAAAACAATTCAAGGTTATTTAGGAAAGGACTTTTCAGTTATAGCAACAGTTGGACATCTCATCGATTTGCCAACGAATAAGCTTGGAGTGAGTACCACAGATTCGGAATATGAAATGGAGTACGTTACCATTAAAGGGAAAGATAAGGTTATTAACGATATTAAAAGAGCCGTTAAAGCTACAAATGGTACTGTATATCTCGCACAAGACCCTGATCGTGAAGGAGAATCAATCGCATGGCAAGTTGCACAAATTTGTAAGTTTCCAGAAAAAACGGAGAAAGTACAACGTGCAGTTTTTCACGAAATTACGAAAGATGCAATTAAAGCTGCCATACAAGCGACTAGAGAGGTTGACCAAGATTTGGTTAAAGCCCAACAAGCAAGAAGAATCCTTGACCGTTTAGTCGGTTACCCACTTTCTCAATTGTTATGGAAAAAAATTCAGTTTGGTCTATCGGCAGGTAGAGTACAGTCCGCAGCGTTGCGGTTGGTAGTTGAAAGAGAAGAAGAGATTCGTGCATTTATTCCTTCACCTTATACGACGTTCACGGTCCATTATAAAGAGACCGATGTCCCATTCCTTCTCGTCGATGCAAAAGGAAGTATTGCCAAACTTGAGCCAAATGTTGGCGATATGATAAACAGTGAGCTACAAAAGCAAAAAGAACATGTTGTAGTGGAACATAAAACTAAAACCGTTACCTCTGCACCACCTCCTCCTCTGGTGACCTCTACCATGCAACAAGCCGCAAACCAAACCTTTGGATTTACGGCAAAAATGACTATGAAGGTCGCTCAAGAGCTTTATCAAGGAGTTGACCTAAAAGATAAAGGCGGGCGAATCGGTTTGATTTCGTATATGCGAACAGATTCGGTAAATATGAGTGAACAGGCGATTCAGTCAATCCGACAGATAATAAAGAAAAAGTATGGGGAAGAATACTTAAACGAAACACCACGCCGATACAAAACAAAATCAAGAGTTGCTCAAGAAGCCCACGAAGCAATTAGACCAACCCACACCGAATTGACCCCAGAAGATGTAAAAAAATATTTGACGCCTCAGCAATACAAACTTTATGCACTTATCTGGAGAAGAGCAGTTGCGACCCAGATGAAGCCTCAGTTGCTAGAAGAAGAGAATGTAAAAATGCTTCCCTCAGATGGCGATGCACGAGACCGAATGCAGAAAGAGAAGTGGGTTTTTGAAGCAGTTTCCCAAAAAGAGGTATTTGCAGGATATAAGCTGCTAAAGCATGCAGCAGAGAAGGAAATCAAGCCGCTCCCTGAAGTTAAAGTCGGCGATAAAATGAATGTGGCAAAGATCGTGGACGAGCACTTGACCACAACGCCAAGAAGTCGTTACAACGACGCCACGCTTGTTAAAGAGATGGAAAAACTTGGGATTGGTCGACCTTCGACTTACGCTACGATTATTGCAACACTTATCACTAGAAATTACATTACTCGTGAAAACAAACTCCTAACGCCAACAGAAGTGGGGATTTTGGTGTGCAACTTTTTAAAGAAGCACTTTCCAAAAATTGTAGATTTTGCATTTACCGCAGAAATGGAAAAAGAATTGGACGAAATCGCTACTGCAAAAAGAACAAAAAAGAAGATGATTGATAGTTTTTACCCAGTCTTTGCAAAAGACATCGAAGAAAAAATGAAAACAATCGTCAAAGAAGAATTAACTTCTTTGGGGGAAACAGATAAAGAATGTCGTAAGTGCGGTACTAAAATGCATCTAAAGCTTGGCCCTTGGGGTAAGTACTACTCCTGCCCCAACGAAGAATGCAAAGCACGAGAACCGTATGTCGATATGAGCAAATATTTTGTTTCCGAAGAAGTTGAAAAGGAAGGATATATTTTGAAAAAGGGAAGATTTGGAATCTTTTGGGCACATCCGCAGTATCCAGAAGTTAAAAAAACGCTTCCAGTGTTATTGAAAGAAGTGTGCCCAGATTGTGGCGCGCACCTTGTTGAACGTAAAGGGAAAACAGGTAGACCTTTTATTGGGTGTTCTGCATACCCGGCGTGTAAATATATCAAGAGTCGATTCACTAAAAAAGTCGGAACCGGAAAGGATTCTGCCGTTAAGAAAACAAGCAAAAAAATGACTTCTGCTCCGTCAAAAAAACGAGCGACAGCAAAAACTAAAGTCGCCGTGAAAAGCAGAAATGCACGTACAAGTCGATCTAAGAAGACAAAGTGAGCAATTTGGATATAGTTCATTAACCGAAGAACAGCTAATTGCGTTACTTTTGAGATTTGGATCAAAAAAGGCATCTGTTTTCCGAGTGGCAAGAGACGTACTTCCAATATGGCAGGCACACCTCGCTACCACATACACCTCAAGTCAGTTCAAAGATGCGTTGCGTCGTTGTAGTAGTATAACGACGCAGCATATCCATGTATTAGTCGCAGCGTTTGAGTTATGCAAAAGGCAGCAAGTACTTGTATCCAAGCATTCAATTGTTAATGGTCCACACTCTATTGAACTGCTCTTTCAATTCTTGGTCAAAAAGAAACAGGAACATGTGTACGGTGTGTACCTTAGTTCGCGGTACGGAGTTATAGCAACAAAGTTATTATTTAAAGGGAGTGTTGATTCCGTTGCCTTCGAAGCAAGAGACTTACTGTACTACAACATTAAATACCAATCTCGATTTGTGATTGTTGTTCACAATCATCCATCTGGGGACAGCTCCCCAAGTAAAGAAGACATTACGTTAACGCAAAAACTCAAAATCGCCGCTGAGATGTTTTCGGTTGTAATTGTTGACCATATCATTATCGCAAGAGCAGGGTATTACAGTTTTAAAGAATCAGGCAATATGCTATAATCTCTCACCCTGAAATAGGGAAACTATATTAAATAATTCAGGCCTTCGTACTCCTGCCAAATGGTCGAAGGCTTAGGTAAAAGGAGAGACTATGAACAACGAACAAGTTTCAATTACGTTTCCAACAACCGAAGAGTTGTTGAAGGCTGGCGCACAATTTGGGCATTCTGCTCAAAGATGGCACCCTGCATTCGCCCCATTTATTTTCAAAGAAGCAAAAGGAATTCACGTCATCGACGTACGCAAAACAGTTCCCGCTTTAGAAACTGCAGTAGACTATTTGGTTAAAGCAGTGCAACGCGAAGCACGTGTACTTATTGTAGGAACTAAAAAACAAGCTGCCTCAATCGTTCAAGAGATGGGCGAGAAATTTGGTGTTTACTACATTAATGACAAATGGCCATCAGGGCTTTTAACAAACTTTAGAACCGTATCTCAGTCGATTCAAAAACTACAAAGACTTCAAGAACTTCACGTTAAAAAGCGATATGTTCTTCCAAAAATTGAATTGCTTGCTATGCAGCGAGAAATCGAGAAGCTAAAAAAGCGATTTGGTGGTGTGATGTTTATGGATAGACCCCCACAAGTCATGATTATTATTGACACGAAATACGAGAAAATTGCGGTAAAAGAAGCAAGAGCATTAAACGTTCCAATAATTGGTATCGTTGACTCCAACTGCGACCCACGATTGATTGATTTCCCAGTTCCATCAAACGATGATGCTATTAAAGCAATCCGCCTTTTGTTTGGAGTATTTAGCGAAGTATTAAATAAATATAGCTCAAAGAGATTGGTTACAATGAGAGAGCAATTTGCTCGACGTTTGGTTGACCTTGAAAGAGCAGTCGAAGAAGAGCACCGAATTAAACTAGCAAGTGAGGCACCAATTGGCGCAGCAGCACCAGCAGTTGTCACTCCGAGAGAAGAATCAAAGAGTGGTCGTACCGTACGTGTAACTTCTTTCAGATCAGTTACAGAGCTTAACTTGCCAGAAACAGTCGTAGAAAAGCTTACACAAGCAGGTCTAACATCTGTTGAGCAATTGAAAGAAAAGACACTCGATGAGCTCAAAGGTATCAAAGGAATTGGAGAAAAGACAGCAGAGAAGATAATTTCACTTGTGAAAAAGAATGGCTAACACACAAATTCTCGTTCGATTACGACAAGAAACAAAAGCAAGTTTTGGTCTTTGTAAAGAAGCAGCCGAAAAATATCCAGACAATTACGAAGAGGCCAAAAAGTACATTATTGAGCTTATAAAAGAGCGAGCCGGAAAACGCGAAGGACGAGTCACACAAAATGGAATTATCCATGCCTACGTTCACGGAAATGGAACGCTTGCCTCGATGGTCGAAGTGTTGTGCGAAACTGATTTCGTTGCTCGTAACGAAGAGCTTAAATCATTTGCACACGAAATAGCATTGCAGGTTGTTGCAACAAACCCACTATATGTTTCTGCCGAAGCAATGTCTGCTGAATCTCTTGAGGAACTTAAGTCACAATGGAAGGCAGAATTAGTTGCAGAAGGTAAACCAGAAGCAGCAATTGAAAAGATTATGGAAGGAAAATTAAAAAAGTACCTTGCAGAAAATACGCTACTTGACCAACCATACTTTAAAGACGAAAGCAAAACAATCAGAGACCTTCTTGAAGAGGTTACTGGTAAACTCGGAGAAAACATTAAAATATCACGTTTCGAAAGATGGCAGATTTAGCCCAAATCTGGTCTGATGTAGATACCGATATGCAGCTTGCCGTAGAGGCATTCAAAGAAGAAGCTCAAAAGATGCGAGCAGGAAGTGTTAATGTAGATGCCTTGAAGAATGTGCAGGTAACCGCTTATGGTGCCACAATGCCGCTCTACCAAGTAGCTACGATTAGTGCCCCAAGCGCTGCGACAGCTGTTATCACGCCGTGGGATAAAGGAAATGTGAAGAATGTTGCCGATGCATTGCAGGCAGATCTAAAAGGCGAAGTTACTCCAACAGTCAAAGATGATGCTATTTATCTAAACTTCCCTCCGTTAACACAAGAGAAGAAAGAAGAGTACACAAAAATGCTCAAAGATCGTTCTGAAAACTTTAGACAAGGCTTGCGTGATATCCGACAAACTGCAAAAACAAAAATCGAAGAAATGAAAAAGGATGGTGAACTCCCTGAAGATGCAATGTTTAAGGCTTTAGAAGATTTAGACGAAACAACAAAGAAGTTTACGGAACAGATTAACGAAGTTTACGAAAAGAAGAAAGAATTACTGCTAAAATAGTATTATGATACTCAACATACTGCTCGCCCTCTTTGTGCTTAACATTATGGTTATTGCACACGAACTTGGTCACTATCTGCTTGCTAAAAAGAATGGAATTGGTGTTCATGAGTTTGCTGTAGGTTTTGGACCAACTTTATTCAAAAAGAAATGGAAAGGAACAATCTGGCTACTCAAGGCCTTCCCCCTTGGCGGATATAATGGGCTAAAAGGTGAGATGGAAGCGGAAGAAGGCTCAGGTAACTTTGCAACTGCTTCAAAGAAAGCCAAATTGCAAGTTCTTGTGGCTGGCTCTCTTATGAATATTCTGCTTGCTATTGCCGCTTTTTATATTGCACTCCCGCTTTATGGCTGGAAAGTTCCCACCCCTATTGATTTTAAGCCTATTGGGGCAGTAATGAGTGTGGTTGGTGGAACCTACGACCCCAAATATGGAGCAGAACATCCGTATGTTACGGCAATCTTGGCAGATTCTCCCATGAGTAAACTTGGGATTGCTCCACCCTTCTCGATTGTTACAGTAAACGAAAAAGTAACAGTAACGCCGCAAGATGTTATTACTGAGATTTCAACCGCGGTTTCTGATACGGTTCTTCTGAAAATCGCACAAGGAGACGGTACATTAATAGATGTAACAGTTGTACGTAATACCGATAAAAAGATAGGAATCAATATGGTTTCCGCTCCAGTGCAGCTAGATTACAGTACAAGCCTACTTCATAAATCGTTCTCTGGTGTAACTCATGTTGCCAATATGACACTACTAACAGGCAAAATGTTGTCTGCAATGTTTAGTTTTTCAGTTAAAACTGGTGATTTAGAACCCTTGGGGTATGCCTTTGCCGGGCCAGTTGCTATTGTTGCAGCAGTTGGAACCGTAGTCGACAATTCAAAAACAATTTTCGCAGATCTCGCAAATATGACCGGACTCATTGGAGTGAGTCTTGCGTTGTTTAACATGCTTCCGTTCCCAGGGTTAGACGGTTGGCACATTTTCTTAGTACTGTACGAAAAGGTAAAAGGCCGTAAACCAAATGAAAAGTTAGTAAACATAATAACGGCAATTGGCTTATTCTTTCTCCTCTCGTTGGGGGTGGTAATTATGCTGAAGGACGTTTGGATGTTTTTTATCAGGTGATAGTGTTATAATTATCAACGTACGCAACGAATAGGAATAGTAGCGAAAGCGAACCCGCCTACGAGCGTTTGAGAAACCTTTTATGCTAACTCAACTGTAAGAGCAGACACACTCTTGAAATGAGCCGATTATTCGGGAAGGTGGGGTGGTACCACGAGATTACTCGTCCTTACTGTTAGAGCACAATGTGTTCTTTAGGTAATTTTTGAAGAGTAATTATGGAAAAGATTCCAAATATACACGAAGATTTTGCGGAGTGGTATCAATATGTCACTATTAAGGCTGAACTCGCAGACTATGGTCCAGTAAAAGGTACAATGATTCATCGCCCGTATGGTTTTGCTCTATGGAAACAGGTACAAAAAGGATTGGGCGGAATGATAGAAGATGATGGGGTTTCAGATGTGTATTTTCCAATGTTTATACCATACTCATTTCTTGCAAAAGAGAAAGAGCATGTCGAAGGGTTTGCCCCCGAAGTCGCAATGATTACTGAGGCAGGTGGAGAAAAGCTTGAAGAACCACTTGTAATTAGACCGACATCTGAAACGATTATGTACAAGACTTTTCCTAACTGGATACATTCATATCGTGATTTGCCTCTAAAGATTAATCAATGGTGCAATATCGTTCGTTGGGAAAAACGTACAGTCATGTATATGCGAACATCAGAGTTCTTATGGCAAGAAGGGCATACAGCATACGCCACCAGAGATGGTGCGGTCGACGATGTGATGCAGGCTGCTAACCGATACGAATCCTTTTTACGAGATTATATGGCAGTTCCAGGCTATAAAGGGTATAAAACCACTGGAGAAAAATTCGCTGGTGCAGATTTCACTGTTACCATTGAGACATTGGTAAAGAACAAGAAGGCACTGCAAATTGCAACGTCACATCTACTTGGGCAGAATTTTGCTAAAGCGTTCGATATTACCTTCCTTGATGAAAATAATACGACACAGCACGTTTGGCAAACCAGTTGGGGCTTCAGTACGCGTGCACTTGGAGGTATGCTCGGCGCACACGGAGATGAAAAGGGCTTAATTCTTCCTCCTAAAATGGCACCAATTCAAGTTGTCATTATTCCAATCTTTAAGTCCGAAGAAGATAGAGAAACCGTTGCAAAGTTTGTGTCCAATATTGAAATTATGTTCAAAGAAACTGGTATTCGGTTCAAAGTTGATTGGGGGAACGAGACTCCGGGGTGGAAGTTCAACCAGTGGGAACTTAAAGGCGTACCGATGCGACTAGAGATTGGCAAGAGAGAGGCTGAGGCAAAACAGGTTTCCTACACAACTCGGCTTGGGCAGAAAGGGACACTGTTGCTTGAATCAACTCTCCATAAGGCAGTTTCAACGTTGCTAGATGAATTTCATGCAATGTTACTCGCTCGCGCCGAAGCTTTCCTTGAAGAAAATACGGTTGATGTAGCTTCTGAAGATGAGTTAGTTAAGGCGATTGACTCAGGAAAAGCGATGTATAGAGTATTCTTCAAAGATGATACGATCCGCGCAAAAGCCTTGCAGGAAAAATATAAAATCACTCCGCGATGTATTCCGTTTGCAACAATCGATCAACGCGGTCCAGATTTTATTACAGGCGAAGAAGGCGTTCCGACCATCTTTGCAAAAGCATATTAATTGTGTATAATTCGACCATGGCAGTTATTGTAGTACATAAAAACGAAGCAATTGACTCTGTACTGAGAAGATTTCAGAGACAAGTCATAAAAGAAGGGATTGTATCCGATGTTCTTGATAAGCGCTATCACGTTTCAAAATCTGAAGCAAAAAGAGTAAAGATCCATGAATTGGAACGTTCTGCAAGCAGAAAGCGACGACGAGCAAAGGGCAAGCCACGAACACAAGTATCCGTCAAAAAGAAGATGTTCTAATTGCTTCATGCAAATTGACTATTCAATAACGACGAATCAGCAAAAGGAATCTGTTCTTGATGTTCTTTCGTTTATGTCGAGTGTTGATCTATTGAATGATAACTATTGTTTCCCCACAGAAGTAAAGGATAAAGCAGCCGGCCAATTGGTTTTGATTAACATTATTGGCAATAAGCGGATGCGGACTCTTAATAATTCCTACAGAGAGAAGAATGTCTCAACCGATGTACTAAGTTTCGAGTTGTATGAGGCCGGGGTAATGGGAGAATTGTATATTTGTCCTGACGATATTTCTAAGAACGCAAAAATGCTCAAGCACCCATTTGAAAACGAGCTGATTGAGATAATTGTGCATGGTATTTTGCACCTTGCAGGGCATGATCACTCTGACCAAATGTTTAGTTGGCAAAAAGATATAACAGAACGTATACTTACTGCATATGAAGATAATCGTAGGACTCGGTAATCCAGGAAAAGAATATACCAATACGCCACACAATGCTGGTTTTATAGCTGTAGAGCAATTAGTATCCTATCTCGCAAAACGTGATTATCAGATTTATCCTTGGACAGAATTAAAAAAAGAACGCAGCAAGGTTGCTGAAGTTTATTTACCAAATACTGGTCGAATTGCTGTATTAGTTATGCCACAAACCTTTATGAACTTGAGTGGTGGGGCAGTACAGCAAATCATGCAAAAATATGGTGTTAAGCACGCAGAAGATGTCATGATTATATACGATGAGCTCGACATTGAGCTCGGTGGATTTAAGTATTCTCCGATTAAGAATTCAAGAACCCACAATGGGATTGCTTCTGTAATTTCTACAGTCGGAAAAGCCGTACACTCGCTTAGAATAGGTGTTAACAATCGTAAAGGGAGTCCAATTTCAGGTCTTGATTACGTGTTACGCCCTTATAGGCAAAACGAAATGGATACCTTGATTTCGGCTGTTTCGCGAGGGATAGAACAACATGTGCTCCCTTTTTTGGATATAGTATAGTAGAATGGGGTAGGAATAATTTAACTGTATTTCTATGTCTTTACCAATTACGTTCACAGGTCGTGGAGTTGAAGTTACAGATTCGATGCAACAGTATATCCAAGATAAGCTTTCTAAATTACCACATATTGAGCTAGTTACGCAGATAAACGTAGAAGTAGGTAAGACAGTTTTTCACAAAGGTTCTGAAAAAGATTTTTATGTTCGATTATTATTAACGCTTCCTCGCGCTGTTGTAAGAATGAAAAAGGAAGGAGCTGAAGTGTACTCGTTGGTAGACGATATGACACCAAGTCTTCACTCTAAAATGGTGCATTACAAAGAGAACTTTCGAAAATGGGAAGGAGCTGAGTCTTGGCCAGAAACAGCCGTAGTTGAAGATTTTAAGCAGACTGACGAAGATCCACAATCAAGTGCAATGTATGCAAGTTATACGCCAAATGTCAGAAGAAAAGTTATCACCGAAATGGCGCCCATGTCGGTAACTGAGGCAATTGAGCGTATGGAACTTCTCGATAAAGAATTCTTTATCTTTAAAGATGTGCAATCGGGCAAAATTGCTGTAGTAGTCAAAAAAGGAAACGATTACGAAATGGTCATTGCAGATTAGCAAAACTCAGATTCACAAGCAGCAATACAAAGCGAGTATTACTGTTTAGTAAGTTTACGTGTATCTATGTTTCTTACAACAACAGAACAGATAACTTAGTAAAACCCTGTGATTTGTAATCTATTTTTTTGTCCTTGAATCCTATTTGGTTGGGTCAGCACTAAATAGTCTTGTGACCAAGTCAATACTTCGGAGGAATTTGTACTTTCTGCTTTCTTTGCTCACTAAAGTGTTACTTGCGTTGAAGTTCTCAAGTGCTTTGCTAATCCATTCTTGGCGGGTTTCGCTTAATTTGTTTTGCTTAATCTCGGCTGCAATTGTAGTTTTAACTTCTTCCAGTTTCTTGCCTTCGAACAGGGTCTTGTTGGAGGTGAAATATTCTTCGATTTCTGCATCGGTTGGGTCAGTAATGGTTCCTTCAATAAGTTTGTCGAGTGTAACCGTAACTTTTACATAGGCTCTGTATTCATCAACGGTAATTCCACTTTGTGCGAGGGCAGCTTCAAAATCTTCTGCAGTTGTAATCCCTGCATTTGTTTTATCAGCTTCGACTGCTTTATCAATATCTGCCTCTGAAACGGTAATGTCTCGTTCTTTGGCTGCTTGTGCGATTGCTGCTTTTGCGAGCATTTCGTTAACAACCTGATCTCCATATTGTCGTTCCATTTCTTTGACATACGCTGCACGGGACACGTCTGCATTCTTATAAAATGCAACATATTGTGAAGTGATTGAAGTTTGGATTACCCAGTCAAATACAGGAACAAGTACAAGAGCTATAACAACACCTACAAGCGCTTTCATTACGGTTTCTCTGCGAATTACTAGCGTAGTTGGAAGCTGAATCTTAAATTTCTTTACTGACTTTTGAACTGCTTCGTCTTTCATAAATATGTATTCTTATAGATTAATGTGGTCAATTATAACAGAATTTCTTGTTAAACCAAGTGAATATTTAGAGCACTTTTTTCTTTGCATCTGGACCGTCTAAATGCCAGTAGATGCTCTTAAGTTTCTTTCCGTTAAAGACATTTCCGTGATCGACAATGGCGTATCTCCCCCCCATGCTGTCAGTACCGTAGTATACTTTGCCCTCTAATGCGGCATAAATTGGTGCACCCCAGCCAGTTAGTGAATAGGTTCTACCTTTTGTTTGCCAACATACCGGTGTGATAATTTGGTATTTACGGCTACTATCCTGATTTCCGGCCGATGTAGAGACTGCGTCAATTGAATAGTTATCGTGAAAGCCACCGGTCATAAGCATTCCAGGTAATGGTGCTTTTGCTCTACCATCAACTATATAAGAGCCGGATTGCCGTAAGAGCCCAGAAGAAAAAGGATTTACATTTGTGTAATAGGAGCCAGTTCCAGAAATAAAGCCGTAATGTATGTGTGCCCCAAAGCTACAGCCAGTAAAACCTTCTCGACCGATAATGTCACCTCGTCTTACGGGTGTTCCATTACCAAGCTTGTTTGCTTCAAAAAGTTGAATCGCAATTGAAAGAGCTTGTCTATCTGCTGCGTTTTGTTGTGCAATAAGTTTTGAGCGTTCAGCTGCCAGGGCTTTTTCCTGCTGAGCAAGGCTTGATAAAAGTGTTTTTTGCTTGTCTCGCTGCGTGCTTAACGTCGATTTGAGCTCAATAATCTCGAGGTTTGCTGCTTCCATTGCATCTCGCTTTTCAATGATACTCGATTGAGCAACTCCGAGAACTTTTTCTTCTGAGCTGAGTTGTGAATGAAGATTGCTGAATTGAGCGAGCCTTACTTTCTCCTGCTGTGAGATATAGTCAAAATATCGCAACATCTCTAAAGTGGAGATTAAATCGTTTTGTGCGAGAAGATACCAAATAGGAATACTGTTTACTTTGTACGCGAGCATAGCGATTTCGTTGACTTTTTGCATTGAGGTTTGAGATTCTTGCTTTAGTGTGTCAATTCGGTTTTTTGTCTCTGTTATATCTTCTCCGATGTTTGCAATTTCGATACTTGCCAATTCAATTTCAATCTGTTTTTGCGAGAGCTCGTTTTCGTTGGCTGCTATTTGAGCATTTAATTCATCGATTTGGGATTGAATATCGCCTTCTTGAGCTCGCACATTCTTTAAGGTGCTTTCGATACTCTTTCTCTGATTTTTTAGTTCGCTGCTTCTTTTATACAAACAATCAAGTCTTTCGCGCGCAGGGAGGGAACTTGGACACTCTGTTGCAGCACGCAAGTTTACGTTGTTATTTGATGCAAAAAAAAGCCCGACCACACAAAAAAGGAGCATTAACGCGAGAATCCGAACTGCTTTGTGTGTCATATTTACAACCATGACATTCGCTTTATTTAATATAACGCTTGGTAGCAAAAAAGGCACAGATGTAGCCAATGCTGCTACCTATAATTATTTCAATAACGCCAAATGCAAAAAAAATCCACGAAGGATAAAATAGTGCACTAAGTCCAACACTCGACATAATGTTGTGTATGAATACAAAAAGCACATTGTCTTTGAGAACCGTATTCACAATTGCCCAAAGCAAGATAATAGAAAGGTAGGAAATTGTTGCTGCAGCGAATCCGTAAATAGCACCCTGAAGCATAAACGGCATGGCGATAACCTTTGGTTCTGCCCCGACTAGATCCATGATTTCAATTTCTTGAGCAAAACGGTTAATGGTAAAACCAATGGTAAGGTAGACTAGTATGACGGAGATTATTAATAGGAAAGTTGTTATCCCTATGCTCCCTGCTGTAACTGTTGTACTAAATTGTCGAATCTTTTCCACAACGTCCTGAAAATACACAGTTTCTATTATGAGCCCGCCTTTGTTCTTTTCGTCTTCTACAATTTTTACAAATGGTTTGAAGTCAACGCCAGGGTTGAGTTGTACACGCAATATACGTATTTGATTAGTGTCGAAAGTGAACTCATTTTGCCTTTCGGGGGAAATTCCAACGCTTGATAGGTAATTTTTTTGAATATCGGCTGAGGTTGAATAACTAACTTTTAGTACTCCGGGCTGCTTTTCTAAATGTGTTTTAAAGGCAACTATATTTTCTTCTTTCTCTTTTGGGTCATAAAAGACAGAGAGTGTCGGTTGGCTTTGCAAGTAAGTAACAGTGTTGGTTGCGAATTGGTTAATGACAAAAAACATTGTACCGAGTGAAAAAGTAACGGTTATTATAACGATACTGGCCAGAGACAACCCTGGATTTCTGCGAATATATTTTAAGGCTGTTGCCCAAACGAGGTTCATAAGCTTACGGTAGTTGTTTTAGATTAGAAGCGAGCTGCGAAATTTCTTGGTCAGTGAATTTGAGCTCTTCTTTTAGGAACTGAGGAGTAAGGTTTAATAGGTCAGATTTTTCATCTGGATTTAATGGTTGCAACTTGTTGATAATCGATTCTGGGAGAATCTTGTTAAGTGACTTCATGAATTGTGCCGCTTGTTTCTGACTCTTTGGTGATCCTTGTTGCAGCAATCCACCTTCAAGATGCCAATGTGAATAGGGGTACCTTTTAATAAAATCGAGATTATGGGTGGTCATGATCACGCTAGTTCCCGCTTTGTTAATTTTTGCGAGTAACGCCATGATATTTTCTGAGTTTTCATAGTCAAGATCACCGGTCGGTTCGTCGGCGATAAGGAGTTTAGGGTTGTTTGCAATTGCTCTCGCTATCACTGCTCTTCGTTTTTCACCCCCAGAGAGCTGCTTTGGAAAAAGATTCCTTTTATCGGCAAGTCCAACGTAGTCAAGAAGGTACTCAACTGTTTGATTCACTTCTTTTGAGGTTTTGTTTAATATTTCGAGCACAAAGGAGACATTTTCGTGAACGGTCTTGTTTTCGAGTAACTTGTAGTCTTGAAAGACGACCCCAACAGTTCTACGGTATGAGGGGATAAGTTGACGAGGGAGTTGTTCAATCGGAACGGTTTCGAAAATAATGGTGCCTTTTGTAGGGAGCTCTTGGCGAATAAGAAGTTTTATGAGTGTTGTTTTACCTGATCCAGATGGGCCGGTAAGAAAGACAAACTCTCCACGTTCTAGCCCAAATGAAATGTTCTTAAGAACGGGGATAATTGTGTTTCCCTGTTGGTATAATTTTGATAATTTTGAAACGCGGAGCATCTCCTATTGTAGCATAGGGGCACCGGTAGGCCTTAGCGCTCGAATTCGTGGAGCAATGCCCTCCAAATAAATGGAAAGAATTCACCTTTTAAGGTCTTTTCAAGTTGAGAGGTTTTAAAGGAAAAACGGGAATCCTTTACATAGTTAAGTGCAAAGTCGTATGTTCGTATAACGGATTCAAGTGAGGTCGCTTTATAATCTGCGAGCTCTTTGGCTTTCTGTGCTTCTTCTCGTTTTAGAAGTGCTGCTTTAAGCATAGTAAGTGCGTTTTGTTTGTTTTGTAATTGACTCCTAGTCTGACTGCTTTTTATCATTATTCCAGTTGGGAGGTGCTTCACGATGACTGCAGTCTCGACTTTATTAACGTTTTGCCCGCCTGGTCCGCTCGAGCGACCGGTTTTTATCTCTAAGTCACTTTCTTTTATTGTGGTCACATCTTTGTTGTTTGAGGTTGGAAAAACCTGCACAATACAGTTTGAAGTTTGCAATTTACCTTTTGTATTAAAAGGCGATTTACGCTCAAGTCTGTGAGATCCTTCTTCTCGTTTTAACGCGAGATATGCCCAAGACGAGTTAATCTCGATGCTTGCATGGGTGATTCCTGCGATTGAGTCCGGTTCGTACTCCAAAAGCGTAAAGGGCAGTGCAATACTCTTAAAATATTCCGTATATGCAGTGGTAAGCATACTTGTCCAATCTTGAGCATCAAGCCCCCCTTGGCCAACTCTTATGTCGATAATACACCCACGATCACCAAAAAAGGAGGTCGACTTAGCAAGTATTTGCGGGAGTTTCTGTTTCGTTTCGTTAAGCACATCAACTAATAATGACTCATCTTGTTGCGCGAGTTGCCACAGGTCTTTAAGCGAAGATCCTTCTCGCTGTGTCCATAGGGGTGACTCGTATGCAAACAAGTCTGCTAGTTCTTTCTCGGTGAGTTGTGAAAATATATTGTCTAAAGTCATAGGTAGGGTATAATGAATTTGAATGAAACCCGTACTGCTTATTATAATGGATGGACTTGGCGTTGGCAAAGATTATGCAGGTAATGCTGTGCTCCATGCTAAAACGCCAACACTCGATCGCCTTTGGACTCGTGCAGATAAGAAATTGTTGCTTGGCGCTTCTGGTCCAGACGTAGGGTTACCAGCGGGAGTTCCAGGCAATAGCGAAGTAGGTCACTTAAATCTTGGAGCAGGAACGGTCGTCTACCAAATGATTTCAACAATTAACGATAGCATTGTTGATGGTTCCTTTTTTAAAAGTGAAGTCCTGCTTCGAATGGCAAAAGATGTCAACCAAAACAGGAGGACTCTTCATATTGTAGGATTGTTAACCGCATCGGGTGTTCATGCAGATGTGCGACATCTATTTGCATTGATGGAATTCTGCAAAAAAAATGGTATTGACCCAGTATTTCACATTATCACCGACGGTCGTGATACACCACGCTTTGAAGCCCGCTTTTATCTAAAAAAATTGCGTGAACGAATGTTCCAGTACGGTATGAAGCGCATTGCCAGCGTTGTTGGAAGGTTTTATGCAATGGATCGCAACAACGCGTGGGACCGAATAAAACTCGCGTACGATGCGATGATAGGGAAAGGAGGATTAAAGGAAACCGAACCTGAAGTCGCCTTAGAACACGCTTATTCAAGGCAAGAAGATGATGAAACGCTTACTCCAACGGTTATCGTCGATGCGAATGGTAACCCTGTAGCTCCTATTACACAAAACGATGTGGTACTTTTCTTTAACTTTCGTGAAGATCGAGCACGGCAAATTACTAAGGCGTTCGTTTCACCAAACGAAAAATTCACTGAATTCGAAAGACCCTTTGTTATAGAGCGGTTTATTACAATGTCTGGGTACGAAGAAGGTTTACCTGTAGACGTATTATTTGAATCGAGCGAAAACTACGAGCCAATTTCAGATACACTTGCCAAGGCAGGTAAAAAACAATTCCATATTGCTGAAACTGAGAAGTATGCACACGTAACGTATTTTTTTAATGGAGGGCGAGAAGCTCCAGCGAATGGTGAAGAGTTCCATATTATTCAGTCGCCCAAGGTAAAAGATTATTCAACGGTTCCGGAGATGTCTGCCTATCAAGTCACCGACGTTTTATTAGAAAGAATTAATAAAAGACAAGAAGATTTCTATTTATTGAATCTTGCAAACCCTGATATGGTTGGGCATAGTGGCAAAATTATGCAAACCGCTCGCGCTGTAGAAGTTACCGATAGGTGTGTTAATTTCTTAGTTAGGGCGATGCTCGCACAAGGTGGGAGAGTACTCGTGACTGCGGATCATGGAAATGCTGAGCAGAAAATTAATCCAGTATCTGGAGAGCCGGATAAAAACCATACATTGAACCTTGTACCCTTCATGTATATTGAAAATCCAGATATTTTAGACGATGGAAAGTGGACAGATTCACTTAACCTTAAGCGGCTTGTCTACGACGCGACTGAGATGGATAAAAATGGAATACTTTCTGATATACCAGCTTCTTTACTTTCTCTGCTTGATGTAAAAGGTGCCCCAAGCATGACTGGGCAACCTTTAGTATAACTTGCAAGGCGAGTTGCAGTGTCCTATAATCATTAGCAATGACGAGAAATGATACAGAATTGTTGCCAGGTTTTACAAGATATTCATTGGAACGATATTACCAATATATGACAACACAGGGAAACCGTATTGAGGCTGCGTTTACTATTATTCATCTTGCAGAGCTTTCGGTGATTGACGCTGATTTTGCTTTGGATGTAGGTAAAGCACTCGATATAGGTATGAAAGAGCATGATTTTGAACCAAGTCGTAGTTTTGTCGAAGCACAAAATGCTCTCTCAGATAGAATAAGAGAAGAGAGGAAATCTGCCTCTTGCCGGGTGTCCTCTCAACCAGAAACTCTCGCTGCGGCAAGGACTTTTGTTTCGGAATCAACGTTTAAAAATAGGCAAGAGTATATCCAAAGATATATGGCTGAGTTTCGTGCAACTCGTAAATAGGTTTTGTTCACTTTTTGATGAAAAAAAGTGTTACAATGATACTCGATGGACCGCTTATTTGAGTTTCTGAAAAAATACTGGCCGCCAATTGCACTCGTAATGATGGCCGTTACTTCTAAATTTGTGGGTTTCTTGCGAAATGCTTTTATAGCGTATTTCTTTGGCACTTCTGCGCAGTCAGATTTGCTTGGTATTTTATTGTTTCCGACAGATTTTATTACTGCGTACCTTATTAACCAAACAATAATAACTGCACTAACAATATTTTTTGCGCGAGACCAATCTGAAAAACAGCAGATTTTTTTAAGAACGTTTCATTTTTATCGTGTGATTCTCATAATCGTTTCCGTACTGTTGGTATTCGTTATGCTTATGCTGTATCCGCATGTCCCGTGGCAGTATTCACTGCTCGCAGCAATGCCTGGAGTATTTTACGGAATGGCAGGTATTATTCAAAGCTATCTTAACTACAATCGAGTATTCTTTTGGCCTGGCGCACAAGAGTTGGTTGCCCATGTCATATTACTGTTTGGTGTGGTAATCGCTTCTCAGTACGGGATTTATCTATATGTTGTTGTTATGCTCTTAACCGGAATATTAAGAATTCTTGTTATGATACCTGATCTAAAACGTTATCTTAAAGGAAAGTCATGGGTTAAAGAGCTATTTGGTATTCAAAAAGTTGGATTTGAAAAGCAACTACTTGCATACATCGGTCCAATACTTTTGACATTTATCTTGTCGGGAGCGCCTGGATTTATCATATTGGATAAATTGCATGCAGCAGGAGAAGGCTACATTGCAGCGTATAATTATTCAAACAAAGTGATTGGACTGTTTAACCCAATTTTTGTTATTCCTTTGACTACGTATCTAATTCCGACGATGCAACGCTGGGTAGAAGAACATCGATCAATCACAAAAATAAATACGGTTGCCTTTGTATTACTTGGTGTTGCTTCTCTTGCCTTTGCTTTTATTATTTCACTATGGCCCGAAGCTCTAATAAAAGTAATATATGCAAGGGGCAGTTTTGATGAACAATCACTTTGGCTAACAAGCAGATTTTTAAGATACCAAGCATTTAGTATCGTTGGATATGCCCTCATGTACTACCTGCTTCAAATGACGTTGTTAAGTGACCGTTCTAAGCGCCTTATCTGGTCATACCTTATTGGTACTGCCGTTATCATTTTGCTTTTGTTCCTCTTGCCATTTGGCCCATACATTACAGTTGGAGTCTCGCTCACGGCGGGGGTAATGGTTAGCCTCATTCTGCTTATCTTGTAGGCAATGAAATCACTAAAAGTTTTAATCTTGGAAGATGATGTTGATTTACTACACTCTTTAGCGGAATACTTATCAGGAAGGGGATGTGATTGCTATTGCGCTTCAAATACAACTGAAGCATGGAAAATTGTTGATAGTAAATTTGACATGCTCGTTATCGATTTGCATCTTGGACATGGCGACGATGGGCTCGATTTTTTTGAAAGCGTTAAAACCCGATACCCTACTATCCAGTGCATCCTTATGACAGGTTATGACTCTTTGCCGGTTCGACTAAAGAGTTTTGCATTCGGAGTAGCAGATTACATGAAAAAACCAATTTTCCCAGCTGAGCTTTTTGCCAGAATGCAAAGATTATTGATACGTAATCAAAAAGCCGAACCACTGATACAGATAGAGAAGCTCTGTAAGTTAAGCCCAAAAGAAGAACAGGTGTTAACCGTTTTGCTTCAAGCCAAAGGGGATTTTGTTTCCAAACATGTGCTTAGCACTGTGGTTGAGACTGATAATGCGCTTTATGTCGTGCTCTCACGATTAAAAAAACGCTTGCCGAGCGTCTATAAAATCCACTCACAATATGGTCGTGGCTGGCGCTTGGAAGTGCTATAATCTCGCATGCAAATTACAAATGATGAAACCAAGAAAATCGCTGGTTTAATTCGTATTCATCTCGAAGACTCAGAAGTTACTACGTATACAGATCAATTGAATACAGTACTCTCTGCAGTAGACGTACTAAAAGAATTGGATACAGCTCAAGTTCAAGAAACTTCTCAGACACACGGTCTTACAAACATTGTTGCCGAAGATGAACCAACTTTCGGATTGTCTATAAATGAGTATCCTAAGATGGGAAATTTGCAGAAATCATATTTTGTTGTAGATAAAGTTTTGTAATATGAATACTAAATATCAAACCATTGAATCACTACATAAAGAACTAATTGCTCGTTCGTTCACAGCTGTCGAATTACTAAACTCATATCTTGAAAACGTAGACGCAAGGGAAAGCGAATTGAATTGTTTTGTTTCGCAAACACGAGAGCAAGCTCTAGAGGCCGCAACGAAGGTCGATTCTATGATAGAAAGTGGACGTGAAATATCTCTTGTTGGTGGTATTCCTGCTGCGTTAAAGGATAACTTTAACTGGATTGGTACAAAAACCACCGCAAGCTCAAAAATACTCGATAACTACGTATCCCCGTATAATGCGACTGTAACTCAACGGTTGCTTGATGCCAATGCAGTGTTTGTTGGTAAAACCAATATGGATGCGTTTGCTCATGGCTCCTCAACTGAAACTAGTGATTATGGTGTGACTGCTAATCCCTACAATACACAAAGGGTTTCTGGTGGTTCATCTGGAGGGAGTGCAGCTGCGGTTGCTGCGAATATGTCTGTTTATGCGATAGGAAGTGAAACTGCGGGTTCTGTTCGCGGTCCGGCTGCATGGTGTGGTTTATATGGTTTTGCACCTACGTATGGGCGTAACAGCCGTTATGGAGTCGTTGCAATGGGATCCTCGCTTGACCGACCAGGGGTTCTCGCAAATTGTGTCGAAGATTGTGCGCTGGTAACCGATATTATTGCCGGAAAGGATTCACACGATGCAACAACAATTCCAGTTGAAAAAGTGGAGTATAGAAAGGCTCTTTCTGCCGACCACACGGGCTTGAAGATAGGGATTCCGAAGCAGTTTTTGGATGAACGGATTGACCCTCAGGTGAGTGCGCGTGTGCGTGAAATGCTGGCAGAATATGAAAAACTTGGTGCAACACTTGTCGATATTGATTTACTTGATCCAAAATATGCAGTTGCGGTGTATACCATCGTATGTAGAAGTGAGGTATCTTCGAATTTGGCCAGAATTGACGGAATTCGATATGGACATGTATCAGAAAAGAAAGCAGAATCGGTACTCGATCAAATTGCATACAATAGAGGAGAAGGTTTTGGAAACGAAGCGAAGCAGCGAAGTATGACAGGAGCTTACGCACTTTCCGCAGGATACTACGATGCATATTACAAGAAAGCACAAAAAGTTAGAACGCTAATTATCCAAGATTTCGCTAACGCCTTTAAGCAAGTAGATGTAATTATTGGACCAACAATGCCTACCGTTGCTCCTGAGCAGGGTGTAACTAAAAATAACCCACTATTCGGAGAGCTCGCTGATATGTTGACCGAATCTAGCGCCCTTGCAGGACTACCCTGCATTTCAGTCCCGGTTGGTGTAAACAATGAAAACCTACCAATTGGAATGCAGATTTTTGGTCCACAGTTCGCAGAGCAGTTGGTACTCGATACTGCATATATATATCAAACGAGAATTGCAAAATAATATGAAATACGAAATAGTCATTGGGCTTGAGATTCACATTCAGGCAAAAACGAAGTCAAAAATGTTTTGTAGATGTGATGCAAAGTATTTTAACGCAGCCCCGAATAGTCACGTGTGTCCGGTTTGTTTAGGGTTGCCAGGTGCGCTGCCAGTTCCAAACAAGAAAGCAATTGAGCAATGCATTAGACTCTCTTTGGCACTCGGCTGCAATATCAATATGTTTTCAAAGTTTGATAGAAAGAACTATTTTTATCCAGACCTCCCAAAGGCCTATCAGATTTCTCAGTACGATTTGCCGTTTGGATACGAAGGAAATGTGAATATAGATTTGTCCGGTTCTCGTGAGAAACAAATCCGAATTACCAGGGTACATATGGAAGAAGATACTGGAAAATCAATTCATTCTGAGACAAAAACCTTGCTGGACTTTAATAAGTCAGGGGTCCCTCTTGTCGAAGTTGTTACAGAACCCGATTTTTCTGATGTTAAAGAAGTGCTATCGTTCGCAAAGCGCTTAAAGCAAATTGTGAAATATATCGGCGTAAGTGATGCGGATATGGAGAAGGGGCAAATGCGCTTTGAGCTGAACATGTCTTTACGTAAAACTGGCGAAACGTCACTTCCGAAATATAAGGTTGAGGTCAAAAACATCGGCTCAATTTCTGTTTTAGAAAAAGTTATTACCTATGAATACAACAGGCAGCAAGAGATACTCGAAAAGGGAGAGATCCCTGTACAGGAAACTCGTGGCTTGCGTGATTTGTCAGGAGTAACGTATTCTCAGCGTGTAAAAGAAGAAGCAAATGATTATCGCTACTTTCCTGAGCCTGATATTCCGCCAATTATTTATACAGAAAAAGAGATTCAGGAGCTTCGGCAGACACTTGGTGAACTGCCGTCAGAGAAAAAAGCACGCTATATAAATGATTATGGTGTGGATGCAGCCCTTGCAGAAACGCTGACCGCAACCAAAGCAAAAGCTGAGTGGTTTGAAAAAGCAATTGAGGGAGTTGAAGACAAAGAAGTAATCGTCGCAGTTGGAAAATGGTTTGTAGGAGAAGTTGTTGCGCTAATGAAAGCGTCAAAATCTAAACTCTCTCAGTTGAAAATACAGCCAAAACAGCTCGTTGCGCTTGTCCAATTGCTCAAAAGTTCGAAGATCTCCGCTCCGAGCGCAAAGCAGGTGGTTGTCGCAATGTTTGAATCTGGAATTGATCCTGAAACATATATCCGTGAGAATGGTTTGGAAATGGTAAACGATGAATCGGCAATTCAAGCAGTTGTTGAAAAAGTAGTAGCTTCAAACCCCAAAGTAGTTGCAGATATGCAGAAGAACCCTAATGCGTATAAGTTCCTGATTGGTCAGGCTATGAAAGAATTGCAAGGAAAGGCCAATCCACAGCAAGTAGACAAGCTGATCTTGGCCCGCTTAACCTCTGGTAGCAACTAGTCGTCGATTACAGTAGCGATAACTTCTCTTTGTGGCATAGTTTCTTGGCGGAGTTCTGCTTCTGTTTGGTTTGGGAGAATATAGCTTGTTGCTCTTCCTTTTCCAACGGTCGCAATAAGCCCTTTTGAGGCTAAGTCATTAAGATCTCTGAATGCGGTAGCAATCGCAACCTTCATCGTTTTCGCGTACTTCTTTCGTGTAATCTTTTTGTATTGTTTGAAATAAGAGAGAATTTTTAATTGCCTGTCGTTTAGCGATGTTCTGATGTGACTTGGGAGTGAGGTCCTGTGTGTAAGTGTGTCGTGGATGCTTTCAAGTTGTGACAAGTATTCATCTATAAATCTCTCACTGAATTGGGTGAAGTGGTGTGGGGCAGGTGAGAATGTAAAATCAGTACGATGAAGGGTATTCCATGCAGCTTTTATTGTTGAGACCGTTCCTGATGCATAGTAGCGAGAAGGGCGAACGTTAGCATTTGTACTCAGAAGTGCTGTTTGAAGATTAAACTGCAAAAATGGGTAGCTGTAAATAAGATGGTAAAGTGTTGAAGCGGCAGAGAGAAGTGGATGAATAATTGATTCCGAGTAACTGAGCGTCTGTCGCACATCAATCCACATTTGATACTCAAAATGTGGAGGCTTATTCCGTAAACTGTCGTATGTTGTGGCAGGGGTCTCATGTGCAGCTCGAACTTTACCTTCTTCCCAAAAGTCAGTAAATCCATCTGAAATGAGTTTGTTGTATTGTTGCAAAAGGGCAGAGTTAAAAGCGTTCTCTCGAAGGTTTCGCGCAGAATGAAGGACTGTAATGCAGTTGAAGAGAAACCTGAAATTCTGTTGTGTGGGAAAACCAGTTTTTGATTCCAGTAACATGCGTGCAGTTTCCTCGTCTATCGTGTAATCTGTTGTGGCAGCAAGTGTGAGTACATCAGTCGTTTGATTGTCTTTAGACTGCTTTTTTAGAAATGAGTCAAAATCAATACCTCTGGGGAGTGTTGCAAGTAAGTACTCAACACGTGTGAGCTGCGAAACTATTTTATGCGAAATTGGGAGTTCCATATCAGAATCGTATCATATCCTAGCCATACACGACAGTGCACATATTGGCAGTACTAGTAATGGGATGTATAATTCATCGATGAAGTTGTCAATTGGAGAAAAAGTAAAATTAGCAAGGCAAGAGGTCGGACTCACGCAAAAACAGTTATCTGATCGCTTAAAATGCACCGAAGTAATGGTTAGTCGTTATGAACTTGGTGCTGTACCACTTTCGGTTGAGCGATTGGAGCAAATCGCAGTTATTGTTGGAAAACCACTAGGATATTTTTTTACTGATGGCGATGAAGCTAACGCCTCAAACGCCCAAAATGACCAGGAACGTAGTGCTCCAAAGCGTGCCTTTGTCTTCGATTTAGATGATACGTTGGTCGATGGAAGGAAATTCTGCGGAGAAACAATTGCACGCTCCATAACCTCGCAAGTACCTGCAGCCGACTTTGATTTAATCTGTCAGATACATGACTCCGTAAGAGGTATGGCGATTGAAGATTTATATGTGACTATTTTAAAGGATCTTGGAATTAAGGCAGATATCAAAAAATTGCTTGCCTACGATAAGGTCATTCAGCAGGAGAATATTCAGAGAATGAAGCTTTTTGATGGTGTTATCGAAATGTTACAGCTGCTCAAGCAGCGTGGTCGTAAATTGTATATTTGTACCAATCGTTCAAAAGTATTACTCAATAAAGTACTTGAGTACAATGGAATCTCCGCCTATTTTGACGAGATAATTTCTTGTGCTGACGCAGGGTACAAAAAACCGAATCCCTATTGTTTGTCCGACTTAATCAACAGAATAGGAATTCCTCCAAAAGAATTCATCTATTTCGGTGATAGTGAAGTCGATTCACAATTTGCCCAAAATGCTGGAATTGAACACATTATCTTTGATCAGTATATGAACAACAACAATCTCTTTCAGAAATTGATTAATATGTTCTTGGTTTAAGGATTTTGTTATATATGCTCTCGGCGGGACTCGGTCACCTCGCGGCATTTTCATTCCTTTGCTCTGAAAACGCTCGCTCCTCGACCCCCGGTTCTTTCGACAACAAATTGTTGTTGTCTCACTCACGTTTCGAATCCCTCGTTGTATGCATATCGTATCTGTCTGTCTAAATCATATACCAGATACAATATGCTCTCGGCGGGACTCGAACCCACAAATCCAGCTCCGGAAGCTAGTGTTTTATCCGATTAGACTACGAGAGCTTTTTGTGAGCTTGCTTATAACTCTAGAGCTGGAGCTATTCTTTGCATCGATGTTAGCGAGATTTCTATGAACTTTTCAAGAGGAATGTTAAGCCCGTCTGCTTTTTCACACATTGCCACTTCGTTTCTTCGTGTTCCTGCAGCAAATTTTGGTTCTTTTAAGAATCGTTTTAGCACAGATGATACTTTTACGTCTGCAATCTTTCTTGAGGGGTAAACATACGCTACTGCAGTTATTAAACCAGTTAAGCTGTCAACACAAAAGATTGACCATTCGGCAAGATTTTGGGGTGCATAACCAGTAAGTTCAGGTGCATGTGCTTTGACGATATTGAGAACAGTATCAGAAATTTCGAGATTGTATTTTTTTAACATATCACGTGTGTGTGCTGGGTGTTCTGCTTTGAATTCTCCACCGAAGTCGCAATCATGGATGAGCCCTGCGAGTAGCCAATCAGCTTTATCTGGTTCTGAGGCTGTGATACGACCTTGTGACTGAAGATAGTCATATATACCCTCCATACACGCTTCTACTGCGAAAGAATGGCGAACTATATTTGGTTCAAGTTGTTGCTGAAGTGCAACGATAAAATCATTTCTATTCATGAACAATTATACTCGCAAATAAGTGTGTGTAAAAGGGTACTAATACACTATATCTGCTACACCTTCAAAATACTTTTTGGCTAGTTCTGCAATCTTTTGGTGGTAGTTATCCCAATTTTCAGGGAACAATGCTGGTGTAATGTTGATTTTAGATTCACTACCACTATCATCCAGGCCTGTTGCCCAAAAACTCTCCAGCTCTCCACGATGTAGTTTAAGAAGCAGATCAATATCAAGGTTATAAATTCCAGCGACTTCTTCTTTCTGTAGAACATATTCAGAAAGGGGTTGGTTGTATACTGTGAAGTAAAGGTTTAATACGGTATTTTGAAATCCATACTGCGTTTCGCCAACATGAAGCCGTTTTCCAATGTATGTACACGCCGAAGGCGGAACATCGAGCCCGATCTCTTCTTTGGTTTCCCGTAATAATGTTTCAATGAGTGACTCCCCCTCGTCTACTTTTCCGCCTGCTACGACATCAAGTTTGCCTGGAGCCCAACTTTTATTCATGCTTCGTTGTTGATAGAGAATCGAAGGGACAGGCTCTGTCTGCAAAATCCATAAGTTTACAGTCGCAATCCATCTATTTTCGGCAATCGCGGTTTCTAGTGACGAAGATGGTCCAAAATCTTGAAAAAGAGGTGGAAGAAGTGTTCTAACATTGTTCATAAAATACTGTACTCTGAAGTTTTTAATCGTGCAACGAGTGATAGACGGATATCTGTAGGCATACTATAATACGGGAGAAATACGGAGAGGTGGCTGAGTGGTTGATGGCACTACTCTCGAAAAGTAGCATACGGTTTTCCGTATCGAGGGTTCGAATCCCTCCCTCTCCGTTTTCATTAAAATTCTCTCATTCCCTACTAAAAAGAAACCAGTTCTTTTTAGTTACGGTCATGAACCGAATTTTTCTAAAAACGGAATGAAAGAGAGAATTTTAATAAAAAGGAAGATTCAACAGAGGGATTCGAAACGGGAGTGAGTCAACAACAATTTGTTGTCAAAAGAACCAGGGAGCGTGATGTTTTGGAGCAAAGAGAACAAAACTTCCGCGTGGTGACCGAATCCCTTTGTGTATCTCTTTCAAAACACTGTTATCCGCTATAATCTGACATGATGAATTCGGATTCACTACCATTTACCACAAAAAGTACTTTTCTTAATCGGCTCAAAAAAGCCAGTTTTCGGCCTGCGGATTACCATCAGATTGAAAAAGCAATCGAATTTGCAATCCTTGCACATCAAGATCAGAAAAGAGATAGCGGTACACCATATCTTGAAGAGCACATCTGGAGTATGGGAGTGAAAATCATTGAAAAATACCTAGGGAATTCTCATTTCAAGGAGCTACTCATCTGTGGTTTACTGCATGATTCAGTAGAAGATTCAAAAGATGTGTCAATTGAGCAAGTTAAAGCACAATTTGGCGAAGAGATTGCTGCTGCAATACGTTTTTTGACAAAGGATGATAGAGAAAATAGTGAATCACTGACGGAAATCGAAAAATATGAAATAAATAAAAATTATGTTATTCGCCTTAGTGAAAATAGACTCGCTTCAATCATAAAAATCGAAGATCGGCTTTCAAATCTCTCGTGTATAGTTCCGACAACCGTTGGCAACAATTTACCTAAATATAAGCGGTATGTCAGGGAAACGATTGATGTCTTTATGCCTCTCGCGCAGAAATATGTCGAATTGGGTTATGTAGAAAAACTTACACAAGAGATTAATCGCATAAAATTATTGATAAAAATTAATGAATAAAATCTACATCACCGCCCATTTCGCTGGAGCAGATAACAAAGCAGAAATCGAAAAGCTATGCTCCTTAATTAAAGAAGCAGGTTATCAAGACTTCTGCTTTATACGGGATGTTGAACACTACGAAAAAATGTTTTTCGATTCTCGTTTACTTATGAAAAGTGCATTAGAAGAACTCGAGCAGTGTGACGCACTCTTTATTGATTTTGATGGTCCAGGAACGGGGAGAATTGTTGAGCTTGGAATGGCCTACGCACTAAAAAAGAAAATAATCATCGCGACCAAAAAGGGGACAACAGTACGAGACACAATACGAGGAGTTGCTGACCTATTTATAGAATACACTGAAATTTCAGAAATAGTTGAGCCAATGAAGCAATTTGTTCAAAAAATGTAGCATGGAATATTTTGTGTATATCGTTAAGTGTGCAGATAAAACGCTCTATACCGGTATAACCACAGATGTCGCGCGGAGAATATATGAGCACAATAATCTTGATAGTGGAGCGAAATACACTGCAGCGCGTAGACCGGTGAGCTTACTAATTAGTGAACGCTTTCCCAATAGAAAAAGCGCAGCAAAACGAGAGTATGAAATTAAGCAAATGACGCGAGAAGAAAAACTTCAATTTATTGCAGCCCATATTGAAGCCTCACGTGCTTAGTGCCATAATGGGTTACTTAATTTGCTCTTCAATTAATGAAAAACAATAACATTTATTGGGCAATAGGGCTTGCAACTGCTCTCGCGTTTATCGCGATGTGGTACGTGTGGATTGGTATTCCAGCACAAAAATCTTCCGAAATTCAAACGTTCGAACATTGTATAGCTTTGTATCCTGCCATAACACTTCAGTACCCAGCACGTTGTACCACTCCTGATGGAAGAGTATTCATCGATACTGCTACACCTATACCAACAAACACGGTTGGAATGGCAAATCCAGCCTCTGTTTTTTGTAAAGAGAACGGTGGCACACTGGAGATTGTTGACCAAGAACTCGGACAAGTTGGATTGTGTACGCTTAAAAGTGGAAAGGTTTGTGAAGAATGGTCATTTTTTAGAGGCGAATGCAAATAATGGAGTTTGCGCTTCTCACAACTGCGACACACGAAAGTTTTTTACGGCAAGAATCTGACCCAATCGAGAAAGACAGAATAAAATCCCAAGAAATAAAGCTGCTTTGTAGTCGTTTGGTTGAGATTGCTGAATCAACTGTCACGACAGAGGGTTGGCGAAGTGCAGGGCTTGCTGCAATACAAATTGGTGCGCCTCTTCGCCTCTTTGTAGTACGAGTGTCACAGCAAAATTCCTTTCAAATTTTTATCAATCCTCAACTAGAATTTTTGGGAGAGGCAACAGACATGAGAGACGAGAGTTGTCTAAGCATTCCTCATGTAACGGGAAAGGTCTCGCGTCATAAACGAATTCGACTAACGTACACTGATGAAAACGGTAATGTGAGAACGGTAAAATGTGATGGTTTTGTCGCTCGTGTTATTCAACACGAAAATGATCATCTTAATGGGATATTATTTACTGATAAGACAACGGAGGCGAAACGTACGAGTAATTTCTAGAAGTTTGCCACTGTTTCATCAGTAAGCCGATAATAACGCCAAACAGTAGCCCACCGATATGCGCAAACCAAGCGGTTCCACCATCTTGTGCAGTAACCAATGAACCAAATCCACTAAAAAACTGTGTAATCGCCCAATATGCCAAAAATATTTGCGCAGGTAGATCTCTCACAAATATTCCTCCCGCAAAAAAAAGTAGTGTTTGTATTGTATGTCTTGGAAATACAACGAGATAGTATCCGAGTATTCCTGCAATTGCACCACTGGCTCCAATCATGGGTATTGCAGAACTCGGCTCAATAATATATTGCAAGAGCGCAGCTGCAATGCTTGCCCCAAGATAAAACAAAATGAAACGAATAGTCCCTAACGACTCTTCTACATTGTCACCAAATACCCAAAGAAACAGCATGTTAAAGAGAATATGAGAAATCCCACCGTGTAAAAAAGCAGCAGAGATAATCGGTGCCCAGGTCGAGAGTTGTGTCGGAATAAAATTTGCCGGAATAAATGCATACTGCAAAAAGAAAGCCTCAATATCTGGCGCAGTTAGTTCTACAAAAAACACTGCGATATTGATGAACAGTATGAGTATTGTGACTACGGGCAACTTACCTGTTTTATGGCTATCACCAATTGGAATCATAAAGTATTGTACCTTATGGCTGACAAGTTAATAATACTAGGGTAAAATGCGGCATGAAGAGTAGCGTTATATATTTTGATTTCGATAGAACGCTACTTGATACCGATTCGCTTAAGCTTGAGCAAGCAAATCGCGTTGCAACTATTACTCAATTGACAGCTGCCCAAGTCGAGGAAGGAATGCGCGCCTATGTCAGTAGCGTTGACCATCTTGAATTCACACCAGAAGGCTATGCTCAGTTTATGGCAGAACTATTTTCGGTTGTGCCAAGTGATATCATCAAAATCTATCTCACAACCCCGAGTTATATCGCTCAGTTTGTGTTTCCTGAAGTAAAACAAACACTTACAGAATTCGTAAAACGAGGGTGGAAAATCGGTATTTTTTCTGCAGCAGTACCAGGATATCAAAGACTACGGATAGAAGCGACAGGAATTCTTGAATATGTTGAAAAAGAATTAGTGATAATAGACCCTAAAAAAACTGGCATAGACGCGTTAGAAAAATTACCAGATGATGTCATAATTGTTGATGATGATAGAAATGTTATCGAAAAATTGGCTCGACATATGCCACGATTTAGGCCTATTTGGTGTAACCGCAAAACTTCAGACACACTCAGCACCGTCCCAACTATTTCAAATTTACTAGAAGTTCTCCCAATCTGTGAGCAGTATGGGGTATAATGACTCATGAAATACACATTACGAAGAAAGTTCTTTGTGCTTTTAGGTAAAGAGTTCTCGATTACTAGTGAAGACGGATCTTTGGTTGGATATGCTAAGCAAAAAGCATTTAAGTTACGAGAAGAATTAACGATTTTTGTTGACCAGGCAATGACAAAGCCCCTTGTTTCTATCAAAGCAAGGAATATCATTGACTTCAATGCAATATACGATGTTGTCGATGCAGAAAGCGGTCAGAATTTAGGCGCTATACGTAGAATGGGATTTCGCTCGATGCTCCGTGACGAATGGCATATTTATTCACCAGGCGATAACGAGCTTGCGATAGTTCAAGAAGAATCAGGTGCCTTGGCTTTGGTACGTAGATTGCTTACTAACTTAGTACCTCAACGGTTTGATATGAGAGTGGGAACCCAAGATGCAGGTGGTTTTCAGCAACAGTTCAATCCTTTTAGGTATGTGATGGATATTGAGGTTAATGAAGCATTGATCGATAAGCGAGTTGCATTCGCCTGTGCGGTATTACTTGCTGCGGTAGAAGGAAGGCAGGAATGAGTAGTGTCGTGATTCCCAAAAAATGGATTGTGCTCGGAGTATCCTTTTTGGTAATTTTTCTTGCAATTTTATTTTTTGGCAAGCCGCCGCAACCTCAACAAACAATCCTGCCAACTGAATCCCAGGCTGATGGAGTTGTTACCGTTAAAGGTGGTTATTTCCCTAAGGAATTAGTCTTGCCGGCAAACAAAGAGGTCACCTTGCGATTTGTTACAAATAACACATATGATTGTAGCGCCTCACTTCTTATTTCAGAACTTCAAATCGAAAAATTTCTTCCACCAACTGGAAGTACTGACCTTCGCATTCCTCCGCAAAAACAGGGAAAAACGATAATTGCAGGATGTTCTATGGGAATGTATAACTTTACTCTTCGGTTCCAGTAGTATGAATACTCTCAAAAAATGTGAATTGACAATTGACGGAATGCATTGCGATTCCTGCGAGTTATTTATGGAAGAAACGATTCGGAAACAGCAGGGAGTGGTTAAGGTTTCAGCCGATTCAAAAAAACAAAAAGTTGAGATAACTCTTGGAATGGATATTAACCAAACAGAGCTAGAAAGAAAAATATCAGACCAAATAGAGAAGCACGGGTATAGGATTGTGAATGTAAGTGCGACAACGCAACGCTCAAAAAAAACAGTTGCGCTATCCTTTTTGCTTGCTACTTCCCTTATGAGTATCTTTCTTTTGTTGCAAAATTTACAAATCGCAACATTTTTTAACCCAGAAAGTATTACGCTTCCAGCAATATTTTTACTCGGAATTATTGCGTCGTTGTCTACCTGTATGGCCGTTGTTGGTGGAGTTGCGCTAACTCTATCTTCAAAGTTTGCTGCTGAACAGAAGTCAACTGCGATATGGTCTTTTCACCTTGCTCGTATTGTAGGGTTCGTTATACTGGGTGGTATTATTGGCTTACTCGGACGTATTATTCATATTAATGCGGTTGGGAGCGCAATCTTAAAAGTCGTAATAGCAGTCGTCATGATTCCAATTGCTGCTGATTTGGTCGGTATTCGACTTCCAAAACTTGTGCTACCAAAGTCACTCTCAAAATTGTTTGGCGTATTTGACGATAAAGCGGGCACAACACAGGCAGTTATTGTTGGTGTTACTACGTTCTTTCTTCCGTGCGCATTTACACAGTCTATGCAGCTTTATGCTGTTTCTACTGCCTCATTTACACAGGGAGCGTTGGTAATGGGTGCCTTTGCACTTGGCACTTTGCCAGTACTCTTACTAATAACGCTTGGTGCCGCAAACAATGTTGCCCGCTTTGGCAAAGGGTTATTTGGTTATACCTCTGGATTCTTGATTCTGCTCTTTGCTCTTCTTAATATCCTGAGTGGTATTGCGGTGCTGTTTGGAATACCGTTTCCGTTATCAATCTAAATCTCAGACAAGCTGATTTTGGGTGGATTGTGTTTTATTGACGGTGAAATAGGTAAGCTTTGCGGTTTGTATCCATATTTTTGGATAATGAGCATGACCGTTTCTCTTGGAATTCTTCCATGTATTGTTCCATTGTACGATCCAAAAAGTTTCTGAGATTTTCCATTTTTAAATACATAATACCCTCGTGCAAACCTTACTGGTTTTCCGGTTGGTGTCTGAACGTGTGCAATAACAGGTTGCATGGTAAGTAAGATAAGGTATCCAACAAAGAAACCAATAATTGCGGGTGTTATTGCGTATGTATAAATCTCAGAGAGCAAATCATTTTTAACAGCTACAGTTGTTGCAATTGGCTTTACACTTTGTGGCAGGTTAGTACGGATTGTCACTGTTTCTATGCGTGAGTTACCTTTTAAGTCTGTAACCCTAATTACAAGAACAATACTCCCGTCTGCAGTAACAATAATATCTTCTGGATTAAGAGTGAGAAACACATTGTAGTTAGTCTTTGTGCCGGTTTGTGTCAATTGGTTTGGTGTACCGGCAAATGAATAGATGTTTAGTCCATGGGTTACTGAGAATGAGTCCAAGGAAATTCCGTCGGAATCTTCTAATACAATCTTAATTTTCCAAGGATTCTTTAAATTTATCAATGTATCTGCTTGTACAGTAATTTTAGGACTTGTTCCTTCTTTATCGGTTGATGGAGTAGTTGTAGGAGGGCAGTTGTTATTAGTGATTATCGTGCTTGGGCATGTATATGCACTGTTGTAACTTGTACTGAGTGTCTTTTGATTTCCTGCAGCATCTTGTACCATAACGGTAACTACACTCACCGCATTAGTAGGAAATGGCGTTGCAGGTAGTAAGGTAACAGTAGACGAGTTAGGTGTACCTGAGATCGATACTTCAGGACTTGTAGAAGTGTATAAAATTCCATTTACAACGATTTTAAGAGTCGGTAGCAGAATACCGGACCCTGCATCTTCAAGTTTAATCACTAAAGGTGCGTTAGGAAGAATATTATTCGTTAATGGCTTCGGGGAAACATATGTAATCGTCGGTGCCGTGGTATCAGAAGCACAACTGCCATTTACAAAGCTGTAATTCGAATTAGACACACCTGAGAGTAAATCAAAGGAAGTAGTTGCATCTGCAATATTCGAATCAAGTGAGTTATAGGGGTTTGCTCCAGTAAACAGAAATGTGAACCCTCCATTTGTCGCTAGTGGAAGTGATTTAAAAAGTATGGTCGCGAAAGTCGCGGAACCTGTGGTGGTCCCACTCGAAGAGTATCCAACGAGTTTAATTTCTCCTGTACTTGTGTTTACGATATTTCCAGCATAGCTCTCAAACGCGTCACCAGACAAAATTTGTATTCCAGGAATTGACGGCATCGCGTCGATAATCTCTATCTTACTCGTGTCGTAATTTATGATGATATCGGCAGCATTAGTGGTGGCAGCATCTACTTGAATCATTACTCTGGCTTGTTGAGTGCAGCCTCGAATGAGTGTTGCGCTGGCAGGAGAAATTGAAAACTCAGCGCTAGCTGCAAAAACTTTTTCTGGAACGAAAAAGAAGGCTACAAAAGCTATTAAAAAAAATAGTTTTCTATTCATTAGTTATCCCCGGAAGTTGACAGGTTACGTAGCAACGCAGCGTAGTCGAGCGAATTTACAGTTCCATCATGAGTCAAATCAGCACGGAGGTCATTTCCATAGAGCTTTAACGTAAGATATGAAATATCGAGCGAATTCACATAATTATCTGCTGTGGGGTTTGCATCTCCAGCTGGCAGTTGAGGAAGAGTGAGTGTATATGTTCTAACAACAGGACCGTCAAAGTTTTGGTTTGGAAAAACCTTTCTGAGGTGGGAGAGTCCTTTTACTGCGATGTCGTAAGTTCCAGGTGGAAGCAATACTGATGAGATGGTCCCTAGTGAGGCATCGCCAGTAGAAGTAGCAGTTGCTGATATTGCTGTGACAGGAATAAGTGATCCTGGCGGGCGAATTTCAATTTCAAGAGGTAGTTCATCGTTGCCGGCAGGTGGTATTCGGCTTTCAGGCTTTATCTGAATAGCAATAATATGCGGGATATCACCGGTCACGGTAACCGTTTTTGAATCTGTAACTGAGAGTACTTCACCTTTACGATAATCAAGGTAGAGAAGTATTCCGAGCGAAAGTACCGAAATCAGTATAATGAGCCAAAGAATAATTTTGTGCGTTCTGGTCAGCAGTGACATACTGCTTCATCATAGCATTTTCTACCAAAAACAGGTACGGTCAGACTTCTTTTCTAATGAGTTTTATAATCGTGACAACGCCTTGTGATGCAATAAATCCCAATCCGCCAATTACGACTGCGGCAAATGCGATCCAACGACCGAAAACTGAGGAAAGCGCCATTTGTAATTCACCTGATGAATCAGGAAGATTGCCAGTGTTTTTACCACCAGGAATATAGACGCTCCCTGTGGCGTACGTTGTGCTTACTGTCGCTTCTGCAGACTCGTTATTCGCAATATCGATGGCTTTTATTGCAATTTCATTTTTTCCAGGTTTAAACGTTAGCTTTTGCGAGAATTGCTCGTTTGGTTTTGCTGCGATTTTTACTTCTTGATTATTGAGCTTAATGATAACAGTTGCTTCTTCGGAGCTCGTGCCTTTTAGATTAAACGTAGAGGTCGTCACCGTTTTTGGTAGAGAAACAATCTTAAGTGTTGGCGCAACTCTGTCAACGATTGTTGACACTTCTGAGCTTCTCTCGCTCGTAAAAGTGAGAAACAGTATTTTCTTTCGTGCGACTGCCGAGATACTAACCTTTCCATCGTTCTCAACCGTAATAGGTAGGCTAAAAGATCCGTCTTTTCCAGCTTTAACTGTATAACTTTGTGAAAGCGTGGAGAGTTCAACGGTTGAGTTCTTTGGCGCGGAGCCTTCAAGTAATAGTGCTCCGGTTTTGTTAGTTGCAGGAAGCGAGGCAAGAATCGGTGTGGCAAGCTTGTATGTCTTTGCTGTTTTGTAGATAAACGTTACAATAAGTCCACACAACAGAAGCACTGAAACTAAAAAGAGGATTCCAGCGAGCGCAGTATCTTTCTTTGGTGCTTGTGTCGTTGAGTAAACAGGCTGCGGAGTTGGTGGGATGACAGGTTCGTTGCTCTGTGAGTTTGCTTTTTGAGGTGCCTGTTCTGGTGCCATAAGAATTTGTTTGTAAAAACTTACTATATGGTTGATAGTATAATAAAAAAGGACACATGACAAGAACTGACGGAGAGTTACAAAAACTGAAAAAAAGATTTATTGCAGCGACGCTTGTACTGCTTCTTGGTTTGATCGTTTTTTTATTTCAAACGGATATTGTAATTATTGGCAATCAACTTGCAGTTGAATCTGGACTGAGTACGGCAAATACGCAGGTAGAAGTATTTCGTAGCACTGGTGGAGAAATCGAGTTTATCCCTGAAGAATTAGAAACGTCATTACAATACCCGTCTTTATCGGAAGTGCAAGCAGTATTAAAAATACCGAGAATTGGCATCGAAGGTCGAATTCTGGAAGGAAAGGACGAAGACACTTTGAATCGTGGCTTTTGGCATTATCCTTCTGCATCTCCATTCGCTCCTAACGGAAATGTGGTAGTTATTGGGCACCGTTTTTTGAAGTTACCACCTCATAAGGACACATTTTATCATCTGGATTGGGTGAAAGAAGGAGATGAAATTACCATCCAAACCGAAGAAGGTACGATTCACTATCGAGTTCGTACGAAACAGATAGTGAATGTGAGTGATTCGTATGTATTACAACAGACACTTAATTCGCAATTGACCTTAGTGACGTGCCATCCACTGTGGACGAGCGATGAACGCCTCGTTATAATCGCAGATAAAGTTGTGGAGCAATATGAAGAATAATAACCAGACATCATCCTCGATAACTTATAATTATCAAGGTATTGAAAAGCGAAGCCGTAACTCAGCATTGCGATATATTTTTGGTTTACTTGGAATTCAATTTCTGAAAAGTATTTTTCGATTCCTTCCAGGTATTGATAATTCGGTTTATGCAAAAGGTCAGAGTAAGGATTTATATGTAGAAATTGTTCCCTCGTTTCTTGGTATGTTTTCAAAACATTGGATGTTGAATGATTTTGTGGTGAAACGATTTGTAGAAATGGGCTTGTCTGTGCGTTCGATGCATGCCCCATATATTGACGATGGAAAAGTCTTCCAAACAGCACGCAAGTCGTATCTTGAAAACGTGCTGGACATTACAGAGTATTCATCAACCACGTTACTTTGCTTGTATTCTCATTTGCATTTGTTTGAAGCAATTGCCCCACAAGAGCAAGACAAAGTACTTATTGCACATCCGTTGCCCTCTGACCCAAATAAGTCAGAAAAGGAGATTATTAAGTCAATAACCAAAGTTGCAAAGAAATTACTTCCGTTGCTCCGTGAACAGAATGTACGGCTTGTCATTGAGAATATGCCGTGGCTAAAGCGACGGCATGAACGTTATTCTCCTTTTCTAGGTGATGCCCAATTCTTTGAGCGTTTGATGAATGAACTTGATGATTCTTATTATGGAGTACTATTTGATTGGGGACATGCGAATTCGTATGCTCGATTTATGTACGCTCACGGGATAAAGCATACGGAACACCAATTTACGCCAGAATCCCTCCAGCACTTTAAATACCAAGATTACTTTATTCGGCGCTTAAAAAATAAATTGTATTATGCGCACTTGAATTTTAATGAAGCGCACTTACTTGATGCAAAGCCGATATTTTACGCAAAGAATTTTGACTCTCATTCAGATTTAACGCATATGACTGAAGAAGAGTATGTAGACTACAAGCGTAATATTCAATCACTTGCAAAAATTCCAAACTTGGTAGGTATGACAATCGAGTCAATTCCATCCTATACCAGTCGAGTAAAACGACTGCAAAGATATAACGATAGTGTCGAAATACTCAATTCTATGCTACAATCCCAAAGTTAATTTATCGTTATTACCATGGCACAATTATTAGAACCAGGAGCCCAAAAATTAATTGGATCTAAAAAAGTACTTTCACAAGAAGGTAACGTTTATACTTACGAAATTACCGTAAACGGAGCAGTTCAAAAAGATGCTTACGAAAAGCTTTTTGCCGCAAGAAGCAAAGAGGTCGAAATCAAAGGATTTCGCAAAGGTGCAGCCCCACGCGAGCAGGTAGAACAGCAAATTTACTCAGACTTAGTGAAAGACCTTACAAACCTTATGGTTAATTATTCTGTCGAAGAGTTATTGACCGACGAAGGAATTATTGCAACTACCTCACCAGAGGTCGAAAAGGTCAATTTTACGATGGTAGAGAGTCCTTTAAGTTACACAATTAAAATCGAAAGACTTCCTGACTACAAGCTTCCAGATACTTCGAAGCTAAAGGTTACTCCTCCAAATACTGAGGTCAAACCAGAAGATGTAGAGACTGCAAAAAAGAATTTGTGGGAAGAGTGGCTAAAGAAAGCAAAAGATGAAGAAAAGACCACATACCCAGAAATGTCGGATGCTTGGGTTGAGTCGCAGATGAAGATCCCAAATATAAAAACAGTTGCAGAGCTTGAAAAGTTATTGGTAGAGGAATTGGAGCATGCAAAACTTCACCAAGAAGAAGACAAATTAGTAAACGAAGCACTTTCAAAGGCGGTTGAGTCCATGAAGATTGAAGTACCTGCTTCAGCAGTAGAAAAGAGTGTAAAAAGTAATAGAGAAGCGCAAGAAGAGCAATTCAAACAATACGGAATTACCTTTGCTGATTACTTGAAGCACTACAATAAAACCGAAGAAGAATATAACAAAGAAGTATCGGATGCAGCTGAAAAGCGCTTCAGAGAAGATGTATTCTGGACTTTATTCATTAGAGAGCGAAAGATTAAGATCGATACACAAGATCCAAAAGATGTTGTATTCGTGAACTATGCTGCTTCTTCACTCCGAGTAAAACCAGAAGACAAACTTTCACAGCGACAAGTTGACGTTATTATTCAAACCGCTGCAATGTACAAAGCAGTGCAGTTGTTCCGGGTAGAAATTGGCTTGATTCCACACGAAGAACCAGGGATTGAAGTAAACGACCAAGTTCAGGCGTAACGGTACGTGAGCGGTCCCAGTAGCTCAATGGATAGAGCAGTCCCGTCCTAAGGGAAAGGTTGTGAGTTCGACTCTCGCCTGGGGCAGTTTGGCAATATTTAGCTGAATGTGAATGCTCATCTTTGTACTCGTGAAATTTATCTGGTAACCTAGCAAGTGAAAAATAATAAAGCGCTCAAGGTCTTGTTTTTATACAATGGTATTTTTGTGTTTGGAGGGAGTATTCTTGGTCCACTCTATTCGCTTTATGCTGAAGGAATTACTCAAAGCGTTGCTACGGTGTCGATTTTGTGGGCAACATATATGTTCGTCGCAACAATAGGGTCCCTGATCGTTGCTTCTTTCGGAGATACGATTAAGGAGAAAGAATATTTACTCCTTGCTGGCTATCTATTACGAGCTTTTGGGTGGTTCATGTTCCTAATTGCTGGTAATTTTTATTCACTACTCGTTGTTCAGGTGGTCCTTGGTCTCGGAGAAGCAGTAGGAACTCCTGCTTTTGAGGTAATGGTGGCAGAGCATATTGATAAAAACAAACACGTCAAAGAATACTCACTTTGGAAGGTCTTAAGCAATGTATTGGTCGCCGCGGGAGCAATTCTTGGTGGCTACCTGGCAACCAAGTTCGGGTTTACGAGTTTGTTCTATGTTATGGGTACACTCGCGCTAATCTCCTTTTTTGGGGTACTTTTAAAACCAAGAAGGCTTCTTTAGTGGGTTTTGGCAATTTCCATGTGAGACTGCTATAATTCTTTATGACTGACAAGACAGCAAACTTAATTGTACCTACGGTATTTGAAGAAGACCGAAGAGGAAACAGATCGTATTACGATATATTTTCACGATTGCTAAAAGACCGAATCATATTTGTTAATGGTCCAGTTAACGATCAAATGGCAAATATTATTATTGCTGAAATGGTGTTCCTTGAAAAAGAAAATGCAAAAGAAGATATCCAAATGTATATTCAAAGCCCAGGGGGCTCAGTGGCTGCTGGGTTAGCAATTTACGACGCAATGCAGTACCTAAAGCCAAATATTGTGACGATAGGAATGGGGATGGTCGCTTCAATGGCTTCGATTCTTTTGTCAGCAGGCACACCTGGAAAGCGTTTTATGCTCCCACATTCAAGAGTAATGATTCATCAGGTTAGGTTAACAGGCTTGCCACGAATGACTGCAACAGAATTGATGATCGAAAATGCCGAAATGCAAAAGAACAAAATGCTTCTCAACGAAATTCTCGCGAAACATACCGGAAAAGATGTGAAAAAGGTGACGCAAGATACAGAACTTGATAATTGGATGTCGGCAGACGAAGCAGTGAAATACGGCTTAGTTGATAAGGTCCTCTCGTAAAGGTATAATACTGTATCTCGATATGAGTACTATAGACATTTCTACATTACGCCACGCAGCAGCACACCTACTTGCTATGGCTGTTTCCGAATTGCATAAAGACGCAAAGCTCGGCGAAAACGGACTTTCTGAAAACGGTTTCTATTATGATGTTGAGTTCGATACCCCTATTAGTCTTGACGAACTTCCAGCAATTCAATCAAAAATGCTAGAACTTGCTAGGGCAAATCTTAAGATGGCGGTAAAAACCGTTGTACGAGACGACGCTCTACAGTACTTTACAGAGAAGGAACAACCATACAAACGAGAAATCTTAGACGAGATTACAACAAAGAAGGTTGATGTATTGGTTATCGGAGAAGATGCGTTTAAAGATACAACGAAGTTTCCATTGCCGATAATGTCAACAGCAGTATTAGAAAACGCAGCGCTACTCGATGTTTCAGGCGCATACTGGAAAGGGGACGATAAACGATCAATGCTTACCCGGATTTCTGGAGTCTGTTTTCCTTCTGCACAAGAACTTTTAGATTTTCAAGAATTTCAAGCAGAACTTTTACGAAGAGACCATCGCGTGATGGGTAAGAAACTTGGATTTTTCTCTGTAGACCCAGAAGTTGGTACTGGACTGATATTTTGGAACCCTCGTGGGCGATTTGTCCGTGATGCGGTAGCAGGGTTAATTAAGCTGAAAATACGTCAACTTGGTGCCGAATTTGTAGAAACACCGCTACTCGCCCAAGCAGAACAAGAATATCTTGAGACTCAACCTCAATCCGAAAAGTTGCTTGCAAAAAATGTCTCAGACGATGCTGAAAAATGGTACGCTGTAAGGCAACAGTTTATTGGTGCGCATTTGCGTATGTTTTCCTGGAAAGAACATAGCTATCGAGATTTGCCATGGAAAGTCGGAGAAATTGGAAAGCTACTACGTTACGAAAAAATTAGCGAATTAGAAGGCTTACACAGAGCGAGAGAGTTTACTCAAGATACTATTACGACCGTTTGCGCCCGTGAGCATTTAGAGAAAGAGATAGAGAGTCAGCTTGTCGAAATTGTTCGTTTTGCCAGAGAACTCGGTTTTTTCGATTTTGAAGTCCAGTATAGATTGCCACCTCAGGTTACAGCAGCGCAAAAGAATGAATTTGCACAACTGGTGCTGTTGTTAAGGAGTATTTCTAAGAAGCATACGATTTCAATCTCAGAAGAAATTCCTGAACACAAACTTACAGAGCCCGAAATTATTTTGACAGTTAAGGATTCGTTAAAACAAAAGCGAAGGCTTTCAAAAATTCAAATATTCTACACGCTCCCTGTTGAGCAGCAAATTTCGTATATGGGTAGCGATGGAGAATCGCATGTTCCATTAGTGATGCGAACTACCTTAAGTGGTTCGCTCGAACGAGTAATTGCAACACTTATCGAGCATTACGCAGGGTTACTTCCGTTATGGATGACATACGAACACGCACGGGTAATTCCTGTTACTAGCAAACAAGAGTTATATGCCGAAAAAGTGGCAAAATATCTTAACGAAAGGGGTATACACGCAACAACAGATCTTGACCCCGAACCTCTAGAAGGTAAAATTAAGCAGGCAGAAGAAGAAAAAATTCCTTACATGCTTATTGTTGGAGAAAAAGAGCAAAACACAAATGCAATTTCGGTTCGAATCCAAGGCAAGGGTGATATCGGATTACTTGATATCGAATCATTCATTAAAGATTTACAGAACGAAGTGGTAACTAAATCAATTAAGTCACAATTAGTATAATGCGAGATAATCGGTTCTCAACATTCAAGCCACGCCAAGGTGGTTCTTTTAATCGTTTTGGTGGCGGAAGGCCAGGTGGATACTCATCAGGAGGATACACTCCTCGACCACGAATGCAGATTTTTGATCCGTTAGAAAAAGAATTTCCACGAAATCAAGCAATTACTGCGCCAGAAGTCCGTGTTGTAGATTCACAGGGTGAAAATCTTGGTGTTATGGATACGCGCGACGCAATACAAAGAGCCGAAGCAGAGGAAATGGATTTAGTGATGATTGCACCACAGGCGAAACCTCCCGTCTGCAAAATTATCACATGGGAATCATTCAAATATCAGCACAAAAAGAAGGAAAAGGAGATTCGAAAACATCAAAAAACGATTCAAGTAAAGGAAGTAAAAATTAGCCCTAAGATAGCAGGTGGAGACTTGGATCGAAAAGTAGAGAAGATTCTCGAGATTGTTGGTAAAGGAGATCAGGTCAAAATTACAATCATGAGACGGTGGCCAATCACCGAAGAAGTCGCAAGAAAATTCAAAGATGTCTTGTTGACAAAAATTGAAGAATCCTGTACTATCATCAGCATTCAGGAAAAGGGTAAAAACATCTTTGTCTTGGTTAAATCGAAAAAATAATTAGATGCCAAAGCTCAAAACAAACAAAACATTAATGGCCCGAGTAAAGAGAACTCCAAACGGCAAATTGGTCCGTAAGCGAGCTTTTTCGGCACATTTACGAAGTAAAAAATCGTCTTCTGCACGTGCTCGAACAGGTGCAAAGAAAGTTGACTCTGTTCGAAAATATCCATGGAATAAGCTATTGCAAGGTTAAGCATGAGAGTAAAGAGTGGTATAGTCACCGCACGACGACATAAAAAGATTTTAGACAGAGCAAAGGGTTATAGATTGTCTCACAGTACACATGTCCGAAAGGCAATCGAAACACTTTTGCATGCAAAACAATATTCTTACGTAGATCGTAAGAAAAGAGCTGGACAATTCAAAAAACTTTGGATTCAGCGAATTGGCATTGCTTTAGAGAGCTTTGGAATAAGCTACTCAAAGTTTATGGCAAACCTAAAAACCGCGAAGGTTGTACTTAACAGAAAAATGCTCGCAGAATTAGCTGTTAAACAACCTGAGATCTTTGCAAAGATCGCGAAATTAGGTTAGTCATATGCCACATGTCAAAAAAAACAATCGAGAGTGAGTTGGGTAGTATTCTTAAGCAGGTAACTGCACGACTTTCAAAGGCAAATACGCTTGAAGAGGTATATGCCGTTCGTAATGAATTTTCTGGAAAAGGGAGTGTTTTGCAACAGTTGTTGCAATCGCTTAAAGAGCTATCACCTGAAGACCGTCCTCTTGTAGGCGCAAAGGTTAATGAAGCCAAAAAATCCATTGAGTCGGATATTGAAAGAGCACTCTTATTTCTTGCAAACAAGGAATCGATAGAAAAAGATGAACAGCGTGATATTGATGTCACTGCTCCTTTTCACGTAAGCAATCCACATGTCGCTCCGTTTGATTCCATTGGTACGCCACATCCATTACAGTATGAAATCAACAGAATGCTCGATATTTTTACTTCGATGGGATTTATCCCCTTTGAAGGTCGCGAATTAGATACTGATTACTACGTTTTCGACTCGTTGAATATGCCAAAAGAGCATCCTGCCCGCCAAAATTGGGATACTTTCAGAACAGAAGATAATCTCATTCCAACACCACATACCTCAAATATGCAGGTTAGAATCATGCGCCATCTTAAGACTGCGCCGTTAAGAGCAGTTATCTACGGAAGGGTCGCCCGAAACGAAGCTGCAGACGCAGTGCATGGTCATACTTTTTATCAAATAGAAGGGTTGTATATCGATAAAGGCGTGAGTGTGAGTAATATGATTGCCACCATTAATGCCTTTGTTGAAGCATTTTTCGGAAGAAAAGTCGTTGGAAAAATTCAGCCTGGTTATTTTCCATTTGTCGAACCGGGAATCGAATACATGGGGCAATGCCCGTTTTGTGACGGTGTTGGCTGCGTTTCTTGTAAACATACGGGCTGGTTAGAACTAGTAGGCGCCGGCATGATTCATCCTAACGTTTTACGAGAAGGCGGTTTTGATCCAAAAGAGTATAGCGGTTTTGCATGGGGTCTTGGGCTTGATCGAATGGTCATGCAACGAAATGGAATTCAAGATATTCGTTCTCTCTTCGCAAGTGATATAAGATTTCTTCAGTCAACAATATGAAATACTCATTAAACCAGATTAAGAAGTATGTGCCTGAGGTTAGTAGTATCCCTGTTCCTGAGCTTATTTCTCGAATATGGACATCTGTTGCCGAGGTAGAATCAGTTGAGGACTTATCAAAAAAGTTTGAGGGAATTGTTGTCGGCAAAATCCTTTCGGTCGAAGATCATCCAAAATCAGAGAAACTTATCATAGCAAATGTTGATATTGGAAAAACCGAACCAGTAACAGTTGTTACTGCAGCACACAATATTAGTAAGGGTGACTTTGTACCATATATCCCTGTCGGTGGGATTGTCCCCTCTATCAAATCTGAAAGCGGAGAACCTATCGAAATTGGTATTAGAACGATGGCAGGAATTCCGTCAGTCGGTATGCTTGCAAGTGAAAAAGAACTAGGTCTAAGCGATAATCACGAAGGAATAATGATTTTGCTGCCAGAAGAATTAAAGCACGAACTTGTTGCTGGAGAATCGCTTTCCGTCGCACTTGAACTTGATGACGTTATTTTCGAAATTGAAAACAAATCATTAACTCATCGTGGAGATTGTTTTTCAATAGTAGGTATCTCAAGAGAAATTGCAGCTCTTTATGGCTTCGAGTTGATCATACCAGAGTGGCAAAAAGCATCTCTTTCTATCCCAAACTTACTTGGGCCTGAATTTGATAAAGTAATGCCCTGTGCGTTAAAAATTGTTATTTCAGCAACTCAAGCGGTGGAGCGTTATTCGGCAATTGTTCTAGATGGGGTACAGGTTCGGAAATCGCCACAGTGGTTGCAACATTACCTCTCAAAACTTGGTGTTAGTTCGGTTAATAACGTTGTCGATATTACAAATTACGTGATGCTCGAATATGGGCAGCCAATGCATGCGTTTGATGCATCAACTCTTGTGCACAAAAAACGCGAAGATAGAATTGAATATACTATTGATGTACGGTATGCAAAGGCAGGTGAGAAAATTGTTACTCTTGATAACAAAGAAAAAGTTCTGCCAGCAATCGCACCACTTATTACAGACTCGGAAAAGCCACTTGGCATTGCAGGTATTATTGGTGGTAAAGACTCAGGAATTACAGAAAACTCAACAAGAATTATTCTTGAAGCAGCAGTTTTTAACAAATATGCAATCAGAAACACAAGTATGAGCTTGGGCATCACAACCGATGCCTCAGTTGTGTTTTCTCGAAAACAGGATCCAGAAAAAACTGCGAGAGCATTGCTTCGTGCAGTACATCTACTTCAAGAACTTTGTGGTGCTGAAGTCGTGTCTAGTATTGCCGACGAATATCTCCCACAAAAATTGGGCTCATCGCTTGTAGTCTCTCACGAAAAAATGGAGCAGTTTATCGGTATTGCTCTATCTCCCGTCCGTGTTGTTGCAATCTTAAAAGCGCTAGGGTGCGAAGTAGTCAAAAAGAACGGCATGTACCGCATTGATACTCCGTCATGGCGTCCAGATATTGCAATCGATGAGGATGTGTACGAAGAAATTGCAAGAATCGTAGGATATAAGGAGATTGTTCCTGAACTTCCTAAACGGGGGATTTTCGGCATTCCACTCTCTCGCTACGAGCAAATCAAACAAGCTTCTTTTGAAACACTTTCGAGTATTGGAATTGTTCAAGCAATGAATTTTAGTTTTGTCAGTAAGGCACTTTATGATCGTTGCCAGATGCCAATCACCGATGCTCGCTCGATTGTAAATGCAATCTCACCAGATGTGCAGTATATGAGAAAACAAATTGCACCAGGGTTGATTGAACAACTTGCCAAGAATCAATACAACACAAATCGCTTTGCACTCTTTGAACTTGGTAAAATCTCTCGAAAGGGATTGAATTATTCTGGTGAAGATCTATCTACCTATCATATGCCAGAGGCACGTTTTGGTATTGATGAGTTAGGACTTCCAATCGAAGATGAGCATATTGCCGTCGGTATTGTTGATGACTCCGTACAACCAGGTTTCTTTACACTAAAGCATCTGATTGAGCAGTACATGCAACAACTCCATGTTGAAATTCGTACGGCACATATTTCTGACCTTCCTAAAAAGATAAGTAATAACATTCCTTCTTGGGCAAAAGAATTATTGGTCGCACTAAGAAGCGGAAGAAGCGCGTTGTTGCTTGAAAAAGGAACGAATGTATTTATAGGAGTAATTGGCGAGCCCGCAACGATGGTTCGAAAATCCTTTGGATTAACCAAACAGGTGGCTATCGCAGAATTCTCATTAAACAGAATTGCGCAATATGCATCACTAGAACCTCAGTATAGAGAACCTAGTAAATTCCCGCTTGTAACCGAAGATTACTGTTTTGAGTTTCCAATCGAAGTGCAATATGAAAATGTAATGCTGGCATACCAAAAAGTTAACGTAGAGTTGCAAGGTGAAACGGCAGTAAAACAAGTTCCAATAGACATTTACCAAAAGCGGGAAGGTTTCAAACAGGTCACGCACCGCTTGATATTTACCCCTAAAAACGGTTCGCTTGCAGATACACAGCTACGACTATATCGTGCCAAGTATATTGCCGAAATGGCAAAGCTAGGCGGGAAAATCATATAGGTAATAGTCATTTCTCTATTAAGGACAAGGCATATAGCTTCTACACAATATGTTTTTTGCACTGCGTTATTATGGCAGTGGGAGAGTAGGGATTACTGTTCCTGAGGGTGTAGGAGTTGGAGTGGGAGTAGTAACTGTTACAATTTTTACTGAGGTGCCAGTGCTACCAGCTGTATCTGTTGCTTTTGCTGTAATTTGTAAGTTGCCTGCACTCGCACCATTTGGGACTTTACATCCATCGCAAACATATTTGAATCCAACAAGAGTACTCGAGTAGGTTGTTGACCCAATGGTAAACTGAACCGCATAAATTCCGCTGGGCGAAGAGGCTTGTACAGAAGCGTTGATGTTATCCCCAGGCTCATAAGAAGCTCCATCTATTGGAGTTTGGAACACTACAGTAACGTCAGGCAAACAAGGTGCTTCTTCGGGTTTATCTTTCCAAAGCTTATACTTGAGTTTTTCGGTAACGTATTTGTCGTAAGCTGCTTGTTGACTTGAGTTTGGTAGTTTGAAATCAAGGTAAAGGGTGTCTTTCACTAAGCCCGCAGCCCTTGCTTCTGATTCGTTGCTCGCGATTTTACCCGTTTTGGTACAGATTGGAAGCGTTTTGTGTGCATTGTCGACAGCTGGGCCTTTGCCTTTAATAATTGGGGTAGTGAACTTCTTACAGTTGACTGACCCGCTTGCCGTAAGTCCTGTGTCAATACAAACTGTTGTAAAACCGATGTTGGCTGGTTGAGTATAGAATTCTTTGCCGTATTTTGGAACGAGTCTTTTCATGATGTTATTGGCAATAACAATTGGAACATTTTCAGACCAACCGTAGGTTCTGTCTCCGTTATTGTTTCCTGTCCAAACGCCAACAACAAGTCTTGGGTAGTAGAGCATTGTAACCAAGTCCTTTTGATCGTTTGTTGTGCCTGTTTTTCCGCAAAGTGTTTGACCTGCAGCTGAATAGTACTGTGGTACGTGTTTATCTTTGTCTCCTGGAGGCATCATGCACATAATCCAGTTCAAAAGGTATACTTCTTCTTCGGAATATACTCTCTTTGCTGTTTTCTCTGGATTGCTTTTATACAACTCGTTACCTTTTGCATCTGTTACTTTTTGGATAGTAGAAATATCATTTCGCTTTCCTTTGTTTGCAAATACTGCATATGCATTCGAATGCTCAATGAGTTTCATTTCTCCTGCTCCTAGTGTAATCGAAAGGCCATAGCGATCTCTTTGTGTAAGTGTCGTGATACCGAGTTCTTTTGCAGTATCAAGAAAAACGTCTGTGCCTCCAATCATTTGAAGTGTATAAACCGCAGATAGGTTGCGTGATTGGTTTAATGCTCGACGCATTGTTAAAAGTCCGTCGTACTTAAAGTTCCAGTTCTCTGGTTTATATGCTCCAAAGGTCATCTTAATGTCGGGAGCAAGGGTTCCGGGGTTGTATCCTTTATGGATAGCAGCGAGGTACGTATAGGGCTTAACAGAAGAACCCATTTGGCGATTCATAACTGCGACATTGACCTTGCCGTCAACTCGTTTATCTTTCGTATTGTTGTAGTCAACGGAGCCGACCATCGCAAGCACTTCGCCATTTTTTGGATTATTAATCACAACAGAACCGTTGTACACTTTATAAGTATTTTTTACATTGTTGATGTGCTTTCTGAGTTCTTCTTCTGCTACTTTTTGGGTATCTAAATCAAGAGTGGTATAAACACGAAGTCCGCCTGACCGCACTGCGTCTATACCAAACTGTGCTTCTAATTGTTGAATGACATAGAACACAAAATGCGGAGCTGTAATATTTACTTTTCCTGGGGTAATAACGATATCTTCCTTTTTTGCAGCGTCAACTTCTTCTTGTGTGACACCTGTTCTATCTTTGTACTTTAACATGAGGTCTAGAACAATATCTCGATATTTCCGTACATCTTCAAAATCTCCATTGTAGAGGTCGTTGCTATAACCGGTAGGGTATCGAGGTACTACCGAAAGAAGCGCACTTTCGGCAAGTGAGAGCTGTCCAACGTCTTTGTTAAAGTATGCACGTGAAGCAGTTTGAAAGCCGTAAACAGTTCCACCTAGCGCTACTTCGTTCATGTATAACTCAAGAATTTGATCTTTTGTAAGTTTGTTCTCGAGCTGGAATGCAATAAGCATTTCTTTTAGTTTTCGGGTTACATTTACATCATATGCATCTGACCCAAGTACCTTATAAAGTACCACGTTTCGTGCGAGCTGCTGAGTAATGGTACTTGCTCCACGTGAGCTTCTGGTCCCAGAACGAAGGTAGTCGAGCCCTGCAGAAATAATTCCTGTTACATCTATGCCTTTATGTTCATAGAACTCTATGTCTTCTGCCGCAAGAAGTGCCCATTTAGTTTTTTCAGGAATTTTATCGAGTGTTACGAATTCTCGGTTGATATCTCCATATACTGTATAAAGGATTTTTCCTTTTCTGTCGTAAATCTTTGTACTTTGTTCAAGGTCTTGAGTCGCAAGCTTTCCGGCATCTGGGAGTGAGGCATTAATCGTTCCGACATACCCTGTAACAAGAATCGCACCAACGATACCTGCGATAACGAACATTCCGAAGAATATTCCGAGTAGGGTAAAGAAAATCTTCTTTCCGGTGTGTTGAGCGTTCCTTCTTTTTTGCGCACCTTTTTGTGCTGCTTTAACTGCGACAAATTGGAATGATTTAGGTTGCTTTGGTTTTGAATGCAGGGACATTGTATTCATTCTATTTCATATTTTTAACTAAAAAGGCGCCGAACACCATGTTATAATGGTACTATGAAATCCAAAAAGAGCAAGTTGTCTGCAATACAACCCCAGACGAGTCAACTTGAAAGGGTAAGTAATTCACACGACAGCAATACAAAGCATCTTTCACAAAGAGAAGTGTTATTACTTAAGGAACAAAAAGCAAAAAAACAAGCTGCAATGTTTCTTGAAATAAAAAAGAGAACACGGCAGTTTTTACTTCTCCTTTTTGCGATTGCAGTAATTTTTTCAATGGTTGCGCTTCCTTTACTTATTGTGTTTAGCTAGCATGCAGCTTGCAGACTCGATAAGTGTTGTAAAAGGTATTGGGCCTCAAAGGCAATCGTTGCTAACTGCTGCAGGAATCCATCACGTTCGTGAGCTGTTAATATATCTCCCCTATACATACGAAGATTCTTCTCAGATTCTCACAATTAGTCAGGTATATGATTTTGTACAAAAACAGCCAGAATGGAAGTCAACTGTTGTAAAGATAGCCGTAAAATGTACCGCTGAAAAGTGTTCCGTTATAAGGACAAAGCGAGGAATTACTCTTATTACTGCAACTTTTATTGATAAGACTGATGGTAAAAAGATAAAGGCACTGTGGTTTAACCAGTCGTATATTCAGAACGAGATTCAGCAAGGTTTAGAATATGTATTGTTTGGAAAAGTGAAAAAAGAAGGGGCGACGCTTCAATTTAATTCCCCTAAATTTGAAAGTTATTCAGAGAGAGGTGAGCTAAAAAAACTCGGAAGGATAACACCTATCTACAGAAGGATTAAAACACTTACAAGTACCTATATTCATTCATTTATCTCAAAACTTTTACCTGACGCTGCTTTGGTTGATCCTTTGCCGTTAGATACTTTAAATGAAAAGGGGTTACCATCACTTGGTGAAGCACTCGTAACATTACACTCGCCGCAGCAACTATCAGCCCTTTTGCCTGCTAAGCGTCGAATTGCCATTCAAGAATTGCATCAACTAAAAGAATGTTACGAAGCGAAAACAGTACACAGAGAAATTTCAAGTACAAGTAATAGTGAAGGGAAGAACATTGCACGTGCATGTGCAAAACTCTTTGGTATGTGGATTCCTAAGCTTAGTTTTACGCTTACCGATTCGCAAAAAGAGGTTTTGAATAACCTTCTTCTTGTAATTGAGCGAGATGGAACATTAGACACATTGGTTTACGGTGATGTCGGAAGTGGCAAAACAATAATCGCTCATCTCTTTGCTTTCGCCTACGCCAAACTGGGGCATATTTCTCTCGTTGTTGCACCGACTGTCATTCTTGCACAACAGCATGAGCAAGTGGCACAGAAGTTACTCGAACTTATTGGTGATCCAGAAATTATAATCTCATTTATATCAGGAAAGCGGAAAGCTTTTTCTGAACAAGCAGGGCAAGTAGTTTTTGGAACTCAGGCAATTTTACATACCAAAGAATTAATAAAAAATTCAAAAGTAAAGTTCGTGTGTATTGATGAGCAGCATCGTTTTGGCGTCGAACAGCGAATGTCGCTTCAGTCGAGTGGCAGATATCTTATTACACTTTCCGCTACGCCTATTCCCCGAAGTCTTGCGCTTTCATTTTTAAACTTTTCTTCGACAGAGATTCTTTCTCAAAAGCCGATTGGGCGAAAAGAAATCGTTTCAAAAGTAGTGCCATACGGTAAAGAAGATCTAACTTATCGATGGATGCGCGCTAGAATTGATAAGGGAGAGCAAGCGTATCTTGTTTTCCCAAGGATTTTCGCCGAAGAGGGTGGTGAGAAGCAATCGTTACTTGAAATGGCAGATCAGTTAAAAACAGAGTATTTCTCTGGTGTGACGAGTGCATTGTTGTATGGAGGAATGAAAGATAACGAAAAGAATGAGATTATGGAAAAATTTCGACAGGGTGAAATTCAAGTGTTATTTTCTACCTCGGTTATCGAAGTAGGAGTTGACGCTCCGGGGGCAACAGTAATCGGAGTTCATGGTGCGGATTTATTTGGACTTGCGCAGCTTCATCAGTTACGAGGAAGGGTAGGTAGGTCAAATAAACAGAGTTTTTGTCTGCTCTTTTCTTCTGAAGCCTCGGACACAGCGATGGAGCGGCTTGAGTATTTTTGCACTCACTCAAAAGGCATTGATGTTGCAGAGTATGACCTTAAGTCAAGAGGAAGTGGCACTATACTTGGATTGCAGCAAGCAGGAAGCACTGAACTTAGGGTCGCCTCACTTACTAATGTTTCAGAAGTAGAAGAAGCAATGGAGCTTTATCCAATTTACAAGCTGCATAAAGGTTCACAAAATGAGCTTTTTCAGTTAAAATCCGTTTATGAGTGAAGGAAGCCAAACGATAGAGAGTCTCTTGCAAAACAGCTCAATTCAACTATATGTTATTGCCTGTAATATCCGTTCAGCGTATAACGTCGGTGCAATTTTGCGAACGGCAGATGGTGCAGGAAATACGGCAGTCGTAACAGCAGGGTATACGCCCTCTCCAATTCATCCGAAAGTCGATAAAACAGCACTGGGAGCAGCAGCCTCAGTACCTTGGTGTGAAGCGCAATTGGAACAATTGCTTGCAGTTAAAAACGTTGTTCATGTAGGTCTAGAACTTTCACCACGTGCAATTTCTATATTTGAATGGGAACCACCTAAAATGCCGATTTTCCTTTATATCGGGAATGAAGTAACTGGTTTGGATGCTGAACTGCTTATGACGCTACCTGTCCTTGTGCAATTGCCCATGAATGGGGCTAAGAACTCGCTTAATGTCGCCGAAGCCACGAGTATTTCGATTTATGAATTACTCCGTAAAAGGCTAACGTAAAATTCTTCACTTTTTATTGTATTTTGAGCGAATAAGTACTTTACAAACAATAAAAATCGAGTTACAATGGTGAAGTATGGTGAAAACTGGTGAATCTGCAAAACTCATTGGAGAGTACACGGGAAAAGTTGTAGCAGGTCATCGAATTGCACTTCCTTCGTATTTAAGAAAAAAGCTTGGTGATAAGTTCGTCGTAACCAAAGGGTATGAAGGTTGTTTGCTTATTGTCCCAGAGCAGTCGTGGGAAAAACTTATTGAACCTATGGAGAATCGCTCATTCTTGGATAGAAATGCTCGAGAGTCACTACGTTTTCTTGTAGGTAGCGCATTCGAGATGTCGTCAGATTCTCAAGGCCGAATTGTTGTACCTGAAACTCTTAGAAAATATGCTGATACGGTATATTCTGACAGAAAAGAAAAGGAAGTTGTCTTTGTCGGCCTCGTGAATTGGGTCGAAGTGTGGGAGAAAAACCGATGGGACGAACGCGCTGCATATCTTGAAGAAAATGCCGATGGCATTGCACAGGAGCTTATTTCAGTAAAGGAATCATCGTAACATGAATACAACTGTATCTGCAGCCAAAAAAATATATCACAAGCCAGTTTTGTTGCAGGAAACGCTGGATGAAATTGCCGTCGCCCCTAAACAAGGATGGATCGTTGATGGAACCTTTGGTGACGGTGGACATTCTTCTGCAATATTTGAAAAACGAGTGAATGCTTTTGATGCAAATAGACTATTGAGTATCGATTGGGACTTTTCTGGACTTGAAGCATTCCAAACTCAAGGAAAAACCGCACCAACACTATTAGAGTCTGCTGATTCAAGCACAAAGTGGATTGTTGCGAAAGACAATTTTGCGCACCTACCGCAGATATTAGATTCAATTTCCAAAAAAACTGGCTACGGTAATTCAATAGCTGCAATGTTGTTAGATCTCGGTATTTCATCACGACAGCTTGTACAAAAACAAAGAGGATTTAGTTTTACGGGAAGCGGTAAAGTAGATATGCGAATGAGCCCAGATTTGTATGCTGTAGCTGCTTATGATTTATTGAACCTTCTTACCTATAAGAAAATGGCCTCCTTATTTAGGGACACTGTCGGAATGCCAGGTCCTCTGGCGGCAAAGCTGACACATGAAATTTTAAACGCAAGAACAGAGAAGGCCTTTGGCAATTCGAATGATATTAAGAGACTTACGGATATTGCTTATAAAGTAGTCCCAATACGAGCTAACTCAAAAGGGAGGATTCATCCCGCAACCTTGCTGTTTCTTGCTCTGCGTATCGCAGTGAATACAGAGTTACGGAACTTGCAGGAAGTCCTCCCAGTCGCATTTTCTCGCTTGTTACCTGGTGGTGTACTTCTGGTTATGACGTACCACAGTGCCGAGGAGCAAGTTGTTAATCATTTTTTGCAAACAGTAAGAGCAAAAGCAGAGATCATTCTGCCTTCTGCCAAAGAAATACGCGTAAATCCACGTGCGCGAAGTGCTAAATTGTACACAATCAAACATGCAAAGTAATATCTCAAAGACGAATTCATCAAACATTTTCAATGTAACTGCATTTCTTCTCACATGTGCACTTGTGTTGACTCAATTCGTAGTAGCTGCGCGTTATGAACCTGTTGCCCAAATGGTAGGTGTAATGGATTCTCAAAGTAGAATGCTCAATACAACTTATCTAGATTATGAAGAGCAAAATGCTATACTTCGTTCTAGTAAGTTTTTGGTCGCCGAAAGAGCAGCTGGGTATGTCACGTCGCCAAGCAAAGTGTTGTATGTGAATCCAGGTTCTCAAGTAATTAGTAGCAATGAATAATAAAAAAGTTCCTACTAGTAAAAGAATTGATTTTCCGACTTTTGTTTTTGGTTCAATCGTTTTGTTGTTTCTCCTTGTTGTGGTTCAGTTATTTCGCTGGCAGGTAGGTAGTTACGAGCGCTTTAGTGCGCTTGCCTCTGCACAGTTAAACTCAGAACAGGACGTGTTTACCAAACGAGGTACCATCTATACTCAAGATGGTGTTGTGCTTGCGGTCGATAGCCCTTCTTGGAATGTGATAATTTCATTAACAAATGGAGTTGATCAGGCAAAATTTTTAAAGGAAAAAGCTACAATTTTTCAAGAAATTTCGTCCGTGCTTGATGTAGAGGTCGAAGAATTAACTTCGGGATTTAACGATAATAGGTTAACCTACCAAGTTATCTATCGAGGAATTAATAAGCGGCAACGAGAAATTTTGGAAGAAAAAAAGCTACTTGGAGTATATACCGAGGACTCAATAAAGAGGTTGTATCCGAATGGTGAGCTGTTTTCACATATTATTGGGTATGTGGGTACAGACAGTTTCGGGCGGCCAAAAGGTAATTATGGAATTGAAGGCTTTTTTTGGGGTGATATAAAAGGGAAAGAAGGTGCAAGTCAGCAGGAAAAAGATTTAAGTGGAAAGGCGATTATCAGTAAGCAATACAAAAACGTTCAATACCGTGAAGGTAAAAACATTGTTCTAACTGTCAACTCAGGAATTCAGAAAAAGGTTGAAAAATTACTCGAAGAAGGCGTGCAAGAGCAGCGAGCAGATGCGGGAAGTGTGATAATTCTTGCACCAAAAACGGGTGAGATAATCGCAATGGCTAATTATCCTGATTATGACCCTAATGAGTTCTGGAAGATTAAGAATGTATCGGTTTTTCGCAACAAGGTTGTTTCGAGTCCGTATGAATATGGGTCAGTACAAAAACCACTTACCATTGCAATGGCAATGGACGATGGAAAACTAGATGAAGATGATATTTGTAACGATACTGGAAAGTTAAAAATGGATGATAAGACAATCTACAACTTTAACTTCGTTAAGTATGGAAAGATAACGCCAAAAGAAACTCTTCAGTATTCTGATAACATTTGTGCTGCAACGTATGGGTTGTCAGTTGGTGCAGCTTCAATGTACGATTACCTACTTAAATTGGGGATTGGTGCTTCTTCTAGTATCGGCATTCACGAAGAGGAAACCAGTTTTCTCAAGACACCAGATAAGTGGTTAAAAATCGATATTGCAACTACTTCGTATGGTCAAGCAATTTCAGCAACGCCATTGCAGGTGGCATCGGCACTTTCTGCTCTTGCAAATCATGGGGAACGAATGCAGCCAATGCTTGTAAAAAAGATATATAACAACGAAGAGGAAATCATTATTAAGCCCTCAAGTGCGGGCCAAATATTTACACCTGAAACTGCAGATAAAGTAGCAAAAATGATGGAATATGCAACATTTACTCGCAAAGATATGGCAAAATATAAAGGTGTATACAGTATAGCCGGTAAAACTGGTACAGCCCAGGTCGCACGAGCAGATACGTCCGGTTATTACGAGGATAGAGTAAATGTAACCTTCGTTGGTTTTTCTCCGGCCATAGATGCTCGCTTTATTATGTTAGTAAAAATTGAAAATCCAAGAAAGGGCGATTTAGCGAACTTAACGGTACTTCCCCTATGGATGAAAATATTTGATACAATCAAAGACGATCTTGGCGTACCAAGAATTAAATAATACACAAAATATGCTTACCTCAATCTCATTCTTCATGGTCAAAGAAGTCGCACTGTGGGTTGTTATCGGCGCGGTTTCGGCCGGACTTTGGGTTGTTCCTCTCATAAATATGCTTTATAAGCTTCAATTCACAATTAAGCATATTGCAATGCCTAGTAAGGCAAACGAAGAATGGATGAAAATCCACGCGAAAGATTCGGGGACACCAAGCAATGGTGGTATTTTGATTTGGCTTACGGTTCCAGCAGTTTTGTTGCTTGCCTTCTGGCACATTCCGCTTATAAAAGCCGCTGCCTTAATCATGCTTCTTGTTGGATTATATGGAATGGTCGATGCTATTTTAGATGTAGTAACAAAGAATAACGTTGCTTTTCGTGAGTTTCAGAATAAATTCGAGTGGCGAGTCGGAAAATTACTAGTTTCGATGGCCGTAAATGTTGGAGTTGCATTGCTTATCGTTCATGTTGCAGGAATAAAATCAGTAGACTTACTTGGACTCTCGCTTCAGTTAAACTCTGTTCTGGGTATTGTGGGATTGGCAATCGTTTCAACGTTCTTTTCATATGCGACCGAAATTATCGATGGAATTGATGGGCTTTCTTCGGGAATGTATATAATTACGTTACTCGGTTTTACCCTTTTGATGCTTGCGTACCCTGCAAACTTCTTTACGTCTCCAAATACAACTGCGCTTGCGGTAGTAGGTGTGCTGCTTGGTGTATTAATCGTGTACTTGTATTTTAATATTCCACCTGCACGATTTTATATGGGTGCCCCAGGGGCGATGCCTATGGGACCAGTATTTCTATTGCTTGGTTTGTACGGTAACCTCTTACCAGCCCTCATTGTCTTAATGCTTCCGTACTTATTTGACTTAGCAACAAGCACAATACAGCTCCTATCGATCCGCTTCTTAAAACGAAAGATTTTCAAAATAGCACCAGTTCACCATCATTTTGAGGCCTTGGGGTGGCCTGGACCAAAAGTCGTTATGCGGTTCTGGCTATTCAATCTCGGTATTGTTTTTCTAGCAATCTTGGCACAAGTGTATTTTGGTTAGCGTTGCCTAGATACTCAAAATATCGTATGATAACGTGATGCCCCCACGTCGCGCCGGTCACAATGTAATGAAGCAAAAGCCCAAGGTAAAGCCAAAGCTTTCGATTTCTCCGTCTGTGTATTCTTTTCTCATTAAAGCCTTACAACTTGCGTTCGCTGTTAGTATTATTGTTGCTGTAGTTTTGCTCGGTTGGCAGTACATCTACAAGTTAATTTCAGAATCCTATAAGCCAAACGCACAACTCTTTTCTGCTTGCGATGCAACGTTTCTTTCTGTAAAGGCAAAACCAATGTACGGAGTGGTGTTTAAAACTTCTGGAGCAGAGGTTCAAGAACTGTTCTTAACTGCGCCTAGTGGGGTAAGTGGCCTAAAGTCTATTGAGTTAAGAGAAAAGGATTGGGTACCAGTCTATTTTTCAAAAAACTTTACGTCGACTCAAGTCGGTGAATTTGTTCGATTAAGTCGTTTAGAAACCGGAGAGGTAAACTATTGCTATGTACTTGAGCAATTGGCGTTAACCAGCGGTATTCCTATCGAGTATGTTATTGTAGAAGATAAAGAAGCTGGACTAAGCTCTTCACTTACTGTTGCAGAAACGCAGGAAATTCTTTCACTCGTCGAAAAGGGAGATAAGAAACGCTTTAATAGTGCATTACTTCAGATACGCGAATTAGACGATAGTTCAGAAGTCGCTGTTATCACGTTTGATGCGTTCAAAGAGCAGTTCCCTGCCTTTTTTGAAATTTCTGATATTGCTCAGGAACAAGCTTTTGTTGAAGTCTACAACGCAACCGTGATAGAAGGTTATGCAAGCATCTTCTCAAGAAAGTGGGCAATGTTGGGTATTGATATTTCAAGGGTCGGAAATGCGACTCATGAACCTCTGCAAGATAAAATGGCGGTTATTTATGTAAAAAACGAAACATCGTATTCCAGAACACTCGCAATGATTAAAAGTTCGTTTGCAGAAGGAAGAGTCGAAATTCGAGTCGGCCGACCTCCCGGAATCGTTACAACAGGCGATATTGTAGTATTTTTACTTAACAGGTAGAATGTCATAGCATGAATCTCGGTTTAGTCCTTCTTCTCATACTTCTCGTTGTTATATTGTTTGTACTGGTGATTGCTCTTTTTGCAACAAAAAAGAAGGGGGATGAAGCCTTTCCAAGTGGTGCAGAAGAAAAATTACTCGGAAATAAAAAAGTAGTACTTAAAATTGCAGTTCCACGTAATAACGATAAAACGCCACTTGCAGCTGAGCAGCTGTTTGCCTCTTTACATGGGTTATACAAGGAAACAGCCACAGTACCAATGCTTTCACTCGAGCTGGCTGCGAACTCAAAAGTAGGAGTACAGTTTTTTATTATTGTGAACGAAGAAATTGCATCGTTTGTAAAAGGGCAGGTGTACGCACAGTACCCGGCAGCAGAAATTTCTGTTATTCCCGATTATATGGATACAGCCACAATGTGGGATTCTACGGTTCAGGTTTCTGCCGGCGAAATTATTCTTGAACGAGAACATATTTTCCCTTTAAAAACCTTTAAGGATTTTGATGTCGACCCCCTTTCTGGCATTACTGGTGCAATTAGCGAGTTACACGGCGACGAAGAAGCGTGGATTCAGTTTACTATTCGACCGTACCCAAACCTGTGGCAAAAGGTTTCGCAAAAGTATATTTCTGCACTGAGAGCTGAGGGTAGTAATATATTTGATAAAAGTGGGGGATTTTGGAAGGCGTTTTGGGGTGTTATTTCAGGATTCTTTCGATATTTTTTTGATTCATTAACCTATGATCCAACAAAACCTCAGCAACAGCCAAAAGCACCTACTGTACGTCTCGAACCATATCAAGAAGAAGAAATTAAGCGAGTTGAGGCAAAGGCAGAAAAACAAGGATTTCAGGTTTCAATTAGAATATTAGCGAAAAGTAGTGAACCAACTAGAGCAGTTCAGATATTTGAAGGGATTGCTGCCTCTTTTAGGCAATATGCAACCGCACACTTAAATGCTTTCTCCCTTCACCTTGCAAAAGCGCCGTTGCAAGTATTTACTCATATGAAGGAGCGTTACTTGAGTTTGCAGCACCCAGAGATTCTTAATATTGAAGAAATCGCATCGTTGTACCATCTGCCGAATACAACCGGCGGAGCAACGTCATTGTTTGTAACAACAGCAGGAAAGTTACCACCACCTGTAGATCTCCCAATCGACGAAGGCACGATAATCGCAAAAACAAATTACCGTGGTGAAAGTCAGATGTTTGGCATAAAAAAGAATGATAAACGTCGCCATGCATACATTATTGGTCGTACAGGTACTGGTAAAACGGTTCTTATGCGAAATATGATTGTTTCGGATATTATGGCAGGCGAAGGTGTTGGACTTATCGATCCACACGGAGAAACAGCTGAGTTTATTCTCGATCACATTCCTGCGCATCGTGTTGATGATGTCATTTACTTTAACCCTGGAGATGTTGAATATCCAGTCGGTTTTAACCCAATATACGTTAAAGATAAGTCACAGCGCGACTTAGTTGCAGACAATATTATTGGCGTGTTTAAAAAGTACTTTGATTCATGGGGGCCACGTTTAGAGTATATTCTTTACAATACAATTCTTTCTGCACTCGATTCTCAAGGGACAACACTCCTTTCTGTTCAGCGCATGTTAACGGATGGAGAATATAGGCGAAGAGTTTTGTCGCACGTAAAAGATCCAATGATTCTTCGCTTTTGGAGAGAAGAATTCAGCATGATTGAAGAAAACAGAAAGCTTCTTTCGGATACTGTAGCGCCAATTCAAAACAAAATCGGCCGTTATCTTTCTCCACGTATTACACGAAATATTCTTGGTCAAACAAAATCGACCTTTAATATACGAGAAATGATTGACAGCAAAAAGATCTTTATAGCCAATCTCTCGAAAGGTCGAATCGGCGAAGAAAATACGTCACTTCTTGGAGGTTTGCTCATTGCTCGTATTTACACCGCAGCAATGGAAAGGGTAGACATGCCCGATGACGAACGCAACGACTTTAGTTTGTATATAGATGAGGTGCAAAGCTTTACGACCGATGCGTTTGTGAATATCCTTTCCGAGGCGCGAAAATATCGTTTGTCTTTGGTAATTAACCATCAATTTACCGAACAACTCCCCATTGAAATGCGAGCGGGTATTTTTGGTAATGTTGGTACAATGATTACCTTTAGCGTTAGCCAAAAAGACGCGATGGTACTTTCGCAAGAATTTGCGCCGTATGTGACCCCTGAAGATATTCTATCTTTGCCGAATTACCACCTTTATCTTCGAATGACGATTAATGACCGTATTTCAGAGCCATTTAGCGCAGTATCTATGCCCTTTAGGTATCAACCTTTTGGGTACAAAGACATTATTAAACAGAAATCACGTGAAAAGTATGCTGTTCCCCGAGATGTGATAGAAGAAAAGATCCAGAGGTGGGTAGAAAATAAGGGGGAGTAAGGAACAATCATTATTTGAGTTCAAACCTTGGTTTTCGGCAATTATTCATGTAACAGAAATAGTGAGTTTAGCTGTGTCTATCGCAAATGTATAAAAAAAGAGGCCAGCGAAAGCTGGCCTCTTTTCTATACTTTAGGTGGTATTCCTTAGTTACCACTCAAAGTTAATTGCTATGTCGCTGCCACTGGTTCTGGTGCGGGAGTGCCGCTACCATCTCTGTTCATAGCTTGCTGTTCAGGATAAAGGTTTGCTTCCTCGAATTCCTTAATCATTTCTTGAATTCGAGCATTATGAGCTGCTTGCTCTTCAAGCTGTTTCTTTGGATCAACGAATAACCAATTACCAATTTCTTTCACAATTGATTGAATTCGTTCTGCCCCTGTTTGTGCAACACTCATGTCGTCCAACACCTTCAAAACACCAAGGATATCCGCACCCTTGTTTTCGATTCTTTCATTGGCTTGACCAACGCTGAGTACCAAGTCAATCATTGTTCCAACTAATTCAAGTGGTTTTCCTTCGATTTTAAGGGTTTTACCCATGAAGGATTTAATACTGCTTGATAATGTTCGGACAATGCTGATTTGTTCGTCAACTTCATTTGTTTTTGCAACAACGTTTAATACAGCTTCAATCCTTGCTTTAGATGTGTTCTCTGCACCTTGAAGTTCAAGGTTAAAATCTCTTTGAAGCTTTCTTTCAGAAAGTGCTCTGTCGTTTGCACGTATTGCATTGATAAATCTATCTAACGCAGCAATACCAGTATTTACAGTATTTGGAGCATCAGGGTTTATTGGTTCACCTTCACCTGCTGCTGGTTCGCCACTAGCAGTGTTACGTGCTGCTCGTCTTTGATTTCTGTAAAGTGCTTGTGCAACATAGAATACTGCTGCCGCACCTAATCCATAGGCGAGAGTACTTCTCGTTTCGTTTGCTTCTGTTGTGTCGGAAGCATTGTCAAGGTTTCTTGCGATATTTCGAGCAATTAAGCCACCTGCAAGTCCTACACCTGCAAAAGCTCCTGCTTGCATTAATCGAGTGACTACTGCATTGTTATCGGGATTTTGCCCTCTTCTTCGTCCAATTTCGTATGCGGCACCACCGGCTGCAGTCAAAATAGCTGCTGCTGTGATAATACCTCTGTGATTTGCTCGAAGCCCATCGATTAATGCTTCCATGAATGGTTTCTTTTGCTCGGTTGATTCGGCTTCTGGCGTGTCTGCTGCAGGTTGTTCTGGAGTTGGACCTGGCTCACCACCTGGTTGCGGTGCTGGTTCACTTGTGCCACTGCCATCATCTTCAGGGGTTTTCTCTAGGAACCTATCAAGAACTTCTTTCTTTAGAAGAATATTCCAAGAGACACCTGCATTGTGCGCAAATGCATGGCGTGAATAAGCGCGTGCCATTGCTGCACTTAGTACTGTGAATGCAGTAGTGTGATCTTGATCAATATTCGGGTTGTAGTCGTCTGCTTTTTCAAGAGGAGTTGCCTTTGAGGCTTCTTCTGCTGCAGTTGTTAACAATTCGTTGAATGCGTCTGCTCTCGTTTCTGCATCTTGTTCAGGTTGTAATGCTGCAACTGCGGTGAATCTGGTTCTTGCATTTACTTGGGATGCGTTGTGAGAAAGATCTTGCAACATAAGATAAGCGACATCGACTTGAAATTCCGCAAGACTTGCGACCTCACCGTTTGTTTTTGTTAATGCTGGAATCTTTTTTGAAGCTACCTTTTCTGCTGCATCGGCCTGCATTTTTTCATAAGCTGCTTGTGTAGCTGTTCTAAACGCTTCGTTGTTCGTTACAAGTTCGTTTACAATTTCAATTTCACGGTCGGCAATTTTTTGTGCTTCAGCTTCGTTTGCGCCTGTTTGATTATGAATTTCACTTACACGAATAGCGTAGAGTGAGGCGACGAGTTCTGGAGTTGAAACGTTGTCTTTTTTTGTAAGCGCTGAGTGAATTGCCTCTCGACCTTCTTTTGTTGCTTCAGGTGAAAGGAATTCCCCATCTTTTAGAGTTTCTGCGTGAAAAGTGATTGCACCTTTTTCATTTGGTCGAGGTGCAAAATATGTTCGACCTAATTGCATTCCATATTCGTTTGCTTCTGGCTCTCTAGTTGTCATTTTGACAGTAGAAAATTTATTATAGGACATTATACTCTTTGTAAGACTATAGTGTCAAGACATTATGACAAAATCCAGAGTCTTCGTCAAGCGAACAAAATGCCTAAACTTCGACCTTTGATGCAATTGTTTCTCCGATTGCAGTAAGTAGTGCAGCGCCAGGGAAAAATGCAGCACTCTTCGCGAATTCTTCGTAGTTTTTTGCAGCATCTATCCGTGCGAGTGCATTACTTACATAATGCCATGCCGTTAGAAAAGTGCCGATGTTAAAGGTAACTCTTTCTATACGTACCATACCTGAAACCACGCACCCTTCGTGGTTATTGCCCATAATTCGATTGTTAAGATCTCGTGCCTGCTGCCATAAATAGTATCCGCTTCCGAGTACCGCTAGTTTCGTGATTCGTTTTATCCATCTTGGAACTTCTCGTGGGGGGGCAAATGGAATTTTTTCTTCTTTCATCGGAAGAGAAGTCAATTCTGGTACCTGCTCGCCTTCAAGGTGACTTGCAATAAACCAAAACATCGCCCTAACATTCTGCAATAGTGTGTCTGGGCCGCCATGGTATGCTTTGGCTGCTGCCCGGCTCATAATTAAATAGGCATTGTCTGCTTCGTCTGGAGTTGAAAGAATGGTTTTGTGAATATGTCGCATTGAAAATGAGGCTTCCTGGGTTTTCTCGTCTGCATGTTCTAGTATCGATACAAGCCTACGTTTTGCTTCTTCAATATCTTCTGTGCTTAGTGCTTTTACAGCGTCATGATTTAAACCAATAATATCTCCGTTCCCAGTTCTAAATCTTAAGTCCACAAGAAGAACGTAAAGTAAATCCGTACCAAATTCTTCTTTAGTCGCTTGTATTCCGTTTTCGCTTGTTAGACCAGGAATGGTGGTAAGTCCCTCCTTTTGTCTATAAAACTCCATTGAGTCGTAGACCACATCAGAAAAGTTCTTAAACTCTGGTACTTCTTGTGCAAGAAGTGCTACACGTTCAATCTCTTTTCTAGTAATTTCTTGTGCCTGTTCTTCGGATTTACCATGAACAAGTTGCAATTCTTGGTGCCATAGTGTCGCGTGGGTTAGTGCAATCTGGCGAATATTTGCTGAACTCGCGGGATTTCGAAGTTCACTTTGTACTGTCTCTTTGAAATGCTCCAAATTGGGGCGATTCCAAGCACCTTGTGAAATATCAAGTTTTTGCAAATGTGCGTTTTCGGAATAATAAACAGTTTCACCAATTTTAGTGTCTGATATGGGGTCTCGGTCAAATGAAACTCTCGAAAGTAGTGTTTCTATAGTCACAGAATGACTTTTAAAGTTATGTTATAGGATTGTATCACTGCACTAAAACTGGTCAATGAGGTTGTTGTTCGTTGTATAATTCTTCATGGCAGGACATTCACATTGGCACAACATTCAGCAAGCAAAGGGAAAGGCAGACGCAAAACGCGGAGTGGTTTTCACTAAAGCTGCACAGCAAATCATACTCGCAGCACGTGATGGAGGTGGCGATCCCAATCACAATTTGACCTTACGTATCGCAGTCGACTATGCACGCTCTGTAAATATGCCAAAAGACAATATCGAAAGAGCAATCAAAAAGGGAACTGGCGAAGACTCAACTACACAACTCGAAAAGGTAGTGTACGAGGGATATGGTCCTTTTAAAATTCCTGTAGTTGTTTCTGCAATTACTGATAACAAAAATCGAACAGTTAATGAGATTCGTAATATATTTTCGAAATCCGGAGGGGAACTCGGTTCAATTGGCGCCGTAATGTGGCAATTTACTGAATCAGGTCGTGTTACGGTACGTTGTGTTAAAACAAAATCAGCAGAAAAGTTTGGAGAATCGGATACCGAAATTCCTGTGGATAAAGAGTCTGCTACGTTTGAGCTTATGGATGTTCCAGAAATTGAAGATATCACCGAAGATCCAGATGAAGAAAGCATTTTACAGGTAAAAGTACCAATGAATAGGCTTGCTCAGGTTGCCTCACGAATACGCGAGCTCGGTTACAGCATAGTTGGATCTGGACAACACTTTGAAGCAAATACACCGATTACTCTTGCAGATGAAAAATGGGGTAGTTTTGAATCTTTTTTGAGTATCCTCGACGATCAGCAAGATGTTCAACATATTTGGTATGCTGCAGTATGATTGTATTAGGTCTTGACCCAGGAATTGATCGCCTCGGGTGGGCAATTATTCGAGAAACCGATGAGGGAATAGAACTTGTACATTACGGGTTAATAACCACAGATAAAACGAGAGATTCTGCGGCGCGCTTTGCCGAGATTGCAATCGATTTGCAGCAACTTATTCACACACATTCACCGGATATTGTTTTTATCGAAAAACTATTTTTTTCAATTAATGCAAAGACGGCAATGCTTATCGCAGAGGCAAGGGGAGTTTTGAAGGTTACTACTGCATTAGAAAATCTAGAAATTAGGGAATTGCATCCGATGCAACTAAAAAAGAAAATTGTGGGAACAGGTAAAGCAACTAAAAAGGAGATGCAAGCAGCCATTAGTTCACTTTTTTCTATAGAAGAGAAATTCAAAACTGATGATGTTGCCGATGCTGTTGCTATCGCATACATCGGAATGCTTGAAGCAACAGGGCACATATAGTATAGTGGTATATATAAAATCACTGCCTATTTATTATGAGTATGAAATCATTCCTTAAAGGACTTGCCACAGGAGCCGTAGTTGGAGCAGCCGTTGGAGTTGCAACTGGCTTACTTACCGCACCAAAGTCTGGAAAAGAACTTCGAAAAGATCTTGCAGAATACGCAAAACAAATGCGTAAAGATGTTGAAAAGATGTTAAAAAATGCAAAGAAAGTTTCAAAAGAAGCATACGAGAATGCAGTAGAAGAAGTAACTGCGATGTATGAGAAAGTCAAAACTTTTGATAAAGAAGACCTTCTTGCGCTCAAAGAAAAATTGATGAGCGAATGGGAAGTTGTCGTAAAGAAATTCCAGAAATAGGCATTTCAACAAAAAGGTGATGGAAGTGATTCTGTCACCTTTTTTGTTGTTTATAAAGTCAGCAGAAAATAATGAAACGCTAAAAAATTCTACTAGTGTGAACGTGAGGTAAGCTATTTCTCAGTAACAAGTGATTCTTCAGCAAACCCAATTTTTGTAGTGATTTCTTTCATTGCTGCGACAAAACCTTTTGGACCACAAATATAAGCTCTACCACTTGGGTGCGGACAGTATTCCTTGAGTATCGCTTCTGTAATTCTTCCAGAAATGTAGCCGATTGCCGATTTTCGAGTTAGTGTCATCAAAATGCCGTTATCTTGCTGGGTAAAGTAGTGCGTAAGCTCATGTTCGCTGATGATATCTGCCTTTGTTTTGTTGGAGTACAAAAGATGTGATTTGTGAAGTTCGCCCTTCGCCCACAAGTCTCTCACGATTGATAAAAATGGGGTAATACCTGCACCCGCTGCAATAAAAAGCCCCGGGCCTTGATATTTTATCGCACCGAATGCCTCGTCAACATATAAAGAGTCTCCAGGTTTTAAATCCCACAGCGCATGTGTGACTCCATTGTGATCATGATATGACTTGATAGTAAATTCAAGAATCCTATCGTTTGGTCTTGAGGTAAAAGTAAAAGGTCGTTTGTCATCTCGAAGGCCTGGTTTGTCTATAAAAACTTCAGTCGCTTGCCCTGGTTCAAAGGTATAATTATCTGGTTTAGAAACGATATATCGTTTGACATCATGTGTCACAAATCCGACTGATAACAGTGTCACTTTATGCGGCATGAAGTGTTGCGTGAAATTATTCATTAGCGTATCATCTCTCTGAATATGTCGCAAGCAGAGCAAATCAAAAAATTAATAATTGCATCTTTTTTTGCTGCCCTTGCGGGAGGGCTTATTCTTCTTAGTGATTATCTGATCAAGTCATATTTTCCAAATAGACCAATTCTTGATGATGTTGCCTTTAGACTACTTCCGCATCTCCCTTGGTTGGCAAAATGGGCTGATGGCATAGTTGTATTTGGAATTGTACTTGTTGTATTTCTATCTCAATTCAAACTGAATAGAGTAACAAATGTGTTGTTTGCTTTTGCAGTAATGGGAAGTATTCGTGCCTTACTTAATTTGGTAACGCCGATTGGCGATCCTACAGGAGACGTCGAAATTTACGGCTTTTTGGAGAGATATCCTCTCGTTGGAATGTTTCCTTCTGGGCATACGGCGAGTCTAGTACTTTCCAGATTTCTTGCAGAAGGATGGGGAATAAATCGTAAGTGGATTACGTTGTTTGAAACTCTAATCGTCGCTGAAATATTCGCACTCCTTACAACTCATGGACACTACACAATTGATATTGTTGGGGGAGTTGTTCTCGGAATCTTTGCAGCGAAGAAAGCGCTCAAATTTGCTTAATATACTCATCCACATCGAACTTTCTTCTTGCCCCTGACTCGTTCATGTACCTAATTGTTCCAAAAATCTCGCGAGTAAACCACGGCCTATCGTGTACACCTCCGATTGCCCACGCAATACCGGTATACCCATTGGGGTCTCGACCATCAAATTGATATTTGTCGTTTAGATAAATAGCTATTTCTTGGGCTATCATGGGGTTTGGAGTCCATTCTAGAATTTTCTTTGCCCAGTACATTCGGAGATACCCATTTAAGTATCCGTTTTTGACCAAGTCTTTTTGTATTGCGTTCCAGAAGGGTTCATGTGTAATAGCTTGTTCAAATTGATCGGTAGTGTAGATGTATGGTCGTTTATCTATCGAGTGGACGCGCAGGGTCTGTTGTGCCCATAAAGGAAATCCCTCAAAGTTGTCGTAATTCTCATTATAGTAACAGTAGTTTTCTGCAAGCTCTCTGCGTACCACCAGCTGTTCAAAAAATGAATCCCGCGCAGGTGTTTGTGGAAGTGATTGAGTCAAAAGCGCGAGTCTTTGAGCGCTTACGTGCCCAAAGTGTATCGCTTGCGAAAGTTTTGAAGTTGCATGTGCTACTGGATTATTGCGATTATCGTAATTTGAGAGAGTTCGCTCAATATCTTGGCGGTAATCGGAGTGGACGATCCCAACGGGTGTTTTGGAGGAGTTGGATCTTTTTGCGTGTCCGAAAGGATGTCGAACTACTTTTGGAAACTCAGAAAGGTAATCGTTTAAATAGGATGTAATTTTGGGGCGAAACGTTCGTGCAGCATACTCTTGTTTTGACGATGAAATCCAGGGTGGGACTATGTTGTGGGCGTCTACGACGTGAATAGAACAATTCACTCGTGGCGCAAGATTCTTTAGCCAATCAGTCTTTATTTTTAAGGGTGAAAAGTCGGTGATAAGGGTAGCAGCTTTTACTTTGTCCAGATATTTAGGTAATTCGTTTTGAGGTAAACCGGTTAATATCTCGAAGGTAATATTGAGGTCAAACAATTCTTGCCCAACTAAAGCTAATCCATTTCTCATGCATTCAAAGACCCTCTCTCGAGCCTGTAGGAACTGATTTTGCTGAACAAATACGACATGAAGGTGTGTTTTATAAGAGATTGCCAGTTGCTGTGCGTGGAGAAGTGCCCAGTTGTCATTTACACGCTGGTCTCTCGACATCCAATATACAATCACCCCATTTGCAGTTTGCTGTGAGGCATCTTTGAACGTGAATACGCGTTTTTTCAGTGTTTGCATTTTCTAATTATACTTCACAACCAAGTGCGGGTGGAGTATAGTTGAAGTAGTTAAGCTAATATTTATTTATAATGAAAACAGGTTTTGTCAGTAATATTGTAAACGACACATTACAAAATAAGAATTTCCGAAAAGTCCTTTATACAGGTACATATATGCAACTTGTAGTGATGTCCTTAAAACCGGGGGAAGAAATTGGAGTAGAAGTTCACCCAAATGTTGACCAGTTCTTCCGAATTGAAGAGGGTTTGGCAACGGTTGTCATAAATGGAGAAGAGCAGATTATTGTTGATGATGACGTGGTTATTGTTCCTGCTGGTGCAGAGCACAATATTATTAATACAGGTACAGAGGTGGTAAAGCTTTACACGATTTATGCTCCTCCAAATCATCCAGAAGGCACAATTCACGCAACAAAAGCAGAGGCAGATGCTGCAGAAGCTGCCGAACACCATTCATAGAATCTAGATTTGTGCTATAATTGTACGTCAGGTAAGAGTATTGTTACGCCCCGAGAGACAAATTCCGGTCAGCGTCGGTATTTCCAACTGTCTTAGTTAATCTATCATGGGTTTCCATGGAGAATAAAATTTTTATCGGCAATGTTGCGTTCGAAACAAAGATCGAAACATTAGTCGAAATTTTCTCACAATATGGTGAGATTACCGACTCATACAAGCCTATGGGTAAGGGATTTGCATTCATCACATTCAAAGATGAATCAGCAGTCCAAGCAGCTATAGAAGCAATGAACGGAAAGGAAGTTGAAGGGCGAGAACTCGTCGTCAACGTAGCACGACCACGTGAAGAACGACCAAGCCGAGGTGGCTTTGGTGGTGGATTCGGTGGTGGTGATCGCAGACCAAGCCGAGGTGGCTTTGGTGGTGATCGCGGAGGCCGAGGAGGCTTCGGTGGTGGATTTGGCGGACGACGATAAAGTCGAAAGTTGAAATCAACAGAAGGGGCAGGGTAATACCTGCCCCTTTTTTTGTGCAATATGAAAAAATATGTTACCTTAACTGGTAATTTATTACATCGTTATAAATGCAATTGCCCAAAAAGAAGACTAATATCGTTCTTCGAGTTACATTGTTTGCCATTTCTGGAATATTCGCTGTTGGTGTCCCCTTAGTACTTCTTAACCGAGACACATTGTTTGAGAGCACTCAAAGCGAAGCGTATCAAGCAGATTCCACACAATACCTACAGGTTCCAAAAAGTAATGCGGGTGCGTATATTAATCCTGGAAAATACACACTAAACATCTCCAGCACGAATAATCTCCATAAATGGGTTCAAAATGGAGTTGACGAATCAAAAGTATTCAAAGCAATGCTAGTGCATAAAGAATCTGATTCAAAGAAGTCGTATAAGAACTGGACGCTAAAGCTTGGTCAAGGTGGGCAAATTTATTCACTTTATGTAGATGGTTACGGAGAAACAATGCCATACCAGAGAGTCACGCACGGTCAGTGGGTTGACGAGGTGATGCAACAGGTTATTTCTTCATCTGATATCGAGCAAATGAATACAAAAGTCGATTGGGATATTCACGAAGCCGGTGTGTACAGAAAAAGCGATGTTGATCCAAATAAGAAACTCTTGTCCCATTCACTTTATAACTTTTCTATGCCATTACAAAAATCAGATGATGGCAAAGCAGTTTCTTGGGAATCTTGGCCACAACACGCGCATATACCGTTTACGTGGAAGGATAATCAATTGCTCTACACGAAAGAACTAAGAGATCTTGGTGATGGTGTTATTGAGGTAACGCACATTTACTCTCGCTGGGGTGGAACTGTTCCAATGGATCATTTTGTAAGTCCTTGGTTTGCGGTGCGACCGAGCACTTTACCGTATCAAGTGGTCAGCAAGCCTGATGGTTCGTATCGTTGGGTCGATAAAGACACACAGTTTATTGATTCAGATAAAACCGTTGTTAAAAGAAACGAAACAAACGGTTGGATTGCGGTACTTAATGGAACTTCGCCTTCAAGTGTTGGTCTAGGAATTGTATTCTCGCCAAGCAGACAACTCCCTCTCGAGACAAAACCAGGTATTGTACGTCTTGCTGGCGTGTATGGGGCTATCCCTAGTGACTTAAATCCAGATAACGGTGGAAAAGCAGGGGCTATTGTTTATAAACTGAATCTCCAACAGCAAGAACGAGTGATGATTCGTTACTATCTAATTATTGGGACTTTGGCTGAAATTCAGAACTATGGAAATATCCTTTCAAAACAGGTGATGGTAGAAAAGGTTTCAGTTGATTCAAATAGTGTTGGGAAAATACAACTTGCGATAACAAAACCAGACGGAAGAATCAGAAGAGGAGTCTTTAAGTCGACAGACACACTCATTGGGTATAGCCATCGGCATTATGTTGCAGGTGATCTTCCGCTATTCTTAGTGACAAAGAGCGACGGCAAAAAAAGTATTACCACAAACCCTTACAAGTTGGGATATGATCCAAGCAAGACCACCATTACAATCGATGCCTTTTTAGGATGGGGTATCGCTAACGTAACTGGCACCACTAGAACATGCTATACGTCTTTGGTTTCGGCGATTGCGGACACAAAAACCGCACAAGTGACGGTAGCAGAAGATGCAAAGGATGTAAAAATACTCTGTAAGAATTAGGGCTTTTTCTCGTATATCTTTGGAGAGGGTTCGCCTTTCTTTTTTATGATGTAGTTCCCAACTTCGTACCCTTTAAGCGCCTGTAATTTTTTGGTCTTGCCGTTTGATAATTGAATTATTGCAACGATTGTTTTTTCTACTGAACCGCCATCATCGTCTGAAACATATTTGGATTCTTCTTTTACTTCAATAATTTCTCCCTCGTATTGTTCTGAGAGTGATTTAAACAAAAAGACAAGGCTAATAAAGGCTGCTAGTGCAATACCGTAGATTACATCAGGCGTTTCCTTACCCACAAATGCGTAAACAATTCCTCCAATAAGTAGCCAAATAATTCCCCACCAAAGTAGGTATTTGCTCATATATTTCTTTTGAAAAAATTATTCTTTACAATAAGTGTACACCCGTGGACAAAGCTTGACGATAATACTAAAACATTTTTGCAGCTTCAAGATTTTTTTCAACCACTTCGAGCACCTTTTGTATTGCAGTTGTAATACTTGGTACGCCTTCTATGTTAAAGCCTGCAGCGGGTTTTTGACCACCTCCACCAAATTCTTTTGCAAAAACAGTAGTGTCATAACGATTGATAAGTGCGCGGAAGGAGCCTTTATACCCTGTGTTCTCAGGATAAATTACCAAAAATATTTCATTGAATGAAATGTTTCGGAGGAAATAGTGATTAATGATATCTTTGGAAATGCTGTACACATCGCGTGGAATTTCGGGATGAGCAAGAAAGAATTCGTCTGAAATCCAAAAATATGTGACATATTTGTCAATATTGTAGTGCGTAAAGAATTCCGACAACACGAGCAGGTGTTGCCCTGTGTAACGTGTTATTTGCCTGCTTACCTCGTCGAGTAAATAACCTTTATTGAGAATCATATCGACGTATTGCAACGTCTGTGTATGATTTTCTTTAAGGAACATGAAGTTGTTTGTATCATTCAAAATCCCTGCCGCCATATATTTTGGTGTTTCTGCTGGTTCTGCGTATCCAAAGGTTTTCACAAAAAGTACGTGAACTTCTTCTACGGCGTCATTGTAGCCATGGTTCGAAATGTAATCGGCAAGTAGCTCTCGTTCTCTTGGGTGGTGGTCAATTCCAATTACCGGAATCTGTTTATTGCTGAAGTATTGCTTGAGTGCCTCTTTATCGAAGGAAATACGAGTGAAATCTGGGCAATCGGTCATAATGATTACATCAGGTTTCTCTCTCTCGATAGTATCCATAGCGTTACCAGTTTGGATATTCTGATAACCAGGCAGATACTCTCCGTTGGGGATTGCACATTTTTCTATCGCAGAAACTATAACTTTTTCAGGAAATTGAAGTCGAAGAATTTCAGAGGCAAGTAAATTTGATGAGATTGCATCCCAGTCAGGCCGAATGTGAGAGAAAACGACAATTTTATTGGCTTTTGATATTGTTTCGTTTATTGCTGTTTCGATTTGAGTCATGGTCGATTTTACGCCAATATGTGATTTGTGTCATTCTGTGCTTCGGATATACAATGTTGTATGAAAACTATGTTTTATACAAAAAAAGGTGATGCAGGAGTCTCTCACATTTCTGGAAAGCAGATTAGAAAGAGCGACGATATATTTATGCTGTTAGGGGCACTTGATGAATGTAACTGTTGGTTAGGCTTGATTCGTTCATCCCTTAACGATGAAAGTGGTGGAGCACTTCGTAAAAAAATGTTTTTACTGCAAGAGATGTTGTTTATAGCCCAAGCAGAAGTTGCGGCAATTGGATTTGGGCTTGAAAATAAAAATAGCACCACATTATCTCCACGTATCACCACCCAGCACGTGACCGAATGCGAAGAAATAATCCACATTATCGATGAGTCGTTGCCGAAATTAACAAAGTTTATTCTGCCTGGTGCGTCGCATATCTCTTCACAACTCGACATCGCGCGAACAGTTGCACGCAAAGCTGAAAGGTATGCAATTAAAGCAACAGATACCTACCCCTTGCGAGCGGAGTTGCTGTCTTATTTGAACCGCTTATCCAGTGTTCTTTTTGCCTTGGCAAGAGAATACAATCATAGAAAAGGAATTGCAGAGCTTCATCCAACATATTAAAATGCACTATGGCACTTTTATTGAAAAAGTTTAAAGAATATTGGAACTTTAAGCCCGTTCGGACAATGTTTTTTGTACGTTTGCTGAGCTATCTTTCGATATACATCACTCCGTTTTGGGGAATGCTGCTCGCGATATATTTTGACGCATGGGATTGGGATTATCTTCAGAAGTATAATATGCCAAAACAGTGGTACCACAGAATCGATAAGGTCGTTGACTACGTTGAGTATCTAGTACTGCTACCTATAATGTATTTCACTCCTGTTTTCTATTGGTATTTAGGTTTTCTGTTGTGGCGCACCATTGGCACCGTGTGGTATTTTCTTGCGGATACAAAAGATTCAATTTTTGTTTTCTTCCCTAACATGGCCGAATACATTGCACTTTTCTATTTTATGTCCGAAACCTTTGCACTTGGGTGGAATGTTGTATCGTGGCAGTGGTTACTTGGGCTTCTTGTATACAAAACATTAGTAGAACTCCAACTTCATTATTTCAAGATAATGCTACCGGTTGCAGATAAACCGCAACCTGCACTACTTCGTGCGTTTGCAAAGTTTAACCAAGCAATAATCAAGTAAGCAGAGCTTATACTCCAAAAGAGTTGATAAACGTTGCAAACGCATCAACTTCCGTTGACCGCCGAGTCATTCTCGGAGACCGATTTGTTTCAAGCATATAGGGTTTTTGCGTCTCTTGATCAATAACAATGTCTGATCTTGCCCATTGTAGTGAAAGGATGTTGTTCGCTTTCAATGCTAGCTTTGCAATCTTTTTGGGAACTTTTTCGATAGGAACAAAAACTTCTTTTGCCCCAGCAGAAGCATGGTTCATGAACGCGGTGCTTCCAATGTTTCTGTAACTTTTTTCGGCTGAGAGAATTGTTCCATTTCCAACGATTATTCCCCAATCATATTGATTCGGTATGAATTCCTGAAAAATGTAATCAGTTGTATCGTCAATCGAAAAGAGGTGTTGTTTCAACTCGGTTAGATTGTTTGCGAGAAAGCTTTTTCTTCCAAATGTACCTTTTACATCTTTTGCAATGAGAGGGAATTGGCAAAAATCACCAATAACTTCAGCTCTTCGCAGGTATTCAGTATTTGTGCAGAAATATGATTTTGGCTGTGGGAGTTTATGCAGCGCATAATGCACCATATCAACAAGTTTGCTCGTACCTGCGCCTTCTGAGACTATCGTATGGGGTCTATTGTAATGAGCTAAATACAATGAAATTGCGTGTGCTAAATCTCGTTTGGACCAAGATCCTGAAACCCAAACAAAATCAAACTCTCGAAGGTCTATGCCGTTTAGTCTAATGGTAATCCCATTTTGCTCAAAGCAAATTTCAACATCTCGGTAGTAACCTCGAACAAGTTTGACTCTTTGAGTAAGTTTTCGTCTAATCTCCCGAAAACTAATCGGGGGATTAAAAACGAGTACTCGTTTCCGGGTCATTGCTAGTACCCTCGATTTTGATGAGGAACGAAGGTCAAGGCAGTTCCTTTTTTGTTGGCTCGGCCGGTTCGTCCAATTCTATGAACGTAATCTTCGTAACTATTTGGTACATCAAAATTGATCACGTGAGTGATATTATCGATATCAAGCCCTCGTGCTGCAACGTCAGTTGCAAGAAGTACATTTACTCGGCCTGATTTAAAGTTCTCGATTGCACGGCTTCTTTGACTTTGTCGCTTGTCACCATGAATGGAGTCAACTTTAAACCCTTTTTTCTGAAGATACTGCTCGAGCTTTTCTACGTGCCATTTCATATTGATGAAAACGAGCACTCGCTCAAAGGCATCTTTTCGCAACAGTTCTTCAAGTTTTGCTATCTTTTCTTCTCTTGTACCGACTCTTATGACATCTTGATCAATGTGGGCAGCTGTTTCACCTTTTTTCACTGATACTTTTACATGATCAGGTTTTAAAATCATGTTGATAATTTCTTCAATTCGTCGATCCATGGTTGCGGAGAAGAAGAGTGATTGTTTCTCTTTTGGTAAGAAGCCAATAAGGAATTTAATATCATTAATAAAGCCCATATCTAACATTCGATCAACTTCGTCTAAGACGATTGAACCGAACGAAGAAAGACTGAGTACTTTTCTATCAATAAGATCCTTTAATCGACCTGGTGTTCCAACAACGAATTGTGGTCCACGTCTCAATTGTGAAATTTGACTAGAAATATTTGCACCACCGATACACATCGCTCCTGACATTCGTAAATCCCAAGTAAGCAAGTACAATTCATCTGCAATTTGTTCTGCAAGTTCTCGAGTTGGAGTAATGATTAGTACTTTTTCGAGTGGATTTTTTGCAACTTTTTCGATTAAGGGGATAAGAAAGGCGGCAGTTTTACCTGTACCTGTATTTGCTATTCCAAGAATATCTTTTCCTGCAAGAATATGTGGGATAGCTTGATCTTGAATTGGTGTTGGTGCGTTAAACCCTTTCTGTGCAATATTATTTTTTAATGTTGCATTGATTGGAAGTTCTGCATAAGTAAAAGAGTGCTTGTATGGCGCCTCTAATTCAAGAGCTTGAGCCTTATTGATAAACTTGCGTTCATCAATATAAGTTTCTCCTCTTCCTCTGTTTCTTGAACGACCTCGTTGTGGAGCTGCACTCCTAAAACGACTTCTATTGTTATTGTTTGCTCCGGCATGATTGCCTCTAGGAGCGTGATTTCCGCGAAAAGCCATAATAATGGTTGTTAATTAAGTTCGCACAAAACGACACAATCAATTCTGATAATGCCTTGTAATGTGGGAATATCTGTATCCCGAGGCACAAGCCCCAGGAGTTATTAACAACCGAAGCTTTAGTCCAAAACTTTCATTTCTGAAAGAGGCTACGATTTATGTTGAGCAGCCTATGAATCGCTTTGTAAGCGTATTATATCACATTACAGGCTGATAAGTATAATGCCGACAAATGTCGAAACCATCCCGACGAGTTGAATCTTGGTTAGTTTCTCCTTTAAAAAGATGAAAGAAAGTATCGAAGTAATCACTCCCGAAGAAGCACCAATTGGAGCGATGAGAATTGAATCACCCCTGCTGTATCCGATTATAAACCACAAGTTTGCAAGAGCTGTAAGGATGGCAGTCGCAATCATGAAAGTAATACCGTTTTTGGTTATTGAAGCTGGGTGAGTTGCTTTATCTGATTTCGAAAAATACACAAAAATTGCAGAAATTGTGAATAGGGAAAAAATTGAATTTAAAGTGTTTACAAGATGTAGATTGCTTTCAACGACAGTAAAATCTAATAGCACGCTGTTAATTCCGAAAAAAAGAAAGGTTATGATTGCTTCTTTTACTCCCGGATATGCAGTGAATTTAAAGGATTTACGCAGTTCTTCAAAATCTAGAGAGAGTAAGAACGTACCTGAAATAATTACTATAATTCCGATAAACTGAAGAAAAGATAACGTTTGGTTGAGGAAAATCGCAGCGAGTATGGAAGAGAGCATTCCGTAGGAGCAGAGAATTGGTGACACAATTGCGAGCTTTCCGATACGATATGCTTTGAACGCGTTAAGATAGGCGATAGAGTAGGTCGCACCAATAAGTAGTGAGAGTCCAAGAAGTGGGAGTGTAAAAAGCTCTGCTCTTAATTGCCCATAAAAGTACGCAATCAAAGTTGCTATAAGTGCTCCGATCGCTTGCACATACAAGTACGCTTTGTGCTCGCCATACTCATCGACAGCTTTTTTGGCTGTAAACTCGCCAACCCCCCACCCAAACATGGCAAGGATTCCGTAAGTAATGCCCGTCATTGTGTTTAGTAGTAGAGTCTAAGTATTCGTAAATTCTCTGGTGAGAAGATCGCGTTCATAACTTTTTCTAGCCTTGGAATATCCATATCTTCTTTTGTACAAGTGACAATGTCCGCATGAAAATATCCTTTCTCTGGCCACGTGTGGATCGCGAGATGGCTTTCTTCCAGCACAACAACGTACGAAATACCTTGTGGCTCAAATTGGTGGGCAAAGTAGTTTACGGCATGGAAGTCCATATCTTTTACCAACCCTTTAATTTTTTCTTCCAAAACTGAACCATTGATGAATTCAGACTTAATTCCTGAGGCTTCTACTACTGCATGACGAACGACAGGATGCTTTTCAGAAGAAAGGGGGGAAATCTGTTGTTCAAGTGAAATCCTGTACGTTTTTTGTATCTTTACCATAAGGCAGATTGACAATTTAGAAGTGAATGCTACCCTTTCTCACATGTATGTGTCAAGCGATAGAGAAGCCTTATCGTTACTTGTATGTGAGTCGCTGTGCGAAAATGCAGATGAGTTGCAGGTAACGCACGGTGCTCCTCAATTAAAAAGTATTTATGGTGCAGGACAAATAAAAAATCCCAGGTATTGTTTTGTATTTATGAATCCAACCGGCAGAAACGTGAGTGCAGCAAGGGAATGGAAAGGGCTACGTGCCCCTTGGATTGGAACGAAACAGATATGGTCACTTTTTCATGAACTAAACTTACTTGATAGCTATCTTTACCAAAAGATAATAAAGCTAAAACCAATGGAATGGAGCGACACTTTTGCTATATCAGTATATGAGAATTTGGCGGAACACTCCGTGTACATTACGAACTTAGCAAAATGTACTCAAGTCGATGCCCGTCCCTTACCTAATAGCGTATTTAAGGCATACCTACCGTTATTTCAAAAGGAAATCGAGTTAACTAATCCCGCACATATTATTACGTTTGGTAATCAAGTGTCCTCAATAGTGCTCGGCAAACAAATATCAGTTAGTCAATATTTACACGGAAAAAGTGAACTATTTCTAGGGTGTTACATAACGCACCCAGTTTATTATCCAGTTGGTCAAGGCAGGCGTAACCTACCTTTGGCAGTTCAGCAAATTAGAAGTGCTTTCTAACGTGAAGTTTTATGAAGTCGGTACGAGTACATGATCGGTATAATAACCATGAAGGAGAGCGCAATCATAAACACCGAAAAGGAGTATTTACCAAGAAGTGTTGTAAGTAATAACGCGAAAGCCCCATATCTAAAACTTAAGGCAGCAATTTTGTGTGTTTTGTTCCAATTGTCTTCGCTGTCTAGAGTCCATGGAAGTCTAAAGCCAATTGAGTAATTGGGTTTTGCTTTTGCAAGTAGAAGTCCGGTTGTGTAAAAGAGTACTGACATGGCAGGAATGATAAATGATTGAATAGGGTATTGGTATCCTAGAGCATAAAGTGTGGTGTATGCGTATAGTGCAATCATAAAAAGAGTGAAGACAACGGTAAACCATGCAAAATCACCTTCAAAGGATTGTATATTCTTGTACTTTGGATCGAGTTTTGGAAGGATTCTCATAAATATCGGGAGTGCAATACAGATTCCAAGCATAAACGTGACGTGTACATTCTTTTTGGCGTAGGCATCAACTTCGCCTAGTGCATTCCAGTGACTAGGAACGAGTTCTGGGAGCAACGGATACACATAGACGGTTGCTATTATCGCAGCTATTATCAGTGCAGTGATTATTGTGTATTGTATTTTCATATTCTTATTGTACACCTTTATTAGTACAACTCACATTGGCATTGTTATCGCTTTCTAGTACACTCTTGTGTGACCTCTGAAGAATTATCATATTTTTACGAAACTACAGTTGGCCCGGTTTATCGATACTTTTTTTATAAAGTCCTAAGTCGCGAGGTCGCTGAAGATTTAACGAGTCAGACATTTTTACGGTTTGCCAAAGAAATAGGTGAGAAGGAAGTAAAGGATGCGAAAAAGTATCTCTTTGGTATTGCTAAGTTTGTGCTACTTGATTATTTGCGCGTGAAGTATAAGAGGTCTGAGTACCCAATTACCGAAGCGGATGAAGAACTTCTCTCAATTGAGGATGGCGAAACACAGTCAAATATTGATATCGTCGATCTTCTTATACGACTTCTTCCACGTTTACCAGATAAGCAGAAGAACATACTAGAGCTCCGTTTTGTTCACAAGAAAACAATAAAAGAGATAGCCGAGCAACTTGGAAAAGATGAGAATTATGTGAGTACAACGCAAAAACGTGCGTTTCATTCAATCCGGATTCTACTTTCATGTACAGACACTTCGACTAATATTGTAGAGGATAATAAAGATGAATAACGAATCAGAAAAAGAAATGCAAAAATTGTTCGAAGAGTACGCGACTCCTCGGGCAGAGTTTGTTGATACCCTTAAATCAAGGGTACTTTCTGAGGCAGATACTCATCGACCTCACAGTAATTTAATCACATCATTTATTATGAAGCTGTCACCAAAAGTTTTTCAGCTTGGTGCGGTTGCAGTAGTCGCAACAGTAGGTATTGCTGCCTCTACTTACCAGTTCTGGTATAAAGCACCCACAACGGCAGAGCAAGATGCTATTCTTGCAAAAATTGCACAAGCAAATCTTTCGACAAAAAAGGAGGGAACAAAAGATGCTACGGCAACGATGCTCTCTGCAGATGAAAAGATTAGTGCCTTGTATATTAGAAACCCCGAAGAACGTACCTATAATTACAAAAAGACAAAGACAACCTATGCAATCGGTGATGCCTTAAATAGATGTTCGATGATGGTCCCATATCAAGGGGCGGTTAGTGCAGAGGAGTACTCTGAATACTACACAACAAAAGATGAAATGTTTCCACTTTATACAAAAAATGTTTCGTATTCAGGAAGTAATATTTACGATTACTTGTTGATTGCTGATTCAACGCAATGGCTCTACAAGGGTGGAAGTTACGCAGTTCAATTAAAAAATGTTGAACGAGTAATGCCGCTTGCGTATATGTCTGGAGTTGCAGAAAAAGATGAAGCTGCAGATGTCGCAGCACCACCAGTCGATGGAACAGAACAGACACTTATTGCGTTGCCTGAAAAAACACCAGTTCCAACCGATACAGATCCAAAGGAGATAATTAAAAACTACTTTGGCGAGGATGCAAAAGTTCTTGGCACGGTTACAGAAAACGGGAAAGAATACTACAAAGTTCAGTGGTCATACATGGGCGGCTGCACAACAAAGAACGAAGGAGACGCGAGTACAAGCGTTACTTCTATGGATTTTGATCAAAAAATCGTAGTGGTTGCACTTGCAGATTCCAAAGATTTTTCAATCGATCAAGAAACCATCTATCTCGATGCAGTAAAGAATGGCAATATGCTTTACTCCAGAAGCACTGTCGAAGAATCAAGCACTGTTTCTTCCTTCGATGCAGTAAAAAGTGATTTTACGTTCAATCTCTCAAACGATATTCGAACGATCGATGCCAGCGCCTACAAGTATGATGAGGAATACCGAAAGGCAGTTCTTGAATACCTTCCAAAGAATGTATCAAACGTTGTATACCTTTCAGGCAAGTATACGTTACAGTCACTATCTTCATCGTATGTTACTCTCGTGCCTGAGCCCCAGAAATATATGATTGATCGAGCCTTTTACTCACCACTCGCATATGGGCAAACACAGTACAATGATGCGAAGGATATGTTCAAACCATATCTAGAAGAGGGCAAAACGTATCCTCAAGTACACCTTTCGTATAATGGAACAGGTGCCTTCTCATGGCTTTCAATCTCTGAACTTCCTTCACAATTGAAAGGAATTGCAGCAATCACAGAGATGGGAATCGAAAAATCTTCACTCTCAGGTAAAGGTTCAACAACCATTACTCTTAATGGTGAGAGTGTTACTGCAGAACTGTTTGAGATGACTCAGTCACCAGTTGCCGACAGTGCACCTGGGAGCTCAGAACCTGGTGATTCTGGTGTCGCAGTAGACGAAGTAGAAAGGCTTAAAGTCGCAGAGCCAATGTATACCGATGTATTTGTAGTGTTTACCTATAAAGACGTTACTGTGGTAATCCAATCAAATCTTAGTACCAAAACACGCTTGGCAGATGCAGTAAAAGCACTTCCGTTTGCTACGGTCTCTACTTCAGATGCAGCAAAACTTGATGCTGCGTTAAAAGTAACCTACCCAGATAGCAAACCCGAGATGCTTATGAGGTAGCAGAGGTTATGTAGTGTTGCTTGCAACGGTAAGGGGTTGCAGGCAACACACAAAAGTATGTCGTTTTGCTAACTTTTTGCCTTCGAATTACAGAGTACTTTGCCCATTCCACGCGGTAGTCGTGTATACAACAAAGTACTTTGTTGCAATAATTCCCGTCTTTATATCTTGGAACTTCGCAACATAGGCGTATCGTTTTCCTGTTGGAAGTAAGTAGTTTGTTCGTAGAAACATTGAGGTAGTTGTCACCCGAGATTTTGTAAATCCCTGATTTCCTTTCTTGGCATAATCATAGAGGAAAACTTGAATCAACTTTATTTTTGTTGTGTCGTAGTTCTTTATGTACATTGTGTCCCCAGAATAAAGCTGACTAGGCGAGGCGTATTTGTTATAGCGAAGTTTACTGAAAGTGGTGTAAACATTTTTTAATGCAGCTGGATATTCTGGAGTCGGTGTTGGCGTTGGCGAGGGAACTAGTGGAGAATATTCTTGTGCCCCAATATCGTACATATTGTATGGGCGTGTTGAACCATAAACATCATCTACCACCGTTAGTATGGCAGCTCCTTTATCTATGGTTGGGGAGCTTGCAGCTATTCGGAAACTATCTCTTTGGTTGTATACAGGAATACTCAAGAATTGCGGTTGTCCTATTACGTCACCTGTTCCTCTTGCGTTTGTTGTCGGCTGAACTGCGGTCCAAAAATTGTGGTGGAAAGTTAAACCACTCGCACTTGGAATATATGCCAGCTTATTGTTACTTTGCTGCACTAAATTGTTTACAATAAAGGTGTCTGCGTGGTTTGCTGAGGAATTAATGGTTATAGCTGTATCAATTGAGCCGATAATTGTATTATTATAAATCTTCACTCGATCAAGCCCCCCTGTTGCGACCTCGGAGTTCCAATAAAGTATGCCATGGTTACAGAAAGCAAATAGGTTATTTTGAACTGTTACGTTATAAAATTGGTCTCCCCATCCTGAATAGCTTTCCATTCCAAAATAAATAGAACTTGGTCTTTTTCCGTCTCTCTGGTATGCAGTATTTGCTGTGCAAGTAGAGAGGTTTTTTTCGACAACCACGTCGTGAGAATTATCAACATAGATATTAACCCCATAATTATCGTAGACAAAATTGTTGCTGACATTAACGTTGGCTCCTTTAGTAATTGCTATTCCTTCTCCGTAGTTGTTATAAACAGTGTTGTTACGGAGTGAAACTCCATTGGCTCCTTCTGACACTTTTAGACCTGACCCCCATCCACTACTATAATTTCTATCCTGATTTTCTAGGTTTGTGTTGTATATCGTGTGAGTTTGAACAACAATATTGCTACCTTCTGCCATAGTTCCATGGCTAAAACACCCAGTAACGGTTATATTCGAAGAGGTTATGGAATTGCCGCTTAGTAGTTCACAAATATACTGCCCATTTTTGATGGTTAAATCGCTGATATCAACATAGGAACCCATCACGTGAACTGCTGGATTAAAAGCGTATTGCGCGTCAATTATTACCGAATTCCCTGGGGCAGCTTTTACGGAAACCTTGTTTTGGGCTGTTCCGGAAACACTGATAACTAATTTCTGATTGTAGGTTCCACTTAGTAGTAATAACGTGTCTCCCGGCTGCAATCTCGAGTTTGCATATGAAAAGGTTGCCCATGGTTGAGTTTGTGTTCCTGGATTGGCGTTATTTCCGTTGGTTGCTACGTAGTATATGTTTCCAGAACCGGCTGCACCTGTATTCTTGTTGGTAGTTTTACCTTGAAACCACCAGACAATTGCAAGTACAAGAAGCAACTGGATACCAATTAGGATAACAAGTGACTCTTTTTTCATACACGTGAGTGTAACTTAGTTAGGAAATCCTAACTGTTTCTACACGTTTATGCAAACCGTTTAATCGGGGAGTATCTCTTTTTTGAATATTTGCTTAACCTTTTCTGTTGAAGCGTCGTCAAGAATGGAACAAGCAACTGCAGCGATTTTCTTTTTGGAAAATATGCGAAGCTCGCTTTCCAACTTATCCTGAGTAACCTCATCTGATTTTGTCAGTACAACGACTTCTTTTTTACTTCCAAAGGTGGGGTCTATCAGTAATAATTCTTTTCTCATCTTGGTGTAGGTGTTGAATGTTGATGCATTTTCAAGACTAATAATGTGGGCAACCAATTTTGTTTTTTCTGTGTGTTGTGTAAACGAAGTACCCAACCCTTTGCCCTTGTGAGTGTTATCAATTATTCCTGGAAGGTCCATAAGAATTATTCCATCCATTCTGCCAGTTTGTGGTTCGAGAGTCGTAAATTCGTAGGCCCCAACCTTTGCCTTTGCATTGGTCAACTTGTTAAGAAGACTCGATTTTCCGGCGTTTGGATAACCGATAAAAATGATATCGCTTGCGAGCTTAAGCACTAGGTCAACTTGCGCAGATTCGCCTTTACGTTCCTCGTCTGTTCGCATACGCCAATGTGGATGCTTTTTTATACTAAGATTTCCGACGGACCCCTTACCTCCTTTTAAAAGAAGTTCTCTTTGCCCGTCTTTTTCTATCGTTATGCGCAATTCACCATCGATATATACTTCTGTTGTTAGCGGGACGAATAATGTGAAATCGTTACCATCGCCTCCAAACTTGTTTAGTGGGAGACCTTCTTGCCCATCTTCAGCTTTATATGTACGTTCGCTTGCAAGTGACGAAAAACTAAAAAGGTTTGTTGTTCCTTGGATATAGACATTGCCACCGTCTCCGCCATCTCCTCCGTAGGGACGTTTGCCATGCCATAGTGCAGTAGAACCACGACCACCGTTGCCTGCTTTTAATGTAAGTGAGAGTCTGTCGAGCATTTCAATCTCCAAATTAATATTGAGTTATTCTAAAACCTGTGCGAGCGTTAGTTATATGTGTATTTTAGAGGTAATAGGCAAGTATCGCAAGTTAATTGATTGGTGCTTCGTAGAAATTCTGCCTTTTCGTATATAATGTAAGTACAATGAAAAAATACATAATGCTTGTAGTGGTAACTGTTTTGCTAATTGGCTTCGGTATTCTTGTGCTGCAATTGAATAACACTGGGTATTCCCCACGCGAATCGACAAACTATGCAAATTCAGGGGTTACTGAATTTCCAAAAACGGTGTTCGGGAATTCTGATATTGAAGAGTTAGATCTTTCAAACAATAATTTGAAAGGTGCCCTTCCTGCAGAAATCCGGCAGCTAAAAAAATTGCGTAAATTGGACGTATCCGACAATCAAATGACCGGGATACCTGCAGAAATAGGGCAATTGGAAATGCTTGAGGAGCTTGATTACTCAAATAACCAACTAACAGGTTTGCCGCTTGAACTTGGTAATTTAAAACGTATTAGAAAAATCAACTTTTCTGGAAACGAAAATCTATCACAATTCGATTTATCAAAAATTCGTGAAGCTTTACCAAAAGAGGTGATAATTATTACGGATTAACAACGTCCTTTCCAAGAACTTTGTGCCATACATGGTTTTGAACACCGTCATATTCGTGTGTTTGTTCTGCGAGTGTAAACCCATTTTTACGAAGTACAGCTTCCGATGCAATATTTTTTTCTTCAGTAAACGCATACACAATAATCTCGCGCGGCGGTTTTCCGTCTGCTTTTGCAATTTCTTGTTCCATTTGGTGTAGTTTTACGAGTGACTGTCTTACGCCCGAGACGGCGACTCCAGGATATTTTTCTTGTATAACTTTAGGAAAAAGTGCTTTGTCTAAACGTTGAATTGCTTTTGGCCAACCTGCATTTTGCATGCGCTCATAAGAAACTTGCAGAACGAGGGCATCTTCGGGGAAATCAAGTGCATGCGCTATCTCTTCTGGGAGCGGATGGTCGGGATCAAGGTAATATTCCACCCACCCTAATGCCTCTCCTTTATCGTTTGCTACCGCAAAGAGCATTACTGGGTCTGCTCTGTCTGGTCCGTGTCGCAAAAAATCATTGTTTATTGTTGCAATGTCGTAATTTTGGATTTCTTCGGGTGGGGTGTTGTCAGCAACATCCATGTATTCGCTTACAAATGGGTGTCGGTGCATTATGTCAACGCGGTTATTATCTTGCGGAAGATCTGGGTTAAATGCTCTGATAAAGTACGGTTCGTCTGGCGTAGTTTTCTCGAGCGTGGGCATTTTAAAAAGTGGCTCGTTTTTTGAGAATGTTGAATCTGGGCTGTTCATGTTTTATCAAAATTGCGGGACATGGATTCGAACCATGACTGACGGATTCAAAGTCCGCTGTCCTACCATTAGACGATCCCGCAACAAGATTACAAACGAATTGTACCATTTTGATTAGCGTGTGTGCAATCACCTTTGTGGAATGGTAGTTGTGGTATTGCAGAAGAAACGAAATTCCCCTATACTGAACGTAACTAACATAGAATAACTGCCCATATGGCACTGCCATTGCATTTTGCCATCGATTTCGGAATGCACTCCCTTAAACTGGTGAATCTTTCAAAAAAAGGTAACTCTTGGGAATTAAAGAATATTGGCTCAATTCAAACGCCTCCTGAAACGTTAAACAACTACAAAGAAGAACAAAAAACACTCTTGGTAGAAGCGGTCAAATCTTTGGTTGCAGAATCAAAGGTCCCGTATAAAGAGGTTGCCGTTGCTCTTCCCGAAAATGCCGTATTTAGCAGAGTCCTTACCATTCCAAAAGTATCTGATGCTGAGGTCACAGATGCCGTTTATTGGCAACTTAAGCAGTTCCTTCCATATCCAATCGAAGATGTACAAAGCGATTTTACTGCATTGTCTGTTGACCCAAGTGGTCAGCGAAAAATGCTCGCCGTTGCTGCTCCAAAGAAACTTGTAGAATTGTACGTTGAAATTTTAGAGCGAGCAGGCTTAGTCCCTGTTGCCATTGAATCCGAAACGCTTTCAATCTTGCGTTCAATTAAATACGCACAAGAGATTAAAGATGCCGTAGTGCTAGATTTTGGTGCGAACTCAACAGATATGGCTATAATGAAAGATGGTGAGTTGTTCTTTTCACAAAGTATTGCAACAGGTTCTGATTTGCTCACAAAAGCACTCGTTAATGAGTTCCAGCTTTCGTATGCTCAAGCCGAAGAATACAAGAGAATTTACGGCATGCGCTCTGATGCGGTAGACGGAAAAATCAGAAATGCCATGAAGCCCGTTCTTGATATGATTCTTACCGAAGTAATGCGAGGAATTGAGTTCTATAAAACAGAAGTTGGAACACTGCCTCCAAACTTGGCTATGCTCTCAGGCGAAGCTGCATTGCTACCGGCATTGCCAGAATACTTAGAGTCAGTACTTGGATACGATGCACAGTTAGCCGATCCATGGAGACCAATCGTTGTTCCAAATAATATAGCCGAGATTGTCAGTAAGAGCAGTCCTGCGTTTACTGTCGCAATCGGACTTTGTTTAAAGGAAGAGTAATATGGCGGTCAATCTATTACCACAGGCAACTGCAAAAGATTTAAAAAAGGCTGATAAGTCGCTTCGTGGTCTTGTTTTGCTTGTCGTTTGGATTGGTATTCTTGTAGTCATTTTTGTGGTGTTATTCTTTAACAAGAGTTTAGAGAACGGGCGACTACGTGAGGCTGAATCAGATAAAGCTCAACTTCTTAATCAAATACAACAGTTAGGGCAAACACATGATGACTATTACACACTCGCGTACAAGTCACTCGTACTTTCGCGAATTAAGACTGAGCAATATGTTCCAAGCACAATTGGAGACTACATTAAAGAAGAAATTGAAGGTAATGGAAGAGTAATGCAGTATTACTTTGACGCAAAAGGTGAAGTTCGTTTACAGATTGAATCACCCTCCTATTATTCTGCTGTCAGAATTTGGCACGATTTACTAAAAGATCGAACAATTATGTCGGAGTTAAACCTGACGTCCTTTTCTCAAGGCAAAGATGGGGTGGTTCAATTCCAGCTTAAAGGAAACCTTAACTTAGATGAGCTCTACAAACTTCATGGAATCACAAAGTAACAACATTGCGAAGACACTGGAGTACGTGCAGCAAAAAAGAGGCGGCGGAAAGGTTTATATTCAAGGGCTTATCGGAGTTTCGATTTTTGTAGCTTCCTTACTTGTCGTTGTTTTAGTATATGTGCCGTATTTACAGGCAACTCAAGAACTTGTAAAAAAGCGTCAGCTGGTAGAAGAAGATGTTGCTGCACTTCAGAAGAAATACGATACTATTTCTGCATATAATCGAAGTGATTTAGATGATGGTCTAAAATCTGCGCGTTACTTTATCCCTGACGATATGCGTGTTGCTCAGTTAGCAAGTTTTATCAATGTAAACGCAAAACAGTTTAATCTAGAGGTCTCAAGACTTGGTATTAACGAAGACAGAGCAGAAGTAAAGCAAACCTCTTCTGCCGAAGAAAAAGATAAATTGATTGGTATGGCAGGAGAAGCGCAAAAAGTACTACTGGGTCGAGTGGAAGGACCGTTTAGCTTTAGAGGTTCTCGTGAAAATATCTACAAATTCCTTGACTTCCTTGTAATGGGTGGCTTCGCGACAAACTTTGATCAAGTAACTTTGAACTCAAGCGATAACGAGGAAAATTGGTCTGTTAGCTTCTTTACCTCGTATTACTACTTAAATCCTGTCACAAAGGTCGAAGCATCACGGCCTTTGCTTGAAGTACAGAAAGATGCGCTAAAACCAATTACAGTAAACGAAGAGGATATTCTTCCCACTCCAATTGAAGTAACTCCAACGGGTACAATTACTGGTACGCCATCAATTACTCCTTCGCCTTCCGTATCTGCTACTCCGTAAGTAGTTGAACGCGGTCACTTGTTACGATATAATTAGTTCATGCCAAGGTAGCTCAGTCGGTAGAGCATGCGCCTGAAGAGCGCGTGGTCGTCAGTTCGATTCTGACCCTTGGCATTTTTCTTGTATACTATACCCATGAAAACGAAGATGCTTAAAGTCCTTTTAGTCTGTGCTTGTGTAGTACTTGTTGGAGTTTTGGCATATTTAGGTGGAAATATTCACACAATCACGGTTACAGGAGATTTCGTATCTGAGCCAAAGTTGCAACAAAATGCGCAAGAGTGTCTTAAAAGTATGCTTGGCAGAAATTATTGGGCAACCCCCGAAAGAATTGGCCGTTCACTTATAGCTCGCTGTGATGTTATGTTTTATTCATCAACAGTACAATATCATTTTCCGGGAAGAATGAATGTTAATGTATTGCTCATTCAACCTAAAGTAAAAGTTATAAATGAAGATAAAAGCTGTGTGGTAATAGAAGATTCTGCAAAGCGAGCAAAACTCAACGAGGAACGCTGTGGTGCCTATGTGCTGCCAGAATTAATTGGTACTGAAGGAATGGATAATACATTCGTGCAGGAATATGCCACAAATCTTGTCGATCTACTCCAAGAGGTCGGATTAAAGTACAAAAGAATTGAGCTTAAAGGTGAAAAGATAGCTTATTGGTATGTGGTGACGCTAGAAGACGGCGTATTAGTGTATCTTCCCTCTGGAACAGATGCTCGTGCAAAAGTGACGTTACTTGATGCCGCAATAAAAGGGCTAAACTCTGCGAAAGAACGGCATTCAGTAATCGATATGAGGTTTGACATGGTTACGTACAGATGATACAGTGATTCTAGGTTTGCCGCAGTGTAACTGATTAATTGAACTGACACATACATGGGAAAAAGAGTACTAGGGGCAATTGATATTGGCTCGTCAAAAATCACCGCAGTGATTGCAACTTCTGAAGAAGGAGCGGATCCTCGGGTTATTGGTGTGGCAAGTGTCCCTGCAAAGGGAATTAAAAAAGGTCTTGTTATCAATATTGACGAGGCAGTAAATAGCATTGCTCAAGCACTGAGCGCAGCCGAAAGAATGGCCGATGTTACCATTGGTAGTGTGGTCGTTTCTGTAAGTGGTAAGGCTATTACAAGCAAGAATAATAAAGGTGCAATCGCAATTACTCACGACGAAGTAACCTCAGATGATGTGTTGCGAGTTATTGAAGTTGCCAAAACAGTACCTGTTCCTCAAGGTTATGATATTTTGCACATTATCCCACGCGAATACACAATTGATGCTCAAAACGGTATTAAGTACCCAATTGGCATGAGTGGCACTCGCCTTGAAGTCGATTGCCATATCGTGCTTGCTCCTTCAAGTATTACTAAGAACTTGGCCAAGTGCGTTCAAAAATTAGGAATTTCAGTAGAATCATTTGTATTCGCAGGTTGGGCAGATGCTTATTCTGTTGTTACTGACACCGAAAAGGAACTTGGTGTTACGTTAATCGATATTGGTTCAGGAACGACTGATGTAATGGTCTTCCAAGAAGGTGGAGTAGTATACAGTGGTTCAATCCCTGTTGGTGGAATGAATATTACAATTGATCTCGCTGCTGCATTAAGCCTTTCTTCTCTCGAAGATGCAGAAAAGGTGAAGCTCAATTTTAAGCAAATTATGGAATTAGAATCCCCAGAAGAAAAAGAGACAAAAAAGGATAAAAAAGAAAAATCAAAAGAAAAAGATGAGGTAAAGAACGATGAAGTTGACGTGAAACATCTCTCAATTTCAGGATTAGAAAAGGTATCTCAAGGGTTTCTAGAAAAAGTAATTCGTGCTCGTGTCGAAGAAATACTTGAACTTGCACGACAAGATGTCGGAAGAGCCGGTTACGACGTTAAAATGCCCGCAGGAATCGTGTTACTTGGCGGTACCTCGAAACTTCCGAAAATCGCAACCATGGTAAAAGAATATGTAGGATCATCTGCAAGAGTCGGTATGCCACACGGTCTTGACGGTATGACAGAAGAAATTACAGGGCCAGAATATGCAACTATTCAGGGATTGGTGCTTTATGCCGCCGGAAACCCTGAAGATGTTCCTTCTGCTGGTTCTGAAGGTGAGGGCTTTTTAGGAGGGATCTCATCAAAAGTAAAATCAATCTTTAAATCGTTATTCCAACAATAGTATGCTAGTTCAACCAACCACAAATGTAGCTGCCAATATTAAAGTCGTAGGAGTTGGCGGTGGTGGCTGCAATGCAGTCAATACCATGATTGCCGACTACAATATTGATGGTGTTGAGTTTATCGCTGTAAACACCGATGCTCAAGTACTAAAAAATTCTCGTGCAAGTGTTAAACTGCAAATTGGCCAAAACCTTACCTCTGGTTTAGGTGCTGGTGGAGATCCTGCAATAGGCATGAAAGCTGCCGAAGAAAGCGTAGAAGACATCAATCAAGCACTCGAAGGTGCGGATATGGTCTTTGTAACTGGTGGAATGGGTGGTGGAACCGGAACGGGTGCTATTCCTGTAATCTCTGGTATTGCAAAGAATCTTGGTGCCTTAACGGTTGCTGTTGTTACTAAACCGTTTTCTTTTGAAAACAAAAAAAGAATGGAAGTAGCGTTAGAAGGTATTTCTCGCTTAAAAGAGAATGTCGACGCTATGATTATAATTCCAAACCAAAGAATTCTAGATATTATCGACAAAAACTTAACCTTCCACGATGCAATGCGTAAAGTCGACGAAGTTCTCGCAAATGCAGTATTGAGTATTGCAAATCTCGTTACTCAAACTGGATTTATTAATCTAGACTTTGCTGATGTGCGAAGTATTCTTAAGAACTCTGGTACCGCAATGATGGGCATCGGCAAAGCATCTGGCGAAAATCGAGCAGAACAGGCAGCTCGTCAAGCTATCACAAGTCCATTGCTCGAAATGTCTATTCAAGGTGCAAAGGGCTTACTCTTTAACATCCGAGGTGGTTCTAGCCTTACAATGTCCGAAGTAGCCGAAGCAGCTGAAATGATTACCAATATGGTTGATACAACTGCAGTCGTAAAAATCGGTGCGACAATCGACGAATCAACAGATGATGAACTACACGTTACCGTACTTGCTGCGGGCTTCCCAGATGCACCAATAAGAACAGAAAGTCCAAAACCAATCGTTTCTCGAGAACCTATGGAAATGCAACCGACTCCTCAAGTACCTGTAACATTCAGCTCCGACAGAGCAACAACCTCTATGCCTTCTGTTGAGCAAGATTCAGACGAGTTAGATATACCTGCCTTCTTGAGAAGAAAATAGCGCTATGAAGCCGCCACGTGTGGGCGATCCTCTCGTAATTACGACTGTAATGATTTTGTTTTTGCTCGGCGTTTTTGTTCTGTATACAACCACACCAATTGGGACTTCGTTTTCTTCGTGGCTAGACTCGCTTGTCGCACGGCAACTTTTGTTCGGAGTCGTAAGCTTTACTGTCATTTACATTTTGACCAGAATTGACTTACAAGTTTCTAAAACCTTTATTATTCAGATTCTTGCACTTGGTGTTGTAATTGTGTTGTTGGCTGGGCTTTTCTTTCTTGGACCAATTGTGAATGCTACCCATCGTTGGTACAAAATTGGTCAGTTCCTTTTTCAACCTTCTGAATTCACAAAAATTGTACTTGCCATGTGGAGTGCTTATTGGCTCACAAGTGAACACTATAAACCTCGTGTTCGCCTACTTCTAGGCGGAGGTGGAGTTTTGCTTGCGCTTGGACTAATAATATTGCAGCCAGATTTTGGGGCAACTATTATTTCTTTGCTTATTGTTTCTTCCATCACTGTTCTCTGGGTTCTCAAATTCGAATTGGGTAGACAGCTCGTTGCATGGGCTATTTCCTCTGTTGCAGTTGTCGTATTTTCTGCCTTTTCTTCGTGGTGGCTACTATTGTTCCTGCTTCTCCCTGTATTCGTATTATTTAGGCAAAGTATTAAAGCAGGTATGATTGGTATTTCTCTACTTGGTGTTGCCGTCGTTCTTGTAGGAGGCATTGTATTCGCTTGGAAGTCCAACGTGATTCCAGACTACGTGAAAGGTCGAATTGAGTCGTTTGTCGGAGCTGAAGAGGAATCTTTTCAAGTTCGTCAGTCGAAAATTGCTATCGGCTCAGGTGGTATGTGGGGGAAGGGCATCTCTCAAGGAACGCAATCTCGGCTACGTTTTCTGCCAGAATACACTACAGATTTCATATATTCTGCCTTTATAGAAGAACGTGGTTTTGCTGGAATGCTGTTACTTTACTCGCTATATTTACTACTATTCGGACGTCTAATTTTCCTTGCCTTGCAGGTCAAAGATGAATATTCAAGATTGATTATCATAGGATTAACCGTAAAGTTGTGGTTTGAAACCTTTTTGAATTTAGGAATGAATATGGGAGTACTTCCTACCAAGGGGGTTGCCTTGCCTTTTATGAGTTACGGAGGATCGTCGCTGTTGGCAAATTCAATTATTATCGGAATTATTCTCGCCTTATATCGGTACGAGGCAAAACGTGATACAATTTCACCATCTTTCGGGCTGGCGTAGCTCAGTTGGCTAGAGCACCTCTTTCGTAAAGAGGGGGTCGTGGGTTCGAATCCCACCTCCAGCTAATTGGTGCTAGGTAATACAAAGTTTTGCCTAACACCAATTCTTTCCAAAGAAGGATTCGAAACCCCAAGGAGAAAGTAGTGACCTACTTTCGACGAAGTGGGCGGGGCCGAGGAAGTAACGCTTTAGTACGCGTAGCGTAAATGTAGTTGTTACAACGTGGCCGAATCCCACCTCCAGCTAATTGGCAGGTAACGGTACGAAGTGCCGGTAGCTGCCAATTAAATAGAACTGGGTGAAAACCCGGTGTTCGACCGCGAATGCGTGTGCTCGTCGTTGGTATGAATTCAATTTCGAGCAAATCTCACCTCCAGCTTTTTTGCACATTTCTCTCCTGCTCGATTAATCGCCATGTTGTGCTAGAGGGCTCGATAGGTGTAAAATATCCTATATAAGTTTCGGTATGAAATATGACAATTAACGCAGCAAATGAAGCCTTTGCAGATAATGCAGAGCTTCAGAGATACGAAGCAGCAGCCAGTGCGATTGGCGGCTTCTTTGGAGTTAATAGCGAATGTATTAGAGGGATTACCACGATTTCTCAAGAAAAACGAAAAAAAACTGTAAGCACCTATGGTGTTATGGTTTCGCTCGATGGAATTAGTTCTCCTGCCGTAAAAACAGTTGATGGCTATCAATCCGCAAATTTGGTAAAGGAATTGCTCGGAATTGAAGACGAAACTGAAATCTTTCTCTTAGTATATCAAGGGAAGTTTGGACCTCGAATTTCGAATACACTCATTTGTTTAGAGCCGAGTTTGACCGGTCGCATGGGGTATAAGTTGTATAACATCTACCCAACCGATCGTTCATATAATTCCGCAGATACACTTCTTCCAGCATCTTCTTCCGCCGTTACCTCGGTAGATGGTGTTGGTTTGGTTGGTGTTAGTACCGTACCATTTATACTGGAAAATGGCATTAATACTGCAGAAGTGAGGGACAACCTGCACGGCTATTATCACGTTGTTATGGAACATCTTTCTGAGAAGAAGGAACTGAGAAAACCAGAAGCAGCTAGAATGGTCGCTTTTGCAAAAAAATTACTTGGTTAATTTACCGCAAGAACGTTACTACGGCGATAAGTATCCAGATGATGTTTATGGTGACTGGTTGCCAGTTTTTGTCCTTCCACGCGTCAACGAGCATTGTGAGAGAACCTGTAATGTTTAGAAATACAGGAAGTGCGTTCGAGGGAGCAAAATAGCCAAAGGATACGCCCATGTACGCGGTCAGAATTGCAACTACACCGTACCAGCTGCCAATTTCAATCATTTTTATTACTTTTAGGGTCAGTTTTTTCATTATTTAGTGTATAGGTTTTCGTTCACGCGAGCAACTACAAAAGATGATATACTCGTAAATTAACTTTATTTAGTGTTGAATGAATAAAAAAGTAATTATTGCAGTAGTCCTAATTCTTGTGTTAGTTGGAGGAGTTGTTTACTCCAAAATGTCCGGGAATACTAAAGCACCAGAAAAAGAAGCTACCGATCTTTCCCCAACTCCGTTAGATGAAATTCCTACAGAGGCAGAGGGTAAAGTTGAAACTAACGTCATCGCATTAAAAGGTAGCGCAGGCGAAAAAGGAACACTCACATTCAATAACACTTCAGGAGTTACGTTCAAATCATATACGGTAGATGGGTATACCGACCGAGTTGTTGTATTTGCAAACGATTCTGAGCTTCTGCAACTTGGCGTGAACTGGTTAGGGTATACCGGTGGAAATCTTGATTTAGTAAAAGTTGTATCTGTAAAAAACAAGTACATTGGAGACTTATATCGTGCAACCGGTGGTGGGTTAGCTGATGGAATGTACGTGTTAGCAAAAAACGTAAAAACAACTGGTAAGTGTACAAACAATGGTGATGATGTAAACGCACCATGTACAGCAAAAGACCAAATCGCTGATACTGCAAACAATAAAGCATTTGCCTTATTGACTGTTTGTTTGAATCTTGATCAGCCAGCACTTTGTGATAGTGTCATGAGTGGACTTCAGATTGTCTCTCAGTAATCAGTCTAGTACCCTCTATTTGTGGTGTTTCTCGATGTATTCATCTACAGTGCCTCGAAATTCGTGTAACCCTTGATCTTTGATGTAGATAATCTTGTTAATGACTCGTGATAAGAAGTATCGATCGTGTGAGATAACCATGAGGGAACCGCTAAAGTCGTGCAACACTTGTTCTACAATCTTCATTGAATCGATATCAAGATGGTTGATTGGCTCATCTAGTAGCAATGTGTTGGCCCCAGAAAGCATCAGCAAAATAAATTGCAGTTTGCTTTTTTCACCTCCACTTAAATCGGCAATTTTCTTGTTATCTACTGTATCTTTTTCAAAATGATACCGCCTAATCAAACTCTGAAACTGCGATTCGTCTTTAATGTCGTGCTGCCATAGTAACTCTCTAATAGTGATTTCGAGAGGTAGCTGGCTATGATGTTGAGAGTAATAACCGATCTTGATTCCTGGGCCAACGTAAAAACTCTTGTCAGTCGAAACGGTTTTGCCGTACTTTTTAGCAAAATCGCGTATCCCAAATTCAGCGGGATCAATGTCGTGCATTTGTGAGTAACGAGTAAGAATCAACTTCATAAATGTACTTTTTCCTGTTCCATTTGCACCTAGCAGTGCCACTTTATCTTCTTTTGTGAGAACGAGAGTTTGATCATTAAACAGTGCCCTGGTTTCGTCGTAGCCAAAGGAAAAGTTTTCCAGTTTTACGACGGTGTAACCCTTTGGCTGCACGTTTTGCAACGAGAGCCGGAGTTCTGGTCTGTCCTTTGGAGGTTCGGGCATCATATTTTGCTTAAAACGTTCCAGACGACTTTTTGTAGCATTGTAGAGCTTGACTGTAACGTAGTTACCACCATTTCGTTCATTCCTCTGGAAAGCGGTAAGGATTGCTTCTAAACGTTCCATTTCTTTCTTTTGCATTGCGTACTCGTGTCTGAGCGCTTCTAAGCGTTCTTTCTTCTGTTTTTCAAAACGTTCATAGTTCCCTTTGTAGGAAGTTAGCGTAAAGTCTGCAATTTCCCAAATTTGATCTGCGACGTTGTTGAGAAGGTGGCGATCGTGTGAAACGATGATAACAGAGCCCTGAAAGCCTTTAATAAAACCTTCTAGCCATGCTCTGGCATTCATATCTAGGTGGTTGGTGGGCTCGTCAAGAATAAGGAGGTTTGCTGACTTATCAAGAAGAATTACAGCCAATTCAACGATCTTGCGCTCTCCACCAGATAGCTCAGAGAGCTTTGAATGATATGTAATGTTTCGCCTTCCTGGGATTGTAAGGTCAAGTACTTCAAAGATTCCAAGCCCGTTAAGCACCTCTTCGATTCGGTCGAGTAAGTCTGCAGCACCATTAATCTCATATGCTTCTTGGATATTTCCAAACTCATCGAGAATTGCTGAGGTTACCTCTTCATTTTGCATGCGATTGAGCATTGCTTGATACTCACGTTCGATTTCTAGTACGTGTGACTGAGTAGAGAGCACATAATCGAATACCGTTTCGTCGCTTTGTTGAGTGGACTCGAGCATCTGCCTAAAGTAGGCAATTCGAACTCCTGGATACTTTTTAATCTGTCCATCGTATTCATGGTCATTGCCGGTAATCAAATTACAAAGGGTACTTTTACCGACACCGTTATTACCGATAAGTCCAATAACTTGCTGGTCATCAACATATGCGTCGACCTGATGGAACAACAGATCAGCGCCGAAATATTTTGTCATTTTACTGAGTTCAAGCCTCATGATTCTTTCTATAAACTAAATGAATGGGGAGAAATCTCCAAATGATTGCCGTGTTCCTTTTGAATTGTACCAAATAAGTGTAAAATTGCCCATGGTTATCTCTTTTGATTTAGACGATGTATTAGCAGCGTTTCAACTCGGCTGGATAGAATTCAATAAAAAGCATTATAACGAGCACTACACATTTGAAGATTTTTCACAGTTTGATTACCGAAAAGTTATGCATATCGAAAACGACGAAGTATTCCGTAGAATCTTTGAATTTTACGAGAGTGGTATGCTTAAAGATTTAGTACCACTAGAAGGGGCACAAGAAATCGTTAAGGCTTTGTCCAAAGATCATACGTTGTACGTTCTGACTTCTCGCTCACCAGAAATTGCGGAACTTTCTCAAAAATGGATTGAAAAACATTACCCACAGTGCTTTAAAAAGGTTCTATTTACTGGGCAGATATCGCGCCAAGGAATGAACCACACTGTTTCAAAGGCCGATTTTTGTAGAGAATACGGTATCGCTTATCACATCGACGACGCACCCTTTCATGCTGAAGGAATTGTAGAGGCTGGCACAAAAATTGTGGTACTTGAAAAGCCTTGGAACCGAACCTACGATTTTGGTGAGTTGCCGGTAATTCGGATTAAAAGTCTTACGGAGCTTCCTGAAATCCTTGGAAAATGATATAATTCCACACTTAGATTGACCAAACACTCATGAAAAAACACTTTATATTCGACCTTGATGACACGTTAACCAATTCATACGAGATTAACCAGCAATTGTTTGTTGATACGTTTGAAGGAATTACCTCTGAGCAAGAGACTTTTTTGCGGGACTTACATTATAGAAGCCGAGGTACCTCGATGCATATACAGTTCGAAGAAGCCGCAAAATACCTTAAACTCGAAGTCCCTCCGCAAGAGTTGGTCAAAAAGAACGAAGAAATGCACATTAACAGCGCAGAGAAATTTGCAAAGATGCACACCTTTGATGCAGCTAAAGAACTTTTGGATGTATTAAAAACCAATGGAAAACTCATCTCAGTGTGTACAAACCGACAGTATGGTTCGCAAAAGAAGATTTTTGAGCTTAACAATATGTCTCATTACTTCGAAAATGTGATTTCTTGTTCGGACGAAGGTCACGAGAAACCAGATCCATATTGCTTGAACACACTTATTGCAAAATACGAGGAGCCAAAAGAAGCGTACATCTACTTTGGTGACTCAAAAACCGACCGAGATTTTGCAAAAGGAGCAGGAATTGATTTTGTAATTATCGACCATTACCTGAACGAAAAGAAGTTTTACAAAATGATTTTGGAAGCTTTCTTTTAGACTCTTGACAAAAAAGGTAATCGTTTTGTAGAATAATTTAGCAGTCAGTAATAAGGACTGCTAATAACTAAGTTCATTTTTCTGGATATGGCAAACATCAGAGTATTCAATCCATGGAGCATGCTTCCATCCGTCTGGGAAGATGCCTCAGACCTTATGGGCGCAACATTTGGTGCGTTACCTAAGGCAAACATGTACGAAAAAGACGACGTGGTTCACGTAGAACTTGAAGCGCCAGGCTATACCGTAGAAGATCTTGATATTTCGATAACAGGCGACGTGCTCAAAGTAACCGGAAAGACTAAAGAACAAACAGAAGATAAGCAAGGAAGAAGATACTATGTAACAGAGATTTCAGAGAAATCCTTTACAAGAACCTTTACTTTGCCTTACGAAGTGCTTTCCGAAAAAGCAGTTGCTGAGTTTCAAAATGGTGTGCTAAAGCTCACACTTCCAAAGAGTGAGAAAGCCTTGCCAAAAACAATCAAGATTGAGGCAAAATAATCATTCGTGTTTACGAATGAGAATATATCGCGTCTAGCGATTGTTGTGGCAGCGAGTTCTTTGTGAACTCGCTGCTAACATTTATTGATTCATAGTGTCAGAATTACAAACTGCGTTACAGGAACTCACGCAAAAGAAGTTCCCCGTTACCCCGATTCGAGAGCTAAAATCGGGAAAAGAAGCAAAAGTATGGGTAGTGAAGTCAGAGAGTGATGATTCACTTTATGCGCTCAAAACATACCACGACTTTAAATCTCGTGCCTTTCAAACACAAAAAAATTACCTCCAAGATCGCTTTATTGGCGATGGAGCAAACATCAGAAGAGCGATTAGAAAAGGTAACGACGTTGGCAAACAATTCATTCAAGATACCTGGGTGATGCGAGAGCAGTATTTTTTGAAAACGCTTGCAGGGCAATCTTCTTATATACCCCGTATGGTAAAACCACTCCGAAATGGCGTGCTTATGGAGTATATAGGTGATGAAAATGGCCCCGCACCTCGGTTGTCTGACTTAAAAATACCCCCAGAGGTATGGCAAAGCACCGCAGAAATCCTGATAGAACTTATTGAGCTCTTTCTTGCAAACGGAATTATTCACGGCGATTTATCAGCATTCAATATACTTTGGTGGAATGATAAGCCAATTGTGATTGATTTTCCGCAAGCTATCGACGTAAGAGAATCAAAACGTGTGCCAGAACTGCTAAAACGGGACATAAAAAATGTACTGAGCTACTTTAAGTGGGATGACGAACTCACCATAGAAGAGATTGCAAACGATATGCTAGATCGCTACCATATCGCACATTAAATTGTCGTTGTATACTACGGTATGAACAAAACAATTATTGTGGTTGTACTAGTTATCGTAGTTGGGATTATGGGTTTTCTTGTGTTTCAAAAAAAACCATGTTTGGCTGGGAATTGTGAGAATAAAAATGAACCGACGCCAACCGTAACTCAGGCAGTTCAACAGTATCAAAAGGTAACAGCCAGCGAATTTCAAAGTAGACTTGCTTCCACTTCTGGTGCAGTTATTATTGATATTCGAACCGACGAAGAATTTGCCTCAGGTCACCTTGCCGATGCAATCAACAAAGATTTTTATAAGCGAGCAGAATTCAGACAATATCTTGAAACACTCGATAAAGATAAAACGTATTTTGTTTATTGCAACTCAGGTAATCGCTCTGATTCTGCCTTATCTCTCTTTAGAGCAGCAGATATTCCAAATGTTGTAGAAATGAGTGGTGGAATCACTGCCTGGAAAGCTGCAAATTTGCCACTTGTGAAATAGAATCCACCATAGCATAATAAAGTCGTACTAATCGAGTTTTACACCTTTAGAAAAAAAGTATAGTATCAATGTAATGAATAAAAAGCTTCTCTTGATTGGAGTGGCACTTTTTCTGCTACTTCTTGTGGTGTGGCTTATTTTCTTCCGAAATGGTGGTACAGGTGGAAGTAAACTCTCTAACCCCCCAGCAAAGAATGAAGAGTCTATAGAAAAGAGACTCGATTGGCTTCAAAACAGTATGTCAGTAAATGTATTTACCACGCGAGAGGATCCGGAAGGAGCCAAAGTAGAAGATAAGCAGATGGTTCATATCATCTTTACTAGTTATTTTTCTTTTAGTGCTAACGATGGGCAGAAAGTAAAAAAAATAGAAATTTTCCCCGTATCCTTCCGCCAGGGTATTGGCACTCAAGTTTCCATACAACCTTCTCATGAAAAATTAAAAGACGGGCTCTCTCGTTCTTATATCTTTACGACAGAACCGACAATAAAAAACAAAGATATTCCCACGGGGTTAAAATCCATTGTGCTTACTGGAGTAACTGAAACAAATATTGTTGAGCGGTATTTTGATGAAGTATTTCAAGGTGGAGATACCATAAACTTTGCGCTTGTATCGAAGAACTTGGGGATTGTTTCTGAGCAGGAAATTCTACGTAAGGATAAAGTATATGAAAGTTCAAAGGTTCTAGAATATCTAGGAGTTTCGCAGGAAAAGTTACGAGGTGAGATAGTGATTGACTTTCGTATCACTTTCGAAGATGGAAAGCGTTATCAGAAACGATTTGCCGGTGTTATTGATGGTCAAAAAATTCTATCCGAACCATTCTATCTTGTAACAATGATTCCAGAATGAGAGAAGCTACTTTATTACTGCTATTCCGCGGAAAGGGTGCTGAAAAAGAACTCCTACTTGCCATGAAAAAACGCGGATTTGGACTTGACAAGTGGAACGGCCCCGGGGGAAAGGTTGATATGGAAATAGGGGAACTACCTGAAGAATGTGTTGTTCGAGAAGCAAAAGAGGAAGTTGGCCTTGACGTGCAGGAAGTTGAGTTAGTTGGCACGTTCGATTTCATATTTCCACACGATCGAACTAAAGATTTTCACTGTTATTTGTATACGTCAGAAACATTTACGGGAGAAGCCACAGAATCAGAAGAAATGCGCCCACAATGGTTTAAAGTTAGTGAAATTCCATATGACCAAATGTGGGACGACGACAAAATTTGGCTACCTCTCATTTTGCAGGGCAAAAGATTGGTAGGTTCCTTCGAATTTAACGAAGCAGGTAATGTAACAAAACATAACTTAAACGATAGGCCCTGATGAAAGGTGTACTGCCCATCTGTATATTTCTTGTTGCATTACTTGCGCTTGTAGTTGTTGTTACGTACCAAAAACTTCCGCAACGACCACTGGGTACCTCTGAGCAAGCCATAAAAGACGGAAGTAAAATTGTTCGGTTAAAAGGTGCACAATTGACGCCGAAGAGCTTTAAAGGGAGTGACTTTACTGATTTTTTTACTATCAATAAGGAATTAGGAGGGACTGCGGTTGGTTGGACAGGTTCGGTAAGTGAACTTAAAAAGCCAGAAGGAGCACCAGCAGTAGTTGAGTCGCTGGGCGGGGTATACGATTACACTGCCATAATTAGTATTCAGGTATATGACAGAAAAACTGGTGCATTACTTAGTGATTTTAAAAACGGAAAGAAGGAGATTCTTGAATTTGTAAATAAAAATAGACCTGCCTATTTTGGAATGGGCGTTGAAGTCGACTTGTTGTATGACCAAAACCCAATTGCATATAGCCAATATGTGGCGTTGTTTAAAGAGTATGCCGACTCAATTCATCAAGTCTCTCCGAAGACTCTTGTGTTCCCAATATTTCAGCTTGAACATATAAAGGGAATGGCGGGCGGGCTGTTTGGAAAGTTAAATGATTCGACCTCTCAGCACTGGGATCTGTTATTGCAGTTTCCTAATGCAGATTTAATCGCGTTTACGAGCTATCCAACGCTTATTTACAAAGAACCAAATACCATTCCTGCGGATTACTATAAAGAAATTTTTACCAAAACGACCAAAAAGGTTGCTTTTACGGAGCTGGGGTGGATGCGTACAGGATCAATTAAAGGCTGGGAAGCGTCAAAAGAAGAACAAGAAATATTCCTTAAGCGGTTTGCAAATCAGATTGAGAATGAACGTGTGGTAGCGGTTTTATGGAGCTTTATGTACGATCAGTTGGCAGCACCTCAACCGTTTTTGAACATGGGATTTCGTGCCAACGATTATGACCCGCTAAAGGAAAAAACGAGCCCAGCTGAAATTTATTGGAAAAAGTTGTAAAATACAGCAATGGATGTGGCACAGATTTTAGATCTGAGTAACAATATCCTGTCCCTACTGCTGCTTTTGATTACAGGAGCTGTAGGTATCTTTATCTTTTTTTCTGACCCTTTGCGCCGGTGGCGCTTTTTTGGTTATCTCTACCGTAATTGTTGCGCTCGTTGATCCCTTGCGACACAAGATTATGGTGGTGCAGTTTGATACCAAATATTACGGCCATAAAATCCCATTACAACTACCACAAGGTGGCATTTACTCAAATCATGTAGGCGAAGCAGTTGTAGAAGTATTAGAAAAAGAACTTGGCCTTACTCCAAACCTATTTGATATTAAACATGTGCGCGAACTCGGAGAACTTAACATTCAGCGTCATCACGAGCGGATGAAAAAGTATCAATATGGCGTTGTTGGGATTTCTCCGCTAATTCTGGGCAAGGGTTATGTCGGTTGCTTGTGTGTATGTGATTCTCGGCAGGTACTCAAAAAGATGAGTAAAGGAGTAGGCATTGAGAGTGCAAAGTTTATTGATTTTGAAGACTTTAAAAAGAGCCAAAAGCTCTGCGACGATAGTTATGATGCAAAACGAATTTTGTACAACAAACTTTTTGCCGTGGTTGAGAATTATTTAAAAGGCAAGAGTTAGTTCGTTTGTCATGAAAATGTCAAGAAACGAATCGATTATTAAGCGAAAATACCACCATGGCTATTGAAAAAGAGTTTAACGGCAAGCACATTGCCTTCCGTTTTCATGAAACAAAATGTGCAGCAGTAAAGAAAGAAAAGCTTGCAGAGACGATTCTTCGTGATTTAGAGGATTTGGGACGAGCAGCACTTTCTGAACAAGAGTTAGAGGCAGTTGCTCCTGCAAGTCCTTTTGACGTGACGCTTCATGAACAAAACCAATATCATAAGGCGGTTTCTCACTTTGGATCTGAATATCAGGCACCTTTCGAGGTTATGTGGGAGCATGAGGATTACAGTTTTTTTGAAAGACCTGACCGTTACTTAGCGGTTACCCGTCGTTTTCCTGGAAATGCTACTTCACCCAATATGGTTTATTTTCATGCGTCGAGTACGCGGAATAAAGATCAATTTGGCTCGTATATCGAAATTCATGCAGAACGAGTGGGAACTACCGATGCATGCATCACCTTTTATTTGTCAGAATGGAATCGTGGTCGGGTAGAAATATCCGGTGACAAAAATTGCGAAGAGATGAAGAACTTTATGCCGTGGCTGGATATGAGAAAAATTAAAAACGGCAAAATAGACAGAAAATATTTTGAGGAAGTCGTGCAGAAACTTCGAAATATCGTATTTTTTGGTGAATTAACTCCACAACGAGAATAACATGATAGTTGCAACACACGAGCCAACGCAAATGTTAGAGAAGGTAAGACTCGGTGTGCAGCAACGAAGAGAGTACCCCATTTTAGACGAAGATTTGCATCAATTTACTGCACTGATGCAAGAAGACCTTATAGATTTGTGCGAACAATCTTTTATTCCGGCCGAACTTGAAGCGTTAGCGCCAAAAAGAATTGCACATGGAAATGTATTTTGCGAACAGGAGCATGTTGCGCTTTACGCATCGTGGGAGCCGGCACCTGAGTATTCGGTAGGTTTGTACAGCAAATGCAGTCGGCAAGGTAAAATTAAGGAATCGATGGTAGAAGTCGTAAGAAAGTTTCCAGAAAGTAATGCCGAGGTCGCTATGTTTTACTACCACTCAAAAGGTGTTCCCTCTTATGGGGTGAGTGTGAAAGTCGGTGATAAAGCGTGGAGAACAGAGCATCTGCTTATTCATGTGTATGGAGAACGCGAAGGGCAAATAGAGGCACTCAACGTCAATAATGAACCGATTACGCTAGGAGCTGCGATGAGGCACTTCTTGTGGTGGGTTGATGTCGAGGAATTGGAATCAAGTAAGGCATTACAGTTAGATTCAGCTGAGAAAATTCGCGAAATGATTCTTCCAGGAACATTGGAAAGTATGTCATGAAAAAGTCAAGAAACATGGCACTTAATGTGTAAAAATACAAAATGACGCAAGATACAAGTCAATTAACCGCAGCACCAACTGAAGTCGCATATAGAGGTGGGCTTGCCCGGCTACAAAAAACGAGAGAGACTGAATTGGTCGACGCAGCGAAAGAACGACTTAACCGTAGATTGCATGAATGGCTTACCGATGAAGAAGCGGTCACGTTATTACCAGCAGGCAAGCTCGAAGTGGAACTCTCCCCTGGATATACCTGTACAAAAAGTGAATGGGATACCGCGTGGGGTTGCCATGTTGAACTAAAAAGCAAAAGAAAATATCAAGGGTTCAATCAAGAAGAAGAGTTGTTGCTCACTCGAGAAATGGAAATGCACGGAAAACTTGTAAAGGTTTCTGTATTTGAAAAAGTATTTTGTTGGGATAACCCAAAAGAGCATGTCGTCAGCGAGATTATTATCGAAGCCTTAGATGAAGAAAATCACTCGACATTATACTTAGCACCGATAAATGGTTTTGCGGTTGGTCTGCGCGTGTGTGGTGCAAATGAGCGAAAAAGTAGAGAATTTTTCGAACATGAACTAGGTCTTGTTGCTTCTGGAGCTATTGAGAAAAATGATAATCGGGAATGCCAGAAAGTGTATCAGGAGGTACAGAAGTTGTTCTTTGGTATATAATTACATAACTCCCCACCAATTTATAAAAAATGATTATGACTAAGATTGTGTCTTCTGAGTTAGAAAAAGACATTGTTGTAACAAAACGTCCTGGAACTACGGATGTCCCGAAAGAAAGATTAAAAGAGGCAATGGGTCAAATTGAAGCAGACCTTGCTGCAGTCTTTAAAGGTACTTTTTCCGATGCTGAAATCGAAAAACTAACTCAAACTGAGGAAGGCAGCAGCCGAAAGACAACAATAGAGACTAATTCAACAGCCGACGATAGCGTGAAATTTGAATCGACGTGGAATTTCGGACCAGATAGAGAAGTGAGTGTTATGCATGTCGCAAATACAGAGGACGCTTACCCTTTTATTACCCTTACGGTCACGAGAACCTTTGACGGAGGTTGTATCAAACTGTTGGAATATACAAGATTAGATGGAAAATCTCCGCTTACTACGCTCAATCTCATGCCTGCTGCGGGCGAAGATAATAACTCGGCAATAACGTTTCATGTAACAAGTAGAGCTCCGTCGGATGTGACGATTCATGGATTTAAACAGTTACTTGCGTCGGACCATATACATGCGGTGTTCCCAGAAATCGACCTGGATAGAATTCGATCTGATCGTGCGTATAGAATTGCGCAATACGAACATTTTATGCAGGAATTGATTGGTACAAACGAAGAGTAGGCAGTAGTTTGCCAAACCAATTTAGTTTTGACAGAGGACATCTTCTCGGATATAATTAACTCGTATCTTTCGCAATTTGCGGAAGACTTTGGGGCTGTAGCTCAACTTGGTTAGAGCACCCGCCTGTCACGCGGGTGGTTGCGGGTTCGAATCCCGTCAGCCCCGCATTTTTGCAATGGTTGCTTCAAGTCCCGTCAGTCCTATCTGGAAGCGTCCAAATTTTCCTTACTTACAGGTAACCCAAATTGGAAAAGTGTCAACGTAGTCCTGTAATACGAAAAAAGTCTCAAAAAGTTGTAGAAAAATATTCCTTTTGTTCGAAGTTTCGGAACCGATCTATTCAACAAATGCCCAATGTACTGATTGATTAATAGTGATAGAATTCATTAATGAACAAGTTTAAAGAAGCAGCCATTAAGATTCTTAATGAATCTTCTGAACCACTATCAACTAATGAGATTACAAAACGTGCAATAGAGTCTGGGTTGCTTGAAACAACTGGAAAAACGCCAGAAAAGTCAATGGCTGCCGTAATTACAGTAGATATTAAACTTAATGAGAAAGGTTCAACATTCGTTAAGGCAGACAAGGGATTGTATTCGCTTAATAAACACAAAAGTAATATTGACAAAGCAAAGAAAGAGTTAGCGAAAATTACTAAACAAGAAAAGCTTGAAAGTGGTTACACAGGACGTGGTGGTGAATATCTGGTTTGTTCTGAGCTCCTTTTCAGAGGATTTAACGCCAGTATTATGACTGTAGATGACGGTCTTGATATCGTTGCTACTAAAGACCATATCATGTTTGGGATCCAAGTGAAAACTTCAAATGTTAACCTTGCTAAATCTTATATATTTGATATTCGTAAAGCTTCTTTTGCAAAACATAATACCGGCAATATCTTCTATGTTTTAGTGCTAAAAGATGAAACACATAGTGATTTTGTTATCTTACCTACATACGAGATCGAGCGATTAATAGCCCAAAATAGTATTTCCAGTATAAATAATCATACTAAGTACCGTATTGTGTTGAGACTTAAGGGTGGGTCGGTTTATATTACTAACGAAGAGAGACCATTGGATCACTTTCTTAACAATTGGGCACTAATTCGGTAGCGACTTTCCTTGAGTTTGATATTTGAAGTGTTCGTTCCTTTAGAAGGAATAATGTCTTAACCCCAGTCAGTATATTCTGCCTTTCTTCTGGTGTTCCGTATTGGAGTATGTGCAGGAAGTAGTCTTTGATCATTTCCGATTCTTCTTGACCGATGACCTTTAATGTCCTGGATTTTCTTTGATGTGGTGTCGTTTCGATTAGTTTATTGCCTTTTCTTTGCATTATCTGTTTGAGGTGGTTAAGTCGTTTTATCTCATCTTGAAATAGATTCCATATATACTCTTTATCGAGCTTAATTTGTGGCAAATGCTCAATCAATTGTTGTATGAGAATTTCTTCTGTTATGTATGGTTCTGGGCAGTCGTAATCCTTAATTCGATTGCAATGATAATAGATATGCGGATGAACCTCACCGGTTTTTGTCACTCGATACTTCATTTCCGCCGTAATACTACTTCCGCAACTTCCACATCTACAAATCTTCTTGAAAGGGTAGAGCTGTTTATTCCATTGCTTGACGGTTGTTTGTAGTCGAATTTGTACTTTGTCAAAAATCTGTTTAGTTATGAGTGGTTCGTGACTTCCCTTGTACCATTTATCACCGAACTTAAAGCTACCGTAGTAGAATGGATTTTTCAGGGTTTCATATATCCTACTAAGTGATATGTCTTTGCCTGTTCTTGATTGAAATCCAACTTTTCGTAACCATCTTCGTAGAGCACGACCGGATAGCCCTTTATCTGCTACATAGGTGAACATCTGCTTGATAATTGGTGCTTTCCCAGGATCGAGTTCTACACCTGAAATTCGGTTTGATTTCATGACATTGAGATACCCAAGTGGTGCCATTGAGGGGCGGATTCCTATTTGACATTTATTCCTATGGCCTCGCTTTACATTTATGCCTCTGTTATCGTTCTCAAGTTTTGCTTGCGAACAGAGTATCATGAGAAGGAATTTCTCATTAGGGTTATTACTGAATGTTTGAGAGTGAGTTTTGATAAGTGCTAGCTTCCCTTGATCCATAAGGTCAACAACTCTTCCTAAATCGCCAGCGTTTCTCGAAATTCTGTCAGGAGCCCATGTAATTATGGCGTTGTACTTACCTTTACTTAGGTTATCCAGCATGTAATTGAACTGCGGACGCTGCCCTGTTTCCTTTGCGGAGTGACTTTCTGTGACAACTTCTACAATATGAAGCTTTTCTCGCTTTGCTATCTCGCTCATTTCCATGAGTTGCCCGTCAATACTCATTGCCTGCTTTTCATCAGACTCAGATGACTTTCGAGCATAGAGACAGTAGTGCAGTTCTGGTACTTTTTGATTGTTTTCCATGAACAACAAGTACCGCAAAGGGAAGATGAAGTCTAGATTGTTATAGAAGCTTTTCCAACACTTCAAAAATCTTAACCATAGCTAACGTGTCAAGTTGACAGTATGCCAAAAGATCAGCTTTTATTTGCTGTCGTTTGACGTCTGGTAATGTACCGTAAACCATTTCATTCCAACTTATCATTGCAGTGGCACCTTCAGCTATATTCATTCCTTTGTATGATAAATCAGGGGCCAATACAGGTAAAACCTTCTTAATTGAATAGCTTCCTTTAAATTCACGTCTAGCATAAATACCATCCCTAAAAATATCCATTAAGTCATACAGCCGTGAATTCATCTCTTCACAAAAATCGTTATATTTCGGGTGAATCTCACCCATTCTTTTATTTTGTGTTCCTTCAAATGCCTTATTCCAAACGATAATAGATCCCTCAGATCCAAGCACTTTCGTTAATGCTTCCAAAAATCCAACAATTGGATCAGTAATATTAGTTTCGATGAATTCGTAATGTTCTAACTCACTGTCTTTACTTCTCCTGACATGTAATGACCATTGAAAAGGCATCTGGTCATATGGCTTATATCCATCGTACATTGGTATTGCAGGATTAAATGATTCGTAGTCAATGAAATACATTGGATAGTGCAATCCATTAAGGTCTTTTCTTATCATATCGATATCGATATGAACATTTCTGTTCTGAGCCACTAACACCTGAGCTTTTTGTTTATCGCTTAAAGTGAACGAAATGGGAACTTCATCAATACTAAACACTCCCATGTTCTCAAGCTGACGAACCTTTTTATCACTGGCTGTAATATTATTGATATCATAAATTGAGTAGTCGGGTAAATCCGGATGGCAAATGTCAATACAAGGGCATTGTTTTGGGCGGATACATGACGGGACTTGATTATAATCATGCTCAGATATGACATCCAATGCGTTATAACGGAGAATTTGTACTTCATTAGCTAACTCTGAAACGATTCCTGTTACCTTAGTTCTCGCAAATAAGTTTTTTAGATTCAACTCTCCATTTCGAGTATATTCTCCATTTAGATGCAATATATAAACATCCCCTAATTCATATTGTTTTCCGAAAACCAAAGATTGAAATGTTACATCGTATTTATGCTGTTTCTTTATTTCTGTGGTGCTTTTGATTTCGTACATATCCCACTTCTTAGTCTGAGGGTTTAAGATGAGAACATCGGCTCTCGCCTCAAACTCGTGGTCTTTAGCTGTAGGTTGTAGTAGCACATTATCCGGAGCCATGTTGTATTCAGGAATTAGAACTTCTTGTATGTATTGTTCCGCATACTTTTCTACGTTATAACCTTGATCAAACAGGTGCTCTAGAAAGGTATTAATCTCTATAGGGGTGAGCCTGTTATTTTTAATCGCCCAAAGATGTCTTGGCGCATCTAAAAATGCTATGAAATCGGACTTACTGATTTTGTCATGGGATTGAGTATTCATTTTTATGTTTGTTTCATAAATTCAATGACCTTTGGGTCTACAATAACATCTTCCCTTTTGATCGGTGATTTCAAATATATACCTTCAAGTGTTTGGCACCTACTAAGTGCAACATACATTTGTCCGTGTGCAAAAGCACGTTGTGACACATCAATTGCTACAGTTTGGTAAGTTTGTCCCTGTGATTTATGAATTGTTATTGCCCAGGCAAGCCTTAAAGGGAACTGTGTAAAAGTATTAACAACTTCTTTTTCTAATTTTCTTTCTTCAGGGTCATAGTAGTAGCGTACCGATTCCCACGTATCCTTTGGTACAGTATGTTCAACTCCATTGATATTTACTCTTATAACTTCTTCTGACAATTGGGTTACAATTCCGAGTGTTCCGTTAACCCATCGACTTGGTTTTTGTCGATCATTTCTTAGAAGCATAACCTGTGCACCAACCTTTAACTTCAACTGTTTCTCAGTTGGATAAGACTTTTCGTTTAAATCACCACTAATTGTCGCTTCATATACCATTTCCTTACCTTCAAGCTTTGACAGCTGAGTATGGTTGATTTGAGTAACTGTATCATTATGTCCTGCAAGTGTGATGTATCCACCTTCTTCGGGCAGTACTGTAACTCTTGTATTAATCTCGTCTAGTGTGTTTTCACTAACCATTCCTAACCTGATTTGATTAAGTAGCTCGATAAATTTCTTATCTTTTTGGCGGTAAATTTTGTTAAGCTCAAATTTTTCGTAATCCAACTTTTGTAATGTTGGTGAGTTAAAAAAGTATATCCCCCCATAGTTATGATCAAAAAATCTCTGTAACTCACCATCCGTTACAACAGGTGGAAGTTGGTACAAATCTCCAAAAAATACCATCTGAACACCCCCAAATGGTTCATCATTATCTCGAGCTAGCTGAAGTTTCTTACTTATTGCTTCCATCAAATCTGCGCGAACCATTGATACTTCATCAATTACTATTGTATCTACATGCCTGAGTAGTTCCTTTAGCTTATATCCAACCGTTAATTTCGTAGGATCTTGGGTTTCCCAAGAAAATTTGAAAAAGGAATGAATCGTTTGCCCTGAAACGTTTAGTGCTGCAACTCCTGTCGGTGCTAGTACTACAACATTTTTAGAAGAGTTAGCAACAAAATACTGCAATAAGACTGATTTCCCAGTTCCTGCCTTACCTGTAATATAAGCACTCTGCATGGATGAATTTAATACTTCGAAAATTTTCTTTTGTTCCTCACCTAGTTCAATAGCCGACAGGTCTGTTTTCTCTGTATTTAAACGCTTTGCTACTGTTTGTATTACCTTTTTGTCTGGTACAGGTGCTCGATCAAGTGCTAATGTTTGCACAGACTTGTTATTTGACTGTCCAAAGATATAACCAATTCCTAAAGCTCCTAGAATAACTAAAAGCCATTCCATTTATGATTTCTCACTAAAATCTAATTTTGGCAGAGAGTTTACGATATCGACAGTCTGAACGCTAACATTAACAATACTGAGAAGTAAATCGAGAATGTATCTAGGATTACCATGTTCTTTTCCCCAGTCATTTGGATCATTAGTTATGCCACTATCTTTATCTGTTTTTATTTGGTATCTCTCGAGAATCCATTCTATAGCACTTTTACCGTTCACCACGTATTCATATACTTTCGCAGGTATGTTTTCAATTTTAATGTAATCATTGTAGATAATTGTGTCTTTTCTATCCTTAGCAAGAAACTTTATCTTTGTAATTCCGTATTTTGCATGTTGTGTTCCACTTACCTTCAATCCTTCGTAAGGTGGCACTTTTTCATAATTAACGTGAAGTTCACCTAATTTTCTTCCTGCTTTGCTGAATGCCCAGAAGTCCCGAACATCAGCGACTAATAGGATTTTTGGAAGCATTTTCTTGAGATCATTAGCAAATGTGGTTCTGTAGTCGGTGCTGTGAAGTATACCGTATACATAGTAGAAAATATCTTCTTTACTAATGTTTTTGGCAGAATACTGTCTTTGTGCGTGTTCAAGTATGAAATCAGTAATTCCTTCATGTCTTTTGTAACCGCTATTTTCCTCTGTAAACATTCCTTGCTGTAAACTTTCATGCTTCTCATAGTAGTACAGTGGGAAACATTGTGTTCCACCATCAAAATTGTTGAGATCAGGTATATCCTTTATCATTAAACTAGCAAAACCTCTTCTTTCTCCGATTCCTGGAATTATTATTGCAATATTTTCATTATCTGCATTAGGAAAAAGCTTTGGTAATTGGTATCTCTCTTGATTCAAATCGTCATCAAAATAACTATTAATCTTCGTAAATGGACGATGAATCGAGAAACGGAATTCCTTACTATTAATGGTTATTTCCTTGTTTCGTTTCAATAGATTCAACCAGTCTCTCGACCAATTACCTTTTTTGGAATCTCTTACTGGGTTTATTGCTTTCTCTCTCAGAATTCTGAGTCTTTCGTGATTGTAATGTCCAATTGTCAATTTAACATTGCCTGCGAGCTTAGCTTTTGAAAAATTATAAACCCAGTTATCCCGATTTGTAGCTGTACCAAGCGAATACGTGATAAATACTGATTCGGATAGCGGGTTTTGCTTCTTTTCGGGTGCTAAAGAAAATAAATCTGAATATTTCTCACTTCTTTGGTCTAGCCAATCTCCGCTTTTATTCGGTTTTAATAAAGTCCAATTAATTTGATCATTAAATAATGACTTAAGACCAATTAGTTTTTCGAGTTTTTCGTTTTTATTTAGGTAATCTCCAATATCAAAATAACGAATTTCAGTCATTTTATTATCTGGGGGAGTTCTTTTAATTAGAATTGTTATAGCTACCCCCGTCATGATATCGAATACCCCCTTGCCTTCTTTGCGTGCAATATCTCCAGATCGCCCTCTAATTGCACCTCGCAAATCAACTACATAGATAGAACTAAATTCTTTTTCAATTGCAATTCTAAAACCATCCAATCCGTTCCCATTCAACCAACCTGAGTTTGAAATAAATGCAATTACTCCACCCGATTTTGAGTCTAATCTATCTGTACTCCATCTAAAGGCTTTTATATAAGCATCATAAAGAGATTTACTGAGACCTGCTGAAGATTGCTTTGCGTAAGTACAAGATATTCGTTCATCCAACTTTGGATATTTCTGATTTTGAGCATCATCATTTGCAGACTTTTGCCCGATTGAATATGGCGGATTACCGACAATGACCTGAATTGGAACTTCTTTTTGCTTCTTCACACGCTCGGAGTTTTCTGCAAGTGAATTTGATATTAGTCTTGGATCATCGTTCTCGTTAATTTGGAACGTATCGGTAAGCGCAATTCCATCAAAGCTTTCATATGATTCACTTCCAACAATATCGTGATATGTATTTTCGATGTTTACTGCTGCAATATAATAAGCTAAAAGTACAATTTCATTAGCAAATATCTCTTGTTTATACTTGCGAGGTAAATCCTCTCGACTAATAAGACCACTTTGTAACAATCTCGTAATGAAAGTGCCTGTTCCTGTAAATGGGTCTAATATGTTTACGTTTTCGTCTGATAACGTTTTCCCGAATTCCTTCTTTAATACATCGTTTACCGAATGGATAATGAAATCAACGACTTCAACTGGAGTGTATACAATTCCCAGTCGTTCGACCATTTTTGGGAATGCCACCTTAAAGAACTTGTCGTAAAGTTCAACAATTATGCGTTGCTTTCCTTCAGCATTATCAATTCCTTCAACTCTTCGTTTAACCGAAGCATAGAATTCAGCGAGTAATTGTTCATCTTCTTTTTCAAGCGCGCTTGCTTCAATTACATCAAGTACTTCTTGCATAGACACAGAAACTGCATTGTTTTTTACGAAAGAGTATTTTTCAAAAAGTGCATCAAAGATTGGTTTAGTAATTATATGCTGTGAGAGCATCTCAATAGCTTGTTCTTCCGTAATTGAAGGGTTAATATTTTTCTGAAGACCTCGTAAAAAGTCGTTGAATTGTTCACGATGTGAACCACCTTGTGAGACAATTTTATGAATACGTTTGATTTGTTTTTCAGCAATCTCCGCAACGCCCTTTGCCCATGTTTCCCAATAATGTCTGTCTCCAACTTTTTCTACGAGTTTTGCATAAATAACAGTCGAAAGTTTTTCAAAATGCATGGTAATTTGTTCTGATGCTTCCTTCCTTTTTTTCTTTGCATCAACATCGTCGTTTTGTTCGTTGCTGTCTCCATCTGGGTCAACTCTTCCTACCAAAATATGGGCAGGTCTACTTTTGTTTAGTTCTATTTTGTTGACTGTAGCGTTAAACCGGTCATCATGGGCTCGAAGTGCGTTTAATACAGTCCAAACAACTTTGTATCTTGCGTTATCATTCAATGCATCTTCTGGCTTTATGTCTGAAGGAATAACAATAGGAATGACAATATAACCGTATTTCTTCCCAGGGCTTCGTCGCATAACTCGACCAACCGATTGAACGACATCAATCTGCGAGTTTTTTGCTGAAAGGAACATAACTGAATCAAGTGATGGCACATCGACTCCTTCACTCAAGCACCTAACATTCGTTAAAATTCTAGATTCGAGGGGGTCTTTAGGATCTTCTTTTAACCAAGACATTAGTCTATCTCTATCTGTAGCACTCATTGTCCCGTCAATGTGGTCTGATTTTAGGTTGACCATAGTTCTTTGCTTTAATTCATTGACTGAAGCTTTGTAAGTACCGCTAATTGTATTGAAGGTATCTGTTATTTGTTTTGACACTTTAATACTTGAACAGAATGCAACAGCTCTTCTCATAGGCTCTGGATCATTGGCATCAAGCAGGTTTTTATCACCAACAATCTGTTTTGACATTGCGTTAATACAACCAATAAGTTTTGATAAATCATCAGTATTAACTTCGTCAGATTCCCCTTTAAATAACTTTTGAACTTCTGGCGTAACATCACTTTCTGACAGTGTAAGTATTAGAACTTTATAGTCAGTTAGAAGATCTTTTTCTACAGCTTCTCCAAAACCAATTCTATAGATTTCCTCTCCATATAGTTTTACATCATCCATTGAACATAGGACCGCGTCTGCTTGAGCTGCCTTACTCTTAGACTCTTCTCCATAAAGTCGAGGAGTTGCCGTCATATACAGTCTTTTACTCGCCTGTATAATTTCATTCTTATGAACCTTAACAAAAGCTGCATCTTCTGCTCCAGAAAGGGTAACACCGGTGGTACGATGTGCTTCATCACAAATTATAAGGTCAAAATTTTTAAATTTACTGCCGATACTTTCGAGTCGTTTCTGCGTTTTAGCAATTACATCAATAGATTGGTACGTTGAAAAAACTACTGTCAGTCCCTTTTTATTTGAAGTTTCTATCGATTCAAACTGCTTCAATATTTGGGTGACACTTGTTGAGGCTGGAAGTGCTAGGTCAATAACGCTATAGGTGTCTGTGTCATCATTTAATACTTTTTTTCTTGATACTTCAGCATCCGAACAAATACAAATAGGGTTAATTTCCTCGAGAGCATCCGCTGACCACTCACGTAACGTCTGACCGAGAAGTGCAATTGATGGAACCAAGAACAATACAATACCATTGTTACCAACGACTCCTTCGGCAATTCTTAACGAGGTGAACGTTTTTCCAGTTCCACATGCCATTATTAGCTTACCTCGATCGTTCGTTTTAAAATACTCCAAAGTCTTAGTTAATGCCTCGCTTTGATGAGGTCTAAGATCCTTCTTTGAACTTCTTGCATCGTCACCAAATACCCCGTCATCTATTTTTCCCCAATCAACTGGTGATGACTGTAAATCTGAGAGGTTAAGCCTATTAACTGGAGGTTGCTGATTGTGAAGTGATTCAGTAGCATTTGAAGACCAATTGTTCGTAGTAGAGATCCAAAGTCTTTGTATAAAACTCACACGTTCACCTGTTCCGTCAACAAAACTTTTCCCTGATGTCGAAAGAAAGGTATCAACTTCAGCTTTATCAATTAGCGAATCTTCTTGATAGCATTTACATTGAATCGCCCAATACGTTCCTTCAGTAGTCAACGCAACCAAGTCAATGCCAGTATCTTTCCCTCCAAAATCTCCTCTGAATGGGAACTCGTTCCATAACCAAATTTTTGTAAACTTTGTAGCATAAGTTGGATCGGTACGAAGATAGAGTTGTATTAATCTTTCGAAACGATCACCTTTATTTCTTTCGGAAAATGCGAGCTCGCGGTGCTTGTTGAGTATTTGATCGAAATTCATACAAATAGCATGTCCTTTTAATATGATATTTTATTCGTTTTCCTGCAACAAGTCCACTTTTTATCTACACCCAACTTAACAACAAGTCTTCTTCATTTGTATCTTGACTCAGTATGTAATTTAGCCCTAAAGTCATTGCATCACAGAGGTCATCGTGTTTTTCGACTCCAAGGTAGAGTATTTGTTGAATAAGCTGTTCTGCACCTTTGTTTGGGAAGAAGATTTTACCTTGCGAAAAGAGCATTGACACGGATGCCAGTCGTTCACGCTTACTCATCCCAGCAACTGAAATTGCATTAGCCTTGAAATTATCTTTCTCAAGAATTTGCACTATTGATTTCTGAAATGCGACGCTTTCAACACATATTCTTAGTCGGTATTTCTTCAGCTTATTGTTTACTGCAAAATTCTTGATTTGATTTATTGAGTCTGGAAAATTTAGGCGTTTGTTAACAATCTGTGCGTCAACGTATATCTTTAGACTACCTCTGCGTCCAAAAACGTGCATTATTACCATTGCTGTGTAGTCTCCTTGTTCCGATATGGCTGGATCAACTGACAATACTGAATATCGAAAGTCTTTCCGGTCTAAGGGTAAAGTATCCCAATAGTGAATCCATTCCTTCTTTATAATCTGATCTGCATCGGGAATGATTTTTAACATGAATTCACGTTGCCAAGTCTTTTCATCACCCAACTTACTTTTGACTTTCTGAATTGATTCTTCATCGGGATATCTGCTTTTCCATAGAGGAACTCCATGTTCATCCATAAAAGGGTATTCTCTAACAATTCCTGACAATGCACCTTCCTGAATCTCTTTCTTTATTCGCATAAGAAGCGAGTCTTCGTGTAGGAGGTTCCCAATAAGGATAATCTTGGTATTCTCGTCACCTAATGAGATTATTTCACCTTTGAACCAGTTGTAGGTGTTATCTCTTGAGTCTCTTGTCTTTACGGCGTTCTGGTCTTCAATATCGTCACCGATTATGTAATCGGGGCGGTACGACATATGACGAATACCTCGAATACTTTGTTCGGTAGATACGGCAATTATTTTAGCGTTATACTTTGGAAGGAATAGTGAAAACGATCCCCATTCATCAGTAATTTCTTGTATCTCACCAAAGTCTTTTCTAAGGAGTAAATTCGACTCAAATTCAATCTTAACGTTACGTAAGTGTTGTTTTGCCTGACTTTGCGTTAACGACATGATAACGATGAATTTCTTCTGCAGTTTGCCGATCACAGACCAGATTACTGAAGACATGGTAATTATTGTTGATTTTGCACTACCTCGAAATGCAACGATTGAAGCCAATTGTATGCTGCTATCCTCTGTTATGGAGAAGAGCTCTCTGTGGAATAGCGCAGGTGAAAAATGAATATAATCAGGAAAGTAGATATGAAAGAACCAGAAGTGGCTTTCTTTCGCAAGAGCTCTTCTGAGAGGCTGGTTTTCTACAATCTTATCCCGTAGTTGTGGCGTATATTCAAAAATCTCACTGTTCTCCATGCTTGATATCTGTTAACTGATCTGCAAAGGCTAAGTCGAGTGACTTTCGTATGAGTTCCTTTTGCTCGTCAGTTAAAGGAATATCGCCATTCTTTGTTGTTACTTCCATTTTTGGGGAATACATCTTGTGATGATTCTTTAGCCAAAAGATTATGGCGGTAATGTTTCCATTCTTTATTGCTGTGATTAGAACACTTTCTGCCATATCGTTAATGAGTTGTGATCCAGCGTTTACAGCTTCTTCAACTTTTTCGGCAAAGTCAGTATCTTCTTTTCGCCATCGGTAGAAAGTGGCTCTCGCTACACCTACCTTTTCACAAGCAACTTGTATTATCGGAGTTTTTTTGAGCTGTTCGATCAGCTCGGGTTTGTTGGCCTTTTTCATGTTATCTTTACTCCTATTAATCCAGTCAATTTTTCCCATCGCTTCTTGATAACCTCGGCATACACAGGAGACTTTTCCATGATGTAACATTTCCGCCTCATTTTCTGACAGGCAATAAGAGTCGATCCACTTCCTCCGAACGGTTCTACGACCAAATCTCCTCGTTTCGTGAGTACTTTGATGTAGGGAATAAGTATCTCGATTGGTTTTGTACCAAAGATTATTCCTTGTCCTGAATGCTTCTCGTCTGAAGCGTTGAACTCAATGAAGTCTGTTGGCTGTATCTTTTTACCTTTTTGGTAGCCTTCCCAATGCGGTTTTCCTGAAATAGCGTACAGTGCAGTTTCGTATTCTTCCTGGAGTAATTGCTCCTCGGATTCAGTGTTTAGATTTTCTTCACTGTGTGAAGAACCGACCATAGCAATGTCATATTTGCTGAAAAATTTATACTTCGCAGCAAAACTTTGATTCCTGTTCGGCAGATGCCATACAATCATATTCTTTACCTTCCAGTGCTTCTCGAGCTCGCCCCAAATTTCACGCAAATTTTTCCACGCTTCATAGACAATAATATGGAAGTCTGCTTTTGAAATCACTTTGATGTTTTTCATCCAGAGTTCCGTAAAATCATCAGGTAGAGTATCGGTCTCAAGATATTTTCTATCTCGTTTGTATCCGAACCCTTCTGTTGGTTTACCGTTCTTTTTCTTACCATGGAGGTAGTCCAAGCGGTAAGGCGGGTCAGTCATTACCATATCTGCCTTATCTCCAGAGAGAAGTTCAAGCATGTTAGCTTGAATGGTAGAGTCGCCACACATGAGTCGATTCTCTCCTAACTGCCAAACGTCTCCCTTCTTTGTTTCGATGTTTTGTATATCAAGTTTCTCTAATTCTTTCTTGAGATCAAATTCCTCGGGAGTGTCGTCATCCCAGTCAAAGATCGAGTCTAGTTCTTCAGAATTAAAGCCTATATCTGTTAGAAATTCCTCAGCAAAGTTTGCAAGAAGCTTAAAGTCGAATTCTCCATGATTCTTATTCAGTCGAATATTCAGTTCCTTTTCTTTTTCAACATCGGGAATATTGAGGTAAATTACTGGTATTTCAGTAATACCGAGCTCTTTGGCTGCTGCAATTCGCATATGACCACCAATAACAACGTTCATTCTGTTAGAGGCTCCATTTACGATAGCAGGGTCGACTAGACCAAACTTCTTAATGCTCTTCCTGAGATCATCAAGAGCCTTTTTATCCCACTTGCGTGGATTGTAGCCAGCTGGATTCAGCTGATCTATTGAAACGTAGACCGTTTCCAGTTTGTTAGATGTGGGGATTGAGTTTCCCATAAACGAATAGAATAAATTATATTTACCTACTCGTCGTTTAGGTGATTTATAATAACACTACACATCGAAAGTGTCAATATGATGGGAAGAAAGTTCTTTCGCAAGAACTCCTGTACATATCTAAAGTTACGCCAAGATTGGCACAGAAAAAGACAAAAGAATATAATACAACATGTATTTATCAAGGCTAGTTATTAAAAACTTCAGATCTATCAATGAAGCAGACCTAACATTTGGTAAAGGCAAGAATGTCATTGTAGGAAGAAACAATGCTGGTAAAAGCAATATTCTAAAAGCGATTGATATTTTATTAGGTGAATCGTCCCCAACATATGCCAAGTCAGACAATGTAACTGAGTTAGATTTCCACTCGTTTAGGAATGAAGCCATTGTAGAGTCAGCAACGGAACTTACAATAGCCTGTATACTAAAAAGAGAAAACGAGGAAGAACTTAATTTTGCTGCAATAAACGAAACTACTGGATTTTACAAAGTTCTTTCTGCAAAACCAGATTTTAAACTAGGGCCAAAAGCGGATATTGAAAAAAGATTTCATTTTGATACTTATACTACAGACGAATTCGATTCGATTTTTACTCTTGACAAGGATGTCGACGACCCAACCGCAGGTGGATATATCGTAGGAAAGAGATGGGTAGATGGGAAACTCAGTAATGTTGTCAAATTTGAAGATGAACTGAACAACAAGTTTGAGTTTATGTATGTTTTTCGGGCAAAGGTTATTAATCACAGAGTTGAAAAATATATGCGGTTTCTTTATAGAGAAAGCCCTGAAAAAGGTTGGATATTGGCTCTCAACTCACCTATAAGAGGAGAATTATTGCAGAGCGCTGTAATTAGTAGTTTCAGGGATCCAGTTATCCAATTGCGTGCGACAAGTTATACTTGGTATGGCAAGCTACTTAAACATATTACTCAAGATCACCCATACTTCGAGGAGTTAGAGACTGCATATAGTCAGGTCAAGTCAGTAACAGATAAAATATTTACTGTAGCAAGAGAAAAAATTCAGACTAGTACTATAAATGTTGCATTCCCTGGTGCAGACATATCGTTTCAATTAAATGAAGATAAGAGTACAGAAACCTATAAGGATTCTAAAATTTATATTGATGACGGTGTTAAATCACCCTTGTCAGATAAGGGGGCTGGAATACAAAGTGCAACTATAATTGGCCTGTTTAGTTATTATGTAAGACAATATAATTCAAAAGCAAGTGCCTTGTTATGTGTAGAAGAACCAGAATTATATTTACATCCACATGCTCGAAGGGTTATTAGCGACAGGTTCGATGAGTTTCTTGAGAATGGAAAGAATCAGGTAATTATGACTACACATAGTCCGGAGTTCATAAAAACTACAGGAACTGAATTGAATATTATTCTTGTCAAAAGAATCAACAAAAAAACCGTTATAACACCTATTGAAATTAGGGAATTTCAGTCTCTACTTCTTGACGATAATCATAATGAGATATTTTTCGCAGATAAAGTTATTCTCTGTGAGGGACTGGATAGCCATATTATTAAATGGATTGCTGACGAAAAGTTCCCAATGCAACTAAATGCGAATAATACAACAATTCTAAATTGTGGTGGTAAGAATAATATCCACAAGTACGCTGAGTTAGTTAGAATGCTTGGCCTAGAATGTTATTTGGTAGCTGATTTTGATTATTATTTAAGAGATAAAGATACCGAGAAATGTGCTGAATATAGTTCAAAACCTAGTGAGTCGGTACAAAGTCTTGGACTCAAGTTCTTTACTCAATCATGTACTTTTGGTCTTGAAGGTGAAGAAATATTCAAAAAAATACAAAGAACAAGATCACAGCTTAAGGTCAGTTACGAAAGAGAGTTCTATCTTGCTTCAAATATAGACGAGTTACCTAAAGTAAAAGAAAATGCAGTCGCATTCTTTGAAACACTTAGAAAGCATGGAATATGCATCCTTGATGGAGAAGTCGAAGATCTTTCTCTCGACAGTAAATTGGTTTCTCCAAAAAGTAGAAAATTGAGCAATGACTCAATATATGAAATTAGTGAGATAGTTAACAAGAATAAGACGAGAAATATTTCAGCAATCTTCCAGACTGATGAAATTGAGTCATTTTTGAACGCGGTATTCAACGGAGAATCCAAAACTACCTAGTAATAATCTTGCTAATATTTATGCATTCACCATCAATATATATATAAATATGTGCAAAAATATCATTAATCTCAATGCCAATCGCGAATTTGTATATATACTGGCCGTTAGCGAGTGATAACGCAGAAAGTTTATCTTTATCAGCTTTACTTATTTCATTTTGTTTTATTTCGAGGGCGAGTAAGTTTTTTGCATCTGTTCCTCTCATGTGAACAATTATATCTGGACGTTCAGATCGTTTCGCATCTTGAGTAATTAATTTTTGTTCGTTCAAATGCTTATTGTATTCGCAATCGATATCGTATGTATTCTCAAAATACATTCCCATACGATGCGCGAGAGCTGAGGAAATCGCTCTCTCTTGTCCGCTTTGATTTATTAAGTTCTCATCATTTTCATAAAGATCCTTCAATGCATGCACCAAGTTTTCAATAGCAAAAGAATTTCTATTAAACGTGTCGTAGATATATTTTCTTCCAGAGAGTTCTTCGATTAGTTGTTTATGAATTAATAGCTTTTTATCAGAAAGGACGTCACCACCGATTAAATCTAAAAAATCTCTCCACTTATTGTCTGCTTCAAGATACTTGTCAAGAAGTAGTCGTTTAAGCTTTTCCAAATTCTCAAGCTGAATATTAATATCTGGCATTGGATATTGTACACTCAAATAACTCCCCAATAAATTTTATTTTCTGCGAATGCAGTATCTCCACAAACGTCAGTTTTATCTGGATCGTTACGACGTTAGCACTATCAAACTATGCCTGATGGCTCTCGATGTCAGAGATAAGATGTACGCTGACAAGAAGTTGCAGAAGAAATACCCGAACGGTAAGAACAAACATGAGATTGATAAGATTATTCATCAACAACTGTATTTTCTCAAGACTCACGAATACCAAAAGAAGGAGGAAACCATCAAAAAATGGGTGGAAGACGATAAGAAAATACAGAAACGGTATGATTCTGCAATTTCACCGAACATTAGATGTGAGCAGTGCGGCAGAAAATTCAAAGAATTGTCCCGTGATTTTGATGGAATCGACTATTTGAAGTCAAGAATAACGTTCACTCTGATTTGCGAGGACTGCCGTATCGTAAAGCATGTTTACGAAAATGGAGATGAAATTGTCCCAACGCTAGAACGGTGCTCGAAGTGTAAAGCAATTGTGAAAAGCGAGTGTACATTTTCAGACGACGTTACTACTTATTTCTACAGGTGCACGAAGTGTGGGCACCGAGAAAAGGGTGTTCATGACCATAAACAGTTCACACGCGAACTTGAAGCAGAGAGGAAAAAGGATGGTGAACTTCTTCAGCAATTTCGAGAGCAGTTTTGCTTGAATGAAGAAGAAGGAAAAGTAGCGGTGGATGTTCTCGAGCAGATGAAATTTGCCAACGAGGTCTATACTTATGAGCTTAGTAAGTACAGTGATCCCGCACGGGAGAAATCCTTTCAAGTAAAGAAGCTAAACATTAGTGCATTGGAACGGTTACTTAATTCGAAGTTGTTACTAGAAGGCTATAGGAAACTGAATTTTGGTAGAGTAGTGATAGAAAAATTTGTAATTGTCCCCTTCTCTATTCAAGATACGGGAAGCGATAGAACAGCTGAGAGAAGTATTCAATGCTTCACAGCGACAGTAAACGACCTCTTGGAGAATACAAATTGGCGATTGATGAAAGAAGATAGCATCTCGTTCCGTCTCGGTTATTTATCTGGCAGATTTAAGGGTTACGAACGAGAAGAAGACATTACGAAGTTGTTCGAGGGTAAGAAGAAACGAAAAATTAAGGAACTCGATCCAATAAGGCAGGATAAGTATGGTTATTCAAACCTTGTGCGACTTTCTATAACCTTAGCGCAATTCCACGGTAAAGAGCTCTTGAGAAAGCGGAAGCTTAATGAATTTTCTGAGAGGTACTTTTTAGAATCAGAGGATGATAATAGCTTTAAGTGCAGTATCTGTGACCAATGGCACCGAGGAAGAGATACTTGGTATGACAAATACGGTATGCGATGTGATGTTTGCCAGATGAATATCAAAAATGGCGTTATTTCAGCCAAGCTTTGTAAGTATAAGAAGCGCTGGTTCAGCAGTGATGATATTCGGTATAGGTACGGAATTGTTGCTTCCACAATGAGGAAGTTAATCAGATTGGGTGAATTAAAGGGTATCGAGTTGAAGGATAGAGATGGAAAGCCCTACTTAACGGTATTTCTGAAGAAGGACAATGAGTGGTTTTTAGAAAGGTATCCTGAGAAAGAGTTCAGTATTCCAGTCACTTACAGAGATGAACAAGGATGGGAAATTAGGTTATAATACCAAGGGTTCAGTTATAATTCATATTTAGAATGGGGTATTACAACACAGCGCAGATTTGCCAGAACGGACATATTATTAATTCCAATGCTAGTGGTTCACCTGAACGTAATAAAAAATATTGTTCCAAGTGTGGTGCTCAAACAATTACAAAATGCAATTTGTGTAGTGCAAATATTAGAGGAGCATATGTTATTCCTTCCGTAATCTCGAATGGGACAATGTCATTACCACTTTACTGTTATGAATGTGGTGGCGCGTATCCTTGGACATCTAATATAATTAAAGGTGTCGAGGAAATTATTAGCATGTCAGAAGGGCTGAATGATACCGAAAAAGCAGAAATAAAGTCATCAGTCCCCGCACTTGTTAATGCATCACCAGCAGGAGATGTCGCGGCAGTAAAGCTTAAGCAGAATTTCAAAAAAATAGGCGAATCAGGAATCAGTGCAATCCGCTCTTTAGTGGTCGACGTATTGTCTGAAACTGCCAAGAAAATACTTTTTCCTTAATTATTTGATATGAAATTCAAACCTTTTGGGAAAAAATACGACTTTGACAATAGTGTATTAGTTAGAGATTTTCCGGTATTCATGCATAATCCTTTGTCGGATTGGATTGCAGATGTGTTGAATACAACAAACGGTGTTGTGGAAATTGATAGTTACTACAATTATCGATATATTGTTTCGTCTGTTCATAATAATTTCCAGCTCATCCTAAGGGAAAAAGTACCAAATAAGCTTCATGATTTTATAAGTTTTGCTCTTGAAGATTCCGACAGAACTGCCAACGTTCTTACCTTACTCCTTCAGAATTTCGCTGATGAACGTGATGCCCAAAACTTATCGAAAATACTTGAAGTGTCTGGATCAGCATATGATGTATTTAAATCAGAGAAAGACGCTTCTGAGTATGACAAAGGTGCATACATTTTAATTGAAAGGGTGGATAAGATAGTCAATGAAGTTTCAAAAACTGCCTTAGAAAGTAGTTCTTTGTTAAGTGATGCATGGAAATATTGCTATTCACGATCCCCTGATTATGAGAAAACTGTAACAAGAGTATGCGACTTCCTCGAAAGCTTTTTAGGGAAAATCTATTTCCCGAATGATCCTAAACCACAACTCAAGAAATTTATTCATTCCTTTGAAGAAAATCCAGTGGTGCTCGCATATAAGGGAGATACAATTGTAACACCTAAGAATTTACTAACGAATTTACTAAAAGAAGTAAGCAATATTCGTGGTCAACATACTGAAGGCAAAGGAAGGCAACCTACAAAAGATGAGGCAATATTTGTTCTCCATACATCAATACTTATTTGGAATTTACATAAGTAAATTGTTGTATAAATTCAACATTCTTGGTTTTATTAAAACACCTAAATCTAATGTCTGTTCACTAAATGTTTTTTAGAATAAATTTGGAGCTATCACAACTAATTGATCAAGTTCCGGTCTTTTAACTCATCAATAGTCCCTAATAGAAGTTTCTTAAATATCTCATTTTCAGTAGTATCTAATTCCTGCTTCAGTAAATCGCCAAACGATTTGTAATTGGTATGTGCAACAAGTTGTTCCGTATTTTGCACTAAAGATAGTACTTGTTGTCTGTATGACTCAAGCTTTATAGAACCTTTCCCCTTGAATGCGTTTAGATCGATATCATGTACCTTGTCATATAGGTTCTCAAAATTGACATCTCTTTTGTCCCACAATTGGTCAATACCGTTTCTTGTTAAGTAAAGCAAGTGAAACTCTTTGTTGGTCTTCTTGCTTTCTTGATAAAGAATGTTTAGAGTTAAATATTTTAAAAACTGAAGTACCGATGATTGAGCCTCCAGTTTCATTTCGACCGCAATGATATGCTTTTCTCCAACAAACCAGAAGTCAGGTTGTGAAAAATCCTTTAATCCGACAACAAAATCATTTATCTCGGCAATATCAAATACAAATGAATCATTGAATTGTCTGGAAAACGATTGGTTAAAAAATTTTTCAATAAACTCATTCGGAGCAAGGCTAAAGAAAAGCGAAAGTTGATGATTCAGAGAAACTTCTAGTTTTTTTGAGTGCTCAATAAGTTTCTTGTAATCTGATATTTTAAAGATGTTCTTGTCACCTTTCTGCCTTCCTAGATGCTGGGGTTCCCAGAAATAGTAACCTAAGATTTCGTCGTATAGCTTGTTCCAGTAATTCATGTAGATATATTATTGCAAATTTATCGAATATTGCTCAATCCTTCGATTTCTTGCTTTAACAAACTCAATTGTATTCTCCATATATTCAATATACTCATCAACATTCTTTGGTAGTGGTTGTGATTCGAAATTATCGAATGGTTGCGAAGTATTTACATTCAAATAATCAGTAGAAACTGCATCTTGGAGTAGAAAGAAATCAATGTATCCGCGAAAGTCACCAAACAAAGAAAAGAAGCTAGCGTATCTTTTAAATACTACATAAAGCGGACTTGGAATCCCCAAATAGTAGCGCCTAATGCATTCAATAGTTAAGTCTAAACGGTCACTAATTTTTCTGTTAAATCCACGTTCTCCATTGATTGTTGTCATTTGTCCGATTCTATTACTCGGCCAAATCATAATAGCTCCGATTGTCTCGGTTGTATTAACGAATTCCGTAATCTTCTCTCTGGGAATCATATTAACTATACGGCTCATTTTCTTCCATCGGGAAAAAGTCGCAATTGCTCTGTCACTTGATAGAGTAACTTCACCTAACTCAGATTTATGATAAAGCCTGTTTTGACCAATCTTTGATAGCTCAAACATCTTTCCCCTTGGAAGTGGTTTGCTCCAGAGTAATCGATGGTATTCTTGAAGTGTTTTGCTGTATTTGTCAGCGTCGAGAGGTTCAGTCTCTGCTTGGAAGTTGTACTTGGTATCTATTATCGTTGTTTTCTGCAATGACACGATTCAATTATATACCCCCAGCTGCATTATTGATAAACCAAAACGTCGTTGTATTGACGCGATTACTAATTAAGTATAAAAGTTATAATTAAATTGCTTGAATACTGCATGTGGGGGTGGTTTATATTCCTATTAGTACTCATCACGGCCATATACCTTATTCCTCGAATCACTTTTTCGTTAAAATGGTCAGTCTATACCCAGTCTATGGCGTCTTACAAGACTCTTACTCAGACAGGTAAATCACACGAGGAAGCATTAAATTATATAGTTAATTGGTTAAGATATCGTGAGCCTTTTAACCAACTTACTGATGTTGATGCAAAAAGAATATTTGAGACCGTGAAGAGAACATCAAACCCTATTCACGTCACTGCTTTAATTCTTCAAAACTGCGAGTGGTCGAATGAGAATATAGAAAATCTAAGAAAGCAAGAAACTTTAACACAATGGGTTATTACTGAAGATGTGAAGTACTCGATTCAAATGTTGTTACGCAGTGCTCGCACTTATTCACGTTATCAAAATTCAGAATTGATTAATTCTCTGGTCAACGCGATTAAAGCAAGGTCTGGCTGGTCTTACGATGGTAATGATTTCTACTTTAATAAAGAAAAGCATAATCCAATCAATAACGATTCGACTTTTGAGTATGTAAAAATGGTAATCACTGCAGAGATGAAGTATCAATTGAGTCAATTTCAATCTGATACTAATGATCTAACTGATTATCTGGTCAGGAAAAGTATTCTTAATAATATTAATGATTTTACGAGAGAAGCATTAAATGAGATTGCAAGTGAGAAGAATAACTGATTAGCAATTCAATATTTCTCTTTTTTATACTGTCCCATTTGTCTCGTTTAATATCGATAAAAAAATAACAGACCTAAGAATTTTTTAACTGGTCATCAATTAATGCAGCGAAAAAGCCAAATACAGCACCACCGCATCCTCCCCTGAATGCACCTTCAAAGTCACCTAATACTCCATATCCAATCACTGCGCCTACACCAACTAGTATTAAAAATTTTTTTACAGAATTGTCTTTCATTTATTTTTGTACAATATAAATGCCAGCGTAGTCAATATTAAGTGCTTTTATGTTCCAGACTCACATGTCCCGCATTTTGCATTGAATTCCTTCAAGTCCCGTCAGTCCTATCAATTAGTGACCAAGTCTCCGATTGTTTTGAGAGGTACTTTCGGAAATGTGTAAACGTAGTCCTGTAATACGTAAAAACCACTAAAAATCAGAAAATATAATACTCCTTTGTTCGAAGCTTCGGAACCGAATGTGTCTACATTAGTAGTTCAAAAAAATTCTATTTGTTCTTTGAAGGAGTTAAAAGAAGCCACAAAAGTAGAATAATATTAAGAATGGGAATAAACGCGACTATAATTGTTGCGGGAGGTTCGTTAATATCCCTCAATCTTCTAATTCCTAAACAAATTACAGCCCACGCCGATATTCCCCAAGCGAGGAAGACAATCAGAGTTAGAATAGACGACAGCATGTATTCATTAGTATTACCAAAAATCGCTACCAGAAATGTTATAAATACGAAATTCCCTAAGGCGATTCCAAAGTAGCTATAAAGAAACTCTTTCCTTCCAACTTTACCATTTGGGGACATCAACTCTTCAAGTTTTTTTACATAGTTTATCTCTGAATATTTGGGCAGAATGTGTATGTCGGAAAGAAGAAAGTCATTTTTGCATTTTACACAAAGTACGGGACTTCCGGCACGTTGTTGTAATGTAAAATGAACACCAGATCCACAATGTGGGCACATACCTTCAGTTATTTCAGATAGTATAATCTTTTCTGAATCGAGTACAGTAAAGTTCTTCTCGCAATTCGCACAATTAATAATTGCCCCTCTCCTTTCGTCAAGGTTGAAATTTCTACTTGTAAAACAATGTGGGCAGTATCCTTTTAGTGTATTTGAAATTTGATTCGGCATGACTCAATATATATTTGACACTTCTATAAGTCAATATTGTCTCCATTGCTGTTTATATAATTGTTACTATAAATTTAGTATAATTGTAAATGTTTTCTGCATTCAAATTTCTTTTGGTGCTAATTCTCATCGTCTTTTCTTTCGCAACAGTGGCCATTACTAGTTCTCCAGCTTATGCAGATGTATGGGTTAATGGCTATACAAAGAAAGATGGAACACGAGTCGAGGGATATTATCGAAGTGACCCAGACGGAATTGTAAATAATAATTGGAGTGTAGAAGGAAACACCAATCCATATACTGGTGTAGAAGGAACTAAGAAACGGCAAGATACAAGCTCCACTTACACTCCAACTACACAATCCTCCTCTCTTTCAACTTACAGGATTGCCGATTCGTCATCATTAATAGATTCATCGTTTGATTATATTGGAGTTATAACCCAGATCATCGGTTTCGCTTTTATGTCTTTCGCTGGGTTCATTTTTTTGGGACTAGCTTACTATAAAAAGTTGTAACTCTGAAGATACGTAGTAACTCATTTTAGGTAATCAATGACGTTTTTTTGATCATTAGTTCTCGATCTCTCAATTTGAATATCGTCTTAACGCCCCTTAATATGTTCTGCCTTTCTTCCGGTGTTCCATACTGAAGAATGTGTAGGAAATAATCTCTGATCATTTCGGTTTCCTTTCCACTAATCGCCTTTATGGATTTGGACTTGTTCCTATGTGGAGTTGTCTCAAAAGCTACACTATTTTTCAGATTCATTATTTGTTGTAGATGATTCAGTCGTTTGATTTCGTCTTGGAATAGGTTCCAAATGTATTCTTTGTCGAGTTTGATTTGTGGCATAAGAGCAACAAGTTGCTGTATGAGTTCAGCTTCCGTTATATAGGGTTCATGACAATCATAGTCATTTATCCTATTGCAGTGATAATAGATATGAGGATGAACGTCTCCATTCTGAACTACTCGAAACTTCGTTTCTGCAGTTATACTACTGCCACAACTTCCACATTTGCAAATCTTCTTAAAAGGGTAGAGCTGTTTATTCCACTGTCGTGGTGTTGTTTGCAACTGTATTTGTACTTTATCAAATACTTGTTTGGATATGAGAGGTTCATGTGAACCTTTGTATATTTTCTCACCGTATTTAAAATATCCATAATAAAAGGGATTTTTGAGCATTTTGTAGATTAGACTTAAAACGAGGTCTTTTCCTGTTCTTGATTTGAATCCAATTTTTCTTAGCCATTTTCGGATGGTTCTTCCTGAAAGTCCTTTGTCAGCAACGTACGTGAACATCTGTTTAATAATTGGAGCCTTTTCTGGGTCTATGATTACTGTTGAGATTCTATTTGCTCGCATGATGTTAATATATCCGAGAGGTGGCATTGTTGGCCTTACTCCTGTCTGACATTTACTCTTTAGACCACGCTTTACATTAATTCCTCTATTGTCGTTTTCTAGTTTTGCTTGGGAGCAGAGAATCATGAGGAGGAACTTCTCGTTTGGGTTGTTGGTAAATGTTTGGGAATGCGTCTTAATAAGTGAGAGTTTGCCTTGATCCATTAAGTCGACTATTCGACCTAAGTCACCAGCATTTCTCGAAATTCTATCTGGAGCCCACGTTATAATGCCGTTATACTTTCCGCTACTAATTCCTTCAACCATAAGGTTAAACTGTGGTCGTTGCCCAGTTTCTTTAGCAGAATGGCTTTCTGTAATGATGTCGACGATGTTGATATTATCTCGCTTTGCCAAATCACTCATTTCGTGAAGCTGGCTATCAATACTCATTGCTTGCTTCTCGTCAGACTCTGAGGATTTCCGAGCATAGAGACAGTAGCGTAATTCAGGTACTTTTATTGTGTTTTCCATACAACACTAGTACCGCAAAGAAGGGAGGAAGTCTAGTAGGTATATAACAAAACTGCGATGAGTTATGGATAGCAGTTATTAGATTCAATTTCTTGAATAAAGTTACCAAACATTAGTAACGTTGAAGGATTTAGAGTGGCAATGATTTTTGTAATACTTCAGGACTTTCATTGTTAGTAATTGATACAAAACCCAAAAGTTTTCTCATTTCTAATTCCTTGTCTCTAAACCAGTTGGTTGACCAAATTCTATATATAATGAATCCCATTTTTTCCAACTCCTTTTGTCTAAACATATCATAAGCATATGCTTCTTCTGTGGAATGGTATGCCTTACCATCACATTCGATTACGATATCCTTAATTTTGGACTTAATTATAAAATCAAGGCGGAATCCACCGACTTTATGCTGCTGAATGATCTTTTCCGCAGGGAAATGTTTTGATAACAGGTCGTATACTTCTTCTTCAAAGGGTGATTCTGATAGTCCGTCGTTCGCAGACATTATTCTAGGTTTTTCATAACTTTGGGTTTTTAGTAATTCCAAAATTCCTTCTGCAGTATCGTTATCACCTGCGGATATTGCTTCTGAATACGCTAAATAAGCGTAAAGAATTCCTCTTTTATTGTTGCCCTCACTTTTAATTAATTCAGGGTAGGAAATGTACTTGTTTTTTGGAATTGAGGTGCATACATATAGTTTATGTTTTGCTCGGGTAATCAATACATTTAGAAGTTTATACCCCTCGATTCTATTTAATCTAGCAAAATTCTGGGAGAAGGTTCCGTCTGGCTGAATACCATATGTTGTTGAAATAATAATAATATCTCTTTCGTCACCTTGAATATTTTCTAGATTTTTGACAAACAACCCGTTCTCTTTCAGTTCACGTAACTTACTTCCAAAGGTGGGATCTTCTTCGGCAACCCTGTTTAGTGTTTCAATTATTAAGTTTCTTTGGTTAATATTAAATGTTGCTATGCCAACTGAAGGGTATTTCCCATTTTGATTTGTGTGAATCTCTATCTGAAGAATCTTCAAGATTTCTGCTACCTCGGATGGGTTTGTTCTTGTTTCATAGCGCCCATTTACCGCTCTAAATTCAATTGGTCTGTAAACTTCAAAATGAGGGAATGTAACTAAATTGCCACCATAGAAAGCGTTGTTTGAGAAGTTAATTAAGGCTTGATGATTGGATCTGTAGTGAAAATCTAAGTACGATTTATTAACGTGTGGTAAGTCTGTCGCATATTGAAGCAGTGATTCACTTTCTGACAAAGCAATTTGCTCGTCAGTCTCTGTGAAGACATCATTTGTATCATCTTCGTCAATGTCCAGTAAATCTGCATTACTTTGAAAATAAGAGGAAGGTGGCATTTGGTGTTCGTCTCCTGCAATGATTTTGTACTGGCCCCTAATGAATGTCGTAAAAGTATCAGATACTTTTAGCTGACTCGCTTCATCAAAGATTACTACGGTAAAAAGGCCTTGTTTTAGAGGGAGGATGGCGTTAGCCGCCGCAGGGTTTGTTAAGATTATTGGAAACATTGTCGTAAATAGATTAAAGTCCTTTTCAATAAGGTTCCTAAGAGAGTTTTTGGGACCAACATGGTTCTTTCTTAAATTGTAAAGCAGGTTGAAATTGTAAGTGGTTTTTTCAAAAAGCTTGAATTGATTTGTACTCCATGTGAACTTTATTTGATCAATTTGTTGTTTTTTCAATTCAGAATAAAAATCACTTAATTGATTCAGAGATGTGTCGGAATTATTAAATCCGATACTCGATTTACTCTCAAAATTATGCAAAGCTCCTCGGTAATACCATGCGATGAATAAATTTCTCCAATTTTCAGGAGGAATATCAAGAAATGCTGTTACAAGTTTAGTCTTATAATTATCTATATTTCCTAAAAAGTATTTCCAGTTATGATAACTTTCAAATGAGTCAAGATGTAATGATAATCGCTCAAACAAAAGCTTGAGTTGATCCTTAAATTTGTTTAGTGAACTGAGGCTTTTGATGTCGGCGAGCCTAGTATTCTTATAGTTCACGACGTTTGTGGACTCAAGTTTCAATAGTCGCGTTTCAATGTCTTCAAGAAATGCTCGGTATTTAGCGAGATCTTCAATCTGAAGTCTGATAGTGTTTGCCTCAATAATAATATTCCCAATATATGAGAGCTCTTCTTCAGTACTTTCGTATTTACTACTTTGTACCAATTCACTAATTGAAATATTATATTTTCGAAGCCCATAGATTAAGCTCTTCGCTTCTTTAAAGTGCTTTATTATGGTTTTTTCCAACAAAAGGGAAGTCTTATACTTATTTGTGTATAGAGCTTTTGCTCTCATTATGAATTTTGTGAAAGCATTTTGGCACCAAAACTCCTTTCCGATGAGCCCTGTTCCTTTTCTAAATGATTTGACGGCTTTTTCGAGTGATTCGATAAGCAAATTGATTAAGCTCAGTGAGTTATTAATCGCATCCACATCAAAAGTTGATACACCAAATTTCTCAAACTCGCCTTGTTTTTTTCCTGCAGTAAATTTCTCTAACGCAGAAATGATATCAAGATACTCGGATGTTACGCTCTTTAATTTTTCGTGTTCAGTCCATTTATAACGCGTTGAAAAAATCGACTTGTTTACAATCTCAAATGCCGATTCAGAATCATTACCCAATTCACTATAAAGTTGACTTGCCTCCTCAATGAATGATACCAAGAGAGAGTACTCATCGTAGTTGAAATTACAATCATTGTAGTTTAGTCTTCCCAGAATATCGTTGAAACAAACTTCTTTCGAATATCGTAGATACAAACCAATTAATTGTTTCCAGTTTAAATCACCGAGCACGCTTCTTAGTGACTCAGAATACTTTGAATTTATTTTCTCCTTCAATGCTGAAAACTTTGCATAAAGGTCATTATAACTTCGCTGGGAGAAATATGGAGCTCCTGGACTCTCTCGTATTGTTCTGGCTTTTTCAATTACTAGCTTTCTATCCTTGTTTACATCGTCAATAAGTATGGATAATTGCCCTAACCCTATTTTAGTTAAGATCGTGTATATAACATCTAATGCTGTCTTCTTCTCGCATACGATTAAACATTTCCCATTGTTGGATAAAACATTTGAAACAATAGCTGTAATACTTTGGCTTTTTCCTGTACCTGGTGGTCCTTGGATCAACTTTATTTCATCCTTTGTTAGTGTGTTTACGATCTCCTCTTTGCTTGGGTCTGTTTCTACTGAAGTTACTGTGGATGTTTGAAATGGTTCTAAAGTCAAACTTTCACTTGAAAACTCATCTAAACGTGAAAGCAACTCCTCAGTACTGTGAATTATTGTTTCATTCTGAGACCTATAGATGCCGAATATTCCACTCCATTGAATCCATGGCTTCGAATTTGCGATATCATCAATCTCCTTTGCGTCCGGGCACTTTTCTAACTTAATTTCAGAGGGGATGCTTGTGGTATTTAATTGGGATAAAATAACCTTTGTTAATTTAAGGAGTTCACTTTCATCCAGGATGCCATCTTCGAGAATATCTTTAGGTATCTTTTCTATCTGAATTGATTCATCCTTTGTTATGTGAGAGATCAAAAGCTCATTGATTTTTATTGGGTAATCTTCGCCTCTTTTTATAACCCATGTGTTTTTATTTTGAGTGGACCTCTCTAAGTTCAAATTCCAGATGAATAATGGTGCTTTTACGACCTTGCTTGGATCATTGTGATCTCTCTTGATTAGTAATGGATATCCAAAACCAAAATTCTCTAATCCATACTCTAAAAGGCTGTCTGTATTTTCAATGACTATTGTGTTCAATCGTTTCGTAATCAAAGCAAGTTTTCTTTTCGCTTCATCGTCAATTTCTCCGAGATTTACTTTATCATACGAAATCGTGAACGAAAAAGAATCGTTAGTCATCAACTTGTCGAGGAAGTTTTTTGGCAAATCCTTATCAATATCAGAAAGTTGATACAGGTCAAGTCTCGTGGCAGATCTACCAGGAACTGCATTGAGATGAATTGATCTCGCATTCCCAACTTTTAGTTTGTCAAGTAAACGTTTAATAAATGTTTTGTCGAACTTAATTTGCGAAACCTTTGCTTCTGACTTTTGAATAGCTTCGTTGTTATCAGTATTCTCAGAAAGAGCACTATCGTTGTGGTATATAGGTGGAGTAGAAAACTTAGAAATATTTGACTGTTCGTTATTATTATCCGCTGTCGATTCAACTGTTAATTCTTCCGGAATCTCGTTAAGTCGCTCGAGGGTGTTATTGAAGTCCATCTTGCACTCTGGGCAATGTATTAAAGCACCACGTAATCGCTCCTTATTATTTAGCATTAATACTGAATTGCAGTTCGTACAATTTACTTTTCTAGGAGAGTACGCTGGGGATACAGCAGTAACTAATTCATTTATGGTGTTACATTTTGGACAAGATACACTCTCTTCCTTCATGTCATTACTAGACAATCGGAGGATGACGTTACAGCGTTTGCAATATATGAACTCTTTAGTGGCTGTATTCATGATTACAAAAACACATTATCTTGAATTATACGCTGAAGAAGGAACTGTAACAACAATTGGGATAAATACGGTCTTATTAAAACTTGTAACTTAACATAGATGACTTTCTGGTATAGAGGCAGTAGGTGAGTGGTGTATTGGTTGGTTGTTCCATGCACAACAAGTAACGCAAAGAAGGATGAAGTCTGGGGTTTAAAGCAATTCGGCGAGTTTCTCGAAAATCCTTACCATCGCCAAAGTATCAAGCTCACAGTACTTTAAAAGATCAGCCCTAAGCTGTGCTTTTTGTTCGTCATCGGTATTTCCGAAAACCATATCATTCCAACTCGCCATCGCTGTCGCACCCTCTGCAATATTCATACCTTTGTAACTAAGTGAAGGTACAAGTACTGGCAGAACTTTTTTAATTGAATAACTACCTTTAAATTTTCGATCTGCGTATAGTCCATCTCTGAAAATTTCCATAAGATCAAATAGCCGCGAATTCATATTTTCACAATAATCTTTAAATTCTGAATGAATTTCCCCCATTCTTTTGTTCTGCGTGCCTTCGAATGCCTTGTTCCATACTATGATTGAACCATTTGTCCCGACTACGGCCTGCATAGCACTTAGAAAATTAACAATAGGATCAATCTGTTGTGTTTCAATAAATTCATAATGTTTCAATTCAGATGTTAAATCTTCTTTTATGTGAAGCGACCACTGGAATGGAATTTGGTCGTATGGCTTGTAACTATCAAACATGGGTATTGCCGGATTGAACGATTCATAATCAACAAAGTAAATCGGATACTGTAACTTTTCGAAACTTTTCTCAATAGAATTAGAATTAATGTATGTTTGATTATTTTGCGCAATCTGAACTTGAAACCTTTGTTTTTCTGAGAGTGCGAAATTGAGTGGAACGTCATCGATGCTAATAAAGCCCAATTTTTCCAGTTCGCGAATTTTCTTTTCATTTGCTGTCAGATTATTGATATCGTATATGGAGTAGTCTGGTAAGTTTTGATGGCAAATTCCCAAGCAAGGGCATAATTTCGGGCGAATACATGACTGTACTAATGAATAGTCGTCTTCAGATATAACCTCAAGCGCTTCGTATCGTAATATTTGGACTTCATGAATTAAGTCAGAGACAACTTTTGTAAGATTAGTTCTCGTAAAAAGTTTCGCAATATCGATTTCACCGGTTCTTGTATAATCAGGGTTCAGATGGAGTATGAATATCTCGCCTAATTCATAATTCTTCCCAAATACAAGTGACTGAAACGTAACATCATACCTGTGCTGTCTCTTTACTTCTGTCGAACTTTTAATCTCGTACATGTCCCATTTGTTCGTTTTAGGGTTTTTGATCAGTACATCAGCCCGAGCTTCAAACTCTCCATCATTGGCGGTTGGTTGGAATAAGATATTGTTGCTAGAAACTTCGTATTCTGGAACCAATATTTCCCTAATATATTTTTCGCCATACTCTTCAACATCATATCCTTGCTCGAACAAATGATTGAGAAATGCATTATGTTCTACTTCGGTAAGTTTATTGTGTTTGATTGCCCATAGGTGCCTTGGGGAATCAATGTATGCAACAAAATCGGACTTTGTTAACATAATTATATGATCAAATTCCAATTATCTGAGACAAAGTTTGCGATTCCACTCGGGTTATAGCTTGGGTACATTTTAGTAAACTCTTTTCTAGCATCTTCAAAGCTAGTGTTTGGTAAAATCTCAGTACGTTTAGCCAAATAGGTTAGGCTTGTAGTAGGGCTACGAGATTCCCCAAGGTCGCAATGCACTAACACTTTGCGGTTCTTAATCCACTTTTCTATGAAATCTAAAACACGAATAAAATTAGGAACACCTTGTCCAGTTGGGAAATCGTAGAACCTTGCTTGTGGTGTATCTACCCAATTCACGTACATATGATTTGTATCCTCAAAAAATATGTAATTGGGATGTGTCGGTGGTAATGCTTTAAAATATCCAAGTTTTTCTTGGTGACTCTTTTTTGTAACGTGCGCGTATGCCCATTCGGATTCATTGGTTAACCTTAGATCAAATCGTGAACCTATGAATAAGTTAGTATCAGGTATGTTTACCATATATTTCTAGAACTTTCTTATTAAAGTCATTTATTCCTAATCTAACTATTTTAGAGGCCAAGTCATCGCCAAACTATCAATCTCGTGCATAATTCTGTCTGTATTAGTCAAGGCAACAATAATCTGTTGATAATGTAACACATCGTCAAAAGTTAGCTTCGTTCCTTTTCTATCCTTTAGCCACTTCTGTGCTGGTTGGTATCCACCAATGTAAAATCCCCATGCAATTTGAGGTACATCATCAAAATACTGCGTATCATTTATCCAAACTTTATTATCGGAGTATCTAGGGTTGATAACTTCATTTTCACCAGAAACAGGGTACTGTGTTATTAATGAACTGCTGTTTGTATGCTCCATTAAGTGATATCGTCGAATTTCTCTCCCTTTTTCTACTAAAGACCAGAATAACTTTTGATCTGATGTAAACGGGATTCGTGGAAAATCAATTTTAAGAAATTCTTTATAGCGTTCTCGGTATGATGGTGAGTGTAAGATTGCGTAAATGTAATCGAGAATATCTAATGGATTGAATGTGCCTGCTTTTCCTGAATCTGCATGCTCATGGTCGTTCATAAACTGGAGCTTTAGTTTTGTGGCAATATCTGTAATTAGCGTTCTGCTAAGATTTGGTTCTCTTGTCGCTGTAAGTAGTGTGGAGTCTTTGTATAAATAGAGAGGAACTTCTGTTGTTACTCCTTTATTGCTGTATTGATACCGATTGTCAGTCATATACCGAGTTATATTTACGTGTGAATAGTTGTCTGTAATTGCTTGTCTTGGAATTATTATTCCGTAATTCGCACCTTTTATTAAGTGCTGCATTACTTCGTATCTTGCTCTCTCTATCAATTTTGTATCATAATAGACAAATCTATCATCAAAAGGTCTATAAGAAATTCTCTTAACTTTGTTTTTATCAGTATTAATCTGATAATGTTCTTGTACATTCTTGAGTAACTTCTCCTCATCTTCGGAAACTAAAATCGCATCTTTTGAAGTAACGATGCCAACGTTATTTACTGGAAATAACTCGTTAACCTTAATACCTTGTTCGTATTCGTTAAGTAATTCAAAGTCTTTCTGAACAAAGAAATACATGTCATTATGGGGATCTAGTTTGTTCCATTTTATATCCCCAATTCTATTAGTAGACAGAAAATCATATTTTATATTTCTTTTACCGTAAAGATCCTTAGAATAAACATTTGCCAACTTATTTCTTGAATCTCGCTTTTTTACAAAAAGATTTATGCTTACTCCTTGCATTATGTCAAACACATTCTCGTCCTTGGATCCATCGGGCGTAAGTTCCTTCTTTTTTGTATTCCCGTGTAGATCAATAGTATATATCTTGTCGAAAACAGATAACAACTTCCATCGCATTCCCCTGAACGTAGGATTATCTAAAAAGCCATGAGGATTAATAAATGCAAGTATTCCCTCGCCATTTTTTTCGATATAATGTTGCGCAAATCTAATAAACTTCACATAATCATCATTGATCCACTTGGGATTTCGTTCGTTTAACTTTTCTTGGCCTCCTGGTTCAAATTTGTAGTCTTCCATTAAATCCATAATCCATTTGCCTTTGTTTGAACTCTCACCGCTATAAGGCGGATTTCCCATAACCACCATAATTGGCTTTTCCTTCTTCACCTCGTTTGCTTCCATACTTTCAGTCGTTAGCCATTGAGAAAACAGGTCTTTTTGATGTGCTTCGGGCTCTTCGAGTGAGTTTGTGAGGTATACACCTAAACGCTTCCCTTGCCCTTTAGATGAATCATAGCCAGTCTCTGCAAGAGTAATATCAAGTTTAAGATGTGCCATTGAATAACTTGCCATGAGAATTTCAAATCCATGTAGCCTAGGTAGTAGGTGCTCATCAACATAACCTTGCCAAATACCTTGTTGTCCTTTAAATTTTGTGTTGTAGATATGTTTGATAACGTGATCTAAAAATGTACCTGTTCCAGTTGCGGGGTCAAGTACTTGGACACGATGTTCCTTTACCTTCTGCTTTTTCTTTAATCCCTGAACTTCCTTTTCAACGTCAATTTTACTTGTATCAGCAAGGCCATCAGTTATGCCAAACTCAGTTTTTAAAATATCATCAACGGCTCTCACAATGAAATCAACGACTGGCTCTGGTGTGTAATAGACACCTCTGGCTTTGCGCATCTTTGCATCATATTCGGAAAGAAAAGTTTCATAAAAATGGACAATTACATCGCTCCTTTTCGTATCCTTTCCAAAATTTTCAAGCAATTCGCGGACATTTACGTGATTGAAAAGTTCTGCAAGATCATCAACTATCCATACAATACGCTCATCGATATTGTATCCAGCAATCGTTTGAAAGAAATTTCTCAGAAAAGGATTTGATTTTGGCAATAAGTTATTTGCCTCATCTCTTGTAAATGTATCAAGAGATTTATCATGGAAGCGCGCAGCAAACATCCCATATGCGACTGTTTGGGCATATATATCAGCATATTGCTCCAATGAAAGGTCGTGGATTAACATCTGTTTAAAAACTTCATATTGTTGTTCTACCTGTCCCTTCACTTCAGATCCCTCTTTTAGCGATAAGTAGACTACATTTTTGAGCATTTTAGCCTTCTCAGCCATTAAGAATGCTAGTTCTTTTGGACTACGAATTGAGATTGACTTCAGTGTCGTAAAATTGACAAGCAAGCTTTCAAGTAAAGGAAGGTTTTCAGTGAGTATTGATATTTTTCCAGCTTCCAGTTTTCCAACACTGACTCTCGAGATTGCTTCTCCATTTACATAGAAATGAAAATCCAGACAATTAGTAAAACAAATATTGTTGAGTGAAGACTTATATCGATTAAATTGATTCTTTGTTTTGAATTCGCTCTCCAGATTTACATCAATGTCTTTTGCTTCAATGTAACCAATTGGTGTTTTCCCCTTAAGCAATACGAAATCAGGGGCACCCACCTTTTGCTGTTTAGGGTCGTTTACTGCATTTATATTGGGATTTATCTCTTCAATAAGAGTCTCTAGCGCAGGTCTATATGCATGCTCGCGTGCATGCCCAGTCTTATAAGTCTTTATTACTTCTTCAATATATTTTTCGATAGCACTCATGTGATGTAATTTTATTCTTTTCGCGTCAAGAAATCTAGCAGATCAACTTACTTTACGAACTTCCTTCTTATCCGAATTCTCAAGATCAGATTTACTTCTTATAATCTCCACCTTAATTTTTGTCGGCTGATTTGGTAGAGTAGCCAGAACTTCTTTTGTATATCCTCTATGGTGGTACTTAAGCCAGAAGATAATTGCAGTCATGTTAGCATTCTTGATTTGCGTAATGAGTTGACTCTCAGCCATATCGTTAATCAGCAGTGAGCCTTCAAGTAAAGCCTTGTCTACCGAAGTTGAGAACTTCTGGTCACGTTGTTTCCATCGATAGAAGGTAGCACGTGCTATTCCTAGTTTTTCGCAGGTTACTTGAATTATCGGAGTCTTCTTAAGTTGTTCAAGAACCTGTTTCTTTAAAGAAATTTTCACACTATCTTCGTAGCTTTAAGTTTAGTGAGTTTCTCCCATCGGTTGCGAATGACCTCAGCATATACTGGCGATTTTTCCATGATAAAACATCTCCTTTTTAGTTTTTGACACGCAATAAGTGTAGATCCACTTCCACCAAATGGTTCTACTACTAAATCTTCACGCTTAGTAAGTACTTTGATATATGGAATTAGGATCTCAATAGGTTTTGTACCAAAGACAATTCCTTGACCCGAATGTTTCTCGTCTGAAGCATTGTATTCAAGAAAGTCAGTTGGCTGAATCTTCTTACCTTTTTCGTAGCCTTCCCAATGTGGTTTACCTGATATTGCATAGAGTGCAGTCTCATACTCGTTTTGTAGGAGTTTCTCCTCCATTTCAAGATTAAAGGCCTCTTCGGTATAAGAAGAGCCAACCATAGCAATATCATGTTTAGAAAAGAATTTGTACTTTGCTGCAAAACTTTGGTTGCGGTTAGGTAGATGCCAGACAATCATATTCTTAACTTTCCAGTACTTTTCCATCTCTGCCCAAATAGTCCTAATGTTTTTCCAATTTTCATAGACAATTATATGAAAGTTCTCTTTGGCTACTTCTGAGATATTCTTCATCCACAGTTCTGTGAAGTTTTCAGGTATGGAATCTGTTTCTAAATACTTTCTGTCTCGTTTATAACCGAATCCTTCTGTCGCTTTACCGTGCTTAGTTTTCCCATGCAAGTAATCAAGAATATACGGTGGGTCAGTCATAACCATGTCAGCTTTCTCGTTATTAAGTAGCTTTTGAATATCTTCTTGAATTGTGGAGTCACCACACATTAATCGATTCTCTCCAAGTTGCCAGACATCTCCCTTTTCTATCTCAATTTTACTGATGTTGAGTTTCTCAAGTTCCTTTTGAAGATCGAATACTTCAGGTGTATCGTCTTCCCAATCAAAGATGGAGTCCATCTCTTCTGAATTGAAACCAATGTCAGTAAGAAAATCTTCTGCAAAGTGTGCAAGTAGTTTGAAATCAAACTCTCCCTGATTTTTATTCAGTCTAAGATTAAGCTCCTTTTCCTTCTCTAAATCAGGAATGTTTAGATAAACAACAGGCATTTCGGTAATACCTAGTGATTTTGCTGCTGCAATACGCATGTGGCCACCAATGACAATGTTTTTGCGATTGGTTGCACCATTTACTAGAGCAGGGTCAACCAGACCGAACTTCTTAATGCTCGCTCTTAGGTCGTTTAAAGCCTTCTGATCCCACTTGCGAGGATTGTAGTCGGCACTAATTAAGTCGTCAATTAAAACATTGACGATGGTTAGTGAATTGTCCATTAAATTGTTAGTAAAAAATTATACAATTGTATTTGCGCGTTACACACAAACACTTTGAATGCCCATGAATATTTTTTTGAATTTCCTTAAATTTCTATGAATATTTTTTGAATGATATCGAATTTCCGTGAATATGATTAATGCGAAAAGCATCAATACATTTATTATACACCATGGAGGATTTTACCTTTAAGATAACCGCAATATTCACGAAGAAGACGTCCTATTCCTTCTTTATTATATTTAAAATCTCTATTGGATGTCCTTGACTTGTCGTGATGATATGACTAAAACTACTTTCTTGATTTACTTGATACGATTCTACAGTATCAGTTGATGTGTACTTTTCTTTCGATTGTTTCTTTAAATATAATGTTATTATTCCTTTATCAAGTTTTATTCTTATGGTATAGGGTTCGTTTAAACCAATTGCCTTGACTTTAACTGGTTGGTTAATGAGATACCAAGCTTTATCATACTCAATATTGGAATCCTTAAGCAAAATTCCAGCTCTATTAAATTCTGAAGGTGGATCTTGTGCAGTAATTCTTACAATATAGTATGCGTCTGACGCTGTCCCGGTATATTGCTCAGCAAAATAGAGTAGAACATCAACAGTTGACTTGTTGTAGGATGTCTTCACCGTATATTCTATGTCAAATTTGCTTTTATATGAACCTTCAAGTAGGTGAGTATACAATCTGGTTGTTGGTGAAGATGTAATCGCATTTTGCTGATTAAATTTGACAGTATGCTCAGTTCGATTATACTCGATTCCGTCTGTATCCTTTCTTAGCAGAATACCTTTTGAAAAATCCCAATACTTATTTATCTTGTTTTCAATATCAGTGAGAATTGCCGTTCCCCTCTCTGTCACAGAAGAAGATCCTTTACGTACTGTAAGTGTTGCCTGCTCAAGTGCATTCTTGATTTCTAGCGAAGTTTCATCATTAATCATTTCGTGTTCCCTTAATTGAGAAGATTTTAGGATATCATCTTGCTTGAATACAATTTTTACCATCTCAGTGACACTTAGGTACTTCTCGTAGAAACGACGATGGCTTGGAGTAATTGACCATAAAAGATCCAACACGTCAATATTGCTGTCAATTTTTTCTTTTACATCCTCCCACGAAATAGTTTGGGATTCCTCACCAAAGTTAATTCCGTTTGGTTGCGATGTAATGATTACAGATAGTGTTTCAAAAAATTCGTTAATAAATTTTTCTATTAAATTCTTTTTTGACTTCGTATAACTAGTGTTTTTCTGATACAGTTCAAAGCGTGTCTTTCTACTTTCTTGCCTTGTGCCTGACAAATAAAGCAGAAGATCGGAGGTATATTCATAAAGCGTCATATATAACAGATCTTCGATATATTGCTCAAATCCACACTTTTCTATTAGTAATTCTCCGATTCTAAATGCATAATTTACTACACTTACCGATTTCTTATCAATATCTGAATGTCTGAGTACTATTTCGTCTCCATCAAAAACTTCTCTTGCTGCTATTGTACGTCTCAAATTATAGATATTTCCTTTAGCCTCAATTGCTAAATATGTGGACAAAGCATCAAAATTATCTGACTTAACTAAAGTCAGATTGCTGATATGTTTGGTCAACGTGGATATAGTATATCTACGAATGTAAACTATGTCTGAAAATATTGTTCGATATTTGTCTTCTTGTCCTGAGGTAAAAGCTGATTCTAGGTTTGTCACAGTCTCATATACATTCGAAGAGGTAATAAATAAAAAGCTAATGCCAGATCTCATGAAAAGATTTTTGAACTTTTTAATTAGGTCAAGTAGCAAATTAATGTCACCAATATCATCAAGTTCATCGAATACAAAGACAATTCGCTCAGTTCGTTTATTGAAAAACTTTTGGAACGCGTTTCCGATTCCAATCCCGACAGAACCAAAAGCGTGCATAATCTTCTCAAAGCCAGTCATACCTATATGACCCTTTACATCAACTAAGTAATTCGCAAGTGTTGAAGATAGTTGTGCTGTAGTGTATCCTTGCCATTTTTCGTTTACTGACTGTCGATAACCGACCTCTGCCCCAGAGTTGTTTACACTAAGTTTAGAATCTGAGGTGATAGCTTTTTCAGTAATATATAAATCTTTTTTTATGCTCTTTAAGATTTTTTGTTCCGGCAAGCCTAAAGAGGAAAGTTCCTCAATAAGAAATTTCAATATAAATAGAATGTTCAGGCTTTCAACTTGGTCTGGCAAATTGGTTCCCTTTTCACTTACTGCGTTTATCTTTATTGTATTTAGCCAAATAAATATCATTGAATCTGACTTTTCCCTTGAGATGGTTTGAATAATATGTGTTTTGCCTACACCTCTGTCCCCACTTACAAGAATCGAACCTGTGGTTGTTTCTAGCAAGTGTTTTAGTTTTTGGTTTACCTCGAAGTCGGACTTAATTAGAACTTCACGCCAATTCTTAAGAAGTTTCCACATATAAGAATTATACAACAATTACTATGGGAATATACTCTAGCTACTCTAAGATAAATTTAGGCAGCTTGCCAATGTCAAACGTCAGGTTTAAATCGGCCTGTATTACTGAATCCCAATCATCTACACCAATAAGGACTTGGGCGCATGTTGGAATTCAGATTAGCTTAGGATAATACTATTATAAATCACTGTATAATGAATATATGGAGATAGAGGTTTTTGTAAAACGAGTGGAAAATGAGCTACAAGCGTTAAAAGAACTATGTACAATACCGAATTTCGACGTAATGTTAGACAATGTAACCTGTGTATCTTCCAACAAATCGTGCAGAAGAGCTCCAACAACTACTGATGCCTTTTTCCCTTTGTCGTAAAGGCGCATCGCAAGCCGAATGCTATGAAGGATAACAGGCTTATTGTTGTTACCTGATTTATTGAAGTTCTCAACTAAGAAACTAATTGCTTTTTGGATCAATTCTTGATCTTCTTTTGAATATATCATATAGAATATTGTACTCTAAAGTCCTTATACTCCCAAACCTATTTATCAATAATTTTATGCTATAATCAGTGCTATGGAACCTCCAAAATTTATAGTAAATGTTGAAGCAGCTATTTTTCAAAATAATAAATGGCTCATGATTTTACGATCAAAAAAAGAAGATCATGCAGGTGGTACTCTTTCTATGGTTGGCGGAAAAGTTGATTATTCAGACGCACTTACTGATACACTAGAATTTGGTGTAAAACGAGAAATCTTGGAAGAAGTTAACGTACAAGTTCAAGAAAAGCTCGAATATGTAGAAAGCAAGATGTTTGTAAGTGCTAAAGGCAACCATGTCATTGATATTGTCTTTATTGCAGAATACAAATCAGGTGATCCATCGGCAATGATAGAGGATGAAGTTGATGAAGTATCTTGGATGACATTTGAAGAAATCAAATCAAATCCAAATACTCCACCTTGGATTCTCGCAAGTATGGAAAAAGCTGAAGCAATCAGATTAAAGATTACAAAGTAAAATGAGTAAATTCCCTCTCGTTCGTACTGTATATGACAGTTCTTCTAGTATGCCTGAATATTTTTTGTCCGTTACATATCGAGATCTTGGAAAAAGAAAGGAACGTTGGGCCAGAGAAAAGAACCAAGAACGAGTTCGTCCAAGCATAAAAGAGTGGAATATACCAGAAATTGACAATCCATATGCAGGATTAATAGCAAAGATTAACAAGGAAGGTACCATTGTAGCGACTGCGCAATCGGATTTCCTACATGGAATTATGGTTACCGATAATGGCATTTTGAGCGCATCACATCACTCAATTGGAATTCATTCTCTTGATCTTACTAAAAGCACTGAACTGTCATCTCTAAAATCCTTTAATGCTTTACACTCTATGCGCAAAACTAAAAAAGGATTTTTACTTACTTCTGCTGGGGTTGATGCTATATTTGAACTATCAGAGAATGGGAAAGAGGTACTTTGGCAATGGTGGGCCATGGATCACGGTTTCATGACTGATGCCTTCGGAATTAATCGTACCTTGAGCAAGGATATTGATCACAGGTATGTAGAATATGATACGTGGTTACATACAGCACATCCGAATGCAGCCGCAGAATACGACGACAATACCATATTAGTAACTTTATTCATGCAAGGAACGCTTAATACTATCAACAAAACGACAGGTGAAATTACTCCAATAATGAGCGATCTTAAAAGGCCACATTCAGTTAGAGTATATGCAGATAAAAGAATAAGTTTTTCTGATACTGCGAGGGGTGAAGCATATTACGGGAAGATTGCGTCTGGTAAATTTATTCTTGAAAATAAAGTCTCAATCAAGACTGTTTGGTTACAGGACAGTTTACACTTTAATGGACATTGGTTATTAGTAGATGGAGAACATTCAAACGTACATCTTTTGAATGAAAGAGGAGACTTATTGATATCAGACCAGTTTGACGCAGATTGGTATCTTTATGAGGCAACACCAGTCGACAATCGTTATTAGACGACAGCTTTTGAAAATTGTAAAACTTTCTGTTTTGTATCAATAATAACGCTACCACCATTGGGAATAGTGAATAATGGATCAGAATGGCCGAAATCAAGATTATAGATAACAGGAAAGTTTGTGTTTACTAGAGTATCTTCTAACATCATTTCGACAGAATCTTGATCAGAAAATCCACTCTTTTCGCAAAACCTTCCTATCAACAAAGCACTCAACTTATCGAAGCCATCGACCTGCGATAATTGCCTAAAATTTCTATTTACCGTTGATAGATTTTCTTCTTCACTTTCCTCAATAAAAAGGGCTTTCCCTTCGAGATTTGGAAAATATTCAGTACCGGCTAACGCCAATAAAGTCTCGAGATTGCTAGCAATGCACGCCCCTTTGAAATTTCCATCTTTAAAAACTTGGCGACCAGAATTTGGTCGAATTATTCGGTGATTACTATCTTCTCGAAGAAAGTATTCGTCATCTGCAAAAACTGGCGAATCTTCAATAACAACCTCATCCTCAGGTGCAATACACATTTTATAAAAGTAACTCCAAGAATACTCAAAGGGTTCAGGTTTAATAAACGTAATTGCGGCTGGCCCCATAAAAGTGACTAATCCTGTCTTTGATGTTATTGCCTGAAGTAATGCCGTTGTATCAGAATATCCAATAATTATTTTGGGATATCTAGCAAATAACTCATAATCAAGATACTTTAATAAATCATTGGTATTTGTACCTCCCCAATAAGCCATGAGAATACCAATTGAATTATCGAGCAGTAAGTCATTAATTGCCGATACTCTGTCAACCACCGTTCCTGCAGTGTGTCTGTTCTTTATTCTGCATTGTTTGTGCTCAAAAACGTTTACGCCTTTTGCATTAATATACTTGTATGAATCATTTGCATTTGGGAATGATAAGGCGGGACTTGAAGATGCAAAAACACCTAGCTTTTGACCTGCTCTCATCTTCGTTGGATAGATAAGTTCTCGCATACTATTTTAGAGAGTGTAGTAATTCATTTCCTACCACATTAAGATCATCTGCGTGATTCAGTACCACATTAACATCCTCTAATGCGAAATCACCTCTAAGCAATCCTAGGACCATCAATTTTAACCACATTAAACTCATTTCATTTGGTAAATCTGTTAAATCACTAATTGAACTTTCAGATGTATTCATATATGCCTCAAGCAATCTAGCCATAGAGCGTTCATCAATTGAGGTTCTGATCACCTTGTTAAGAAACGACGTCGCCCCATTATAGTTAATATCTGCAAATGAAATAATGCATTCTGCAACATCTTTAGATATGTTACCAAACGTTGCATTGTCAAAATCATTAACGGCAACGACCTCGTCACCGGAAAATACAAGATTAAATGGAGCGAAATCCGAGTGAATCCAACTCATTTTTCCCTTATTCTCGGATTTTAATGTCTGTACTTTCTTTCTTATTTTATCAAGTACTTCATTCTGCAATTTTGCATCAGAAAAACTCATTTTCTCGGCGTAACCGATAAATGTTTTAACTGACTCATTTGAGTCAACAGGCGAAGACTCCTCTGCAAGATTTTGATTCGCAATTTTATGCATCAACCCTAGTTTTGATGCACCCGTAATTGACTGTTCAATCCGACCTCCAAATATTTGACCATCTACATATTTAGTAAGCAGATAATGACTACTATTAATAACACCCAGTGGTTGATTATCTGTCTTTGTAAATATGATTTGGGGAATAAAGGGAACTTTTGTCGCAAGTAGAGACTGAAGCCTTATAGCTCTTGTTCTCAATGGTTCTTGTAATGAATACTCTGGTTTACGCTTAAGAAAATACTTAACCCCTTCATTATCGAAAATTAAACACTTTCGTGAGGTAAGAGATAATGACGACACAAACTCTATTTTGTCTTGGAATTCGATCCCATACAGATATCTCAGCAACGGTAAAAATGTATCCCTTTCATGTTTATCTATAAACAATGTGTCTGCTTTCTCTAAGGGCTTTCCCGATTTACTCTGTCCTTTTTTGGATTTTTGGTTACGGTCTTTCACTGAATCATTTTCTTATAAATAATTCAGGCTCCTCTGGATACTGAGTTTTTCTGAATAATGAAATAAAGTAACCAAGATACTTGTGATTTTCATTGAATACATCAATGTACATTTTCCACTTTTTCCTAATCGCATTACGAACATCCTCAGAATATTCTTTTAGGTGATCTTTCGCCATAAAGTATTCCATGTATTCTTCAATAACGTCAGCTGGCCTTGATTGTAGTTCGTTCTTTTCATAATAATACAGCTCAAGTACTCCACTTTCTTGGGTTTCTAAGAATACATTTTTCCAGTCTTGTTCCAACCATGGATTTATCGTGACGCCAATTGCATTCGAAACTGCATCAACCACAGCTTGGGGTGGTTTTGTTGTATAGAATAATTGAGTTGCACTCAAAAACCCCCATGGTTTTAGTACTCGTTTATACTCTGAAATTGCCTGTTGTTTCTTATCCATAAATGACGTCGCACCACCAGTTACAACAAGATCGAATGTATCATTTTCGAAAGGAATCTCGTATGCACTACCAACTTGGAAATCGACTCTTTTTCTCACTTCTTCGATATCTGTTGCCAGCAGTGCATTAGCAGTATTTACGCATGCTTCTGAAACATCAATTCCCGAAATTTTTGCTTTTGAAATGTGGGAAAGTTCTAAAGACGTGAATCCTGTATTTGAACCAACATCGAGAACCCTACTGTTTTCGTCGATGAAAGTATTCTGCACTATCTTTCGAATTGTGTCTTTACCTCCAGGGCAACGATTCGTTTCCTTAATCAAAGAGATAAAATCTGTGTAATTAATTTTTGTTATTTCTTCTACTGTATATTTTTTCATAGTATCTCCTTTTCTCCATTAAATCTTGGTACTAATTGCATATCTCTAATATCATTTTGATTAGTTAACCATAACAAGAATCTTTCAACTCCAAGTCCGAAGCCTGATGTTTGCATTGGTACAAGTTCCTTCATTGTTAAATACCATTCGTAATGATCTCTACTCACCTTATGAAAATCAAGTGCTTTCTCTGTTTCTCTTCTTGAGAAGTGTCGCTCACCAGAGCCAACTGTTTCTCCGATTCCCATAAGCAGATCTGCGTTAATTGCAGTCGTAAATGTGTCATCAGTATTCTTCTGATAGAATGGAACTGCAAGATGATCAAAATGGGTTAACCAGACAAATCCGCCATATTTCTCAATTAATTTCTTTTCGCCTGCATGGTTAATTGTTCGGTAAATACCATGATTTTGAATGTATTCGCTATTGTTTTCAAGGATATCGACTGCTTCAGCGAAAGTGACTGTTGGGATCTTTTCAATATTGATAAGTGTATCCAGATGTGAAATATTATCAGTTACAGTTAATAGTTCATTTTTGCTATGATCTTTATACCACTGTGCAAGGTACTTTACGTATCTCTCTACAAGTGACATTACATCCGTAATCGTACCTTCTATTTCTGCTTCTGAATGATAAAATTGGCATAAGTGTCTTGCATCTGCAAGTTCTCCTCTAAACGATGGTGCCAAATAATAGCATCCATTTTTTCTAACTCTGCATGCATACTCAAGCATGAATTGCATTGAATCGGCAAGATATGTCTCGACACCTCCAATATTCACTTGAACCGGTGACGAGTCACTTCCTAACCCCATAGGGCTAGAAATAGCACCTGTAGTTATCGGAAGAAGGGTAAAATCATAACCAATTTCTTTATAAAATGAAACTGTCGCATTAACGAAATCGCTTTGTAGGCCAGTCAAGACTTTATACCAAGGAGTAGTCAGCGCATCCTTATAATGTTGATTTGGATTATTCCAAGACTTTGTAGGTTGAATCATGTGCAATAGTATTGTTACATATTGCTGTGGATTATAACAGAAATTCATCAGATTGTGTGGATAAGTGATAAGCAATTTTTCTAGATTGAGACAAATCATTTTCCTTTTTATACTGTCTCTTTTGTCTCATTTTTTCTACCAACCAGCCATTGTACGGTGCCAGACCCACATGCTCCGCATTTTTGCAACGGTTGCTTCAAGTCCCGTCAGTCCTATCTGGAAATGTCCAACTTACCATTACTTACGGATACCCCAAATTGGAAAAGTGTCAACGTAGTCCTGTAATACGCAAAATCATCTAAAAATTGCAAAAATAAATACTCCTTGGTTCTAAGCTTTGGAACGCAAAGTACATGCCAGTACAATTCTGGTATGTATGTCGGAAAGAATGTACAATTAATGATGACACCAACATTAGTTCCTGCAGTAGTATCAATGTTATCTGTTTCGGATTACATACAGATAGCAATTGGCCTTATTGCGCTACTCGTCGCATTTATCGGCCCACTTATGTCGGAACATTTCAAATACACTTTTCGCTCCCCAAAAAATAAAATCCTATTCAAACTTGGTAGTCCCTTCTGTCATAAAACTACAACAGATTTAGGAATCGATGTATATTTCTTCAGAATCGCGGTAAAAAATGAAGGAAAGCTTGCAGCTGAAGATTGCAGTACATACCTAGAAAGCATTTCTAAAAAAGATAGCTCAGGAGATTTTATTGAAGAAAAGAATTTTACCCCAATAATTCTTAACTGGTCGGCAAAGTATAATCAAGAGATACGAGTACTGACAATTCAGTCGGGAAATATGTTTTTTGTTGATATTGGTTCGATTGCAAATCCTGCTACGTGTAAGCCATCCTCAAAGTACAGGGGATACTCTTCGGAAGAAAAAGAGAAGACTATGTTTTTTTTGGAAAGTAAGGATATAGTTTTTGCCCAAAAGGATTGTTTAACTCCTGGTGATTACAAATTAAAGATTTGTGTTTACGCAAAAAATGCTAGTCCTTCGCTAATTGAGCTAAAACTATCGTGGTCGGGGCAATGGAAAGATGATACTGATGATATGTTCCAACAAATTGTCATAAAGCGTTAATCTGACCTTTAAGACGAAGCTCCCGTTCTTTTAGGATAAAGATTGACTTAACTCCTGTTAATACATTCTGCCTTTCTTCCGGTGTTCCATACTGCAGAATGTGTAAGAAGTAATCTTTGATCATTTCTGTTTCTCTTTCACTAATCGCACTTATGGATTTGGACATGTTCCTATGTGGAGTTGTTTCAAAAGCTACGCTGTTTTTCAGATTCATTATTTGTTGTAGATGATTTAATCGTTTGATTTCGTCTTGGAATAGGTTCCAAATGTATTCTTTGTCGAGTTTGATTTGCGGCATAAGAGCAACAAGTTGCTGTATGAGTTCAGCTTCAGTTATATAAGGTTCATGACAATCGTAGTCATTTATTCTATTGCAGTGATAATAGATATGAGGATGTACATCCCCATTCTGAACTACTCGAAACTTAGTTTCTGCAGTTATACTACTACCACAACTTCCACATTTGCAAATTTTCTTGAAAGGGTAGAGCTGTTTATTCCACTGTCGTGGTGTTGTTTGCAACTGTATTTGTACCTTATCAAATACTTGTTTGGATATGAGAGGTTCATGTGAACCTTTGTATATTTTCTCACCGTATTTAAAATATCCATAATAAAAGGGATTTCTGAGCATTTTGTAGATTAGACTTAAAACGAGGTCTTTTCCTGTTCTTGATTTGAATCCAATTTTTCTTAGCCATTTTCGGATGGTTCTTCCTGAAAGTCCTTTGTCCGCGACATATACGAACATTTGTTTAATTATTGGGGATTTTTCGGGATCAAGTATTACAGTTGAGATTCTATTTGCTCTCATGATATTAATATATCCGAGAGGTGGCATTGTTGGTCTTACCCCTGTCTGACATTTACTCTTTAGTCCACGCTTTACGTTTATTCCCCTATTGTCGTTTTCCAGTTTTGCTTGTGAGCAGAGTATCATTAATAGGAACTTCTCATTAGGGTTGTTTGTAAAGGTTTGAGAATGTGTTTTGATTAGAGAAAGCTTCCCTTGATCCATTAAATCGACTATCCGTCCAAGGTCGCCTGCATTTCTTGAAATTCTATCTGGAGCCCACGTTATGATGCCGTTATACTTTCCACTACTAATTCCTTCAACCATAAGGTTAAACTGTGGTCGTTGGCCAGTTTCTTTAGCAGAATGGCTTTCTGTAATAATATCGACAATGTTTATATTATCTCGCTTTGCTAGATCACTCATTTCGTGAAGTTGGCTGTCTATACTCATCGCCTGCTTTTCGTCCGACTCGGAGGATTTTCGAGCATAGAGGCAGTAGCGCAAGTCAGGTACTTTTATTGTGTTTTCCATACACCACAAGTACCGCGAATCTTGATGTAAGTCTAGTTCCAAGATAATTATTATTACAAATAACTCAGAGAGTATAATAAAGAATGGAAGAACTAGCGTTTTGTAGCAACTGTGGGAATAGAACTCTTTGTACTGTAGTTGATATAACTGATGTTTTTCTTCCGAAATCGTCAAATGACTATTGGGAGAATTACATGCATACCTGTGTTCTTAAATGTTCAACATGTTCACGGTATATCTTGAAAACAATAGATGACGGATATATTGGTGCAATTGAAGACGAAACGATCAGACTGACGAAGGACGACTGGTTTCAACTGTATCCAGTCGAAATCGTAATTGATGAGGCTGTTCCGCATCACGTTAGAGACTTAGTCCTTGAAACATTCAGGTTGAAACAACGATCTCAGGAACAGTTTTCTGTTAGGTTACGGAAAATTGTTGAAGAAATACTGAAAGACCAAAAGGTACAGATACCAAAATTCAAGTCACTTTCTAAATGGATAGGATTAGCAAAATGGCCACAAAGAATTAAAAAATTGGCCCACTGTATTAGGATTGTTGGAAATATTGCCGCTCATGAAAAACAAATCGATAGAATTAATAAGTACGACAATATTGTCACGTATTCGCTTGTAGAACTTCTAGCCTACTTATATGTAAACAAAGTGAAATATGTCAAAATAGAAGAAGTGCTTCAGTTGGAGGAACGTAAAAAAAGTGATATTTCCTAATTTGAATTATTTCCCAAATCATAATTTATCCTATAAAATGGATTCATGACTCCGTATTATTCGAATAATTCGTTCACATTGCATCACGGAGATTGTAATGACGTATTGAACGAGTACAAAGAGAATACGTTTGATATGATATTTGCCGATCCTCCGTACTTTCTTTCTGACGGAAGCTTTACTTGTCAAAATGGAAAAATGGTTTCAGTCAAAAAAGGTGAATGGGATATGGGAAGGAGTTTGGGCGAGAATTTCGATTTTCATATGAGATGGCTTGAGTCCTGTAAGCGCGTCTTGAAACCAAATGGAACACTCTGGGTCAGCAGTACGTACCATTCTATATATCAAATAGGTTATGCAATTCAACGACTTGGATTTCACATTTTAAATGATATTACATGGTTTAAGCCTAATGCAGCACCAAACCTTAGCTGCAGATTCTTCACAGCCAGTCATGAGAATCTTTTATGGGTGAGAAAAGAGAAAAAAGCTAAGCACACGTTTAATTACCAAGAAATGAAAAATGGCGATTGGAAAGAAGATTCTATCAAAAAGCCGAACACACAAATGCGTTCCGTTTGGTCAATTGGTACTCCAAAAATGAGTGATAAAGCTCAGGGAAAGCACCCTACACAAAAGCCCGAAGAACTACTTAAGAGGGTAATCCTTGCAAGCACTAACGAAGGCGATTTAGTATTAGACCCGTTTTGTGGTAGTTCTACAACAGGAATTGTTGCAAATAGGTTGAAAAGAAAGTATATTGGAATAGATACGTCAGAGGAATATCTTTCTGTATCGAAAGCCCGATATCATGCCCTTATCAATAAAATATTACAATATACGTAATGACAGCAAGAGATAGAGCGTGGGATAAGATTGGAGAAGATGTTGGAATTACCAATCATGATTTTTCAAAAGAGCCACTGACTATCACAGCGACTCAGATAAAAAAGAGTTGTAAAGATTTTGTTTCAGATGGGATTACTGAGCCTAGGATCCTATGTAAACAGGATACAAGAGACTCCAGACCACAAATTTTTAGAAAACTTGGATTGTTTTTATTGCCGATAAAAAATGGAACATATGCAATAATAAAAGGAGAAGGATACGTTGACATCCCTGATATTACCTCAGAACCAGAAATCCATAAATCAATCCTTGATTTTACCCTTGAGACTACAAAAGTTGGGAATTCTGAGATGCAGCATTTAGATTTTACGTACGCTTCGAGTATTATTAGAACCTTTACTAAAGATCCTACTTTGGTTTTAACGATTCGAGGACGCAAATATACACCGGAATTTTCATTTAAAGTTGGAACTCAAACAATTTCAACTCAAAGTGTACAAACTGAGGTCGATGCAGGGTATGAAGGAAGAGATTCAGTAGTGCTTGTTGAGGCAAAAAACTCAAGTACCTCGAACGAAATTATTAGACAGCTTTACTATCCATATCGACAATGGCAGGAACATACAGACAAGAAGGTAACAACATTGTTTTTTGAGAAGCGAGGGGATTTGTACTATCTTTGGCACTTTGGGTTTAAAGACCTGTATGAATACAATGGCATTAAATTGCTTAACTCTGCGAGGTATTTAATTAAATGATTAACTCAAAACCCTTTCTAAAATGGGCAGGTGGCAAAAGGCAGTTAATGAATGATCTAATTGCACGACTACCAAATAGTGTAACTAAAACAAAAAAGATTGCCACATATATTGAGCCTTTTATTGGTGGTGGTTCCTTCTTCTTCTATCTGAACAACAATTATGAAATTGGTAAGTCAGTAATAATTGATATTAATCCTGACCTTGTGTTAGCGTACAAGACAATAAAGCTTCATGTAAAAGAGGTTATCGAGAGATTGGAAAATATTCAGAAGGAGTATTTAAGTCTTGTCTCAACAGAGAGAGAAAAGTTCTTCTATTTGAAGAGAATGTTGTATAACGAGACCCAAAAAGGTATAGATTATGCACATTATAATCCTAATTGGATTGAGAGAACGGTGTTGATAATCTTTCTTAATCGAACTTGCTTTAATGGTTTGTTTAGACAAAATAAGAAAGGGGAATTCAACGTACCTTTTGGAAGATATGTGAACCCAAAAATTTGTGATAAGGAGAATCTATTTGAGGTAAGTAAGTCATTGAAAAAGACTGTTATCCTTTGTGGAGATTTTCAGCTATCTGAAGACTATGTGACAAAGGGCACTTTGATTTACCTTGATCCTCCATATCGTCCACTAAAGCAGGCAGCAAGTTTTACAAGTTACTCGAAAGAGGGATTCACGGACGAAGATCAAAAACGTTTAGCTGATTATTACAAGCGAATGGATAATCTTGGCGCAAATCTTATACTTAGCAACTCTGACCCACATAATTCAGATATAAATGATAACTTTTTTGAATCCCTGTACAAAAAATTCTTTATTAAAAAGGTACGCGCAAATAGGAATATTAACTCTAAGGGGACGAGTAGAGGCTCTATATCAGAACTTATGATTACTAACTACTAAAAATGATAAAACGAGTTCTAATTATTGTTGCGCACCCAGACGATGCTGAAATCAGCATGTCAATGAAGATTGAAGATTTAATCAAGAACGGGGCGAAAGTAAAGATTCACTGTGTAACGAGAGGCGGGATAAAAGCAAAAGAATATGAAGAAATCAGGACAAAGGAAGCTCTAGATGCTGCGACATTAATGGGAGTTAAAGATTACTCTTTTTCTGAGTATCCAGACTCTGAACTTGAAAAATATACAACGGAAGTGAAAAAGGAGTTAGAAAAACTTGTTGAAGAGTTTAAACCCGATACTATCTATACTCATTTCCCGCAAGACAACCATACTGATCACGAAGTCGTTGCAAAGTGTGTCAATATTGCAAGTCGTTCTGCTGAAAACCTTATTTACTTTAGATCTCCCTATTCGACCAACTTTATTCCAAAGATGTTTTTCTTTGGGAGCAATGAGCAAATTGAGCAAAAAATGAAAGTCTTATCTATTTTTAAGTATGCGAAATTGATTGATCCCCAAATGATTAAAGCATTCTGTCAAATTGTTCCTTCAGAGTATTTGCATCCATACCTTCTTGGGAAACTAATGAAGAGCCATGGTGGTCCAGTTTATGCAGAAATGTTCATTCCTGAGCGTTTGGTAGAAGGGTAATATCTGGATAATGACACGCTGAGACATCCTTTTTATACTGTCTCATTCCATGTACCAGACCTTCCAGTTCCGCATTATTGTAATGGCTGCTTCAAGTCCCGTCAGTCCTATCTATAACCAAAGGGTCTTCAGTATCAATTTTTAGGTTCCAGATATTCTTTCTCTTGACCTCCCGATTAATTAGTTCTATCCTTACCAATGATTACTCATAACCAGTTTTACGGATCTGATAATTATTTTGCACGTGTCATCTTGTCCGTAAAGGAGTGGATGGAAGCATTTGCAAAACAACCAGTATCGAAGAAGGATGATAAAAACTCACTTTCCTTCGTCTCCTGTGAAAATAACATCAGAGTTATATTTCAGTTTTTGCCTCCCCAACGATTTCTTGAGTACTACCAAACTGGCTTGAAACGAATGGAGGTGATTGTTGATACTGAAGGCGTAGAGGAACTCCATACTTACGTTGAGACTATGAGTAAGGTGTTTTCTCCTGAAGAGGAAAAAAAACTTTACGAATATACGCCTTTGCTAAGTAAAATGGTTTCAGAAGAATACGTCCGCGATCAAGTATTAAGCAATGCCATTGTAATATTCAGGGAACATAGCTTAATATCAGTCTTTAATGTTTTCAAAGAATTGTTTAAACTTGGACTTAAACCTGAAAACACAGTCTATTACTCTAAGGGTGACAGATGTAAAAATATTTATCGAATTGAGGAATCATTTAAGGCGTTGGGTATTGGCGTCTTTGTCTTGAGCCCATTTGAGTCAGTGTCGCCAACAGGTAAAACCGAAGACGAAACAATACTACCCGAGTCAGCAGATAGAGTATTTAATGAGCTTAATCCTTACTTTGTGAGAGCCCGAAAAGAGAATAAAAAGGTAATCGTTTTTGACGACGGAGGGTTAATGATTACAACGGTTATCGACCTGTTCGGTGCTAAATACGGGGATATTACAAGCGGTTTTATAGAAACAACAAAAGGTGGAATGCACGCAATTAATGCACGACAAGATCTGGACATTACTGTAGTAAACTTAGCCGATTCCGAAATAAAGAACTTGATGAGCCCCGTGATTGGTCACTCCATCACCAATAGAATCTATGAACTCATCCCTCAAATAGGTTTACAGAGCCAAATCGCAGTAGTTGTTGGTTACGGAGCATTAGGCAAAGTTATTGCGAAGGATTTGAGGAATCACGGCATGGCGGTATATGTTTGCGATATTGAACCCTACCGAGTTTTTGAATCATTATCTGATGGTTTCCCCGTGTCGAAAGATCTGGTCTATCTGTTAAAAGAGTTTAAGCCTGTCTTAGTTGTTGGATGCACTGGATTGGATGCACTAACGTACGATAATCTGTCAAAAATTGAAAGGGACACGTATATTGCAACTGTATCCTCTAATGAGATTAAGCAATCGTACCACAAATTCGATGAGTCAAGTGAATTAAATTTCATTGATAACTTCGCTCGAATTTATAAACTTTCAAACGGGAAAACATTAACTATTTTAGGCAATGGAGCATCATTGAATTTATATAATGGAGAAGGTGCAACGCACTCCGACTATCAACCATTTTTGGCTGCAATGATCGAAACTATTTGTTATTGTGCGGTAAATGGCCCAATTCACACAAAAAGAGGGCTGGATACTGAAATTGCAAACAAAATTCTGAAGAAGGCAAACACATTAAAAAAGTATCTTGTTACTTCTGGTGTGTTGCTGGATTCCTAATCATTAGCAATCGTGGCTCTCCATCGCCATATGGGTTAGTTAGTGTATCTTGAGAGGTAAAACCTAGTGAGTAATATAAAGATATTGCAGAATTATTTTCAGGGTGAACGGTTAATTTCATTTTAGCGTTGGGAAATAGAGCAATAACATGCTTAACAAGGTATTTACCATACCCCTTTTTTCTGTAAGCAGGCAAGATAATAAGCCCAGTGATCTCTACAGTCTTATCTTCCGAAAGAACGTATGATACCTTGCCTATTACTACGTTGTTTTTGTAGAGCCATAAAATTTTAGCACTATTAATATATGATTTCGCCTGTGAAATATTCTTAACCGTTGAGTATGTTATTGATTCGGTTGCTTGCTCGATTTCTAGAAGTAATTCGGCATCATCTTGATTTGCTTGAACGATACTGATGTTTTCCATTGTATTAAATTATAGATCATTATTATCGTTCTGAATATCTGAAATACCTAAAGTGTTATAATTCCCCATGCAAACACGCAAAGCAACTATTCAAGACAAAGCTGCAGTTCTCAAAATCTTAGATGATTTTAGAGCGGATTGTATGGAACAGATAACTGGAGAACAGTGCGAATCAACAAGCGCCAGAGACGGTGGCAGCAAAGTGTTTGAAACGCTACTCGCTCGTGACGATTACGCAATCTTTTTACTCGAGACCCCTGAAAACGAAGTTATTGGAATCGTTACTGGATATTTATGCCCCATGCTCAGAAATGGCGGGAATAGAGCAGAAGTCGAAGAATTCTTTTTGCAAAAAACTCACCGAGGTGGAGGAAATGCAATCAAACTCATGGATGCCTTTTTTGAATGGTGTAAGGAAAACAATGTTGTGAAAGTAAATCTAGAGTCAGAAAATGGACTAGATCGTGCACACAGCTTCTACAAAAAGTATGGCTTTGAAACAAAAGCGCAACGGTTTATTAAGAAACTCGCTTAGTCTTACTAGTTTTACTTTTTATTGGTTTTGCCCGCTCAGTGAATAAACATTTGTTAAAGAGGACAAGCAAAAATGCCGATAAAAATATGAAAGTCGTAAAAGTTGTAATTACAGGTATTGGAGCAATACACTCTCCGCAGAAAATTTTGTCAGAAGCCTTTTCTCCGAGTAAAAGAATTAACGGTGTTAAGAAAACCATCGTCCCGGCATTTGTAATATAGTAGACTATTACAAGCAACTCTGTAATGTAATAGAAAGGTGCAATTCGTGTCGCATATGCAAAAGAATGGAAATCCAGCGCGTTGAAAAGGACTAGTGAATAGATAAAACATGCAAGAATAACCATATATCCTTTTGCGTTTAGTTTTCGCTTCATTAAAACACTATATCTTTTCTCCTGGGTATCTGCAATAAATTCAATCCTTGACCGAAATTCACCGAGTTGGTAAAAAGTTAACTACGTGTAATAAATTCATAGGTTACCATAAAGATGACCCTAAAAACTGCAAAATCCATTCTTGTTTCAATAAATGTGATTGCTCTTGTATACCATGCGCTCATTGTTACTCGATTTGTTGATTTTGTGAATGTGTGGGGCGGCCAGCTACAAACAGTCGAACAAATGTATACCTTTGAGGCTATCTCAATTGCGGTTCAAATGCTTCTTCTTTGGTTTATACTTTCTTTCAAAATTGAAAAAGGTGTTGGAAACCGGTTTTATATCTATCTCTTTTTCTCGTTAGCCTTGTTAATGCTTCTAAATACTGTCGGTAACGTATTTGCGAAAACAGATTTTGAACGGTTCATGTTTGCGCCACTCACTCTCTTGGCGAGTTACTGTTATCTTGTTTATTATTCTGCACTACGAATGACTCGTAATCAAACGAAGTAACGTTGCAAGGTCACTCTCCCATCTCTTTTTGTGTAGGTGAAAGAATCCAAATGTTGTGTGTAAGCACTTTAAAGTGATCTCGTTCATACAAAGATAGGCAGATCTGTTGCAAGGCCCATTTGTAGTACCTGCAAAAGTATAAAAGGTCTCAGGAAGTGTAAGGTTGAGATTTGCCGAAATTTGTTCAGGGCTGTCAGCTTTTAACATTCTATTGGAATATTTATTGATATACACCGGGTCAAATCTTGATTTTGTTGCATTCTTATTGTGGTCTGCAATACCAAGTACATAATCGTAAAGATGCAGTTTTTCAATTAGCTTGCTGGTTCCAAAACGGTTTGGTATAAAAAGTTTGTCAAAAGGCATTGTTTGGTCATTGTAGTTGTACAAACCTCTTGAAGTAGCTTTCGCATAGCCGAAAAAGGTGTACACTAAAATAGAAGTCATCTTTGATTATACAAACGAGAATGAATAAAAATAAGGAGTACTACTATTTGGATATTAACCTAGGCACAATGAAAGTTGTTGCGCACGGAATATCTCCGACAGCGACACTTACAGGAAATACTGAAAATAGATCAGTACATCGGGTGTTTTTGACAAAAGGGCAGTATCGAAAATTTATCAATAAACTGTAGACTATTTTCTCCACCGTTCCAACCTTGGGATACCCCTGGTCAAAAACCACGCCATTAAGCCGTTCATTCCATCTTTTTTCATCTCCTGCATGCAGTATTTCTGGAACTTTTCCGCTGTGTCGACTTCTGGAGGAGAGAGAAACTTTCCATCCATATAGCACATGGAGCAGTACTTGTCGCTTCTGGATCCGTCGGCATTTGTTCCGCATTTTTCAGAACCTGCTTCCATTGGATACCCGCAACTTTGACAAAAAAGTTTTTTGTTCATTATTCTACGGTAGCACAATCTAGAATTTTCTAGAAGAGCGTTACTCTGCCTTTGAAAGAAAGTCCTTAATTGCCTCAACTGCTGCTTGTTGTTGCTGTACTGACGTTATGGTGGCCTCTTGGTCACCCTTTTGCTTTCCATAATTTCCAAACTGCGCATGATTACCGCCCTCAATCGCGACTACATTTTCAGTGTAATCAACCTTCTCTGACACAGTAGTATTTAAGGTTCCATAGATTGTCAGTGACTTCTCCTTTGGGTAACTTCCATACACATACGCACCAAGCAATATGAGTCCTTGAACTTTATCCTGATTATTTGAGGCAAAGCTACTTGCCATCGCTCCACCTAGGGAATGCCCGCCAAGGTACCATTTTGTAATGTCTGGGTTTTGAGACATAATTCGTGCTGCAGCGTTTTGATTAAAAATTGCAAAGCGAAGTGGCATTCGAACAAGGAAAATCTTGATGTTTGACGTTCGGCTCACCTTTTCAAGAAGTGGGAGATACGCAGTATGTTCGACTTTTGCCCCTGGGTAAAAAAATGAGAGCGGTTTCGGTTTGTTGTGTGGGGGTTATGGTAACGAGTGAGCCGTTGTCATTTATTGCTGCATTTGACTGTAGTAATTGTTGGGCTGTTTCGTCTGCTTTGTAGTAGTCGGTTGCGTAAATCAGAAAACCTCCAGTTGTGGCCAATAGCACAACAACGAGTGCAAGTAGAATCTTTTTGATATTTTTCATCATAGACATAGTATACTTTGTATGCAAGAAAATAGAATATATTCAATGGCTTTTTCTCGAGTGTATCCGTTATATGTTAAAAAAGCAGAGCGCAAAGGGCGTACCCAGGCAGAAGTTGATGAGGTTATCTGCTGGCTTACCGGTTACACGTTGCAATCTTTGCAAGAACAAGTTACCAAAGAAGTCGATTTCAGAACCTTTTTTGACCAAGCACCGCATTTTAATCCACTTTCTTCGAAAATTACAGGAATAGTGTGTGGCGTTCGGGTAGAAGAAATTTCAGACAAACTGATGCAGCAAATTCGATATCTCGATAAACTGATTGATGAGCTAGCAAAAGGAAAGCCGATGGAGAAGATCTTAAGGGCAAATGAGTAGATTTTATAGACATCATAATAAGAAAGGACTACGATAATATATGAAACGTAAAATTACAACTGGCCACTGGATTGGTATTATAAGTTTTATATTGTATCTGTTTTTTTCGTTTGTTTTTGGCGCTGGATATTTAAGTATTCAATTTTTAAAGCCTGTTTTGTATTTTTTCCCAGAACTTAATGACCCAAATGTAGCAATGGCGGGGCTCGTTTTTTGGATGGGAGCAATTGTGCTTGAATTTATATGCTTCCCTGTTATGGCGATCATCCTTGCAAAACTGTTCCGTGTAGCTATTCGCGTAATTGATGCAATATATGGATATATTATTCCTTATATTGTTTTATTATTTGCCGCACAAATCGTAAACTGGCTGTATCTTGTATTTCCATAATGTTGTACGTCATCACCAACATCTCGCAAGCAAAGCGGAATTCTGAAAGGGTTAATGTATTTCTAAATGGTGCGTTTTGGCTTGGCATCTCGAAAAATGATATGGTCGCGCTTAAGCTCATTAAAGAAAAGGTCTTAACTCAAGAAGAGAAAGAGAAAATCGAAGCAGTAGCAGCCTCAGGCAAATTACTTGAACGAGCGTATCGTTTTGTTGCCTTGCGCCCGAGATCAATCGCAGAGTTAAAAAGTTACTTAGTTTATCGTAAAAAATACACTGAAGAAGAAACACAGCAAGTAATCGAGAAACTAACTGATCTTGGCATGCTTTCAGACGAACGTTTTGCAGAATGGTATGCGACGTATAAGCTTTCTTCTGGAACGCAAGGACATAACAAAATCAAATCTGAATTGCTGGCTAAAGGAGTATCCTTAAAAATAATTACAAACGTACTTTCAAAACATAGCGAAGACCCTACAAATGCGGCTGATCAAGGCGAGAAATTGAAAGTGTTTGCCCAAAAACTGCTAAAAACAGTTAAAGCCAAAGATGCGTACGACTTAAAACAAAAAGTAACGAACCGACTTCTTGGTCGCGGTTTTTCTTATAGTGAAGTAAAAGCAGTATTGAAAGAATTAATCGATAGTCAGAAGGTGTAGAAGTTTATAATTTCTTTCTCATCATTACGTACACGCGATCGTGAGAATCAGCAAATGCAACGGTAACCTTGTAGCCTTCATATTCCCACGTTAGCTGTTGCAATTTCTCATCAAATACATAGTTAGGTTCGTATTTATAGGTGGCCTTGTAATCTGTAAGTACTTCATCATATTCATCGATATCGTCTTTGCCATCTTGGTTTTTGTCACCAGAATCGATAATTGTATAGTACTTAGTGTACTCAACTTCGCCACCGTTCTGCTCAAGTACACCATAGGACAATTCGTGCTCCTCGAGATATGAAGATGCTTTAAGTTCTAAGGGAAATTTATTCAAATATATCGAGTCCTTTGTAACCTTTTCGCTGGGGAAATGAATCTGAAGGTAAACGGTGTTGTCAGCTTCGTAGCGAGTTGCAGATACTTTATACTCATCGATATAGCCAGTTACCATATCTGAATCAGGATATTCTCTTTCAATCGGTTTAGTGAAGATGTTCTTGTAATATTCGAGTACCTCGGTTTGGGTTCCACTCGATTTGTAAACGACATTAAAGTAGGCATACGGCTTTTCTCCGAAAATGGAGGAACTACTGGGGTCATCGTTATAAAAAAATTTACTCGAACTAAGAGACACTTGTTTATAGAAAACTATATCAAGAAGTTCGCCGTCCATAACGGTATTTGTGTTTCTGTTATCTTTCACTAGATTACTATTCTGCGTTGTATTTTTGTCTGCCTTTTTGGGGGAGTATGTTGTGAAGTACCAATATGCGCCACCACCAACAATAAGTACTAATAGAAGAAGTATGCCTAGTTTTTTCATAATGTATCTTGAAATTTAGCTTTTATTGTATAGCACAACAATCAATTAGTTGCCAAGAATCCAAAGACCAACAATCATTACGACAATCGCAATTATTTTTCGTGGGAGGTAATTACGCTCTTTTAAAAACAAAATCCCCATGAGAGGGATAAGAACAGACATTGAAAGCGTAATCGGAAACATTCTAGATACTTCACCTCCTCGATTATAAGCTTCAAAAAGTGACCAGAAGCCGAGAGAATACAGTATTCCATTTGTAATTATTCCCTGCCAAAAAACTTTGAGTTTGAAGGTTCCGTTCAATGCAGCCCTTGTTCGTTTAAAGTAGATGAGTAACATCGAAATCCCTGCAGTTGCGAACGACAACGTAAGATAGCTTAAGGGGTTACCAAAAGCATTTAACTGCTTATCGAGTACCGCTCCAAGTGCATAAAAGAATATTGCAGCCAAAATTATTAAAGAATACTTTGAAAATGATTTCTTCTCTTTACTGAGCGAAACGATTAACACCGCTGCGATGATAAGTGCAATACCCAGCAACTTCATTGCTGTAAAAGACTCACCTAAAAGAAATATTCCAAGTAGTAGTGAGTAAATTGCTCCAGTTGCTTCAAGTATGGTAACTGTTGAAAGTTCAATTTTACTTAGTCCCGTAAAATACATACTTACGGCAAAAAAGTAAACAACACCCATTCCAACAAACAACGGTATAGAAGCTGCATTAAAAGTAAATGCCCAACCTGTCGCAAGTGCGAGTAGTAAACTTACGATACTTGTAGCGACCTGAACAGAAGCCCCAAATACAATTTCATCTAATTTTTCGGCATTTAACGATTTCTTGTTAATGACAGAGGCAGTGGTAAGAAAGAAAACATAAATAAGGGTAAGAATAAACCAATTCATTATGTATTATATTCTACTGTCGCATTCTTTACGATATTTAAACCTAGATAACAAATTAGACAAGCCCAGTGTTGCTAGCAGCACACCAGTAATTGCAAACGTATTTATCCAATAATTAGAAGTATGTAACTCACTACTTGCCAAAACTGTTAGTATTACACCGTGCAATATGTAAATTTGCAGTGAATGTTGCCCAAACCAAAGATAGAAAGTTTTAACCTGTTTAGGTAAAACTTTTGTTGCAATTGTAAGTATAGTATAAGTACCAGTTAACCAAATTGGGAAAAGAAATAACCTGCCTACACCCAGAACATTTTTCGTGAAGGGCTGAATCCCAAAGTAATTCATATCGTTCCCAATTTTTACGCTAAGTAGGGCGATTACAAGGGTAAGAATTACCGTAGAAAGTCGCGCAAATTTTTTGGAAGTAATTCCTAAGAAAGTTGCTCTCACCTTAACGAGATGTGTACCGAGAACTGCCCCCAAGACAAATAGCAATTGCCATGAAAATAAATCATATATTCCATGCATATAAGCACGTATTAACCCAAACTGTGATAAGAGCCATATTATGATTGAAATTATTACAACGGGTAGCACGTGCTTACGATGCAAGAGAAAAACGATAACTGGAGAAATAAAAAATAAGCAAGCGTAAAGCGTGAGTATATTTACCCATCCGTATCTGTGCTGAAGAAGTAAAGATGCGCCTATTAGTTCAAATATTTCGGGCATTGTTTGTTGCAATGAAAATATTCCGGTAAGTGGAAGTTTTTCTCCCCATAAGAACAGACTAGTAATTATGGTCACCGTTACCGTAACCGCATATAGCGATACAGATCGGAAAAGTAATTTTCTTGTTGCCTGCCCAAAGTCATACTTCGGTACAGCTACAAATAAATAACCAACCATTAATCCAGCAAGGAAGATGAACCCCTCAGCTGCAGAAACCCATAGCTTTCCATTTCCGTTATAAAATTCCCACACCGATGGCGAGAAGATAAATGCTAGATGGTCTACAATCATTGCAACCAAAAAATGCCCTCTTAACAAATCGATTGCCTCAATACGATTAGGCTTCATGATAGAGTGCTATATAAATGTTGATATGCACACCATTCACAATTATCAGTGTATTTCGGAACAGCGTTTGAGTTGAGGCAATCCTTAATCTGATAAAGTATTTCTTCGACCCACGACGAGTCTCCGATATAAGGAATTAATTTGATTGAAAACTCTAGTTTACCATCAAACGCTTGCGCATCCTTCTTTCCATTACAGTACACAAAATAACCGGTATCTTGAACTTCGAAATCATTCTGCCTCAAAAGCCATTGATATACTTCCATTTGCCGTTTATAGCCCATCTGCCACTCTGCATCGAGCGAAACCTCGGTATCCTTTGCAGTAGATTTATAATCAATGACAATTAATTTTCCGGAATTACTTAACCACACGTCGTCGACTGCACCATAAACGTATAAGTTAGTTCGTTGATGGAGAAATTGCACTCCTTTAAAATTGCTCCGCCAGGTATCCAAAGACTCGTGAGAAAACGGAATCGCATTAATGCCGTACTCTTTCATTAAAGGGTGAGCTTCTTGTCTTACTCGATGCGCATCGAATTCCTTTTTTAATAAGTGATCTACCGCAGAGTTTAAAGAAAAAGGCGGCCCGGACGGTCGTTTAAGACCAAGGCATTTCTCAAGATAAAAACAGTGTGGGCACTGGACAAAGTATTCAATACCTGAACGAGAAATTTTGTAGGAATCCTGCTTTTCAGAATCGTAAAGACCGCGATATGGCATTTACGATTATATGCCGTTCCTATTTTAAGAACAAATTTTATAAGTGACGTATAATTGAGAATAAGTCAAATGAGTTTGAAAAATGAAAGTACTAATAACCGGTGCAAGCGAAGGGATTGGAAAAGCAATCGCACTCGAATTAGCAAAGAAAGGGCATGAGCTTCTCTTGCTGGCGCGAAATACCGAAAAATTAAATCTCGTTAAAGATATGTGTGCAAAAGAAGGTGCTTTATCAGCGTCTGTATTTAGTGTTGACTTGCGCGATTCTCAACAAATCTCGGATTTTTGTCAGCAGCTGAAGGAGCTAGATGGTGTTATCAATAACGCTGGTATATGGCAAAAGAAGTCGCCATTAGATGAAATTCCTGAATCAGAATTATTAAACGTAATTGCAACAAACCTTACTGGGCTCATTTCCTTGACGCAAAAGGTACTTCCGCTTCTTCGAAAATCACAGAACGGTTTTGTTGTTAACATTTCTTCACGCTCCGGATATGCTGCTCAGGCGGGGCAATCTGTGTATTCGGCAACAAAGTACGGCGTTCGAGGTTTTACCGAAGTATTACGCGAAGATCTGCTTGATAGCGGAATTCGTGTAGCAGGTATTTACCAAGGCGGAACTAACACACAAATGTTCAATAAAGCTGGTGAAAACTTTGCAGAGGAGAAACTAGCAACATTTATTCCTACCGAAGAACTCGCAAAAGTAGTCTCGTTTTTGATTGAACGACCTAAAGGCGTGTGGTTACCAGAAATCAAAGTTGAGAATAAGTAGTAATTCCTAACCAATAAAGCCACCTGCGTAGTAAAAATTGTAAATTACGTTTCCAGCTACTTTGATAAGTTCAGTACCCGAGACCTTTTCAAATGTACCATCTCCTTCGCAGGAATATTCGAATGTTGGGTACGATTTCTTGACAACTGTGTACATTCGCGTGGTCTGCCATAAATCTTGAAGTGCAGTGCGAAGCATACCGTCTGCTTGCTCCTCTGTCATCTTTGAAAAATCTCCAAAGTACGACATTGTCCATACTGGTTTGCCCTCTAGGAAAACAGTTTCGAGGCCTGCAAAAATGCCATTACCCAAATAGTACGTATCGCGGTAGGAGAGTTTTTCTTCAACGTGTTCATATTGCACAGCGCCAGGAAGTAGTGCCTCAGATTTTCTTGTTGCCCCAGCATAGGTTTTTGTACGAGCCGAAAGTAAGAATTGTTCTATAAGTGTTGTGTCCATACTTGAGTTTACTCTAATTTACAATGAATCGCACCTTGCCTTTTGGTGACAAGCTTGGCACAATGAGTGATGAAATATCTGCAACTCTATTTCTTTCCACTTATTACTGCAATATACGGACTGTATATGCTTTACCTCGTACCGAAAACAGGGGGGTATTTTGGTGATATTGTTGGAATGCTCATGCTGATAATCAGTGGTGCCTCTGTGGTTATTACAAGCATCTTGCAGGTCGTTGCAAAACGATATTCTTTGCCAGATAAATGGTATGGTCGACTTGCGCTGGGACTTCTTGGAATTCTTTTATCGTATTTCTTTTTGTGGTTGTACGTTCAGACGCAGAATACTCGATAATCCAAGTATATGACGAGATATTTTAAAGAATCTGAGCATGGGAGCATTACAGCTTTCGTATAAAGACCTTACGTAATTATCAGCAATGCGACAAGCACAATCGTTGTCAGCAATGACAATATCATTCCTCCGATAAACATTGGGAGCAGAAATTCAACAGAGAAGCTCGATATTTTGGTAAAATCAATACTTTTTACTGCTTCTTCCAACTCTTTTTCATCTTTTAGTAGACTTGCGTGCCCCGGTGTATCAGAAACGAAGTGTTGTGCATAAGGGAAGCAAGCTACTACGGCAGGCTTTTCATGAAATAATCCTGGGAACCACGTGTTTGCATTAACTGTCACCTGTGCTGGATCAATATACAGTGCTTTTTCGACCTCGCAGGGTTCAAACTTTAACGAAAAAATGTCCGCTTCATTTTCTGAAAGTATCTTTCCGTAGCCAATTGATAAGTTCCCTTCGAGCCACAATCGCTGTGCGAGTGGAGTCATTATTCCGTCTGTAAGCGTGTAATCAAAGGAGAGGTGGCGTGAGTCCTTTGTGTTTAAAATGTCTGCAAAAAGGCGCCCCCTATGGTTCGTTGTAATAACGGCTGTTGGGCTGTTTGGTGCGCGCAAGCCACTTTTTTTGTCATAACTAATGGTATTGGTATCGTAGTCAACAATAATCCAGCTGAGTAATCTTGTTCGAGTATCTTCGGCAATTATGTAAAACTCGACTCTTGATCCCCAAAACGCACTCGTGTGCACATTGATACAGCCGAAAATACAGTAATACTTTGGTTCATCATTATCAAACACACTGGTTTTTACTAGTTCAAAGTGATCAGGCAATAGCGCTTTTGCCGCCTCAACATCTGCAATTTCGTAACAAAGAAAGGTACTATATGGCTCAACAACAAACCCCATGTACGGTACTTTTTCGGAAGTACTATTCATCATCTTGTTCTGAATTTTACGGGGAAGCAAACTGTTTAGTCCCTGTAAAAAGTGCATTGTACCAACGGTAATTGGGTTTATGAGTCGTTCAACACCAAGTGCGAATTTTTTGTTCTGTTCCATTACAAAATAATATCACAACAAGGGGTTAAACGTGTTACACTACTTATGTCAACATTAAAAACTTTACCGAACGATGCCTCTGTTTCTGCCTTTCTTGATTCTGTTATGGATGAATCAAAAAGAGATGATGCGAAACAACTACTCAAATTGTTTGAAAAAGTGACAAAACAAAAGGCAAAAATGTGGGGTACAAGTATTGTTGGCTTTGGAAAGTATCACTATAAATCTGAGCGAAGCAGGCAAGAAGGTGATTGGCCGTTAGTAGCATTTTCTCCAAGAAAACAGAACCTCACACTTTATTTTATGCCAAGTGTCGAGATAGTTAATGAATTTCTCCCACAGCTCGGAAAATGCAAGAAGTCTGGTGGCTCTTGTTTATATATCAACAAGTTGAGTGACGTAAATACTGCTGTTTTGGAATCCGTCATTGATAAGGCGTATCAAACGGCAAAAGCAATTCTCTCACCTGAATCATAAAAAAGGGGAAAGACAACCGGAAGTCAGGATGGAAGAAGTGATTAATCTACAGAGTAGACATATTCAATTCAACCGAACAGGAGCCCGAGCAAACGCTCACTCAGGCTCCTGCCATAGTCATCTTATCCCTACTTGGAGTTTGGCAATTTCATGCACTCTCTGAGCCCATATTCGTTCACAAGGTCGTTTAGGTAAACGCACACGGAGGTGCTGTACCCAGGGGTATCAGAGAGGATGCCTTTTTCAGTGATAATCATGCCGTTGTTGCGGTTGAGCATGAGGAATTTCGCCCTTACGGACTCATTCTCGATGGGGTTACCATCTTCATCAAAGAAAATTGCCAAAAAGCCCGCGTCGCTTGCGCTTTCCGTAAAATCAGTACTCCATACCATGTCCAGCGACATAGCATCGAAAATCTCCATAGGAGTTTCGACAATGGGAGTCCCAACTTCCGCGGATTGCAGTTCAGCGGTGCGGCAATCGGGTGCGCCAGTCGTTGTTCCAGAGTCTGGGTTGAGGACTGCGAGGCAGATGACATCGTTTGCTTTGAACGTAATGACCTCTACCGGCACGTTGCCATATACCTGCGAGAGTCCCACATTCTCAACCCACACGAAGTTTGACCCCTTATAGACAGTCGCGTTACCATCGCTGAAAGCGACCGCGAGCATGTTGGGGGTGTAAGCCTCGGGCGGGGTGCCGCATGATGCAAGCACGAACATCGAAACGAAGAACACTACTAAGGAGATTCGCCTAATCATTGGGAACCGTTCCTTTCTTCTGCGCATTAGGATGGGATTTTACTCAACATCAGTGAAGTGAACTTCAAAGGTTGAAACCTCATGAGCATATAAGAGAAAACTAACTTGAATAGCTTAACCTGATATGCTCACAAGGAAATTATTTGACTTCCGGTTGTCAAAGAACCGGCTCTAAAATATTGGGGCTAGTAATGGTCCCAACATTCAGAACCATGTTATGAGTGAACTCAATAACACATAATTATAACATACTATAGGTCTCGTGTGAAGTGTATTGACTAGCATTCTTCTTGGTTTTAATGGTGGTAAAGTCTTTTATTTGTCTCACTTTATTGTGTATACTGATGATATGGGATTCTTTGGTTTTAGAAAAAAGGTTGGCCTCGCCCTTGGTAGTGGTGGTACAAGAGGTTTTGCACATATTGGGGCTATAAAGGCACTACAAGCACATAATATTCCTATTGATTACATTGCTGGTTGTAGTGCAGGTGCGATTGTTGGTGGAGCCTTTGCCGTTGAATCTGATTTAAGTAAACTGGAATCCTTTATTGAAACGCTCCCTTATATGGAGATGATAAAGTCTTTCTCCGATATTAACCTGCGTGACGGGATTATTAAGGGCGATCGTTTTCTTTCGCTTCTAAAAAACTTAGTCGGAGAATTAAACATAGATGATTGCAACGTACCTTTTACCGCTGTCGCTGCTGAAAAGGAATCAGGCGACGCAGTGCTTATTTCCAATGGTTCTTTAGCCGATGCCATGAGGGCTAGCTCCTCAATTCCTATTCTATTTTCTCCTTTTAAGCATAAGGAGTTAGGCGAGTTGGTTGACGGTGGCGTGATGCAACAAGTCCCCGTTGATATAGTTAAGGATATGGGAGCTGATATTGTGATTGCGGTCAATCTTTCAGAGAGTGATGTTCCTTACAATAAAAAGAGTAACGTTGCAGTAATGCAAAACTACATGAATTTGATACTAAAGGGACTTGCGCGGGCAAATTGCAAAGCAGCTGACGTGGTCATTGAGCCTGCCTTCCAATCAAGGGATTGGATTAGTAACTTTCAGCAAAGAGCAGCAGTAATAACAGCTGGTTACAATGCAATGTCAGAAAAGATTCCAATGATTAAGAAGCTATTGTAAACCAACATACGGCTGTAACTCTTTAACAATACTTTTTGCTTCGTCAACCCTTCCTTGTGGGATTTCTACAGCTACTTGGTACGTCTCGTATTTATACCATCCTACACGAGTAAAATACTTAATCGCAAAGATTACTTCCTTGTTTCGTTTTCCTAAATCTACTCCTGCTAGAAAGAACAAAGGCGAGCCCCAAGTATGCAATTTGCCAAGATATATTAGTCCATGTGTTGAGATTATTGCTTCAGGGAGGCTTTTTAAAGCAGCACGACGTTGCAGTGGTGCCGAAATAAATGCTGCGAGGCTAATAATTGTAATGATAAAGCCCATAAGCAGTAGAAATAGATTTCGTTCGTCGTCTGCTGTTGAACTAAAACCAAATATTGCAAATAATGGAACGAGAATTGCAAAGAATGTAATGATGATGGTGTAAATAGATTTGTTTTGTTGAACAGCTTCCTTGTAAGTTCTTTCAATTTTTTTGACGTAGTCTCCATTATCATAAACCCAGTGTGCAAGAAGATCTTTACCGTTCATGATAAGGTCAAATTTCTTTCTTCTACTATTGTAAATGAGGTAGGTTATAAGCCCAAGTGTAAAAAAGAAAAATGATAAAACAATTGTGCCATACCCAACCTTCATCATGTCCCATGAGAGCATTGAGGGAGTAACCATACCAATTATCCCTGCACTCATAATTAAGACTCCCGCAGTAACACCATTTTGCTCAGTATTTTTTACCATATGCCACTACTGTACACCTGTGTAAACAGATGTGTCTATGTTATCATTTGTTATGTTTATCAAACTATATTTCATCGCCTTACCTGTCTTTTTTGCAATCGACATGGTTTGGTTAGGACTTGTGGCAAAGAATTTTTATAGCCAGCAAATTGGCTACTTAATGAAGACCAATGTAAATTGGGTCGCTGCTTTGTTGTTTTACTTTCTATTTATCGGGGGCGTAGTGTTTTTTGTGCTAACACCTGCGCTAGAAAAGAATAGCTTAACGTATGCAGTTTTTGCAGGTGCACTATTTGGCCTAATGACGTATGCGACTTACGACTTAACGAATCTTGCAACAATTAAAGAGTGGCCACTATTGGTTACAGTTGTTGATCTTATCTGGGGAACGTCACTCTCTACAATTGTGTCGGTAGTCTCTTATCTTATTGCTAAAAAGTTAGGTCTATGAGCCCCTTTCTGTTGCTTGCCGTCATTTTACTCGGTTATATGACAACGTGGTATTTGATTGCGTTGTTATTCAAAAGAAACGATCTCGCCGATATTGCATGGGGACTAGGCTTTGTGCTAGTTGCCTGGGTATCGTTTTATATTGGTGGCCAAAGCGAAATTGCACTGGTAGTCAATGTACTTGTTACCTTGTGGGGAACAAGACTTGCGTATCATATTGCAAAAAGGAACCTTAAAAAGCCAGAAGATTACCGTTATCAAGAGTGGCGAAACACATGGAAATACTTCTATGTGCGAAGTTACCTGCAGATATTTCTTTTACAAGGGTTATTCATATACATAATCGCCTTACCAGTAATGTCCGTTAACTTGTCTGACTTTTACATGACTTCGCCGTTATTTGTATTAGGAATTCTAGTTTGGCTCGTTGGATATTATTTCGAAGTTGTAGGGGATGCTCAATTACGCCACTTTATCAGTATTCCGGAAAATAAAGGGAAGCTTATGACCCAAGGATTGTGGAGGTATACCCGACATCCAAATTATTTCGGTGAAGCAACGATGTGGTGGGGGATCTTTATATCAGTTGCTGCAGTGACGGGAAACATTCTATTGATTGTTAGCCCGCTGCTTATTAACTGGCTTTTGCGATATGTTTCTGGTGTTCCAATGCTTGAAGCAAAGTATAAAGACAGAGAAGATTTTAAGGCTTACGCAATGAGAACAAGTGCGTTTATTCCTTTGCCTCCCAAAAGCGATTATTAGGATGCTCCCCTCATAGCTTCGACAGGGCTAACTCGCGCTGCCTGAGCCGCTGGTATAAGTGTTACGATTAGAGAAATCACAATCAATCCAACAGCGTATAATCCGATTTTTTCAATATCAAGGGCTTGGAACTGTGCCGCATTTAGGTTGCCATTTAGTATCAGATTGCTTCCAAGTGTATTTGTAATAAACTTCTGCGCCGAAGTCATCATACTATTTGAAGCAGTATAATTTATTAGCACGCCTGTGATACCGCCAAGAACTAAAGCCGCAGAAATATAGTTAAGGGATTGGTTCATGATAAGCTTTCTGATGTCAGCTTTAGTTCCTCCAATTGCTCTAAATATTCCGATTTCCTTTTTACTCTCAGAAACGAACTTTGCCATATTTATGAGTACGAACAAGCCAGTAATGGCAACGACTGAACCAGATGCAGCAAGTAATATTGTAGAAATATAACCTTCTAATACCTCGTACTGCTTGTATTTGCTGTAATCGGTGTAGTTGAAGCCAGTTTCGTTTAGTTTGGCTACTACTGTTTCTCTTGAGCTTGTATTTTTCAATTTCAATAATATTGAATTACTGACTAATGGCAGAGGTTTTGTATAATCGAAACTCTTGTATTCGCCAGACAGAGCGTTAGTGGTTCTATCTTTTTTAAATACAAGCCCAGGAATTGAGTAAGAAGTTGAGGCATCAGGAAACTTTATCTTTATATCGTTGGAATCAAGTGAACCTATGCTCCCAATTTTGCTAATATCAACCCGCCTTGTTCCTGGGGGCATTCCTGGTGGTCGTGTTGCCTCTCTGTTTGCTTGGTCTATTTGTTGATTAGTTGAGGCAATACGACTGTTTTGTGAAGCAATCTGCTTATTTATCGTGTTAAATTGAGATTTTACCTGGTCTGTTACAGAATTACGTATTCCAGCAAAAATAGATGTTGTTGCATCTTCTTGTAATGTTACACCGTCGTAAACTAATCCAATGTAGGTGACATTGTAGTCGGTTGAAGGCATCGATGTTTTTGTTCGAGCATTTATTGGAACACTCAGGTATTCTTTCATAAGTATTGTTGCGAATTCTTGCGGAACAAACGCGGTTGTTTTATCTGTGCCTTCCGAAATTCCAGCAACAATAAATGTAAATGTTAGTGGTTTAGAAATTTTTGCATAATCCCAATATTTTGATATTGCAGTTTTCCTGTTTTTTTCTTCAGTTGTTAGTTCCTTCTCGCTCTTTTTTGTGTACTTAAATCCAGAAGAAGTAGTTTCTTGTTTATAGCTCTGCAGTTCTTGTAACCCACCGAAAGAAACCGTAAAAGATTTCCCAATCAATGCATCTCTATCGTACTCAATTGCCCTTGCTTTAATGGGGCCTTGAGTTTGCGCAGTTGAATTCGAAGTAGACGAAAATTTAATCTCGATTTCCGTTTTGTCACCCCAATCTTCGTATACTTCAACAAAATCGTTTGCATTCAAAATAATTGGAATAGGTTTGCCTTCTTTGTATTCGAATGAATTGTTTGTGTAGAGCGCTGCATAGGTTGCATCTAAACCGGCAAGGTTATCAATTGTGAATGATTTTTCTGCAAATAAATCAGAAACCTTAATGATATCAATTGGTAGGTTAGTGACGAGGTTTGCTTTTTCTACATTCTCTAACTCCGAAATTGTTGCTATATCTGTCTGAGAATACCCCGATGAAGAGGCTGAGTTAAGTATATCAATCACTCTTTGATTGCCTGCGCTCTTCGTTAACTCGATAATTTCGTTTTGTCCTTGAATTGGGCTGAAAATTGCGTCGTGAGCAATATTGGTAATATTCTTTGCCTGACTAGCAGCAAATACAAGCAGGGCAAAAAGCAGAGCAATGGGGACAACGACAAATAACGATCTTCCTTTGTAAAAAAAGAGTTTCTTGTTAGCTAGTTTCTGGGAGTGAAAAAATGAAATCATATTATTTTTTGTTTGATTTAGAAATTGAGAGCTCACCGTTATCAATTTGAACAACGTGCGAAAACTCTTTACTCACATTTTGATCATGCGTAATAACAATCAGACTCACACCTTTAGTATTTATTTCCTTAAATAGTTTCAATACACTTTGGGCACTTTCTTTATCTAGATTAGCTGTCGGCTCGTCTGCAAGTAGAATTTTTGGGTTATTAGCTAAGCTTCTTGCGACTGCAACTCTTTGCATTTCACCGCCTGAAAGCTGTCTCGGGTAATACTCAATACGGTTTGCAAGTCCAACATTTTCAAGTAATGAAATTGCTCTCTCTCTCGCCTTTTTCCAATTTACCCCCGCAAACAACAAAGGGATCATTACATTTTCATAAGCCATCAAGTACTCTTGAAGATTGAAAAACTGAAAGACAAAACCAATTGTTTGATTTCTAAATATTGACAACTGCTTATCATTTAGTTTCGACAAATCTTGTCCATTTATAACGATTTGCCCTTTGGTAGGTCGATCAAGACCACCAATAAGGTTTAACAGTGTTGACTTTCCACTCCCTGACGGTCCTACGATTGCTACATCCTCACCTTCTTTTAATGAATAATTAAGATCTTTTACAGCAGCAAGGACCTTACTTCCATTTTTGTATTCCTTGGTGACGTTAGTTAGTTCCAGAATGTTATTCATACGAGAATTGTAAAATAACCATTGTGAAAAGGTGATGAAGCAAGGAAAAGGCGTGAAGAGCGGTGCACAATAGGGTAGGAATACCACTAAAAAAACGTGCACCGCTCGACACATTACTGCTTAGAACAAGAAAATTCGGAAGATACTGATCCCTCCTGCGGATAGAACAAGCAACAAAATCAACATAGGACTAATCCTAGTTGTCGGTTTGTGTTTATGTTTTTCGCACTTGCAGCGACCTCTGTGATTTTCTTCAAAACAACAGGGTTCTTCACAAGGTTCAAACACACAGGTACCCCCGCAGGGCTTTACAACATCTTTCCTCGTACTTTTCTTCTTACTCATAAACGCTCCTTCAAAGCAGAATGTGTTGCTACAAGAATTATAGCATTTTACCCTATAGTTGTTAATGTCTACTTGTGGCTATGAATACGAAATCACGCTTTTTACCACTCCCTCAATAATTAGGTCTTCTTCGTTTACAACGCGGATTGGCGCGTACTTAGGATTGTATGAGGTAAGGATAATGCCATCTTTGGTAATGTGATACTGCTTAATGAGAACCTTAGAATTATGAACACCAACAATAACAGACCCAGAATCTGCACCTGATTGCATTTTTGCAACGACCAAATCTCTTTCTTTAATCTTTGGTTGCATAGAATCACCTTTTGCAGCGACAATAAAGACCTGTTCTAAAGGGAATGTAATAAGTTTTCTTGCGAAAGGAATTCTTTCAATTGGGCTTCCGTCTAATATTGTACCGTTAGGGCCGCACTGTGCCATACCATACACGTTTACGTACCCCACGTCACTATCTTGAGGATCAGCTATAATTTTGTAATCTCTGGGGTTGGCGGGATTTCTCACAAGATACCCCTTGCGTTCTAATTGCTTTAGATGATGTGCAACAACGCTGGTTGATGATATTGATAAAGCCTCCTGAATCTCACGAATCGAGAGGGGATATGCTTGATTTTTCAAAAGGAGGTCAAGCAACCTTTTCTGATTTTCGTGTAATCTTTTCATAGAACATTTATAGCACTTCGTGTAGAACATTGTCAAGAACATTTGAC